>CAIYPP010000072.1 GCA_903928115.1 uncultured Planctomycetota bacterium
GTCACGCCCCGAACGCGTGGGGCCTCTTCGACATGCACGGGAACGTGTACGAGTGGTGCCTCGACTCCTACGGCGACTACCCGTCGAGCGCTGCGACGGACCCCTTCGTCACGGGCGGGCCGTACCGAGTCCTCCGCGGCGGAAGTTGGGACGGCGATCCGGTCGACTGCCGCTCCGCGTTCCGAAGTGGCGATGTCCCCGGCGGCAGGGACTTTCTCGTCGGGTTCCGGGTCGTGCTCGCCCCAGTTCTCGTTCCCTGAAGCGTCGCAGCGCGGCGCGAGGCGCGGGCACGAGCTCTCGCGATCGGTCGGGGCGTCAGCGGAGCGACGCCGTAGATGCCGGAGTCCGAGGGCGGCGCGCGGGTGGCTCGGCGGTTGGGACCTGACTAACATCTTTCGGGCGAAGGGGCTCTCGCTTCTCGCGGGAGACCGACGCTCGCACGCTCCCCCCTCTCTGATAGGAACGCTCGCATGAACTCGCCCCTGCACGGTTCTTTGCCTCGCGCTATCGGCTCCACTGTTGTCGCGCTGTCGTGTGCGGCGTTCTCGCTCACGCTCGGCGCATGCTCGTCCAACAGCGAGATCCCGAGTGGCTTCGCGCAGATCCAAGCGGGAACGTTCCAAATGGGCGATGATGCGCTTCTCGATGAGTCAGCGAAGCCTGTCCACACCGTGACGATCAGCTACCCGTTCTGGATGGGCGCGACGGAAGTGACGCAGGCGGAGTACGCGGCATTGATGGGGAGCAATCCGTCCCAATTCCAAGGCTCCGAGTACCCCGACAGCGCCAATCGACCTGTGGAGCAGGTGAGCTGGCACGACGCGCGCTCGTACTGCAAGGCCCTCACCGCGCAGCAGTCCGCTCGGGGCGCGGTACCGTCGGGGTACGAGTTCCGGCTACCCACGGAGGCGGAGTGGGAGTACGCGTGCCGCACGGGGACAACGACGAGCTGGAACGTGGGCAATTCGCTCAGTTGCTCGCAGGCGAACCACAACTTCTGCATCGGGAAACAGACCTCGGTCGTAGGCAGCTACGCGCCCAACGCGTGGGGCCTCTACGACATGCACGGCAACGTATGGGAGTGGTGCCTCGACTCGCATGGCGGCTACCCGTCTGGCGCCGTGACGGACCCCTTCGTCACAGGCGGCCCGTACCGGGTCATCCGCGGCGGCGGCTGGCTCAACAGCTCGTACTACTGCCGCTCCGCGATCCGGTACTACAACGACCCCGGCTTCGCGGTCAACAACGTCGGGTTCCGGGTCGTGCTCGCCCCAGTTCTCGTCCCTTGAGCGAGCGGAGCGCGGCGCGCGGCGCAGGCACGGAGGCGTGAGCGGAGCGACGCCGTAGATGCCGAAGCCGAGTGCCGCGCGCAGCGGACGTGGCACCGTGAACCGCGGGGCGGGCGCGTGTAGGCTGAGGCCGGAATGAGTGGCTTGGAGGGGGCGGATCGGAGGCGGGTGACGCGGCTGGTGCTGGTGGCGGCGCTGCTGCACGGGCTGGCGTATCTGTTCGCGGTCGCGCCTTGGATGGGCGAAGACGAGCCGTGGCACATGGAGTACGCGACCCACGTGTCGTGGCTCCATCGCCCGTGGGGCGGCGAGCCGGCGCGCCTCGGTGCGGGGGGCGAAGTCGACGAGCGCACCTCGTGGCCCACGTCGCAGCTGCAGGTGCGGCGGCGCATGGCGGGGACGAGCATGGAGGAGATCGCCCACGAGCAGGGCGAGATCCTGCGCTCGATGGCCGAGCACGACTACTACCGACGCGTCGACTGGGCGGGCGCCGTGCGCGATCGCACGGACTTCGATCAGGTCGAGCCGTTCTTCACCGCGACGTCGCAGCCGCCGGGCTACTACACGCTGCTCGGGGCGTGGCTCTTTCCGGTGCGCTATGCGTCGGTCGAGAGCCAGCTCGTGTGGGCGCGCATGCTGTCGCTGCTCATGTATCTGGCGAGCGTGTGGGTCGTGCTGCAGCTCGCGTGCTGCGCCTTCAGCGACCGCTCGCTCGTGATCGGCGCGACGCTCGTGTTCGCGTGGTTTCCGATGAACGCGCGGCTGGGCGCGGTGGTGAACAACGATGTGCTCGCGCGCACGATCGGCGCGGTGGTGCTCGCGCTGTGCGCGCGCAGGCTCGCTGGCGACGGCTCGCGCGGCACGTTGGTGCTCGCGGCGAGTCTGGCGGCGCTCGGGCTGCTCGTGAAGTCGACGGTGATGAGCTTGGCGGGCGTGGTCGTGCTCACGCTGGTCTTCGGCGGCGGGGTGTCGACGCGCCTGCGGACGGTCGTGCTCGGGCTCGGCGCGGGCGCTGCGGTGGTCGCGGGCATTCTGTGGATGTGGCACGTCCAGCACAGCCCGGTCCTGCCGCGCAACCTCGACGCGTTCCTCGCGCGCGTGCAGCGCGGCGCGTCGGCGGAGACGTTCCGCGAGCTGTGGCACACGTTCGTCGGGGGCTTCAACTGGTACTCGCGCGAGCTGCCGTCGTGGATGTACACGGTGGCGGCGATCGTGGCGGGGCTCGCGGGTTTGTCGGCGTTCTCGGCGCTGTTCCACACGCGGCGCGGAGTGTCGCGGCCGGTGCTCGCGCTGTGCTTGGCGCTGGTCGCGATGCAGGTCGCGCTCGTGATCCTGCGCGGCGAGGGGCAGGGGCGCTATCTGATGCCCGCGATGGCCGCGCTCGCGGTCGTGTTCGCGGCCGGGCTGCTCGCGCCGCTCTCGAACTTCCGGCGTCCCGCGGGGCTCAAGCTGCTCGCGATGATGCTCTTCGTCTACGACGCGCTGTTCCTGTGGGGCGGGCTCGTTCCGAACGAGTGCCTCGTGTGGGGGTCTTAGCGTGGTGCGCGCGTTCGTCATCGCCTTGGTCGCACTCTTCGCGCTGTTCTCGTGGCGCGAGGACTTGCCGGACGTCGAGATCCGCCTCGCGCAGCGCACGACGCAGGCGGGCCGCATCTTCGGCGACCATCCGCTCGGGCAGGGGTTCGTGTGCGAGCACGACGGCTTGCACGCGGTCGATGTCGCGCTCGCGCCGATCGGCGGCACGGCGCTCGCGCTCGACTTCGAGTTGCGCCGCGATGGGCCGCAGGGCGAGGTGCTGCGGCGCGCGCGGCTCGAAGCGGACAAGCTGCCCGCGAGCGACGACTGGGCGCGCTTCGAGTTCGAGCCGATCGAGGACTCGGCGGGCGGGCGCTTTTATTTCTCGCTCGCGAGCGCGGATCGCAATGCTCACTCGCCCTGGGTGCGCTATCGCGGCGTGCCGTACGTCGTGCGGCCATGGGGCGATCGCGCGCTCGACGGCTCGGTGATCGAGGGCGAGCTGCTCCCGTCGCCGCCGCGCACGCGCACGGACCTGCACCACGGCGACTTGCACACGCTCGCGTTCGCCATGAACTACGTGCACCCGCAGGCGGGCAAGATGCGGCTCGAGCTCTCGGACGCGCGCACGGGCGAGCGACTGCGCAGCGCGGAGGTCGGACCGGGGATTCCGTGCGACACGGGCTGGGTGTTTTTCTCGTTCGAGAAGCTCGCGGACTCGCGCTGGCGCGCGCTGCGCTATCGCGTCGAGCTGCCGACGGGCGCGAGCTTGATCGGAAACGCCGAGGGTCCCTCGATCGTCGCGTACCACGGCGGATCGAGCGTGCCCGACGATGTTCTCGGCGCGACGTGTGCGGGTGCGGAGCTTCCGCAGCGCGACCTCGTGTTCCGCGCGTGGTCGAGCGACACGCGCTCGGCATTGCTGGCGCGGCTCGGTGAGCGCGGCGGCTGGCGCATCGTGGGGGCGGCGATCGCGTGGTTCCTCGCGCTCGTCGTCGCTTCGCGCTTGCTCGGGCGGCCCGTCGAAGAGCGTGACTAGCGCGTCGCGGCGCTCTCGCGGTCGTCGAGCACTTCCATCAGGCTGCAGCCGGCGCCGCTCAACGCCGAGATGAGCTTCGACGAGTCGCCGCCGCGCATGCGCAGCACGCACAGGCGTTGACCTCCCGGACGCGGGTAGACCTGCAAGCCCGCGAGCTCGCCGCCGGCGTTGCGCACGAAGTCCGCGAAGGACAGGTGTGCGTGCGTGTTTTCGAGAAAGCCGAAGCTCACGCGCAGCGTGCCTTCGGTCGCGAGCATGCGCGTGAAGGCGCGGAAGACGTCGGATTCGGTGAGGATGCCGACGAGTTGTCCGCCGTGGAGTACCGGCAGCCCGCCGACCTTGTGCTCGAGCATGCGCAGCGCGGCGGTCTCGATGTGATCGTCGGCGTCGACGGTTGCGAGTTGCGTTGCCATCACGCGCGAGACGGGCAGGCTCTCGCTCGCGGCGCCTGCGTCGGTGTCCGCCTGCGCGATCGTGCCCGGGAGAACGCGCAGCAGATCGCGCTCGCTCAACATGCCGACGAGACGTCCGTCGTCGACGACGGGGGTTCGCCGCAGGCGCTGCTCCCGCATTTGGCGCAGCGCAGCGCGACAGGTCGTCGCGACGTCGACGGTCTTCACGCCGCGACTCATGAAGTAGCGGACGAGCATGGGAAGCTCATCGGCTGCCCTCGCACCTCGACCGGATACGAACTTGGCGGCAAGCGTGCGCGATCGGCGTTCAGCGAGCCGCGCGGTAGCGCTCGTGGAGCACGCGCACGTGGTGGCGCGGATGGCCGACGAGCACGCGCAGGAGCGCTCGCACGCTGACGGGATTGCCGTTCGCGTTCCCGCGCAGGAGCAGGGTGGGCCCGTCGAAGCGCCGGAACAGCGCCAGATTCGCGCGGCGGAGCAGCGTCCACTCCTCGAGCAGGTCCGCGAGCGGCACACGGTCGAAGTCGGAGTGGGCGACGAAGTGGTCTTCGTCGTAGCCGGGCAGCGGCGTCGAGTCGGCGCGCGCGATACGCAGGGCGCGATAGCCGAAGATGCGCTCCGAATCGCACAGGTGTCCGACGACCTCGCGCACACTCCACTTGCCGCTCGCGTAGCGGTAGGTCTCGAGCGCTCCGTGGAAGGGCGCGAGCTCGCGCGGGAAGCTCTCGAGCTGCGACTCGAGCGCGGGCAGAACCTCGGGCTCCGGAACCAGGGCGATGTAGCCCGCGTAGAACGGGGCGTATTCGTCGGACTGCATGGCCTCAGTGTGGCGCGGAAACACCGCGAGGTCGAGTAGACTGCGCGCACTGTGGACGTCTGCCTCGTCAGCCCCGAGATCCCGCACAACACCGGCTGCGCCGCGCGCCTGTGCGCTGCGACGCACAACGTGCTGCACTTGGTCGAGCCGCTCGGCTTCAGCCTCGAAGACCGCTACCTGAAGCGCGCGGGTCTCGATTACTGGCCGCAGGTCGAGCTCGTGATCCACCGCGACTGGGACGCGCTGCTCGCGCACCTCTCGCGCGGCGCGCGCCGTCCGGCAGCCGAGCGGCTGCGTCTCTTCACGGCCCGCGGTGGCGCGAGTCTCTTCGAGACCGCGTTCGAGCCCGACGACATCCTCGTGTTCGGCTGCGAGAGCAAGGGGCTCCCGACGGAGCTCATCGACGCGCATCCCACGCGCCGCGTCTACATTCCCGTCGCGCGCGGCGTGCGCAGCCTGAACCTCGCCAATGTCGCCTGCCTCTCCGTCTACACCGCGATGGTGCGTGCCGGAGTTCCGCTCCCCGACAACGACGGCACTTACGAAGCCCACCCGCTCGCCAACGAGGACATCTGGCCCCTCTCCCGCGCGCGCCGCTCGGACGCGACGTGATGCAGCTGCGCAAGCCGAAGTGGGGGGACCGCTTGGAGGTCGAGGTCGAGCGCGTCGACGAGCGCGGGCTCGGCGTCGGGCGGGCGCAGCATGAGGCGGGGGAGTTTCGTGTAGCGCTGCGGCGGACGCTGCCCGGGGAGCGCGTGGCGGCGAGCGTGCTGCGGCGGCGCGGCGAGCGCATCGATGCGCGGCTCGAGGAGGTGCTGCGACGCTCCGAGCGGCGTGTGGAGGCTCCGTGCGCTCACTACGGCGCGTGCGGCGGCTGCTCGCTGCAAGAACTCGACTACGGCGGCCAGCTCGCGGTGAAGCGCGAGTTGGTCGAGCGCGCGCTGCGCAGCGCGGGGATCGGCGTCGAGGTCGAGCCCGTGATCGGCGGCGCGAGTCCGCTGCGCTACCGCAACAAGATGGACTTCACGTTCGGCAATCGTCGCTGGGTCGAGCCGGGCGAGGCGGAGGGAGTGCAGCGCGACTTCGCGCTCGGTCTTCATCCGCGCGATCAGTTTCGAAAGGTGCTCGATGTCGAGGCGTGCGAGATCCAGCCGCAGCCGTTCGATGCGATCCTCTCAAGCGCGCGGCGAGTCGCGCTCGAACAGCGACTGCCGGCGTGGGACCTCGCGAAGCACGAAGGTCTGCTGCGCCACTTGGTGCTGCGGCGCAGCGTCGCTACGGGCGAGATCCTGATGCAGCTCACGACGTCGAGCGAGGCCCCCGAGCTCGTCGGTCCGTACGTGAGAGCGCTGCTCGCGGCGCATCCAGAGATCACGACGCTCGTGCAGGCCATCAACTCGCGCGGCGCGACCGTGGCGATGGGAGAGCGCGAGCTCGTGCTGCACGGCAGCGGATCGATTCGAGAGCGGCTCGCGGGACTGTGGTACCGCGTCTCGGCCGCGAGCTTCTTTCAGACGAACACGGCGCAGGCGGAGCGACTCGTGGATGTGACGCTCGAGGAGGCTCGCGTCACAGGGAGCGAGCGCGTGCTCGATCTCTACTGCGGTGCGGGGACGCTCACGCTGCCGCTCGCGCGGCGTGCGGCGCACGTGCACGGCGTCGAGCTCATCGAGGCGGCGGTCGCGGATGCGCGACGCAATGCCGAGGAGAACGGCATCGCGAACGTGAGCTTCAGCTCCGGCGACGTTCTGGCGTGGTTTGCGAGCGCGGGCGCGATTTCTTGCGATGTTGCGGTCGTCGATCCGCCGCGCGCGGGACTGCACCCGAAGGTCGTGGAGCTCCTCGCCGGAATCTCCGCGCGTCGCATCGTGTACGTGTCGTGTCATGTCGCCTCGGCGGCGCGCGACATCGCGGCGCTCGCGCCTGCGGGTTGGCGCGCGGTTCGAGCGCGTCCGGTCGATTTGTTCCCGCAGACCCCGCACGTCGAGTGCGTGCTGACTCTGGAGCGCGCAACGTGAAGGAATCGCAAGATCCGGGTGCGCCGCGCGTGCCCGAGCCGCGTCCGACCGTGGCGTGGAGCCCGCGCGGGCTGTGTCCCGACTGCGCGCACGTGCGCAAGATCGAGTCCGCGAAGGGCTCGGTGTTTTGGATGTGTGAACTCTCGAAGGCCGACGCGCGCTATCCGCGCTACCCCGTTCAGCCGCGCATGGTCTGCGCGGGCTTTTCTCGCTAGATTGGGCCCCGTGGGGCGCGAACTACTCGTTTCGCAAGGCGCGTTTCTCGCCGCGGGGCCAGACCTCGTCGATCCGAACTTTCTGCACACGGTCGTGCTGATGTGCAGTCATTCGGACGACGGGGCGTATGGACTCGTGCTCAATCGACCGAGCGAGTTTCGTGCGCGCGAAGTGCTGGCGAGCCACCCCTCGCTCTCCCGCAGCGACCTGCGCATGTTCGTCGGCGGCCCCGTGGGGCTCGACACGCTGCAGATCCTGCACCGCGCGCCCGACGTGATTCAGGGCGGAGTCCAGCTCGCGCCGGAGCTGTGGATCGGCGGCGAGCTCGATGACGTGGGGCGGCTCGCAGAGCTCGACGCTGCGCGCGCAGAGCGCGACGTGCGCTTGTTCCTCGGCTACGCAGGCTGGGCGCCGTCGCAGCTCGAGTCCGAGCTCGAAGATGGCTCGTGGCTTCCCGCGCGCGGCAGTGCCGCCCGCGTGTTTCAGTTCGACACGCAGCGCCTGTGGCGCGACGTGATCCTCGATCTCGGCCCCCAGTTCCGCTCGCTCGCGTTCGAGCCGCCGGACCCCGAGTGGAACTGAGCCCGCTGGCCGGTTTCGCCCCAACGACAGAGGAGCGCGGCTCTCTCCCGCCCGCTCGCAGGTGCTCGAAATGACGCAGGAAACGACTCAAGTTCGCCGTCGCCGCTGGCCGTGGATCGTCGGCTCCATCTTTCTGGCTCTGTTCGCGCTCGCAGCGCTCGCGCCGATGCTTTTCTCCGGCACGATCGCGGGTGTCGTGACCGACAAGTTCTCGGCCGAGCGCGAGGGAAGGCTCGAGATCGGCTCGCTGAAGCTGGCTTGGACGGGGCGGCAGCGCGTCGAGAACGTCCGACTGCTCGCACCGGACGGCGGCGAGGTGGCGCGCGTGTCGCTCGATCTGCCGTCGCTCTTGGATCTCGCACGCAGCGGCGGAGCGCGCGTCGGCAAGGTGACCGTCGATGCGCAGGCGTCGCTCGTGGCCGACGACTCGGGGGTGACGAACTTGGATCGCGCGTTGGCGCTGCGAGCGGGAATCCAGCCGCCAGAAGCCGCTCCGAGTGAGCCGAGCGAGCCGCTGGACCTTGGGAAGCTGCTGCGCGAGCTCGACCTCGAAGTCGACGTCAACGTTGCGAAGGCGCAGTGGTCGGACGCGCGCACGCGCGCGGCGGGCCGACCGTTCTCGGTCGAGAATCTCGTCGCCCAGCTGCGTGCGAAGCCGGGTGAGCCGCTGCGCGTCAACGTCGACGGTACTCTCGCGGGCGAGCAACCGGGGAGCGTCAAGCTCGCCGTGGCACTGCACGACCTTCTCGCTGGGGCGGGACTCAATCCGCAGGCGCGCTTCGAGCTGAACGCGAGCCTCGACGCACTGCCGAGCGCGTTCATCGACGCACTCGCGCAACAGCCCGGGACGATCTCGACCCTCTTCGGGCCGCAGTTCACCGTGACCGCTCAGGGAGACGGCACGCTCGCGAGCGGGAAGCTCACTCTGCGCATCGAGGGCGAACGCGGTGCGGTGGTGTTCGACGGTGCGCTGGCCGAAGGCGTGCTCGGACGCGACGTGCCCGCGTCGCTTCAGGTTGCGCTGCGGCCCGAGCCCGAAGGCTTCGCGCGGCTGCTCGCCCAATACGCGCCGGAGGGACTGAACGTTGCGGCGCAGGGGGAGCCGCGCGTCGAACTCAGCATCACGGGCCTGCGCGTGGCGCTCCAGGCGATCCTCGATGCACCGTCGCGCGGGACGAGCGTCGTCGATGCCGCGATCTCCGGCTGCGAGCTCTCTCTGCGCGCTGCGACGCAGGGTTGGAAGGCCACGGGAGCGCTGCTGCCGTTCGCGGACGGAGTGAGTGCCGACAAGCTGCGGCTCGACGTCGCGCTCACGCCCGAAGGGACGACGCGCACGCTCACGGTTCAACTCGAGACCGAGCTCGGCGCGGGCGCCAGCGGCTTCGCGAACGCGCAGGTGCGCATCGAAGATCTCGCGCGATTTCTCGCCGAGAATCCCGCCATGTTGATTCAGGCTGCGAAGGGAGGGGAGCCGCGCTTCGACGTCACGCTGACGCTCCAGCAACTTCAAGCCCGCACGCTGGCCGCGCTCGCGCCTCCGGAGTTCGACGTACGCGAGCTGCTCGGCGCGGCGCTCGACCTGCGCGTCGATGTGACCAACGGCAAGGGACGTCGCGAGGCCATCGTTCGCGCCAGCTCGCCGACGCTCGCGCTCGACGTGACCGCTTGGATGGACGGTGGAGTCGTGATCCAGCCTTCGGGTGAGCCGTGGATGATCCGTTTCACTCCTCCGGCGGGAGCGCTGTCGCGCGCAGCGAAGAAGTTCGTGCCCGAGGGCATGGCGCTCGAGCTCGGGAAGAGCGTGGTCGTGAGCGTGGGGCCGGGGCTACGGGTTCCGCTGGAGGAACTCGGCAGCGCCAAGAATCCCGTGGCGACGCTGCTGCAGAAGAGCGAGGTCGATGCGCGCGTGGAGGTCGACTCTGTCGACTTCGCCGATGGGGTGCGCTCGGTTGCGCTGCGAGAGATGGGGCTTGTGCTGCATCTCGGCCACGAACCGGGCAAGCCGCCGCTCAACGTCAGCTTCGACGCGAAGCTCGGCACGGATCGTGCGGGTTCGCTCTCGCTCACCGCAAGCTGCCCGAAGCCTGGCGCGCTCGACGCCATCGTCGATCCGCTCTCCATTTCGGAGGTCGCGCTGAGCTTCAAGGGACGGCGCATTCCGCTTGCCCTCGTGGATGGCGCGAGCGGGGCGGAGTCGCTGAGCGCGAAGCTGGGTGCGCTCGCGGATGTCGCGCTCGATGCACGCGTCGTTCAGGGCGACGGTGAGCGGATGGTCGCGACGCTGGAGCTCGACTCCAAGTTCGAAAACGCTGCGCTCGGCGCGAGTGTGTCCGCGAAGATCGACGACCTCTTCGCACGGAAAACACCGCGTGCCGAGGGTGTGCCTCCGCCGCTGGAAGCGCAGGTCAAGGCGCGCGGGCTGGAATCCCTGCGCGCATTCTTGCCCGCAGATGTCGGCGCGAGTGTCGTGGAGCTCCTCGGCGACACGCTCGACATCGAGGTCTCCGCACGCCCGCTCGCTGGCGCGAAGTCGGCGGGAGACTCGCAGGTCGCTGCCAAGCTCTCCGCTCAGCGCATCTCGCTCTCCACGGGGCTCGAAGTAACCTCGGAGCGCATTCGCATCGCCCAGGCTCCGTTCGAGCTCGTCGTACGTCCGACGCAGGGGATGCTCGATCGACACGCGGGCGCGAGTCTGCCCGCGGGGACCGCCGTGGCGTTGATCGGCGACGACGCACGATTCTCGGTGCGCGTGGAGGAGCTCGACCTCGCGATGCCCAAAGACACCACGGGGCTGAAGGAGCTTCTCGCCGATGCGCGACTGCGGACGCACGTGGAGCTTCCGCGTCTGCGCTACTCGCAGAGCGGCCCCGGGGAGACGCTCGCGTTTGAGCTGCAACCGCTCGGGCTGGACGCTTCGCTCGCTCCGAAGGCGCCTGCGAAGGTCTCGCTCGCGCTGCGGCTCGCCGGCGCGACGCCGGCCGCTGTGGATGCATCGGTCGAGGTGGCCGCGTTGGGTCCGTTCCTCGATCCGATCGATGCGAACACGTTCGTGCCGCCGCGCACGGAAGCCAAGCTCACCGTCGAGGGTTTGCGCGCATTCTCTGCGTTCGTACCGTCCGAGCTCCGCGAGACTCTGTTCGAACTCGCCGGTGACAGCGTGCGCGCCGAGCTCGCGCTCGAGCCGTCGGCCTCACGTCGTGGGGGAGAGGGCAGTCTTGCGATGCGCGTGGCGATGCGTGCGGTCCAAGTCAACGGCGGTGCGAGCCTGAGCGGCGGTCGATTGGAGATCGGAGCGAAGCCCATCGAGCTGAGCGTGCGACTCTCGAACGAGCTTCTGCAGCGGCACGTCGCCGCATCGCTCCCTGCGGGTGCGTCGCTCGCGTTCACCGTCGCCGAGCCCGTCTTCGGCGCCAAGATCGAGTCGCTCTCGCTTCCACTCGACCCTTGGATGCCGGCTGCGGGAAGCGAGCCCGCAAGCCTCGCCAGCGCCGTGCGTCGAGCTGCGGCGAAGCTCGGTGTCACGGTGCCCGCCGTGCGCTACGTGCATCCGGCCGCCGCAGAAGGACAGCCGGGAACGCCCGTCGAGCTGCGAGACCTCGCGCTTTCGGTCGCCATGGAGCCTTCGAAGCCGGCCCTCGTGGTCGTCGACGGGAAGCTCGGCGGTGAAAAGGCGGGCACGATCGCTCTGCGCGCGAGCGTTGCCGATTGTGGCGCATTTCTCGAGCGCGCGGAGGGTGCGCCGCTGCCTCCGGTGCGCGTCGATGGATCTCTCGAGGGTCTTCCGACCGCGCTCGTCGATGCGCTTGCGGCACAGGATGGCTTGCTGGTCGACGTTCTCGGCCCGATCGTGCGCGCGAAGGTCGAGGGCGTCTATCCGAGCCAGACGGACCCGCTCCGCGCGGAGCTCGCGAGCGCGAACGCGAGAGTTCAGATCGTGGCGCGGCTCGAGGAGAAGCTCGTCGTCGCCGTGGGCGATGAAGGCATCGACGCGAGTCTGCCGCTCTCGCCACTCTTCTCGAAGCGCATCATCGGCAACCTCGTTCCGCTGTTCGTGAACGCGAGCAAGCCCGAGGGATCGAAGCCGCTCGCGCTGAAGGTTTCGAAGTTCCAGCTCCCGCTCGACGGCGATCTGCGCAAGCTGAACGGCGACGTGACGCTCGATCTGGGCGAGGTGACCTACGAGATTCTCCCCAGCCTGACGCGTGCCTTCGAGGCCTTCGGCGAGGCGGACTTGGTACGCAAGACCACGAACCTGAAGTCGCTCACGATTCCGATCCGCAACGGCGTCGCGGGCTACGAGGCCTTGCCGGTTTCGATTCGCGGCGTCGAGTACCCGTTTGTCGGTACGTACGACATCGCGAAGGGCGAGATGAAGCTCGCGGCCTCGCTGCCGCTCTCGCTGCTCGGGAAATCCGTGACTCGCGAGCTCGACAAGGTGCGGGACTTCATCGATCCCAACTTGCTCGTTCCTATCGAGATCAGCGGGAAGTGGAATTCGCCGTCGTTCAAGCTCGGCAAGGGCTTCGTCGACAAGCTGCTGCGCGATGCGCTCGGTGGCGAGCTGCTCGACGGCTTGAATGACCTGTTCGGCAAGAAGAAGGATAAGAAGGACTGAGGCCGTGATCCGCGGGATCCTGAACATCAGCCTGCTGCTTGCGTCGTGCGCGGCCGTGGAGCCGCGTGGGCGGGTCGTCTTCTCGGCTCCCCCCGGCACGGACGCGACGACGCTCGCTCATGCGACGAAGGTGATCGCAGAGCGGCTGAGGCTTCTCGGCTGCGACGTGGCGGGCGACCGCTGCGATGTCTCGAGCGGGCGAGTCGAGATCTTGTTACGAGAATCTGCAGCCTCAGCGCGTGAGGAGCTCGCCGCGCGCATCGAGCACACGGGTGCGTTGCGCGTGGTCGCCATGGTCGAGCCGGACACGCCGCTCGCAGGCGCGGAGGACGAGCGCGAAGGCATGTTGCAGTGGCGCGGGATGTACCCCGAAGCCGACGCGGAGCAATTTCGCGCGACGCCCGCCGAGAACGGTGGTCCGAGCCCGATCCTACTGTGGTTCGAGGACTCGACGCCGCGTCGCCCATGGATCGGATGCAACGGGCTCGACGCACTCGATGCCGCGCGCAGCTTCACCGAGACCGATGTCGTCCTCTCCGCGGACGGCTGCCGTGTCACGCTCCAAGTGCTCGAACCGCAGCGCGAGCGTTGGGGTGCGTACGCGACGTCGCTAGGGAGCGCTCGCGTCGCGCTGGTGGACGACGAACGCGTCGTGCGCGGCCAGTGGCTGGCGAGCGAAGTGCGCGAAGGAAGCCTCGAGTGGTCCCTGCCGATGGACGCGCGTGGCTGCGCTGCACTGCGCGATGTTTGGATCGTCTCCTCGAAGTCCGGTCGACTGACGTTCCGCCCGCGGCTCGTCGAGGTGCGTTGAGCTCGCTCAGGCCTTCGGGGCGCAGCCGAGCGCCGCGTCGAGCAGTGCGTGCTCCGGCATGTCCTTGCGCCACGCAGCCATGACGGGGAACTCGACCTTTGGCGACTGCAGCGGTATCGCGGCGACTCCGGGCCAGCGCGGCGCTTCGTCGCCGATCCATGCGAGCAGCGAGAAGCCGAGCTCGGCTTCCACGAAACCCAAGATCGACTCCGCCGTGCTCGCGGAGAGCATGTTGTGCGGGCGGATGCCGTGCTCGGCCAACGCGCGCATCTGGAGGTCGTGAGCGATTCCGCCCGTCGGATAGCTGATGAACGTTTCTTCGCCGAGCTGTGCGAGCGTGAGGCGCGCTCGCCGTGCGAGCGGATGGCGCGCGGGCAAGACCACGAAGCCGCGCAGCGTTCCGACGCGCTGGGTGGCGACGTCTTCTGGCCACTCCGGGAGGAAATCGACGAGCATGTCCGCGGAGCCGTCGCGCAGTCGCGCGACATCCGCCTGTGGCATCTCGACGAGCTCGACCCGTCCCTGCGGGTGCGCGCGCCGCACGCGTTGGATCCAGCGCGGCAGCAGGTGTCGTACGAAGAGCGGCGCCGCGTGGATGATCAGCGTGCCCGAGCTGTCGCCGGATTGCACAGCGCGCACGACGCCCGGCAGTCCTTCGAAGAACGGCGCTGCGAAGCGATAGAGCCGCTGCCCCGCAGCGGTGAGCTGCATCTGGTCCTTGCCGACGCGCTCGAACAATGCGAGGCCGAGCTCTTGCTCTAGCTTCTTGACCTGCTGGTGCACCGCGGGCTGCGTGATCGGGTACGGGAACGCACGCGCCGCGCGTGCATAGCCGCCGGTGCGCGCGACCCAATAGAACCCTTCGAGCCGATGCAGCCCGATCACGGCGCCGCGACCTTGCGTCCGAGCTTCTCGGTCACGACGCGCGCAAGGTTGTCGTAGAGCGCGTGACCATCGCGGTCATCGACCCAGCGCGCCCCCGCTTCGTCCCAGTTGTAGTGCCACGCTCGCGCGCCTGCTGCGAACCACACTTGGGATGCGGCGGACTGGCGGTTGAGCACATACCGCGCCCCATCGGGGAAGAGCAGGCTCACGACGCCGTCGGTGGTGGCGTAGTCGAGCTCGTCGGGATCGAAGGCTTCCAGCCAGCGCGCGACGCGGCGGAGGCAATCGTCGACGCGCTGCGTGTAGATCGACGTTTCCATGGCGAAGGAGAATAGCGTCAGCCACGCGCATTCCGTCGCTTGGGCGCGCGCCGCGCGGCGTCTTTGCCGCTGCCGGCCTGCCGCTCGAGCTTGGCGCGCGACTTCGAGGCGGCCCACGAGCAGATGGGGCACTTCGACAAGTCGTGGCGCAGCGCCGGGCAGTGCTCGCGACCGAAGTAGATGATCTGCAGGTGCAGCCGATTCCAGGACTCCGGCGGGAAGAGCGCCTTCAGGTCGCGCTCGGTGCGCTCGACGCTCGTTCCGGCCGAGAGACCCCAGCGCGTCGCGCAGCGGTGGATGTGCGTGTCCACGGGAAAGGCTGGAACACCGAAGGCATGGCTCATCACGACGCTGGCCGTCTTGTGGCCGACGCCGGGCAGTCGCTCGAGCGCCTCGATGTCGCCGGGGACGCGGCCGCCGTGCTCGCGCACGAGGATGTGCGAAAGCTCGTGGATCGCCTTCGCTTTCTGCGGAGAAAGCCCGCACGGGCGGATCACTTCGCGGATGCGCGCCGGTGACAGCTGCATCATCTGCTCGGGCGTTCTCGCGAGGGCAAAGAGCGCGGGCGTCGTGAGATTGACGCGCGCGTCCGTGCACTGGGCGGAGAGCAGCACCGCGATCAGCAGGGTGAAAGAGTCCGAGTGGTCGAGCGGGACCGCGGGGTTGGGATAGAGCTTGTCGAGGAGCTCACCGATCGCGCGCGCCTTGTCTGCTCGCTTCATCGTGCAGGAATGGTAGCGTGAAGGCATTGTGGCGGCGTCGCAGCCGAGCAGCCTTCCTCTCATGAGTGTCCGAGACGACATCGACGATTTTCTGCGCGGCGCACCCCATGCGGTTGTCGGCGCTTCGATCGATCGCGCCAAGTACGGAAACAAGGTGCTGCGCTGCTATCTGCAGCACGGTCGTCCGGTGCACGTCGTTCACCCGAGCGAGCGCGAGATCGAAGGCGTCGCGTGCGTGGCTTCGATCCCCGATCTGCCGAAGGGTATCCACGGAGTGTCGATCATCACGCCGCCTCCGGTGACCGAGCGCGTGGTCGGCGCGGCGCTGGAACACGGTATCCGTCGCTTCTGGATGCAGCCGGGCGCGGAGAGCGCGAAGGCGGTCGAGCTCGCCCGCGCCGGTGGTGCGAGCGTCATCTTCGGTGGCCCGTGCCTCCTCGTGTCGCTCGGCTATCGGGAGTGAGCGTCGTCGTGGCGGAGGAGCTCGAGTCGGCGGAGCGGACGTCGCTGCGCAACGCGCTGTGGGCAGGCGGACTCGCGATCGCGCTGTTCACCGTCGCCTCGGCTGGGCTGAATCCGGCGGTGGTCGACGAGACGCTCGGCTCTGGGGCGGTGCTTGCGCGCATGCCTCCGTATCCCCAGGGGCATCCGCACATCCATTTCTATGAGCGCGCCTTCAGCCTCGGAAATCACGTCACCGCCCGCGCGCTCTCGCTCGGCATCGAGCGAGAGTGGATCTCGCTTGCACGCAATGGCGCCGCGCTGTTCCTCGCGCTCTTCGCGCCCTATGTCGCCGCCCTGTTGTTCACGCGCCGCGCGACGTTCGCCGTCGGCGCCGCGCTGCTCGCCGCGCTCGAAGCGCCGTGCTCCTACGACGGCTTGTATCCGGTTCTCATCTATCCGGACATCTACAGCCACGGCCAGCTCGGCCAGTCGCTCGGGGTGCTGATCGCGCTCGCGTGGATTGGAGGCGCCGTGCGGACCGCGGGCTTCCTCACGGGCGCGCTACCGATGATTCATGCGGGGCTTTTTCCGCCGGTCGCGGCGTTCATGGTGCTGTTTCTCGGGTTCTCGCGCAGTCGACCGCGCGGCCAGCGGCTGCGCGGAGCGCTCGCGTCGTTCGCACTCGGCTTCGCGGGCTGCGTCGCGTTCTACATCGCGTCGCGCTCGGATCTTTCGCCTGCCGTCGCCGTGGGTCCGTATGCCGCGCCCGACGGGGATCCCGCGGCGGGGCTCGGCTTCGTGCGCTGTACCGACTTTCATCGACAGGTTCCGAACCTGCTCGCGTTTGGCTACACGTTCCACTTCATCGCCGTCGCTGCGCTCGGCTTCGTCGCGCTGCGCGGCGGACGCGAGCTCGGGGAGCGCAGCAATGGCTCCGCCGCAGCGCTGCGTTGGGGGCTGGTGCTCGCTTCCTTGGCGTGGGGGTACACGCTGGGCTGCGCTGCAGCGCAGCAGGTAGGACTTCTGCCGTATCCCTTGCTGATGGCGATGCCCTCGCGGGTCGCCAACCTCTCCACGATTCTGCTGGCGCCGCTGACGATGCTGGTGGCGCAGCGGCTCGTCGGCGAGCTGGAGGTTCGCGCTCGTGCGCTCACTTGGATCGTCCTCGGACTGCTCGCGCTCGCGGTGACGATCTGCATCGTCGAGCGAGCACCGTGGGCGCCGCGTGACCACGTGATGACGCTTCTCTGGGGCGTCTTGCTCGGCATCGGTGCGGCGCGCTGGCGCGAGGCCCGACGCACGGCGCTCTTTTGCGCGCTCGGACTCGCGGTGCTCGTCCTCGCGATGCGCACGGGGTATCCGCATCCCGCGCGCTATCTCTCGCTGCTCGCAGGATTTGCCGCCGCGTTCGGCGCACTGGCGGCGATGCGCTTCGTTCCTCCCGCGCTGGGACCGAGTCTGGAGCGCGCTGGGATCGGGCTCGCTCTCGGGGGCGGGGTGCTCGCGGCGCTGGCGCAGCTACCCAAGCGTGGCATCGACTTCGGCGGACAATTCCGCTGCGATGTCATCTCGCGCGACGACCAACGCATGATCGATTGGATGCGCGCCAACGTGGCTCCCGACGAGCCGCTCGTCACGCCCGTCTGGGTGCGCGTCGAGATGCAGCAGAAGACCGCGCATCCCGTGCTCGTCGAGACCGAGACCTTGTGGATGCTGACCTACATGCCGGAGCTCGGTTCCGCGATCGGCCCGCTCATCCGCGACTTCTTCGAGGTGGACTACGCGGACGAGGCCGCGGTGCGCGCGATCTCGGGTGGGGGGCGCCTGACGCTCAAGAATCCGCACTGGACGCGCGTGTGGCGAGAGCGCAGCGTCGCGCGTTGGACCGAGCTCGCGCACCAGTACGACTTCGAGCTCGTCGTGTCCCCGCAGGACACGCCGCTCCAGCTGCCGTGCGTCGTCGACGGCGAGCGCTTCGACCTCTATCGAGTTCCGCGCGGCTGATCAGCTGAGGATCGCGCGCAGTGCGCCGTCGACGTCCGCGTACTTGAACGCGTAGCCGGACTTGAGTGCGCGCTCGGGCACGCAGCGCTGGCTCGAAGTCAGCACCGTCGCAACCTCGCCGAACATCAGCTTCAGCATGAACGGCGGAACGGGGAAGAACGCGGGACGCGAGAGCGCGCGGCCGAGCGCCTTGCTGAAGTCCTTGTTCGTGCATGCGCCGGGCGCAACGCCGTTGACGGCGCCGCTGACGGTCTCGTCGCGCAGCGCGTGCAGGACCATTCCGCACAGGTCGTCGATGTGGATCCAGCTCATCCAGTGGGCACCCGAACCGATCGGGCCGCCGAGTCCGAACTTGAACGGCGGCAGCATCTGCTTCAGCGCGCCGCCCGCGCCGAGCACGACGCCGATGCGCAGCTTGACCACGCGCACACCGAGCTCGCCCGCACGGTCGGCTTCGCGCTCCCACGCCGTGCAGACTTCGGCGAGGTAGTCGACGCCGGACTTGGCGGACTCCGGCAGGAGGCGCTCGCCTTGGTCTCCGTAGATTCCGATCGCGGATGCGTTGACGAGCACCTTCGGGCGCTGCGCGCTGGCCTTGAGCGCGTCGACGAGCTTGCGTGTTCCCTCGACGCGGCTGCGGCGGATCTCCGCCTTCACCGCGTCGCTCCAGCGGCGCCCGAACACCGGCTCGCCAGCGAGGTTCACAACGGCGTCGAAACCCGAGAGGTCGGCGGGCATCGCGGCATATTCGACGCCGGCCATCACCGGTTGAGCGGAGGGATTGCGCGTCGCCACGACGACCTTGCCGCCGCGGTCGACGATCATCTGCCGCAGCCGCGTACCGACGAAGCCCGTCCCGCCCACGATGAGAATGCGCTGGTTCATGGCGCGGAGAATCGTCCGCCTGCGGGCGGCTTTCAACCCCGCCTGGACGGATTGGAGGCTGACTGAACGATTTGAACGAATATCGGCCCATCGCCGTCGGCCAGCGCTACCCTGCGCCGCGGAGGATTTCCCAACGTGCACCTAGGAACGCTCACGGCCTCGCTCCTCGTCCCGTTCGCATTCGCCGCGTGCCGCAGCGCCGCGCCTCGCGCGCCCTCGCCGCTCGAGCGCGCCGTCGCGGTCGGCGAGCTGATGGCCGGTACCTACTCCAGCCACGCGCAGTCGCTCGCGGACCCGGAGTTTCGCGATGTGCGACTCCAGATGGTGCGCATCTGGCCCGAGCGCACGGACGGCTGCTGGCTCTACATCGAGCAGGCGATGGCGGCGAACGTCGAGCGACCCTATCGACAGCGCGTGTACTGCGTGCGCGCGGGCGTCGGCGACAGCGTCGAGAGTCAGGTGTTCGAGCTGCCGGGCAACGCGCTCGACATGGCGGGTGCATGGCGCGACACGAGCCGATTCGCGTCCCTCGCGCCGGAGTCGCTCAGCCCGCGTGCGGGCTGCACCGTGTTCCTGCGACCCGACGGAGACGGCTGGCGCGGAGCGACGAACGCGAGTGATTGCGCCTCGAAGCTGCAGGGCGCGAGCTATGCCACGAGCGAGGTGAGCGTCACCGCGCAGGCGCTCACATCGTGGGACCGTGGCTTCGACGCGAACGGGGTGCAGGTCTGGGGCTCCACCAAGGGAGCCTACGTGTTCCTGCGCGAGTGAGCGGAGCGCGCTAGGCGGGCGCGAGCTCGAGCAGCGGCGCCTTCTCGGCGATCTCGGCGCCGTCGGTGGGCACGATGCGCACGACGCGCGCTCGCGGCGGGAGTCCGCCCGCGGGCTGGTAGTGAACCAGCGTGAAGGTCTTCATCACCTCGATGAGGCCCACGGCACGTCCCGCTTCGAGCACGTCGCCGACCGACACGAGCGCGGGCTCGCCGGGAGCCGAGCGATGCCAGAAGCGGCCCGCCGACGGCGCGCGGAAGACGAGCGCTCCGTCCGACGGGGACTTCGACTTCGCATCCTCGCTGTCGTACAGCGCGCCCGCGAGGGGACGCAGGCGGTACAGCGCCGTGCCGAAGCCGACCGGAGCCTGCACGCGCTCGTGCAGCACTCCATCGACGAGCCCCGCGACACCTTCGGGCACGCGCAGCTCGTAGGCGCGACCCAGCGTGGTCAAGACTCCGGCCTTCGCTTCGGCGACGAGGGCGATCCCAGCCGCCGCAGCCTCGGTGAACAAGCCGACGGACGGCGACTCGAGCACGACGTGCTCGCCTTCCGTGCGCACACGCAGGTACAGGATTTCGCGGCTCATCCGCGCGCCTCCCACAGCGCCGCCGCGTCGTGCAGCGACCAGATGCGCGGGTTTTTCACGCGGCGGTAGCCCGTCGACTGGTAGCTCGCCTCTGCGAACAGCTCCAGCCACGCGCGCAGCTCCTCAGGGCTCACGAGCTCGTCGGTGTCCATCTGCGCAGCCGACTTGTAGGGCGACATGTCGCCCTCGATGCGCGCCTCGGTGTCGCGCATGCCGGCCTCGATCTCTGCGCGCTCCTTGGGATCCTGCGTGAGGATCTCGAAGTTGTCGTCGAGCTTGGTGTTGTACGCGGCGATCGCGAGCGTGCGGCCTTCCATCACGCTCTGGCGTGCGAGCACGGTCGAGAGCTGCACCACCGGCTCGTAGGGGAGACCCGCGAGCGCGTAGTAGCCCGCGCCCGATGCCTTGCGCAGGAGTACCGTGAACATCGGCACGCTGTTCGTGCTGTTCGAGTAGATCAGGCTCGAGCCGTAGCCCAAGAGGCCGAGGCGCTCGGCCTCGACGCCGATGTCGAAGCCCGAGATGTCCTGCAGCCACACGAGCGGGATGCCATCGTCGTTGCACGCGCGGCTGAAGGCGGCGAGCTTCGCGATGCCCTCCTTGTAGAGGATGCCGCAGGGCTTCTTCTTGCCCTTGTGCTCGGGGTCGTCGATCACGCCTTGGCGGTTTGCGACGAAGCCCATGTAGAGCCCGTTGACGCGTCCGACTCCGACCACCATCTCGCGGCCGCGCTCGGGGCAGAACTCCCAGAACAGCGAGCGGTCGACGAGCCGCGCGAGCACCTCGTCGGCGTCGTAGGTGCGGCGGTGGTCCTGCGGGAAGATCCCGGAAAGCTCGGCGCTCGGCTGCTGCGGCAGCGCGGGCTCCGCGCCGTGTCGGTAATACGCCGCACCGCTCGACGGCAGACGCTCGATCTCATTGCGGATCATCGCGATCGCCGTCTCGTCGTCCGGCACGCGCACGTCGGCGCACGCGGATTGGTGCACGTGCACTTCGGGCCCGCCGATGTCGAGGCTGGAGAGATGCAGGCTCTTCGCGCCTTTGATGAGCGCCGCGCCGGCGATCACCATGTACGCCTGTTCGGTCATGTACACGCGATCCGAGATGATCGGCATGTAGCCGCCACCTGCGATGCAGTCGCCGAACACGCCCGCGATCTGCGGCACGCCCGCCGCGGACAGGAGGCTGTTCATCTTGAAGATGTGCCCCGCGCCCGTGCGACCGGGGAAGGTCGCCGATTGCTCCGGGAGATAGAGCCCGCTGCAGTCGACGAGGTAGATGACCGGCAGCCGCAAGCGCAGCGCCATCTGCTGCGCGCGCTCGATCTTCTCGGGCGAGAGCGGCCACCACGAGCCCGACGCGACCGTGTTGTCGTTGGCGATCACCATCGTCCAGCGGCCGGCGACGCGCACGTAGGCGGTGACGACGCCCGCGGCCGGCGACTCGAGCTTGCCGAACTTGCGGCCGTGGTTGACGAAGGTCAGCACCTCGAAGCTGCGCGAGCCTTCGTCTTTGAGGCGCTCGATGCGCTCGCGCGCCGTGAGCTTGCCCTTTTTGTGGACGCGCGCTGCGTACTCCGCGCCCCAGCCCTCGGCGACCTTGGCGCGCTTTTGCGCCAGCGCGTCGACGAGCTCGCGCAGTGCGCCGCGCTGGCGCTCGAACGTGGCGCCGTCGAGGAACGCCTCGCGCGGTCGACCGATGGGAACCAGCGGAACCTTGGCCATGTTCGGGTGCTCCTAGCGTGCGGGAACGGGCCAGCCGGGGATCGAGCGCGTGTCGTACTCGCCCGCGCGGAACGCCTGCGAGTCGAGCACGGCGAGGTGCAGCGGCAGCGTTGTCGAGACGCCCTCGACGCGCGCCTTGCGCAGGCAGCGCAGCAAAGTCTCGATCGCCTCCGCGCGCGTCGGCGCGTGCGCGATCACCTTCGCGATCAGCGAGTCGTAGTGCGGCGACACCGAGTCGCCGGCCTGCATGTGCGTGTCGACGCGGATCGTGCCCGGACCGAGCTCGCGCGGGAACTCGAAGGCCGCGAGGGTCCCGGGCGAAGGCCGGAAGTTCTGCGCGGGGTCCTCGGCGTTGATGCGCACCTCGATCGCGCTGCCGGCGAGCTGGATGCCACTTTGCGCGAGCGGCAAGCGGCCGTTGGCGGCGACGTGCAGCTGCAGCTTGACGAGGTCGAGCCCGCTGGTGAGCTCGCTGACGCCGTGCTCGACCTGCAGGCGCGTGTTCATCTCCATGAAGTAGATCGAGCCGTCGTCGGCGCGCAGGAACTCGACCGTCCCCGCGCCGACGTAGCCGATCGAGCGCGCCGCGCGCACCGCGATCGCGCCGATGTGCTCGCGCGTCGCGGCGTCGATCACGGGGCTCGGGCTCTCCTCGACGAGCTTCTGGTGGTTGCGCTGCACCGAGCACTCGCGCTCGCCGACGTGCACGCAGTTTCCGAAGCGATCGGCCATCACCTGCACCTCGATGTGGCGCCCTCCTTCGAGGTACTTCTCGAGGTACAGCGCGCCGCTGCCGAAGGCGCTCTCCGCCTCCGCAGACGCCTGCACGAACGCGGCGCGCAGCTCGGCGTCGTCGAAGCACTTGCGCATGCCGCGCCCGCCGCCGCCTGCGTCGGCCTTCAAGATCACGGGGTAGCCCGCCTCGCGCGCGCACGCGAGTGCCTCGTCGACCGAGGACAAGAGCCCGATCGAGCCGGGGATCACGGGCACGCCCGCAGCGCGCATCGCGGCCTTGGCGGGCGCCTTGCGTCCCATCACCTCCATCGCCGAGCTCGGCGGCCCGACGAAGGTCACGCCGTGCTGCTCGCACAGCGCCGCGAAGCGCGGGTTCTCGCTCAGAAAGCCCCAGCCGGGATGCAGCGCCGCGCAGTTCGTCTGCAACGCCGCTTGCACGACGCGGTCCATGCGCAGGTAGCTCTCGCGCGAGGCCGAGGGCCCTAGGCACACGACCTCGTCCATGGCCTCGAGCCAGCGCGCGCCGAAGTCCGACTCGGAGGCGACGCCGACGGGGGAAATTCCGAGGTCGCGGCACGCGCGCGCGACGCGCACGGCGACTTCTCCACGGTTGGCGATGAGCAGGCGTCGGAACATGGGGCTTGGGGGAGCAGGGTAGCAGTGCCGCGCGCGGTTTGCGCCGCTCGCGGGTCCAGGGAAGTCGGCTGACTCGGCCCCCGGACTGGACTAACTTGGGGAGCCATGTTCGCGCCCTTGGCACTCGCGCTCCTCGCTTGTCTCGGCACGCCTCAGGACGTGTCTGGGGCGCTCGCGCGGCTGTCGTCGGGGCTCGCGAGCGAGCGGCTGGAGGCCGAGCGCTGGCTGGCCGTGAACCTGCGCCCGGAACATCTTGCGCTGGCGGCCGAAACGGCCCGCTCCGGCGGCGCGGAGGAGCGCACCCGCCTCGCCCGCGCGCTCGGCTCGGACGAGCGGCACTTCGGGCTCGCGCTCTTGTTCGCCTCCGATGCGGACTCCGATGTCGCCCGAATCGGCGAGGAGGCGTTCGGTGCGCTCGCCGCGCGCTGGTTCGGCGACGAGCTGGATGCGTGGGCCACGGAGCGCGTCGTGCGCGAGATCGCCGGGCGCTCGCGCGGCATCGTTTCGCTCGCGCCCGCGTCCGACACGGGCGATGAGCAGATCGAGCGCCTCGCGCGCCACGCGCCGACGTTCCATACCGATCACGCGCGGGACGTCGAGCTCGGCCTCGCCGTCGAACCCGCGCTCTACGCCGACATCCTCGCGGGCAAGGTGCCGTCGCGCGCGGAGGCCGGCGCGGTGCGCGAGGGGCCGTTCGAGCTCGTGCTCGCGCAGGTGCTCGTCGACCTGCGCGTCGGATTCGAGGGGCACGGCATGACCGCGGAGCATCCGTTCTTGCGGATCGGCTGGGCCGCGGACCTCGGACAGCGAACCACGAGCCAAGTGGTGCTCGACTGGTGCCGGGACCTCGACCGTTATCCCGATCGCCCGCGCGGCGTGGGGGCGGCGCGCTCGCTCGCCGGATGCGGTTGGCCCGCGGCGCTCGAGTGGCTCGAGCGACGCTGGTTGGAGCTCGGTGATCGCAACGCGCTCGAGGGCTTGCTGCTCGCAGCGGGCCGAGGTCGAGTCGTGAGCGCGCTGGCGCGCCGCGAAACCGTGCTGAAGTTGCTCGACGAGCTGCGCGCCCAGCGCGAGCGCGACGGAGCGTTCGACGCTGCTTCGCGTCGGATTCGCCACGCGCTCGAACACCTGCCGCGCTTCGCCGCGGACGGCGCGGATCTCGCGCAGTGCATCGAGAACGGCTCGCTCGGCGGGCGCGACGGCGAGGCGCTGCGCTTTTCGGCGCTCGCCGCCATGGGACACGCCTCTCCCGAGCTCGTCGCAAGACTCCGCGCGTCGCTCGCGCAGCCGCTCGAGGACGAGAGCGACTCGGCCGCGCTCGAGCGACTCGCCGCGCTGCGCCTCGTGGCGCGAGTGGCTCGCGGCGACGAGCTCGCTGTCGAGCTCCGCGTCACGCCCGTCCTCCTCGATGTGGCCGAGCGCGCGCGTGCGGGACACGAACTGCTCGCGTGGGCGCAGACGGCGCACGCACGCCTCGCGGCGAGCGCGGTCGAGCTCGCACGAGGTGCGTCGGATGCGCGGCTCGCGCTCCTGATCGAGTGGCTGGCGCTCGACGAAGGCACGCGCTCGCTCGCGGCCGGGCTCGTCGGTGAGTGGCTGCGCTCGGCTCGTGCCGAGGTCGCGCTCGGGGCCGCGCTGCGCGCCCGTGCGAGCCTCGGAGACGGAGCGGTCGTCGAGCAGCTGCTCGCGGACTCTCGCGCGGGGCTCGACTCGCGCGCAGCGGCGCGGCTCGACACGCTCGCGCTCCTCGCAGGCGTCGCCAAGCCGAAGGCGCGCCGCGAGTGGATCGAGTCCTTCGACGGCGGCAGCATGACCGACGCAGACGCCCGCTGGCCGATCGTCGGCGAGCTCGCCGGCAGCGCCGAGGGGCAGCCCCTGCGTGAGTGGCTCGCGGGCTGGGCCAAGGGGGCCGCGATGGGGGAGCGGCGGAGCGATGCGCCTTGGGTGCGCGCCTATGAGCGGGCGTTGCAGGGGCTGCTCGCACGCGGGGAGGACCGCGTCTACGCGGAGCTGCGCCGCACGCTGGCGGCGGCCCTGCGCCGGGCTCCACCGCGCCATCCGCTCGCCGAGGGCCTGCAGTTCGGCACGTGGCCCGCGCTCCCGGGCCCGCGTCCCCGCGCGCTCGAGGCGCTCGAGCTCGGGCCGTAGGGCGCGCGACGTCGCCGCTCCGCCCCGGAAAGACTTTCCCTTGGGAGTTGGAATCGCCGCGGTCGATCTCGCATCCTGTCGCGACCGCGAGGTCGCCTTCCGATGAGCTCCGCCACACCGCACACCGCACCGCTCGGCATCGCCAACCCCGAGGAGTCGAGGAAGGTCCCGATCACGCGCGAGGAGCTCTCGGTTGCGAGCGCGCCGAACTCGCAGCAAGCCGAGCAGTTCCGCGCTCTGCGCAACTCGATCGTGGCGCTCAACCCCGACGGTGCGTCGCGCACGGTCGTGCTGACGAGCGCGCTGCGCGGCGA
>CAIYPP010000073.1 GCA_903928115.1 uncultured Planctomycetota bacterium
GCGGTGCGCGGCACGCCAAGCGGCCATGGAGCGGCCGAGGTGCTCGCGCGGTTCGAGCGAGATCCCGAAGGCCTGCAGGCCCACTGGCCCCTGAAATCCCACGGCGTCGAGGCTCGCGAAGAAGTCGGCGAGCGGATAGCTGCCGGAGTCCAAGGGCCGAATCAGGGAGCTCCACTCGTCGCCCTCGGTGTCCGCGCCGTTGAGAGTGACGGCGAGCAGATGGCCCCGCAGCGCTTCGACCGCGGTGCGCACGCTGGCGGCCTCCGAGGTGCGCAAGAAGTGGCATAGGTTGAAGCACACGCCGATGCGGCGGTCGTCGAGCGCGCGGCACAGACGCAGTGCATCGTCGGCAGTCTCCATCCAGAACGCGTGGTGGGGATAGAGCGCGATCTCGACTCCCGTGCGCCGCGCGTGCAGCGAGAGCTCGCGAAGGTCGCGCAGCGCGTCGGCGTCCCCACTCGTGGAACGCAGCGCGGCGCTCCCGTGCCGCACGGCGAGCCAGAGCATGCCGGGGCCGCCGCGCAGCGCATCCATGGCCTCGCGCAGCGGAGCGAGGCGTGCATCGCGCGCCTTCGACGCGAGCTTGGGGTCGGGATCGTCTGCGGTGACATCGAGCACCGCGTAGGCGGAGAGCACGTCGAGCCCGCGCGTCTCCATAGCGGCGCGCGCCCGCGGCAGGTCCGCGAGATCCCAGCCGACGCCGTCGAAGCCGAGCTCGGCCAGCAACAACGCCTGCTCCTCGGGAGTCCCGCGCGTTCCCGTGTTCATTGCGAAGAAGCGCCGCTTGGAGCCGTGCGCGCGCGCCTCGTACGGCTCGCGCTCCGCGCGCGTGACGAACCAGCGACGCTCGCGATCGGTGGCGAGCTCGAGCTCCGCCACGTCGCCCGCGTCGTTTTCGACGCGCGCCCAGAGCGCTCCCGCAGTTCCGGCACGCATCTCGCACGTTCCGCCCTTGGGGAGTTCCGCGAGCTGGACGTCGCGCGCGACAAACGCCGCGACCTCGCGCGCATCGCCTTGGGCCTGCGTCCGAACGAGCGCGCCGAGCAACTCGCGTGCTTCGTGGCGCGGCGCGGGCTCGCAGCGCGCGAACGAGAGCGCGTGCTGCCAGGGGAGGCGCGGCTCGCCGCTCGCACCGAGCTCGCCCGCCCATGCGAAGCCGTGCGACGCCATCTCGCGCACGAGCTGCGCCTTGCTCATCGTGTGCTCCGGCTTGATCGGCACCGACGGATCCTCCGCGCGAAACTCGACGACGACCGCGCGCCCGTTCGGCTTCAGGGCGTCGCGCACGCGCCGCATTACGCGCACGGGATGCGAGAGTTCGTGGTAGACGTCGACCATCAGCACGAGGTCGCAGCTCTGCGGCGGCAGACGCGGATCATCGACGGTCGCCTCGACGAGCTGGATGTTGTGGAGGCCGAGCTCTGCCGCGCGAACTTGCAGCAGCGCGAGCATCTGCGGCTGCAGGTCGACCGCGAGCACGAGGCCCTCGCTCCCCACCGTCCGCGCGAGGGGCAGCGTGTGATAGCCGTTGCCGCAGCCGAGGTCGCACACCGTCTGGCGCGGCGCGACACCGAGCCAGCGCTGCAGCGCCGCGCCGTTCTCCTCGTCTTCGCGTGTCTCGCGCATCAGCCAGTCCGCGCCGAGCCAGTGCATGGTCTGCGCGACCTCACGCCCGAGATAGCGCGTGCGCCCCTCCGGCGTCGCCTCCGGATCCTGCACCCACACCGCCAACGCCAGCACGCCCCACATGGAGCGCGCAGCGTAGCTACGAGCCGTACTATCGGCGCGGTCGGAGAGCGTAGGCATGGGGGGACTGCCCTCCGCGTCGCCCTCGGGAACGCCTCTCTCCCGTCGACGGGGGCGTCTCAGGCACTCGATGGCGCCCGAGGCGCTCGCCCGGGGGCGCTGCGGGCCCTAGGATGCTCGCCCAACGACTCGCGAGCACCCTTCCGATGACCCAAGAAACACCCCTCGAACGCTTGCGCAAGATGCGCGAGCTCACCCTCCAAGGCGGCGGCCCCGAGCGCATCGCGGCCCAGCACAAGAAGGGCAAGCTGACGGCCCGCGAGCGGCTCGACCTGCTCCTCGACGAGGGCTCCTTCGTCGAGCTCGACCGCTTCGTGACGCACCGCTGCACCGACTTCGGGATGCAGGAGCAGCAGATCCTGGGCGACGGGGTCGTCACCGGCCACGGGCTGATCGAGGGCCGTCCGGTCTACGTGTTCAGTCAGGACTTCACGGTCTTCGGTGGCTCGCTCTCGGAGACCCACGCCCAGAAGATCTGCAAGGTGATGGACATGGCGCTCAAGGTCGGGGTTCCCGTGATCGGGCTCAACGACTCGGGCGGCGCGCGCATCCAAGAGGGCGTGAGCTCGCTCGGCGGCTACGCGGAGATCTTCTGGCGCAACACGCAGGCGTCGGGCGTCGTGCCGCAGCTCTCGGCGATCATGGGCCCGTGCGCGGGCGGCGCGGTGTACAGCCCCGCGATCACCGACTTCATCTTCATGGTCGATCAGACCTCGTACATGCACATCACGGGCCCGGACGTGGTGAAGAGCGTGACCCACGAGGTCGTGACCAGCGAGGAGCTCGGCGGCTCCGAGGTGCACACGACGAAGTCCGGCTCCGCGCACTTCCGCTCGCCGGATGGCAAGAACTGCCTCGCACACCTGCGCAAGGTGTTCGGCTACCTGCCGCTCAACAACGCCGAGGATCCGCCGTTCGTGGCGAGCGACGACCCGCACGATCGCATGGATCGCGAGCTCGACACGATCTGCCCGGAGGATCCGTCGAAGCCCTACGACATGCACCAAGTGATCTCGCGCGTCGTCGACCGCGGCTCGTTCGTCGAGGTTCACGCCGACTACGCGATGAACATCTTGGTTGGCTTCGCGCGCTTGGGAGGCCGCGTGGTCGGCATCGTGGCGAACCAGCCGAGCGTGCTCGCGGGCTGCCTCGACATCGACGCCAGCGTGAAGGGTGCGCGCTTCATTCGCTTCTGCGACGCGTTCAACATTCCGCTCGTCACTTTCGAGGACGTGCCGGGCTTCCTGCCGGGCACCGTGCAGGAGTGGAACGGCATCATTCGCCACGGCGCGAAGCTGCTCTACGCCTACTGCGAGGCCACCGTGCCGAAGCTCACCGTCATCACGCGCAAGGCCTACGGCGGCGCGTACGACGTCATGAGCTCGAAGCACATCCGCGGCGACGTCAACCTGGGCTGGCCCGCGGCGACGGTGGCCGTGATGGGCGCGGCGGGCGCGACGAAGATCCTCTACCGCCGTGAGATTGACAAGGCGAAGGACCCGGTGGCGTTCGAGAAGGAAAAGACGGCCGAGTACGAGGCGACCTTCAACAATCCGTACAAGGCGGCGGCGCGCGGCTACCTCGACGATGTGATCGAGCCGCACATGACGCGTCCGTATCTCATCCGCTCGCTCGAGCTCCTGAAGACCAAGCACGAGAATCGCCCGCTGCGCAAGCACGGCAACATCCCGCTCTGAGCGGGGCACGAGGCTCTACGACGCGAGGGCGAGCAGAGCGGCGACGAGCCGGTCGAGCTCGCCCTCGGTCGTGTAGAGGTGCGGCGTCACGCGCACCCCGTGGACGTTGGCGACGTCGATCGCGACGGTGTAGATGCGGTGCTCGTCCATGAGCCGACGCGCGAGGTCGGCGGGAGAGAGGCCCTCGATTCCGACGTTGGCGATGCCGCAGGAGCGCGCGGCGTCGCTCGGCGTGTTGAGCAGGATGCGCGGACGGCCGCGGACGCGCGAAGTCCAGTAGGTCTGGAGGTGGCGCAGGCGCGCGGACTTCCGCTCGATCCCGATGGACTCGTGGAATGCGATCGCGTCGCGCAGCGCAAGGTCGATGTGCACGGGGTACGTGCCGGTGTGGTTGAGGCGCGCGATGTCGTCGGCGGCCTTCGGCGGCGGTGCGAGCAGCGGCCACAGGCCCGGAATGCGCTCGCGGCGGACGTAGAGCAGGCCGGCGCCGAGGGGACAGCCGAGCCACTTGTGCAGGCTCGCTCCGTAATAGTCGCAGCCGAGCTCCGGAAGTGCGAAGTCGAGGTGGGCGAAGGCGTGGGCGCCGTCGACCATCACGGCGACGCCGCGCGCATGTGCCATGTCGCAGATCTTCCGCACGGGCAGCACGTGACCCGTGATGTTGATCACGTGCGACACCATGAGGAGTCGCGTGCGCTCGGTGAGCGCGCTCGCATACAGCTCGACGATCTCCTCGTCCGAGCGCGGATCGAGGGGCACCGAGACCCGGCGGCAGTGCACGCCGTGGCGGCGCCCGACCTGCTCGAACATCTCGAGCATCGTGCCGTAGTCCTGCTCGGCCATGAGGGCTTCATCGCCGCTCTTCCAGTCGTGACCTGCGATCACGAGGTCGAGCGACTCCGTCGTGTTGCGCGTGATCGCGAGCTCCTCGAAGGAGCAGCGCGCGACCGTGGCGAGGGCCTTGCGAGCCGCGATCTTCTCATCGGCCGCGCGGGTTCGCATGTAGTGCGCTGCTTGGTAGTTGACGTCGCGGATGTGCTCGACGAGCGCTTCGAGCACCGGCTGCGCCATCATCGAGTAGTAGCCGTTCTCGAGGTTGATGTAGTCGGGAACCAAGCGGTACTTGCTGCGAAGCTCGCTCCAAAAATCGGACCTGCGCGCGAGCTCCGCGGGCGACAGCGCCGACCAGCGCGCCCACGCGGCCTCGCCGAGTAAGGCGCCCAGCGTGCAGGCGCTCACGCCACGCAGGAAGTCGCGCTTGTCCATGGCCTTCAGCGTACTCCGCGCTGCGACGGCCGTGCTAGACTCGCTCCATGCGGATTGGGTTCAACGCTGTTGCGCTCGCGTGCTGTGCGCTCGTCGCACGGGGACAGAACGTCTGGCATGTCGATGCTTCGGCGCCGCCGGGCGGAAGCGGCGCGAGCTGGGCGAGCGCGTTCACGACGCTTGGACAAGCGCTCACCGTGGCGCAGCGCTACGACGAGATCTGGGTCGCGGATGGCGTGTACACGCCTCCGACATCGACGACGGCAGATCCCCGCGAGATCGCGTTCTACATCCCGCGGGATCTCAAGCTCTTCGGCGGTTTCGCCGGCGGAGAGCCGAGCGTCGCCGCGCGCGCGGGACTCTTCGCGACCACCGTGCTCTCCGGCGACATCGGCGTCGTGGGAGATGACACCGACAACGCCCACCACGTGATTCGCACCTGGGGGCGAGTCACCGTCGACGGCTTTCGCATCGAGCGCGGCAACGCAAACGGGGCGCCGGTCCCCAACGGCGGCGGAATCCTGTGCGAGACGGGGCAAGTGGGCACGATCCCCGGGCTGTACGAGGGCTCGACGCTCGCGCTGCGACACTGCACGCTCGCGCGCAACCGCGCGAGCCGCGGTGGCGCACTCTTTGCGCAGCTCGCGGGCTTGAACGTCGTGGACTGCGACTTCGAAGACAACGAGAGCAGCGGCAACGCGGGCGCGCTCGCGGTGCAGACTTCGAACGGACGCTTCGACCTTTGTCGGTTCCTTCGCAATCGCGCCGGCTCGAACGGCGGGGCGGCACACCTCGTGTCCATCGACGCGTTCCCGAGCGGAATGCCCGTCGTGATGTTCTTTGGATGTCTCTTCCAAGAGAACTACGCGCAGGGCTCCGGCGGGGCGGTGTACCTCGGAGGTTCGAGCTTCAGCTCCGGCAAGGCACTGCTCGGCAACTGCACGGTGGCGCTCAACACGGGCGCGGCGGGCGGCGGAGGGATCTTCGCGAACACGGCGGCGCAGGTGCCCGCGAGCGGCTGGTTGCGCAATTCCATCGTCTTCTACAACCGCGGGGCGGTGGCGCAGGACATTTCGGGCACACTCTCGGCCTGGGACTCGATTGCACCCGGACAGATCGGACCTGGCGTGCTCTCCGTGAATCCGCGCTTCGAAAACGTGCGCCTGAAGAACTTGACGCTGCGCTGGGACTCGCCCGCGCTGGACGCGGGCAGCCTCGCGTGGCTCCCGCAGGACGCGCTCGATGTCGACGAGGACGGCCTCTTCGCCGAGTTACTGCCGGTCGACCTGCTCGGGACCACGCGGATTCTCGGCCCCGGAATCGACATGGGCGCGTTCGAGCGTCCCTGAGCCCGCTCCGCTATCCTCTTGCCCCTGCGCTCGGCCGCTGTGGCCGCGCAGGTTCCGAAGGACACACGGAGTAGCGACGATGGGCCGCCAGTGGCTCCAAAAAAAGCGCGAGATCAACGCCAACAAGCGCGCCAAGATCACCACCAAGCTCGTGCGCGAGATCACGGTCGCCGCGAAGATGGGCGCGCCGGATCCGACGATGAACGCGCGGCTCGAAGTGGCCGTGGAAGCCGCGCGCAAGCAGTCGGTCTCCAACGACGTGATCGCGCGCGCGATCAAGAAGGCGAGCGGCGGCGGGGACGGCGCGGCGCAGCTCGAGCTCGTCACTTTCGAGGGCATGGCGCCCCACAAGGTGCCGGTGATCGTCGAGTGCCTGACGGACAACCGCAACCGCACCGCGCCGGACATGCGCTCGCTGTTCCGCGAAGGCCAGTTCGGTTCCAAGGTCATGTTCCTCTTCGACCATGTCGGGACGATCGAGGCCACGCACACCGACGGCACCATCGATCGCGAAGGCGCGGCGATCGAGGCGGGTGCTCAGGATGTCGAGCCGCTCGAGGACACGCCCGAGGATCACTGCGGCGCGCGCTTCTTCACCGAGCCCTCGGACCTCGACGCGGTGTCGCGCGCGTTGAAGGCCGCCGGTTGGAGCGTGACGACCTCCGAGATGGGCTACCGCCCCAAGGACAAGCTCACGCTCTCGGCGGAGCAGCGCAGCGAAGTCGAAGAGTTCCTCGAGGCGATCGACGACCACGACGACTGTCACCGCATCTACACGACGCTCGCGTAGTCCCTCGTTTTCTTCGCCGACTCCTGCAAACGCATAGCGCGCCCCCGCATCGGCCTTGGGCCCATGCGGGGGCGCGCTTCACTCGAGCCGAAGGGGCTCGCTCAGGTTCCGATCACGCCGCCGTCGAGCTTGCGCACGACGACCGTCGCGGAACGCGGGCGCCCGCCGAAGGGCCACGTGCTCACGGTCGAGGGGTTGGCGGTGCTCGGCGTGCCGTTCAGGCCGTTCCAGTAGCTCGTCGACTCGCCGGGGTGCTGCACGTTGACGAACATCGTCTTGCCGTCGGGCGTCGTGTGCACACCGGTGATCTCGCAGCCGCGCGGTCCCGTGAGGAAGCGCTTGAGCTCACCCGTCGCCGGATCGGCGGCCAGCATCTGGTTGTTGGCGATGCGGTCGTAGCCGCGGTCCGCGCGGTTCTGCGACGAGTTCGAGATGTCGGTCTGGATCCACAGGCGGCCGTCGTAGTCCGACCAGAGGCCGTCGGGCGAGCCAAAGAGCGGCTGCGTGGCCGGGACGGTGGCGTCGTACTGTGAGTCGCCCGCGATCATGTACACGCTCCACGTGAAGGTGAGGCGGGTGTGGTCACCGAACGGCTCGCGCAGCTTGATGATGTGACCGTAGGGGTTGGGGTCGCGACCGGAGTTGACCGCCGAGTTGTTGCCCGTGCCATTGGTGAAGGCCACGAAGATGTCGCGCGTGGTGGCGTTCTCGGTGATCCACTCGGGGCGGTGGCAGCGCGTCGCACCGACGGCGTCGGCCGCTTGGCGGGTGCGGATCAGAATGTCGGCTTGATCCTGCCAGCCGTTGGCTTCCGTCAGGGGACCCGCGCCGAAGACGAGCGGAATCCACGTGCCGTTGCCGTTGGCATCGAAGCGCGCGACGAATAGCACGCCCTGATCCAGCGGGCTCTCACCCGCCGCGAGGGCGACTTGCCACGGCTTGCGGCTCACGTACTTGTAGACATAGTCGCCGTTCTCGTCGTCGCCCATGTACACGCAGGCACGGGAGCGAGAGATCGTGGTGTGCGCCGCCTCGTGCTTGAAGCGACCGAGCGAGGTGCGCTTGATCGGCGGCGCCGAGGGGTTGAAGGGGTCGATCTCGACCACCCAGCCGAAGTGGTTCACCTCGTTGCGGTTCACGTTGACGTCGAAGCGCGGCTCCGCGACGTGCCAGTTGTAGCCGAAGCCGGTCTTCGAGACTCCGTAGCGAGACTCGAGCGGCGTGGCGGTCCACGTCGTGCTCGTCGTGCCGAAGTAGCCGTTGAAGTTCTCTTCGCAGGTCAGGTACGTGCCCCACGGCGTCATGCCCGCGCCGCAGTTGTTGAGCGTGCCGAGCGGGCTCGGGGTCACGGCCGACTGCAGGAGCGGGTGCGACGGCGAAACGGGCCCTGAGAACTGGACCGGCGTCGTGCCCGTGATGCGGCGGTTGTAGGTCGAGTCGACCACGTGTGACCAGACGCCCGTCGCGGGGTCTTGGACGACTTCCGCGATCGTGCAGCCGTGGCCCGCGAGCGCCTTGGCGACCTTCTCGCGACCCGCGGCGTCGTTCGTGATCGTGGAGCCCTGCGCAGCCGTGTAGATCTGGCTTGCGTCGGTGTACTCGTGGTTCATCGCGATCAGGCCGCGGCGGTTGGCTTGGGCGCCCGTGCCGATCGGGTAGAAGAAGATCGCGTCGTGGTTGAAGCCGACTTGGCCTTGCTGGTCGCTCGACGTGTTTGAGGCGTCGCTCTGGTAGGCCGCGACCGCCGAGAAGAGCGGCGTGCCCCAAGGCAGCAGGACATCCCAGGTGTAGCCCGCGGGGACGATGATCGTGTCCGCGGTGCTCGGGGGCACTTCGGTGAAGCCGAGCAGGCCGCTCGGGGTCGAGCTCGTCGCGCTCGCGGCGGCGTTCGCCTTGCGCGAGAAGAGCGATCCGCCGAGGAACTGCGCCGCGGCGACGCCCAGCGCGCCACCGAGCACGCTGCGGCGATCCGCGCGCTTTTCGATCAGTTCGGAGAGCCAAGGGTTGGAAGAGGGATTCGATCCGTTCGGGTTCTCGTCGAGCATGGGTGTGTTCCAGCGAAGCGGCCAGAGGGCCGCGAACCTTCGTGAGGGGACTTGAAGTCGTTCGCGAGCGGGTGTGCACGCGACGCTGCGCAGTCAAGGGTCCCTGCGCAAAGATGAGTCCACAGGACGCTTGAAGCGTGCGTGAATGTCGCGGCTTCGAAGGCGCAGATGTCTTGTCGCGACCTTTGAGGTCGACGGGAGACTGCGCGCTCCGCAGTATGAAGCGCATGAAGATGCAGCCTCGACTTTCGATGTTCGCGCGCAGCGTGTCGCTCGCCGTTGTCTTCTTCTTGATGGCATCGTGCGCGGCTCTTGATGGTGCGCGACACTCGCGCACGTTCGTGCTGCGGCTGCGTCCCGGGCAGGAGCTGAAGACGGAGCTCGCGACGCTCGCGCGCGAGCAAGGCCTCGAGGCCGCGAGTGTCACGAGCGCTGTCGGCAGCTTGACCGACGTCTCGCTGCGACTCGCCAACAAGGAGGAGACGACGCGCTGGCAGGGACACTTCGAGGTGGTGTCGCTCTCGGGCTACCTCTCTGCCGGAGAGTTCCATCTCCACATGGCCGTCTCCGATGGCGAGGGGCGCACGATCGGAGGTCACGTGATGGAGGGCAATCGCGTCTACACGACGCTCGTCGTGTCGATCGAGGAGCACCTCGACCTGCGCTATCGCCGCGAGTTCGATCCCGCATCGGGCTACGACGAGCTCGTGATCGAGCGTCGCTAGAAAATTGCCCGCGCTCCGCGCGGCTCGCTCTCAGTCGAACTGGATCGGGTGAGCCGCGTGCTCGCCGGTGTTGTTGTAGTTGATCGTGATTTCCTCGCCGGCCGCGATGTCGCGCAGGGCGAGGTAGTCGATCGCGAGCTCGTCCTCGCGGAACTCGTACTCCGCGTTGGGCTGAAAGGAATGGTTGTAGAGCGATCCGTAGCCGAGGACGATCGCGCCCATGCTGTCGTCTTCGCCCCACTCGAAGTAATAGCGCGCGAGGCGGGTGGTGCTGATCGCCGCCAGCTCGCTCGCGCTCAGCACGATCACGGGCGCGCGTTCGATCCGTTCGCCGCGCGCGATGGCGCGTGCCGCCGCCACGCCGCGGCCACGGCCGGGAACGGAGACGATGCAGACCGCAGAGGGGCTCGGAGCGACGAGACGGGGCCGTTCGTGAGTCGGAGTCGTCATGACAAGCGCGGAGTGTGCGAAGCGGTGGGGCGAGCTGCCAGCCGATGAGTTGCGGCGAAGCGCTCAGGTTTCCGCGTCGAGCGCGAAGGCGCGCGGCGGCGGTGCTTCGAGGATCAGGCGGGTGGGCTGGGTCGGGTGGGGGAGTTCGAGGCGCAGGGCGTGGAGGAGCATGCGGCGCGCGCGCGTGCCGTACCGCTCGTCGCCCACGACCGGATGCCCCAGCCACGCGAGGTGGGCCCGGATCTGGTGACGGCGGCCGGTGTCGAGCTCGACTTCGAGGAGGCTTTGGTCGTCGCGGGTCTCCAGCGTGCGGTAGTGCGTGCGCGCCTCGCGGGCATCGTCTCGATGGCCGACGCGCACGAACAGGCTCCCGTCTTCCCAGAGCGGCTGGTCGATCGTGTCCGCGGCGGGCTTTGGAGTGCCGACGACCCACGCGAGGTACACCTTGCGCGCTTCGTTCCAGCGGGCCTGCACGATGTCCTGAATGTCGCGATCGCGCGCGAACAGCAGCACGCCGGAGGTCTCGCGGTCGAGGCGGTGCACGGGCCAGAGCCGCGCGGGGCGCCCCGGACGGCCGAAGTGCTCCTTCAGGAGCGCTAGCGCCGTGCGCTCGCGCTCGCTGTCGGTCGAGACCGACAGCAGCCCCGCGGGCTTGTTCACCGCGACCAACCACTCGTCCTCGTGGAGGATGGTGAGCCCCGCAGGGCCGCTCGGGGACTTCGCCTCACGCGCGCCGACCTCGACGACATCCCCTGGGGCGAGCAGGTCGTTGCGCCGGACCACCTTGCCGTTCACGCTCACGGCTCCTGCCTTGACGCGCTGCTCCAGCGTCGAGCGCTTCCAGCCGGGCAGGGTCTCGCGCAAGAACTCGACGAGCCGCGCCGCTCGCTCCACTCGCAGATCGTCGCTCATCGTTGGACTGGGGCCAGCACCATCTTCGCAGGTGCGATCGCCGACGCTACCATGCTCGGGATGAACGCTGAACGCGGGACTTTCACCGCAGCCTTGATCGACGCCACCCGCCGGGCTTGGGCCGCGGCTGCCGTGGCGCGTCTCCGCGAGCGGTTGCCCTCCGGCACCTCGACCCTCGGCGCCGTCGGAGGACGCGACGCCGCGATCCACTTTGAAGGGCTCTTGGAGCACCTCTCCGTGGCGCTCCAGTTCTCGGCCGCGGAGCTCTTTCACGAGCATGTCCGCTGGATGTGCGCGGCGTTCGCGGGGCGCGGAATCTCGCTCGACATTCTGCGCACCACCTTGGAGTGCACGCGCGACGAGCTTGCGGAGCGCTTGCCCGCCGATTCGCTCCTCGAAGTCGCGCCGCTCTTCGCCGAGGCACTGCGCCTCGTGCGCGAGCCAGAGCCGCTTCCCGAAGGCGGACTCGACGGTGCCGATCCCATGACGGCTCTGGCGCGGGAGTACCTGCTCGCGGCGCTCGAAGGACGTCGCAAGGACGCGCTGGAGCTCGTGTTGGCGGCGGCGGATCGCGGTGCCCCGATCTCAGCGCTGCAGCGCGAGGTCGTCGGGCGCGTTCAAGTCGAGGTCGGTCGCATGTGGCATCGCGGCGACATGTCCGTGGTGGAGGAGCACCTCGTCTCGCGCCTCTCCGAACAGGTGCTGGCGTGCCTCAATCCGCGCATGCCCCGCGTGGCGCGCCTCGGTCGGCGCGTGCTTGTGACTGGAGCTAGCGGCGACCTGCACGACATCGGCCTGCGCACGGTAGCCGACGAGTTCGAGATGGCCGGCTGGGATCCGATCTTCCTCGGCGCGAGTGCGCCCGCGGAAGATGCCGCGCGTGCGGCGCTCGACTTCGGCGTCGACCTCGTCGCGCTCGGAGCCAAGCTCACGATCCACGTCCGTCCGGCCGCGGCGATGATCGCCCTCGTGCGCCAAGAGCCGCGCACGCGTCGTCTACCCGTGATCGTGGGTGGCATGCCCTTCGGGCTCGTGCCCGCGCTCGCCGCCCGCATCGGCGCCGATGGATATGCCACCAACGCAGCGGACGCTGTCGTGCTCGGCAACAAGCTCGCCTCGCGCACGTAGGCGTCGCTCTGCGCAGTGCGGCGTATCGGTCCGCGCCTCGGGGTGAGCCGAGTGTGGAGCTAGGAACATTCGACGTCTCGCACGACGGCAGGGAGGTACCCGCGATGGGGGCCATCACACGACGTTTTCGAGCGGAGCATGGGCTGGTACGGCGCGCAGCTGCGTGTCTCGACCGGATCGCGGATCGGATCGAGGCCGACCTCAGCTTCGATCTGGGTGCCGTCTGCGATCTGCTGCGGTACTGCGAGGTCTTCGTCGACGACGCGCACCAGCGCTGCGAGGAGGAGGTCCTGTTCCGCGCGCTGCAGCGCCGCACCAACATGGCCGAGCGCATCGGTGAGCTGCTGCGCGAGCACGTCGGCGAGCGCATCGCTATCGGGCGGCTGCGGCGAGGCCTCGCCGCGGCGGTCTGCGGCGAGCGCAGCGCATGGCTGCGCTTCGCGGAAGAACTGCGCGAGTACGCGCGGCAACAACTAGAGCACTCCCTCAAGGAGGACGAGGTTCTCCTACCGCTGGCCGACGATCTTCTCGACGAGAGCACGCAGGCCGACCTCGACCTTCGCTGCCGGGCGATCGAGCGCGAGCTGGGGCTCGAGCGTCACGAGCACCTGCTCCCACGGATCGAGGAGATCGCGCGACAGTGCGGCTCGATTCTTCCCCAGCCCTCACTCGGCGCAGGCTGAGTCCCGGTGCGCCGAGCCGTCCCGCGACTCGGCCGCCGAGGACGGGCGCGCCCTCAGTGGTGGTGGCCGCCGGGGCCGTGCACGTGGCCGTGCTCGAGCTCTTCCTCGGTGGCGGCACGCACCGAGACCACGGTCACCGCGAAGTTGAGGTGCATGCCCGCGAGCGGGTGGTTTCCATCGAGCCAGACGGCGTCGTCTTCGACCTTGACGACGGTCACGACCTGAACGCCCTCGGGGCCCGCGGCTTGGAACTGCATGCCGACTTCGAGCGGTGCGCCCTTGGGCATCTGCGTCTTCGGCACGCGCGCGATCTGGTTGTCGTCGCGGACGCCGTACGCGTCTTCCGGAGCGACGCGCACCTTGAGCATCGCGCCCATTCCCTTGCCTTCGAGCTCGCGCTCGAGGCCGGGAATCAGGCCGCCGACGCCGTGGATGTAGGTCAAGGGCTCGCCGCCCTCGGAGCTGTCGATGACCTCGCCTTCGTCGCTCGTCAGGGTGTACTCGATCGCGACGACGCTCTTCTCTTGGATCTTCATGTCGGGGATGCCTCGGGATGCTGCGCGGGGTTCGACCCGAGCGCGAAGGCGAGCGAGGCGAAGCCAGAACGCGGACAGTTTGGCCGCGCGCGTGCGAAATGCCAGAGCGCAGCCGCGGAAAGTCGCACGGGGGGCTCAGGAACCGCGGCGGACGAGGCGCAGGACGTCGTGGCTCGTCGTCACCGTAAGTCCGTCGAGGTCGTCGAGGCGCTCGCGCTCGCGTGCACGAGCGAAACGGTAGGTGGCGAGCGCGAGCTGCGCCAGTCTGCTGCGGTCGAGGTGGACGCGAGCGTGCGCGCGCGAGCGTGAGACGACGTCGAAGTCGCGGCCGAGCTCGCGCTGCACGGCCTCGGCGCGCGCGGAGCCGCTGGCGCTCCCTTGGATGCTCTCGCGCAGCTCGAGCAGGTCGTCGTCCGCCGGGACCGCGACGATCGCGCTGCGACCGGCGGAGAGCACGCGCGCGAGCTCCGACGCGGGCCGACGACCGTCGATCGAGAGCGCGAGGTCGATCGAGGTATCGAGCAGCGGGAGTCGCCGATCTGCGTTGGCAGCGATCCACACGTGCCGTGCGTGACGACGAGCGCAGCGTTCGACCGCGTGCGCCGAGAGGTCGATGCCGATGCCGGTGAGGCCGAGCGTGTCGGCGATCGCAGCGAGAAAATGCCCGTCTCCGCAGCCGAGCTCGAGCGCGCAGTGCGCGTCGGGGTGCTCCGCGAGCGCAGCGCGCGCCGCTTCGATCAGAGCTTCGCGCAGAGCGTCGCCGTAGCCCGCATCGAGGAGAGCGCGGCGCGCATCGACGGTCTCGCGCGTGTCGCCTGCGTCGAGCGAGCGGCGATCCTGCGGTTGCAGCAGACTCACGTAGCCGCTGCGCGCGATGTCGAAGCCGTGGCCGCGCTCGCAGGCCCAACGCGCGCCGTCGCGCGCGAGCGGGAGCGCGCAGTCGCGCACGGAACAAGAGAGCGGGGGACGATCCACGCGCAGAGGGTAGCAGGGCCGCCCCGCGTCAGAGCGTCCAGTCGATCGTGCCTTGCCCGTGAGCGGCGAGCGCGGCGTTGGTGCGCGAGAAGGGCCGCGAGCCGTGGAACTTGCGCGCGGAGAGCGGCGAGGGATGCGCGCTCTCGATGCGCGTATGGCGCGCGTCGATCCACTCCGCTTTTGCACGCGCGGCGTTGCCCCACAGGAGGAACACGACATGCTCCTTGCGCGACACAGCGCGCAGCACCGCGTCGGTGAAGCGCTCCCAGCCCCGCCCCGCGTGCGAGTTGGCCTCGTCCTTGCGAACGGTCAGGACCGTGTTGAGCAGCAGCACGCCCTGCTCGGCCCACTTGGAGAGATGGCCGTGGTTCGGCCGAGGAATCCCGAGGTCGCTCTCGAGCTCCTTGAAGACGTTGCGCAGCGACGGCGGGAGCGGAACACCGGGCCTCACGCTGAAGCACAGGCCGTGCGCCTGCCCATCTCCATGGTACGGGTCTTGGCCGAGCAGCACCGCGCGCACGCGCTCGAACGGCGTCGCTTCGAACGCGGCGAACACGTCGGAGTGCGGCGGAAACACCGTGGAATGCTCGCGTTCTTGCGCGACGAAGCTGGAGAGCGCCGCGAAGTAGGGCTGGGCGAGCTCGGGGCCGAGCTCGCGCTGCCACGACGTGGAAAGTTGGAGCGAGGGCGCCATCGCGAGGCGCCTACGTTAGCGCGGCTGGGGCGACAGCGGCGTTCTCGGGGCGTACGCTCTGCGCCTACGATGGCGAGCGAGTTTTTCCGAGCGAGTGTCGGCTGTGTGGTGCGTACCGACGACGGGCGCGTGCTCGTGCTGCGCCGTTGCGGCAGGGGCGCTGGAAGCTGGCAGTTTCCTCAGGGCGGAATCGACGCGGGCGAGACGCCGCAGGCCGCGCTGTGGCGCGAGCTCGGCGAGGAGACGGGGCTCGGCGCTGCGGACGTGAGCCTCGAGTTCGAGCACTCGCGCTGGATCGCCTACGAACTGCCCGCAGCGATGCGCAGCCCCAAGGTCGGGCTCGGACAAGCGCAGCGTTGGTTCGTCTTGCGCATGCGCACGGACGTCGAGCCGCGACCCGATGGCGTCGAGTTCGACGCACACGAGTGGGTGAGCGGCGACGAAGCCCTCGCGCGCGCCGTGGAGTTTCGCCGACCGGTCTATGCCGAGATTCTCGGCGCGGCCGGACTGCTCACGCCAGCGCGTCCGTCTCGCTGATCAGCGCCGCGCGGATGCCGACCTCGGTCATCGAGTGGCCGGCGTCGTTGACGACGATGAACTTCGCCTCGGGCCACGCCCGGTGCAGGTCCCACGCCGAGCGCATCGGACAGACGACGTCATAGCGGCCCTGCACGATCACGGCCGGAATCTTGCGCAGCTTCTTCGCTCCCTTGAGCAGCTGGTCGTCGCTCTTGAGGAAGCCCTTGTTCACGAAGTAGTGCGCCTCGATGCGTGCGAACGCATCCGCGAACGCATCGCCGCC
>CAIYPP010000074.1 GCA_903928115.1 uncultured Planctomycetota bacterium
CCGCTGTAGGAGTTGGGGTTGCGGCCGTCGAGGGCGAAGCGGTTGTTGAGCTCGATCAGGTGCGCGAGGGCGAGCTTTGGCGTGGCGGACCACTCGAGGATCTTCTTGCCCCACAGCATGCGCAGGTAGTTGTGAATCGTGCCCTCGCGCAGGAGCTGAGTCTGGGCGGCGTTCCAGACGCGGTCGTGGGTGCGGGCGTGGGCGAGCTGTTCGAGCGAGTAGACGTGCGGGCGCTTGTCGGCGGCGTGCTTGGCGAGCGTGTCGAGCGCGAACTGCGGCAGGGACTCGAAGCGCTCGTAGTCGGGGCGGCGCTCGCAGAACACGTAGCCGAGCTCGCGCCAGGTCACGAGCTCGTCGAGGAAGGACTCGGCGGGCTGGCTCATGTTCCACCAGCCTTCGCGGCGGCCGTGGGCCTTGGGGCCGATGCGCTCGGGCGTCCAGCCTTCGCGCGCGACGAGCTGGCGGAAGATGTCGTGCACCGAGATGTGGCCCCAGTGCAGGTAGGGCGAGAGGCGGCTTGCGACCTCGGGCTCCGGCTGGCTGCGCTTGTCGGCGTAGTCGACGAGCTTGCGATCGAGGAACAGCGTGAGCGCGCGTTGCGCGGCCTGCGCGCCGCCGCGCGTCTCGACCACGCCCACCTCGGAGTCGATCGGGAGCTTCGCCAGTTCTGCGGGCTCTCCGGCGAGCAGCGCCGCGCTCGCCGCGGGCCAGCGCGCAGCGATGTCCTTCGGAATCGCGCCCTTCTTCAGCTTCGAGCCTTGGAGTGCGTCTTCGAGCGGAAACTCCGCGAGGTGCGGCGCGAGCTCCTTTTGGAGAAAGCGCCGGAACGCGTAGGCGGTCGGGAAGTCGCTCGGTGCGGCCTGCAGCGGCAGCAGTCCGTTCGAGTCGACGGCCTCGACGCACGCGGGAGTGCGCGCGGCGAACGACTCGACCATGCGCGGCAGAAAGAAGCACGGGAACTCGTCGGTGACGACCGTGCAGGCGCGCTCCGCGAGCGCCGCGACGAGTCCCTTGCCCGCGCCCTTCGCGGGCTCCACGTAGGCGTGGTACGCAATGCCGCGCTCGGCGAAGAAAGCCTGATTGTCGCGCATTCCGTCGAGCGCGAACTTGTGCAGCCGCGCGCTCGCCCAGCGGTAGTCGCAGCGCAGCGCTTCGAGCACGAGGAGCGGCACGCCGAACTGCCGCGCGCGTTCGACGGCGTGCTGCAGCGCGAAGTTGAAGCGGCCGCGGCGCGCGGACGTCATCCAATAGAGGACGTGGTCCCCCTTGGAGCGCAGAGGACGGCTGTTCTTGGTGGCGAGGCGCAGCGCGGGAATCGTCGTGGGGGAGCTCATCGTGCAAGGCTCTTCGTGGCGAGGGCGAGGACGGAGTCGAACATCCGCGGTGTCAGGCGGCCGGTCTGCGTATTGAGGCGGCTCGGGTGGAAGCTCGCGAGGACTTCGAGTTCCCCGCAGCGATAGCGCGCACCGTGGGCGAAGCGCACGAGCGGCTTGGGTACGTCGTAGCCTGCGGCTCGCAGCGCGCGCGCCACGGCTCGCCAGCTGTCGGCGCCGAGGCACAGGACCTTCGCGGGCCGCCGCAGCAGCGCGAGCTCGCGTGCGAGGAAGGGTGCGCAGCGCTCGAACTCGCGCGGGCTGGGCTTGTTGCCCGGCGGCACGCAGCGCACGGCGTTCGAGATACGGGCGCCGCGGAGCGCGAGCCCGTCGTCGACGCTGCGCGACGTCGGCTGGCTCGCGATGCCGGCGCGCTGCAGCGCGGAAAAGAGGAAATCGCCGGAGCTGTCGCCCGTGAACGGACGGCCCGTACGGTTGGCGCCGTGCGCGCCCGGCGCGAGCCCGACGATCAGGAGCTCCGCGCGCGCATCGCCGAAGCTCGCGACGCCGCGCGAGTGGTACGGAGTGCCTCGCCACGCGCGCGGACCGGACTGCGAGCACGCGGAACGCCAGCGCACGAGGCGCGGACAGCGCTCGCACGCGAGCGTGTCCTGCGCGAGTGCTTCGAGCGAGTCTGTGGCGGCTGGGCGGCGCGGCATCGGGACGCTCCAGCCTACGGCGAGCCGCGCCTCACGCGGCTTCGAGCGGCGTCGCGCCGAAGCGCAGCCGCATCGCCCGCGTGCGGTAGCCGAAGATCGTGGCGAGCTTCGGTGCGACGAGCAGCTTCTGCGCCAGCGCGCCGAGCGGTCCGAGCGGCGGCGAGTACCACACGCGATCCTCCATGATCGTGTCGGCGCCGTCGCGCGCGAAGTGGTGCTCGTGCCACCAGCAGCTGTAGGGACCGACGAGCTGGCTGTCGGAGAACACCACGCCGGGCTGCCACGTGTCGATGCGCGAGCGCCAGTCGAGCGCCACCGGACCGATCTGCACCTTGTAGTCGATCTCGCGCCCCACGTGCATGTCGATCGGCGGCCGCGACTCCAGCGAGAACGCCATCGTCGGCGGAGTGATCGCGCCGAGGTTCTCGGAGCGCGAGAAGAACGCGAACACGTCTTCGAGCGGCGCGTGGACGCGCATGCGCGAGCGCAGCATGTAGCGCGGTCGCCGCGACGCAAAGTACTCGTGCTTGGGCGGAGCCTCGCTCGCGCCGATCGTGATCCCCGCGTCGCTGTTGAGGAGATCTGCGAGCGCGCTGTCGAGGTCGGGGAAACGGAAGCGGAAGTCGAGCTCTTCGGCACGCTTCGGCAGCACGCGCGCGCCGGTGAGCAAGAGGTCCGCGACGTCGCCCAGCGCGAGCTTGAGCGCGAAGCCGGGGGCGGGGAACGGGGTCGGGCGCGACAGCGCGCGGCCGAGTGCCTTCGTGAAGTCCGCGTTCGTGACGGGCTGCGGAGCGGTCGCGTTGAAGGCGCCGGAGAACTTCGAGTCTTCGAGCGCGCGCATCACGAGCTCGATCCAGTCGTCGACGTGGATCCACGGCATCCACTGCTTGCCGCTGCCGAGCTTGCCGCCGAGGCCGAAGCGGAAGGGCGGGAGCATCTTCGCGAGCGCACCGCCCTCGGGACCGAGGACGATGCCGGTGCGGATCCACGCGGTGCGCACACCCGCGGCGACGGCGGGCTCGGCGGCCGACTCCCAGTCGCGGCAGAGCGCCGAGAGGAAGTCCGACCCATGGGACGAGCGCTCGTCGATGGGCTCGTCAGCGCGGGGACCATAGAAGCCGACCGCGCTGCCGACGACGAAGGCCTGCGGCTTGCGGGCGGCGGACGCGATCGCGCGAGCGAGGCGGGCCGTGGTGTCGACGCGGCTCGAGCGCAGCTCCGCGCGGCGCGCGTCGGTCCAGCGGGGTCCGAAGAGAGGCTCGCCCGCGAGGTGGATCACGGCATGGACGTGGGCCAGCTCGGCGCGCAGCCCGGCGTCGGAGATGTCGGTGCGCAGGAGGCGCGGGCCGGTGCCGAGCGCGGCGCGGGCACGCTCGGGCGAACGGACCCAAGCGAGCACCTCGTAGCCCTCGCGGGCGAGGCGCAGGGCCAAAAGTCGTCCAAGGAAGCCGGTCGCTCCGGTCAACAAAACCGTCCGAGAATCGTTCATGGAGGCCTTTCTAGGGCCGCTCGGGACGATTTCTAGAGATTTTGGGACGATTTCCCCTTGAGGGGTGGACGGTTCAGGGCGAAGGTGGACGAACCATGGACGAATTCATGACCAGTGCCGAAGTCGCCCGGCTCCTCGGAGTCGGCCCGACGAGTGTCAAGCGGTGGGCCGACTCTGGCCTGCTGCCCTGTCTGCGGACCCCCGGCCGCCACCGCCGCTTCTCGCGGCCCGAGGTCGAGAAGTTCCGTCTGAAGCAGCATGAGGTTCAGGAGCCGGATCCGGCGCAGATCGATGCGTGGATCAAGCTCATCGACTCCGAGTGCGGTCCCTACGAAGTTCACAGCGCGCTCCTCTTCGACCGCTCGCGACTCGACGCCTGGTGGCGCGTGTCCGAGCTCGTCGGGGCGGTGCTCGCCGAGATCGGTCGCCGCTGGGAAGCCGGCCAGATGGGCATCCTGCAGGAGCACTTGGCCAGCGAGCGTCTCGCCCGCGGCCTCGCGCGCTGCACCGAGTCCATCGCCGTCCCCCAAAACGGCCCGCGCGCGCTGCTCGTCGGCGCCGAGGGGGACGAGCACACGCTCGGCCTCCAGCTGGCCGAGCTCGTGTTCCGCGAGCGCGGTTGGAACGTCCTTTGGGGCGGCCGCTCGATGCCGACGACCGAGGTGGTCGGCCGCATCCAGCACGGCGACTGCGACCTCGTCGCGGTCTCCGCGGCGGCGAGCTTCAAGGACCTCTCGAAGCTGCGCGACCAAGTGCGCGCGGTCGGCTCGGCGTGCCAAGAGCACGACGTGCAGCTGATCCTCGGCGGCCGTGCCCCGTGGCCGGAGCACGCCAGCGATCTGCCCCGCTTCCACCGCGTCAACAACTTCAGGGAGCTGCACGAACTGCTAGGCTCCCTGCATGGCTGAGAGCACCGGCGGCGCACCTGCGCGAGCGATTCGAGTCGGCACGAGCGCGTGCCTGCTCGGCTCTCAGGTGCGCTTCGACGGCGGACACAAGCGCGAGCGCTTCCTCACGGAAGGGCTCGCGCCTTTTTTTGAGTTTGTCTCCGTGTGCCCCGAGGTCGAGAGCGGGCTCTCGATTCCGCGTCCGACCCTGCGCCTCGTCGGCGCGGAGGACGATCCGCGGCTCGTGTTCGGCGAGAGCGGCGAGGAGTACACCCCGCAGCTGCGCGCCTGGGCGAAAGCGAAGCTCGACGCGCTCGCGGAGCTCGACCTGTGCGGCTTCGTCTTGAAGAGCGACAGCCCGAGCTGCGGCATGGAGCGCGTCAAGGTCTACAACGACAAGGGCATGGCCTCGAAGAAGGGGCGCGGGATCTTCGCGGCGGCGCTGATGGCGCGCTTTCCGCTGCTGCCCGTCGAAGAAGAGGGTCGACTCAACGACGCGAAGCTGCGCGAGACCTTCGTCGAGAGCGTGTTTGCGTACCGCCGCTGGCGCGACCTCTTGGAGGTCGGGCTCACCTTGCCGCGCATCGTCGACTTCCACCGCGTCCACAAGTACCTGCTCTTGGCGCACAGCCCCGAGCACTACGCGTCGCTCGGGCGGCTCGTCGCAGGCGCGAAGAAGCTCTCGAAGGGCGAGCTCGCCGAGAGCTACGGTCGCGGCTTCATGGAGGCGATGGGCAAGAACGCCTCGCGCGGGCGGCACTACAACGTGCTCCAGCACATGGCGGGGTACTTCAAGGACGAACTCGACGCGCCGTCCCGCGAGGAGCTGCACCAGACCCTCGACGACTACCGGGCGGGGCTCGTGCCGCTCGTCGTTCCGATCACGCTGATCCGCCACCACGTGCGGGTGCGCGAGGTCGGATACCTGCGCGATCAGGTCTATCTCGCGCCGCATCCAAAGGAGCTGATGCTCCGAAATCACGTCTAGCGGCCGTTCTGGCCGACTCGACGATGCGCACCCCCCAAATGAACTGCCGCGCGGGCGGCCGACGGGCCGACGGGGGCCTCGCGTGAGCTTCGCGCAGGGGTTGGAGCTCGCCCTTCTGGGCTGGGCCGTGGCGGCGGGCGTGATGCTCGTGCTGTGGATGATCCAGCTCCGCACGCGCGACGCGACCGAGGTCGACATGGCTTGGGCGGCGAATCTCGGGGTGCTCGCGGTGCTCTACGCATGGCGGGCGGACGGGCTGCCCGAGCGGCGCTGGCTGGTGGGCGGGCTCGTGGCGCTCGCCTCGTGGCGGCTCGCGCTCTACCTGTACCTCGACCGTGGACGCAAGGGCGTCGAAGATGGTCGCTACGCCACACTGCGCGCGTCGTGGGGGAGCGCGGCGAACGCGAAGTTCTTCGTGTTCTATCAGGCGCAGGCGCTGCTCGACGTTCTGCTGGCGCTGCCGTTTCTGCTCGCGTGCGGAGCGAGCGCGCCGCTCTCGTGGCTCGACGGGCTCGGCGTCGCGCTCGCGGTGGTCGCGGCGCTCGGCGAGTCGCTCGCCGATCGCCAGCTCGCGCGCTTTCGCGCCGAGCCCGCGAACCGCGGCCGCACGTGCCGCTCGGGGCTGTGGCGCTACTCGCGTCACCCCAACTACTTCTTCCAGTGGCTCCTGTGGTGCGGCTACGCGTGCTTTGCGTGGAACGCGCCTTGGGGTTGGCTCGGCGTCGTGAGTCCGCTCGCGATGCTCGGACTGATTCTGTTCGTCACGGGCATTCCGCCCACCGAGGCCCAAGCGCTGCGTTCGCGCGGCGACGACTACCGCGCGTACCAGCGCACCACGAGCTCGTTCGTCCCGTGGTTTCCCAAGGACGACGCGGCTCCCGCGAGGTGAACATATGGCACTGCAGACCCTGATCGAGTCGGGCAAGGTCCCGGATTTCGCGCTGCGCATGGGCATTCGGCGTCTCTTGGCGCAGCGCCTGCGCGAGGAGGAGGCGGGCGGCGAAGAGGGGCGCAGGACGCGCCGCGAGGCGCTGCTCGCGAACATGCGCTCGAGTCCGATCGCGCTGCACACGGCCGAAGCCAACGACCAGCACTACGAGGTGCCGACGCGCTTCTACGAGCTCGCGCTCGGGCCGCACCTCAAGTACTCGGGCGCGCTGTGGAACGCCGGCACGCGCACGCTCGGCGAGGCGGAAGAGGCGATGCTCGCGCTCTATTGCGAGCGCGCGGGCCTCGTCGACGGCATGGACGTCTTGGAGCTCGGCTGCGGCTGGGGGTCGCTGAGCCTCTACATGGCCGCGCGCTTTCCGAAGAGCCGGATCCTCGGCGTGTCGAACTCGCGCACCCAGCGCGAGCACATCCTCGCCAAGGCGAAGGAGCGCGGGATCACCAACCTCGAGATCGAGACCTGCGACATCAACCGCTGGAGCACCGCGCGGCGCTTCGATCGCGTGATGTCGGTCGAGATGTTCGAGCACCTGCGCAACTGGGAGCAGCTGTTTGCGTTGATCGCGGGCGCGCTGAAGCCCGAAGGGAAGCTCTTCTTCCACATTTTTACCCACGTCCGTCACGCCTACCTGTTCCAGACCGAGGGCGATGACAACTGGATGGGGCGCAACTTCTTTACAGGCGGCATCATGCCGTCGGACGACTTGCCGCTCGCGTTCCAGCGCGACTTGGAGTGCGTCGAGCGCTGGCAGGTCGACGGCACGCACTACGGCAAGACGGCCGAGGCGTGGCTCGCGAACATGGATCGCAACAAGAACGAGGTGCGCGAGCTCTTCCGCGCGACCTACGGCGCGGGCCGCGAGCGCGCTTGGATCGAGAATTGGCGCGTGTTCTTCATGGCGTGCGCGGAGCTCTGGAACTACCGTAACGGCTCGGAGTGGATCGTCTCCCACTACCTGTTCCGTCGTCGCCCTTAGAGGTCTTGTCCGGATGGAGTCGTCGCCGCAGGCCGCCGCTGGCCCTAAGAAGACCACGTCGCTGGCCTTCCTGCGCTGGATCGACTCGTGGGCAGGCATCGACGAGCCGGTCGCGAGCACCGAGAAGCGCGTCGACTGGCCGCGCATCCTGCCCTTCGCGCTGCTGCACGTGGCCTGCCTCGGCGTGATCTGGGTGGGCTGGAGTCCGGTGGCCGTGGGCGTCGCCGTCGCGCTCTACGTGGTCCGCATGTTTGCGATCACGGCCTTCTACCACCGCTACTTCTCGCACCGCACGTTCAAGACCTCGCGCGCGATGCAGTTCCTGTTCGGCGTGCTCGGCAACAGCGCGGTGCAGCGCGGGCCCCTGTGGTGGGCCGCGCACCACCGCGAGCACCACCTGAACTCCGACACGGACGACGACACGCACTCGCCGGTGCGCCACGGGTTCTTTTGGAGCCACGTCGGCTGGATCACGGCCAAGCACAACTTCCCGACGCGGCGCGAGCGCGTGAAGGACCTGCTCAAGTACCCGGAGCTGTGCTTCCTCGACCGCTTCGACATCGTGGTGCCGATCGCGATGTTCGCGGGGCTGTACGGGCTCGGCGCGTGGCTCGGGTCGGCCTACCCCGAGCTCGGCACGAGCGGCTGGCAGCTCGTCGTGTGGGGGATGATCTCGACCGTCGTGCTGTTCCACGCGACGTTCACGATCAACTCGCTCGCGCACGTGTGGGGCACGCGGCGCTTCCAGACGCGCGACGCGAGCCGCAACAACTGGTTCCTCGCGATCGTCACGCTCGGCGAGGGCTGGCACAACAACCACCACCACTATCAGGGCTCGGTGCGGCAGGGCTTCGTGTGGTGGGAGTACGACCCGAGCTACTACGCGCTGCGCGCGATGAGCTGGCTCGGCCTCGTGTGGCAGCTGAATCCGGTGCCTGCCGTGGTGCTCGAGAAGCGGCTCGAGAAGCGCGGCTAGGGAGCGAGCGGCTTGCGCGTCGCCATCGTCGGCAGCGGGATCTCGGGCCTCGTCGTAGCGCACCACCTCGCGCGCGAGCACCAGATCGAGCTCTACGAGGCGGGCAGCTACGTCGGCGGCCACACGCACACGCACACGCTCGAGCTCGGCGGCCGCACCCTCTCGATCGACACGGGCTTCATCGTCTTCAACCGCAAGACGTACCCCAACTTCTGTCACCTGCTCGAAGAGCTCGGCGTCGCCTCCAAGGAGAGCGACATGAGCTTCAGCGTGCGCGAGGAGCGCACGGGCATCGAGTGGAACGGGCGCAACCTCGACACGGTGTACGCGCAGCGCTCGAACCTCTTGAGGCCGAGCTTCCACCGCATGGTGCTTGACATCCTGCGCTTCAACCGTGAAGCGCAGGAGCTGCTCTCCGGCGACGACGAGATCCCGCTGGGCGACTACCTGCGAGAGCGGCGCTACTCCGAGAGCTTCCGCCGGCTCTACATCCTGCCGATGGGGGCCGCGATCTGGTCGGCGAGCCCCGACGAGATGCTCGCCTTCCCCGCGCGCTTCTTCGTGCGCTTCTTCCACAACCATGGGTTCCTGCAGGTCGAGGGGCGGCCGGTGTGGCGTGTGGTCGAGGGCGGGTCGGCGCGCTACGTCGAGGCCCTGATCCGGCCTTTCCGCGAGCGCGTCCACGTCTCGACGCCCGTGCGATCGGTGCGGCGTATGGCGGACGGGGTCGAAGTCGAGCTGGCGCGCGGCGAGCGGCAGCGCTTCGACCACGTGGTGCTTGCGACCCACAGCGACACGGCGCTGGCCCTGCTCGCCGATCCGAGCCCCGTCGAGCGCTCGGTCTTGGGCGCGATCCGCTATCAGGAAAACGAGGCCGTGCTCCACACGGACGCCTCCCTGCTCCCCAAGCGGCGCAAGGTCTGGGCCAGCTGGAACTACCACCTGCTCGACCCCGGCGGGCAGGGGGCGGAAGGGGTGAATCCACACCGGGCGACGCTGACGTACTGGATGAATAGGCTGCAGGGCCTCGACTGCCCCGAGGAGCTCTGCGTGACCCTGAACCACTCCCAGGCCGTCCAGCCCTCTCGGGTCCTGCGTCGAATGACCTACCACCACCCGCACTTCGACCTCCCGACCGTCGCCGCCCAGCGGCGCTGGTCCGAGGTCAGCGGCGTGAACAGGACCTCCTTCGCCGGTGCGTACTGGCGCTACGGATTCCATGAGGACGGCGTGATGAGCGGCCTGCGGGTCGTCGAGGCCCTCTCGGGCCGCCGTGTCCTCGTGGAGCCGTGGTCGTGAGGAGCGCGGTCTACTTCGGGCGTGTGGGGCACCGTCGGATCGGCGGGGTCGAGCACGCGTTCGGCTACGGGCACGTCTTGCTCGCACTCGACCTCTCCGAGCTCGACCGCGCGTTCCGCGGTCGCTGGCTGTGGTCGGTCGAGCGCGCGAACCTCGTGAGCTTCCGGCGCGCGGACTACCTCGGGGCCGAAGGCGGGGCGGCGCTCGACGCGGCCGTGCGAGCGCGCGTGCAGGCGGAGCTCGGGCGCGAGCCGAAGGGGCGCGTGGTGCTGCTCACGCAGCCGCGCTTCGCGGGCTTCGTCTTCAACCCCGTCAGCTTCTACTACTGCTACGACGCGGACGAGCGCCTCGACGCAATCGTGGCCGAGATCACGAACACGCCGTGGGGCGAGCGGCACAGCTACGTGCTCGACGCACGCGGCGGCGCCGGTGCGCGCGCGCGCTTCGCCAAGCGCTTCCACGTCTCGCCGTTCCAAGACATGGGGCAAGAGTACGAGTGGGCCTTCGGCGAGCTCGGCGAAGAGCTCGACGTGCAGATGACGAACTTCGAGCGCGGCACGCCCGTGTTCGAGGCCCGGCTTCAGATGCGGCGACGCGAGCTCGACGGCGCGGCGCTCGCCCGCGCGCTGTGCCTCTGCCCCGGCTTCTCGCTGCGCTCGATCGCGGCGATCTACTGGCAAGCGCTGCGACTCAAGCTCAAAGGCGCGCCCTTCTTCGAACATCCCCGCACTCGCCGATCCCCCCTCGCGGAGACGTAGGAACCCATGAGCACTCCCGCCTTCACCCAGGAAGTCCGCTACGCGCCCGAGCCGGTGCGCGTCTCGCGCTCGCGTCCCTTCAGCGCGCTCGAGCGCTTCGCGCGCACTCAGCTCTGCCAGCGTCTCGCGGGGATCCGCTGGGGGCGCCTCGTGCTGCGCGACGCCCTCGGTTCGCAGGTGTTCGGCGGCGCGGAGGGGCCGAGCGCGACCATCGAGGTGCACGACGGCGAGCTGTACCTCGACATCGCCAAGCAGGGCAGCGTCGGTGCGGGCGAGGCCTACGCGCACGGCGCGTGGTCGACCGACGACCTCACCCACGTGATCCGCATTCTCGTGCGCAATCGCGACGTGCTGCAGGGAATGGAGAAGGGCTTCGCGCGACTCGGCAGCTCGGCGCTACGAATTTGGCACTCGCGCCGCGACAACACGCGCGCGGGATCGCGCGAGAACATCGCGGCGCACTACGACCTCGGCAACGAGTTCTACGAGCTGTGGCTCGACGAGACGATGATGTACTCGTGCGCGGCGTTCGAGCGCGCGGACATGACGCTCCACGAAGCGCAGGTCGCGCGCTTGGACCGCATCTGCCGCAAGCTCGATCTCAAGCCGACGGACCACTTGCTCGAGATCGGCACGGGTTGGGGCGGGATGGCGCTCCATGCGGCGCGGGAGTTCGGCTGCCGCGTGACGACGACGACGATCTCGCGTCGTCAGCACGAAAAGGCGGTCGAGCGCGTGCGCGCGGCGGGGCTCGAAGACCGCGTGACGGTGCTCTTCGAGGACTACCGCGATCTCCAAGGTCGCTTCGACAAGCTCGTGTCGCTCGAGATGATCGAGGCGGTCGGCGAGCGCTGGTACGACACGTACTTCACCAAGTGCTCGGATCTGCTCGCGCCGAACGGGCTCATGCTCCTGCAGGCGATCACGATCCGTGACTCGCTCTACGAGGAGGCTCTGCGCTCGGTCGACTTCATCCAGCGCTTCATCTTCCCCGGCAGCTGCATTCCGTCGACGGCGGCGATCATGGACCGTGTGGCGCGCGTCACCGACATGAACCTGTTCCATCTCGAAGACATCGGGCCGCACTATGCGCCGACGCTGCGGATGTGGCGCGAGAACATGGCGCGCAATGCGGAGCAGATTCGCGCGCTCGGCTACAGCGAAGAGTTCCTGCGCATGTGGGAGTTCTACCTCTGCTACTGCGAGGGCGGCTTCGAGGAGCGCTCGATCCAAGACGTGCAGATGCTGCTGGCCAAGCCGGAAAATCGGCGCAATCCTCTGCTTCCGAACCTGCGCTGAGGCGAGCTCGCGTGAGCAAGCTCACGAACTTCATCGCATTCCAAGTCTGCTGGTTCGCGTGCGTGCTCGGCGCGGCGAAGGACATGGAGTGGATCGGGCCGCTCTCGGTGGCGCTCTTTCTCGCGTGGTCGCTGACGCTCGTCGCGAGCGCGAAGCGCGAGCTCACAGCGCTCGCGGCGGCCGCTGTGCTCGGCACGTTCGTCGACACCGTGCAGCTCCAGATGGGCTGGCTCGAGTATCAGGGCGCTCCGCTCCTCGGGGTGCTCGCGCCGAGTTGGATCGTCGCGCTGTGGGTTGTGTTTGCGATGACCTTCGACAGCTCGCTCGCCTGGCTGACACGGAGGCGCGCGTGGTTTTCGGCCTTCGGCGCGATCGGTGCGCCGTTTTCGTACTGGGGCGGTGTGAGATTGGGCGCGGTCGAGTTCGGGGACCCGCTCTGGCCCTCGATCGCAGGCATTTCCGTGTGCTGGGGCAGCGCCCTGCCGCTCGCGGCGTGGCTGGTCGAGCGGCTTCGGAGAGCTCCGAGCGGGAAAATCGAGGCGCAGCCTCACTAGAATCCGGCGCATGCCGCGCCGACGCCGCCAGCACGGGTTGCCCACCAATCCGGGGATGAGCCCTGGATCGCTCGTGATCCCCGAGGGCGCGCCGAAGCCGCGTGTGCGCGTCATGCGCTACGACGCGGGCAACATCGAAGCGCGCGACCATGTCTCGCGCGCGGAGCTGCTGCGGCTCGCAGAGGCCCCCGAGGTGACGTGGATCGACGTCGAAGGCTACGGGGACCACGAGCTGTTCGAGTTTCTCGGACACAAGCTCGGCGTGCCCCGCCTTGCGCTCGAGGACGTGCTCGGCAACAGCTCGCGTCCCAAGGTCGAGGTCTTCGGCGATTCGCTCTTCATCGTCGCCCGTGCGATGAAGCAGGGCGAACACCCCGAGTCGGAGCAGATCTCGATCTTCGTGCGCGGAACGACCGTGATCACGTTCACGGACGAGCCGCTCGATTTGCTCGCGCCCCTGCGCACACGGTTGCACGATCCGGAGAGCGCGACGCGACGCAGCGGCGTCGACTTCTTGGCCTATCGCATCCTCGACTGCGTGGTTGATACGTATACGCCGTGCTTGGAGCACCTCGGCACGCGGCTCGATGCCGTCGAAGCCGAGGCGATCGCGAAGCCGTCGTCGAAGCCACTCACGACCCTGTACCTCTTGATGCGAGACCTGCGGCAGCTCGCGCGCATCGCGCTGCCGATGCGCGAGCTCGCGGTCGCACTCGGGCACGAGGCGCGGGGCTTCTTCCGGGCCGAGACGCTCCCCTTCCTCGCGGATCTGCGCGAGCACACACAGTCGGTGGTGGAGCTCACGGGTCACTATCGCGATCTCGGCACCGACGTGCGCGAGCTCATCCACGGCGCGCTGAACCTGCGCATGAACCAGGTCATGCGCTTCATGACCGCGGTGACAGCCGTGTTCATTCCGCTCTCGTTCGTGACGGGGCTCTATGGAATGAACTTCGAGAACATTCCCGAGACACGGTGGCCGTACGGGTACTTCCTCACGCTCGGGCTGCTCGCGAGCATCGCGCTGTTCACGCTGCGCTGGCTGCGCGCGCAAGGCTGGACGAGGGTCAACGAGGACGAGTAGTCGCCGGTGCGGCGGACTCGGACGGGGATCAGCATGAATGGCGCGAGCGAAGGGACGCCTGTGCGCGGGGCGCGGAGGCGCTGGCTGCTGCGCGTGCTCGGCGCGGGGCTCGTGCTGTTCGCCGCGCTCGTGCTCCTGCGGAATCGCGTGCTGGCTCCTTGGATCGTCGAGGAGCTCGCGCGCCGCGTCGAAGCCGAGCACGGAGTCCGGCTGAGCGTTCAGCGCGTTTCGGGGGACTGGATTTCCTCTCTCGAACTCGAGGATGTCCAGCTCGCGGGCGTCGAGGTGCCGTGGAGGATCGAGCTCGAAGATGTGCGACTCGAGTACGACCTGCGCGGCGTCTTGAGCGGCGAGCTCGAAGCGCTCGAGGAAGTTCGAGTGACGTACGCGCGAGTGGAAGCGGATCTCGGCGTGGCTGCGGCGGAAGACGGGGCCTCGGTCCGCGCGCCGCAGGCCGACTTCGAGATCGTGCGACGGTGGCCTTCGATCACGGTCGAGCGAGTTGAGATCGAGTTGGGACTCGACGCGGAACGCCGCGTGAGCGCTCGCGGAGGAGCCGTGGAACTGCGAGACGCGAGGCTCGCTCTCACCGTTCCGAGGCTCGAGCTCGCTGGAGCTTGGCCGGAGGGGCTGCGGCAGTTCTCGCTCGACGCCGTCGTCACGGCGGAGGACTCCGGGATTCGCATCGAGAGACTCGAGCTCGGCGGCGACCTGGCGGTGCGGACGCAGTCGGGCGTCGTTCGATGGTCCGACGCGCGCATGGAAGCGCAGTGGAGCGGCTGGGCCGCGGAGCTTCGCGCGTCCTTCTCTCTCGCCAGCGCGCGGGGCGATCACGAGCTGCGCTGGGAGGTGGCGGACGTCGATCTCGAGCGCCTTTCGCGCCAAATTCCCGCACTGCAGGAACTCGGTCTCGAAGGACGGCTCGATGCCGTTGGCCACACCGTCTTCGATCGAGAGGGCGTGTGGAGTGAGGGGGAGCTCCGCGCCGAGAGCCTGTGCGTCGGCGAGCGAATGCTCGACGGACTCGACGCGCAGCTCGTGCTCCTACCGGACAGCGTCGAGCTACCCCGGCTCAGCGCGCGACAGAACGTCAACTTCCTCTGGGCACAGGGCATCTCGGCGCCGTTGGGAGCGGATAGCCTCCTCGAGCTGGTCGCTGCGTCGCGCGGAGAGCTCGAGCTCATCGTCCATGACGTTCGCGAGCTCTGGGGAGAAGCCGATGGCGAGCTCCCTCCACACAGAGCGTCGCTGTCGGGAACGCTCAGCGAGGGCGGCCTGCGCATCGAGCGCGGGCGACTCGACACGCAGCGCGGGCGCATGGTGTTGCGCCGTGGCCGCGTCGAGTGGCGCGATCCACTCGAACAGAGCGAGCTTTCGGTCGAGGGCGACTTGAGCTTCCCGAACCTCGCCGAGCTCGGCTCCTTGATCGACACGCGCGAGTGGTCGGGCCGCATGGTCGGCACGTTGGACGTCTCTGGTGCTCTCCGTGCGCCCGAAGGGCGTTTGGAGCTCCGCGGTCAGGACGTCGTTGCCTCCGGCTTCGAGTTGGGGAGCGTCGACGTTCGCGCGCGAGTCGAAGGTACGCGGGTCGAGCTTGCCGCGCTGCGAACGTCGGGACCTCTCGGCGCGTTGCTCGCAAACGGCGTGTTGGACTGGCGCGCCCGCGAGGTTTTGCGCAGCGAGCTGTCGCTGGAGACTCAACGCGCGGAAACTCTGTTGCCGCGATGGCTCACGCGGGGTGCCGTCGCCATCGACGCGCGCCTTTCGGGTCCTTTCGACGCACTCGCAGGACCGATCGAGCTTCGTGCTCACGACGTCGGAACGCTCGACGGAATGGAGCTCGACCGCTTGGAGCTGCGCTGCGATGCCAGCGCGGACCGGTTCCGCGTGGAGAACTTGCGGGCCGTCGCGCGGGGCGTTTCGGCGTGGGCGAGCGGGAGTGTCGTGCACGAGCGCCTCGCGGCGCCGTGGCTCGTCGAGCTCGAAACTGCGCTGCTCGAGCGCGAGGGCGTGGCGCTGGTGCTCGAGCGTCCCGCCGCTGCCGAGGTCGGTGCGGACTTCTTGAGTGCGCCCTCGCTGGTGTTCGCAGGGCTCAAGGGGGAAGTCGAGCTTGCGCTCGCGCGAGCTGCGGAGCGTCTTGAAGTGGACCTGCGCTTCGATGACGTCGAGCCCATGCCGCTCTTGGCGGCCGTGGCGCCGCGCGGCATCTCCGTGGGAGACGTCGACGGCAGACTTTCGTTGCGTCGCGGCATCGATGGCTACGAGTTCGTCGGCGATCTTCGCGCGCAGCGGCTGGAGCTTGGCCCCGGCTGGCCGGAGATGGCGCTCGAGCTCACCGCGCGCGCGTCCGGCGAGCGCGCCGTTGTCGAGCGCCTGCGACTCGAGTCCAACGACGGAATCGCGCTGAAGGCCGAGGGGGACGTGCCGTTCGACGCGCAGGAGCCGTGGCGAGCGGGCGAGGGGCCGTTGCAGCTCGCCGCGGAGCTGCGCGTCGGCGATGCGCGGGCCCTGCCCTGGGAGACGCTCGGCCTGCCCGGACCGATGGGCGGCGAGTTCGTCGCGCGCTCGCGCATCGCCGGCAAAGTGCCGGACCTGCGCGGCTTCGTGGAATGCGAGGGACGCGGACTCTCACTCGCCCCGCTCGCGGATGGCGGAGTCGTCACCACGCTCGGCATCGGCGAGGGCGAGCTTTCGCTGCGGCTCCTCCTCGATGGCGCGATGAGCGTGGAGCGCGCCACGCTGAAGGCCAAGCCGGGCATTGCGCTCGACCTCTCGGGCCGCTTGCTCTCGCGAGAAGCGCTCGTTCAGTGGTGGGAGAGTGAGCGGGTGCCTTGGAGCCAGGCCGATGCGGATCTGCGCGCCCATTGGTCGGTGGAGGACCTCGGCGTGCTCGCGGCGCTCGCGCCGGAGCTGCGGCGCACGGGAGGCGCGACGCAAGGCTCGCTGGAGCTCCGCGGCGGACTCGATGCGCCGCGTGTGAACGGGGACGCGACGCTTTCGCGCGGCGAGCTGCGCTTGGAGAGCGGATTTCCGCCGCTGCAGGCCATCGAGGGCTCGTTCGTGCTGGAGGATAGTCAGCTGCGGGTCGAGCGCCTGCGGGGCGAGCTCGGCGCGGGGCCTTTCGAGATCTCGGGCCGTGTCCGTGTCGCGCGAAATCCCGTCTTTGAGCTAGAGCTCGTCGGTCGGGAATTGCTCGTCGTGCAGCAGCGCGAGCTGCGCGTTCGCGCCGATGCGGAGCTCTCGCTCACCGGGCCGCTCGACGCGCTCGTGCTGCGCGGCGAGCTAGCGCCGCGGGACAGCCGCTGGTCGCGCAACTTCGATTGGTTCCGACCGCGCTCGCGCTCCGGCCCTGGTCGGGACGCGTCGGTCCCGCTCTTCAGCGTCGCGCACGGACCACTCTCGAGCTTGCGCTTCGACCTACGCCTGCGCAACGGCGAGCCGTTCCGAGTCGACAGCAACGTTGCGCGCGGATCGCTGCGGCCCAACCTCGCGCTGACTGGCACGGGTCGCGCGCCAGTTCTCACGGGCGCGCTGTTCCTCGATCCGACCTCGATTCCGCTGCCCGCCGCGACTCTCGAACTGCGCTCGGGCACGCTCGCACTGGATCGGCGCGACCCGCTCGATCCGACACTCGACTTTTCGATGTCGACGCGTGTGCGAGGGTACGACGTGCAGGTGCGCGTGGCCGGCCGCTATTCCGAGCCGGAGCTCGAGCTCTCGTCGAGGCCGCCGCTTTCGAGCGAGGACATCCTCTTGCTGCTGCTGACCGGTCGCGCTCCGGGGGCCGCGCTCGCGGGGGATGACGCGGTCGACGCAGCGGAGACCGTGATCGTCTATCTCGGCAAGGACCTGCTCTCGCGGCTCTTCGAAGGCGAAGGCTCGATGATGGAGCGCGTCGAGGTGCAGACCGGCGCGGACGTCACACAGAACGGCGGCTCGACGGCGCAGGTGCGGATACGCGTCCACGGCAAGGCCGAGGGCGAGGGGCGCGCGATCTACCTGCGCGGCGAGCGGGACATCTACGAGCGCATCAACTTTGGCGTCCGTTTCGTGATGAGGCTGCGCTGATGCAGCTCCGCCGCGTAGGTTGGACGATCGTGCTCGCGCTGTTTGCGGCGTGCGCTGCTGTCACGTCGACAGGCACGGGTACGTCCGAACTCGAGGTCCGCATGGAGGGCGCGCGCACCTTCACTCCGCGCGACTTGCGCGAGGAAATCGAGCTCGACCTCGCGGACCTTCCGACGCGCTCTCAGCCACGCTCGGCGGTCGACGATGCGGCGTACACGCTCGTCGAGCACTACCGCTCTCAAGGATTTCCTGCCTGCTCCGTTCAGTACGAGCTGCAGGAGCTCGCCGGTCCGCGAAGGATCGTCGTGTTTCGCATCACCGAGGGATCGCGCGCTCGTCTGGCGGGCGTTCGTATCGAGGGTTGCACGCGGCTGAAGGCAAGCGAGCTGCTCTCGGCAGCCGCGCTCACAGGCTTGGAGCGTGCGGGACCGCCGCGTTGGTATGTGGAGCGCGAGCTCTCCGACGCCACACGCGCCATGGAGGGGGAAGCGGCTTCTCGCGGCTATCTCGACGCGCGCTTTACGGCCGTCGAGCTCGATTGGAACGAAGCGCGGACTGAGGTGCGTGCGCTGCTCAAGTTCGAGGAGGGACCGCGCTACACGATCGCTGCGGGACCGCGGCTCGTCGGTGGCATTCCCGACGTCGACGCGCGGCTCGACATCGCGTCGTGGGCGGGGCGAGCGCTCACGCCGAGAGCTCCGCTCGACCTCCGCGCTCGCGTCGAGGAGCAGTACTTGCAGAATGGCTATCCGGACGTCGAAGTCGAGCTCACGGAGTTGCCGCCGGATGCGGAGGCGCGCGTGGCGCTCGAGTTCAACATCCAGCCAGGCCCGCGGGTGACGATCGCCTCGATCCAAGCGCGGGGCAACGAGAAGACTCGCACGCGTCACGTGCTCGAACTGCTCACGATCCGCAGGGGCGATCGCTACGACGTCCGCGAGATCCGCGCTTCGTTCCAGCGGCTCAACCGCAGCGGGCTGTTCCGTCGTGTCGAGCTGTCGCTGGAGCCGGGAGCGGCGTCGGAGCGCGCCTTGATCGTCGAGGTCGAGGAGGTGACGAGCACCGAGGTCTTCTTCGAGCCCGGCTACGGTTCGTACGAGGGCCTGCGCGCGCTCGCGGGCGTGCGCGAGACGAACCTCCTCGGCGCCGGTCGCACGCTCAGCCTCGACGGACTCATCGCCGAGCGCGCGAGTCGCGCGGTGTTCGGCGTCTCGGAGCCCCATGTCTTTGGAACCGACTACGAGGCGGGTCTGTCGGTCTTCCGCGAGCTACGCGACGAGCCGTCGTACGACAAGGACGAGCTTGGCGTCGCGCTCGCGCTCTCGCGCGAGCTGCGGCCGAGGCTGCGGCTCTCGACCGAGTATCGCTTCCGCGCGTCGCGCGTGAGCGAGGTCGACGTCAGCGATCCGAGCGCGATCGCGCAGACCGAGAACGTGGACATCTCCTCGCTCGCGCTGATCGGGAGCTGGGACCAGCGCGACAGTGTGTTCGTTCCGACGGAGGGCAATCTGCTGCGCGCTTCTCTGGAGTACGGCGACGCCGCGCTCGGCTCCGAGCTCGACTTCACGCGGCTGCGCGTGACCGAGACGTGGCTGACTTCGCTGCGCGAGGGCACGGTGCTGGCGCTCTCTTGGCGCATGGGCGTGATCGCGCCGCACGGAGATACCTCCGGCATTCCGCTTCAGGAGCGGTTCTTCAATGGCGGCGAGAACACGGTGCGCTCGTTCCGCGAGGACGAGCTGGGTCCCCGTGACCCGCAAGGCGTCCCGATCGGCGGCGAGGGCTTTCAGGTGCTGTCTGCAGAGCTGCGCCAGCGCATCAAGGGCTCGCTGGAAGGCGCGGGGTTTTGGGACGGTGGCACGCTGGCGACGCAGGCGCAGGACGTGCTGGCTGTCGACGACGTTCGACAGGCGCTCGGCCTCGGAGTGCGCTACCTCCTGCCCATCGGCCCGCTGCGACTCGACTGCGGCTGGAACCCGGCTCCGCGGGCCGGCGAGGACCGCTGGCGCGCACACTTTTCCGTCGGCATGGCGTTCTGAGAAGGCGCGCTCAAGGTCGCGTTCCCGCGCACCCGACTCGCGGTGTGGAGTTCCATGCGTTCCCACCCCGCCACCGGCTGGTTCATCGCGTTCGTGGTGTCCGTCCTCGTCGCTTGCCTGAGCTTCGGCTCCGACGACACGGTCCGCGCCACGCGGCGCGCGCGCGTGTGGCGGCCGGAAGACGCGGGCTTCAGCCTGCGCGTCCCGCCGGGTTGGAGCGATTGGAGTGAGTCGCGACGCGACGGTGCGCTCGCGCTCGTGCGCGACCCGTCCGACCCGCTGGCCGGTGCGGTGGCGTTCCGTGTCGAGCCCGACTTCCACGGCTCGGTTGGCGCGGAATCGCTCGAGGAGTACGTGCGGCGTCTACCGCTCGAGCGCGGTCGAAGCGTCGTGCGCGTCGAGGAAGGCGCGATCGAGGGCCATGCCGTAGCCCGCATCGAGTGGGCGCTCGAGGAGGGCGCGGCGGAGGGGCTGCGCGGCTATGAGCTGGTGCTCGACCGCGGCAGCGCGGTGCTCGTCGTCGATGGGCGGGCGCGGACGAGCGACTGGCCGGATGTTGTCGAGGACGTCGCCGCAATGATGGCGAGCGTGCGACTCGCCGCGCGCTAGACGCCCATCACGTGGTATCCGGCGTCGACGTAGACGATCGAGCCGGTGATGCCGCGCGAGTGCGGGCTGCACAGGAACAGGCAGGTGTCGCCGACCTCCTCCGAGGTCACGTTGCGGCGCAGCGGTGCGGTCTCGGCGATGTGGTCGAGCATCGAGTTGAAGCCCGAGACGCCCGCGGCGGACAGGGTGCGGATCGGTCCGGCGCTGATCGCGTTGACACGGATTCCGCGCGGGCCGAGGTCGGCGGCGAGGTAGCGCACGCTCGCTTCGAGCGCCGCCTTGGCGATGCCCATGACGTTGTAGTTCTTGATCACGCGCTCACCGCCCAGGTAGGTGAGCGTCACGATCGACCCCTCGCGTCCTTCCATCAGCGGCAGCGCCTTGCGCGAGATCTCGGTGAGCGAGTACGCGCTGACCTCGTGGGCGAGCATGTAGCCCTCCTTCGAGGTGTGGAAGAAGTCGCCTTCGAGCTCCTCGCGCTTGGCGAAGGCGACGGCGTGGATGACCGAGTCGAGGCCGCCGAGCTCGGCCTTGATCGCTTCCATCACGGCGTCGATCTGGGTCGGCTGGGTCACATCGCAGGGGAGCACGATCGAGCCGGGGAGCTCGGCGGCGAGCTCGCGCACGCTCTTCTCGAGTCGGTCGTTGGCGTAGGTCACGACGAGGCGCATGCCCGCGTCGGCCAGCGAGCGGGCGCAGCCCCAAGCGATCGAGCGCTTGTTGGCCACCCCGAAGATCACACCGGTCTTGCCATGGAGCGTCAGGCCCATCGTGTGCGTCCGTCTTCTTTCAGGTGCGTCGAGCGCGGCCCGAGGCGGGCGCGCGGGCGGGGATGGTAGCGCCCGGGGGCCGCTGGGCAATCGCGTTGGCGCCCGATCGGGCGGCGTCGCTAGACTTTCGCGCGCTGCGTGGCGTTCGCTGGTGAAGATCCGCGGTGCGCGCTCGTAGCTCTTTCGTCCGCGCGGCCTGCTCCCCAGCCACCCCCAATGCTCAGCCTGCACTCCATCTACGTCGCGGCCGCCCTCGGCGGCTCGCTCCTGATGATCCTCCAAGTCGTGCTGGCTCTGATCGGCGGCGGCGGCGACGCGGATGTGACGCCGGACACGCACGACTTCCACGCGGAGGCCGTCGACGCGGCCCACGACGGGGCTCACGGGGCGGGCGGGCTCTCGTTCCGCACGGTGGTCGCGTTCATCGCGTTCTTCGGCGTCGGAGGCTGGGCCTCGTCGAACGCCGGACTGCCCGCTTGGGGCAGCGTGCTCGTCGCCCTCGGCTCGGGCAGCGTGGCGTTCTGGGTCGTCGGCTTGATCATGACCCAGCTCTCGCGCCTGCGCTCGGAGGGCAACCTCGACATCCGCAACGCGCTCGGTGTCGAGGGGCGCGTGTACCTGACCGTGCCTGCGGAGCGCACGGGCACCGGCACGGTCACCGTGCCGATTCAGGCGCGCACCATTCAGTACAAGGCCATCACCCGCGGCCGTGAGCTGAAGACGGGTTCTTTGTGCAAAGTCGTGGCCGTGGCCTCGAGCGACACGCTCGAGGTCGAAGGCCTCTGAGCCTCGCAAGCGGAGTTTTTCACCCCATGTCCCACCTGTTCGCACTCGCAGCACTCTTCCCCCAAGGCGGCGTCGACTCGCTCCTCGGCAACCCCGTCGCGATCGTCGGCGTCCTGCTGGTCCTCCTGTTCGCCTTCAGCTTCATGCTGATGCTGGTCACGCGCTATCGGCGCTGCCCGTCGAACAAGATCCTCGTGATCTACGGCAAGGTCGCGAAGGGCGAGTCCTCGCGCTGCCTCCACGGCGGTGGCTCGTTCGTGTGGCCCCTGATTCAGGCCTACGACTACCTCGACCTCGAGCCGATCCAGATCGAAGTGCCGCTCAAGGGCGCGCTCTCGGCCGAGAACATCCGCGTCAACGTGCCGAGCTACTTCACGGTGGCGATCGGCACGCAGCCCGGCGTGATGCAGAACGCCGCGATCCGCTTGCTCGGCCTCTCGACCGAGCAGATCAAGGGGCAGGCGCTCGACATCATCTTCGGTCAGCTGCGTCAGGTGATCGCCTCGATGAAGATCGAGGAGATCAACCGCGACCGCGACGTGTTCCTGAAGAAGGTGCAGGAAAACCTCGAGCCTGAGCTCGAGAAGATCGGACTTGTCTTGATCAACGTGAACATCACGGACATCACGGACGAGTCGGGCTACATCGAGGCGCTCGGCCGCAAGGCGGCGAGTGAGGCCATTCAGCAGGCCGAGATCGACGTCGCCGAGCAGAACAAGAAGGGTGCGATCGGTGTCGCCGCGGCGGATCGCGAGCGCGAGATCGAGGTCGCCAAGGCGACCAAGCTGCGCGAGATCGGCACCAAGGAAGCGGAGCGCGACATGGCGGTCCGCGTGGCCGAGCTCCAGAAGGAGCGCGCCATCGGCGAGCAGCGGGCGAACTTCGACAAGGACACGCAGGTCAAGGAAGCCGAGCGCGAGATGGCCGTGCGCGTCGCCGAGTTCGCCAAGGAAAAGGCGATCGGCGAGCAGAGGGCGGCCTTCGAGCGCGAGTCGCAGGTCAAGGAGTCGGAGCGCGCCATGCGCGTGCAGGTCGCCAAGGCGAACGCCGAGGCCGTCTCCGGTGAAAACCTCTCGCGCGCTTTGATCGCGCAGTCCGAAGCGGAGCTGAAGGTCAAGCAGGCCGAGAGCTTCGCACTCGGCGAGACGCGCCGCCGTCAGGCCGAGGCCGAGGTCGCGGCCGCGCAGTACCAAGCCGAAGCCGTCGCAGCCGAGGCGAACTCGAAGAAGGTCGAAGCGGAGCAGCGCGCGCTGCTCGAAGCGCCGGCCCGCGCGCAGAAGGCGCGCATCGTGGTCGAGGCCGAAGCCGAGGCGGAGCGCGTGAAGATCGAGGCCGCGGCCCGCGCGGCGGCGCTGACGCTGCAGGCCGAGGGCGAAGCGCGCGCGACCTTCCTGCGTCTCGAGGCGCAGGCGCGCGGCGAGTTCGAGATCCTCGCGCGCAAGGCCGAGGGTCTGTCCAAGCTCGTGCAGGGCTGCGGTGGCGCGAACCACGCCTTCCAGCTGCTCATGCTCGAGCACCTCGACCACCTCGCGGAGACGAGCGCCAAGGCGATCTCGAACATCAAGTTCGACAAGATCACCGTGTGGGACTCGGGGAACGGCGAGGGCAAAGGCGGAGCCGCGGGCTTTCTCTCCAGCCTCGGCCACGCCGTTCCGCCGCTGATGAACGTGATGAAGTCGGTCGGCGGCGTCGAGATGCCCGAGTACCTCGGCAAGCTCGCGGCCCCCGAGGCCGACGCGGGCACGAAGAAGTAGCGCTCGCGCGCATCGCGGAGTCCCAGCAACTCCCATCACGACGGGTCTCGCGCCACTCGCGCGGGGCCCGTCGCTCTTTCTTGCGCTTGCTCTCGTGGGGCGATTCTCTTCGCCCGGTTTCTCGATCTCTCCGCGATGCGGGACCGTAGGAGGGAACTGAGTAGGGAAGGAGACGGCATCGGAGTCGGCGAGGGGTGGAGTGGGAGTCTCCAGCGTCGTTGCGCGGTGCTGCTCTCGGGGGGGGCGTCGCTCACGCAGGAGTGACTGCGCGCGCGAAAGTGGGGGATTCTGGGCCGCTGCGGGTGCACGAGCGGGAGCCCATCGAAACTCTAGCTTTGAATATAAACGATTGTTGCTAAACGATTTATGGAGGAGATCATCGGCCCGCTGGGGGTGGATTCTTCCGCGCAGGCTCTGGCGGGGCGGGCGTGGGCTAAGGAAAACGACTCGGGTCCGGCGGGGCGGCGAGCGACCGACCTGCGGAGTCTCGACCAAGGAGGACCGAATCGATGGGCTCGACATCGAAGCAGTCAGCGAAGTCCGCGGCGGAATCGGCGGCGCCCGAGGTGGCGACGCTGCGCGCCCCGCGTGGAGAGCACGCACGTCCTACGGCGTGGGTGATCGAAGATGGGCGGCGCTCGGGACGCAGCGAGCGTGCGAATTGGCGCGCGCTGCTCGCGGCGGCGAGCCCGCGCGAAGTCCTCGCGAGATTGGTCGCGGGAGATCCGCTGGAGCTGCGCACGCTCGTCGCAGCGGTTCTGTCCGAGCAGGGGTTGTTCCTCGATCCGGATCGCGCCTTCTTGCGCTCTGCGGCGCACGTCGCGCGATTTGCGCAGCGCTATCGCGGACAGCCAGAGCTCGACCTGTGGCTGCGCTCCCGCGTGCTCGACGCACTGTTCGAGCTCGTCGAGGAAGAGCGCGAGTGCGCGACGACCGAGGAGTCGGGCAGTCCGGCGTTGACGGAGTTCGCGCAGAAGCTCGGTCTGAGACCGTCGGCGCTTTCTCGGGCCTGCGTGGCGCTCAACGCGTGCGAGCTCGCAGAGCGTCGCGCGTTTCGGGCCCTGGTGATCGAGTCGCGCGAGCTCGACGACGCGGCGCGAGCGCTCTCGATGACGCCGACGGAGCTCGGGCGCGCGGCACGTCGAGCGCTGGAGTCCGCTTTGGCGGCGCTTGCCACGGAGGCACGGCCATGAGCTCGCCGCAGTTGCTGGAGCAGCTCGTGTGCGAGCTGGCCCCGCACGCCCTGCGCGTGGCGTCGGTTCTTCCGCGCCGCACGGAGCTTCTGTGCGCGGACTTGCTCGACGAAGTCCGCTCGAATCCGCGCGTGCAGCGCGCCCAGTCGGAGCTGCTCGCGGTTCACGCCGCCGAGCTCGCGCACTGGCTCGCGCGCGCGTCGCAGCTCGCGCTTCGGACGCCCCATGTCGCCGCGGAAGAACTGGCGGCTCTGCGCACGGCTCTTCACGAGGAATTCGCGGCACTTCACGCCGACGGGCTGTATGCCGCGGCCGCGCTGCGGCGTGCGCTGGAGCTCTGCACGAGCGAGCCGATCGCGCAGTGGGAGTCGCCCCTGCGTCTGGCCGAGCTCGCCTTCGCGCTGCGCGGCGGCGAGGCGGAGCGCGCGGCCTTGGTCGCGGCGCTCGTCGCCGAGCGTGACCTGCGCGCGGCTGCCGCGGTCGCGCTGCTGGCGCTGGAGCGAGCGCGCCCGGCCCACTCGCGCCGGCGCTGGATCCAGCGCGTCGCGGCGTGTCTCGCGGGCTGGGGAGACGAATCAAGGGCTCGCGCGCTGCGCGAGTGCGCCTGAGCGGAGGGACACGGATGCTCGCACCGGATCCGATCTCCCTGCTGCTTCCCGAAGTCGACGAGCGCCGCCGCGCCGAGGCACGCTCGCTGGTCACGTGCCTGCGGCTCCTTGTCGACTCGGGTCGAGCCGGAACCGCGGGCGTCGTCGGACTCTCGCTCGATCGCGCTCGCTCGGAGCTCGATGCGCAGGCGCGGCGTCGGCTGCAGCGTGCGTTGCTCGACCTCGTGCGTCACGGACTGAGGCATGCCCACTCCGCGACGAGCTTCTGCGAGTGCGGAGAGCCGGAGCTGGAGCGACAGCGCGCTTGGGGCGTGCTCGAGGAGCACCGCGATGAGCTCCCTTGGCTTCCCGAGGTGCCCGACTTCGACGAGAGCGCCGCGCAGACCCTCACCCGCCTGCTCGAGGCTGCCGAGCGGCTAGGAGTGAGCGTGTCCGAGGCGCGGGTGTGGAGGGCGAGGCTCGCGCGCTTTGTCGGCGGGCTCGACGCCTCCGAGCGTGCGTGGCGGGAACTGCTCGTCGCGCCGGCGGATCCGAGCATCGCACCGGCGCTGCTGCGCGAGGCACTCGCCGGGCTGTGCGAGACCCTGCTCGATCGCGGTGCCGTGCGCACAGCGGTGCACGAGCTCGAGTCGCGCGCGGAACTGTGTGCGGGGGACGAGCGCCTGGCGCGATTGTCGGTCTGGGCGCGCACCTGCCTTGGGGAAGAGGTCGCGCCCGTCGCGACGCAGACCCTCGTGCGTGTTCCCACCGCGCTCGCGGAGCTGCGTTCGGCGCGGCCCGACTGGCTGGCGCGTCTCGCCGGCCGCGTGGCGGGAGGACGCGAGACGGCGGGCGAGCTCGGCTCCGCACGAAGTGCGCGCGAGTTGCGTCGACTCTCCGGCGCCGTGCTCGTGGCGGTCTTCGACCTGCGGGAAGGTGGCGCCGCGGAGCTCGCGCAGATCGATGTCGCGCCGGCTCTGCGCGAGCGGGTGGACGACTGGCGTCGCGGTCTCGAAGGTTCCTGCGGCGAGGTCGGTTCACCGGAGAACGACTTGGTGGTGCGCGCCGAGGTGGTGGTCGTCCACCGCTCAGCCCCGGGCGCGGGCAGGGAAGCCCACGCGAGCGCACTGCGTCGTGCGATCTCGACGAACGTGCGCGCACTCGCCTTCGCGCCACTGCGCGATGCTGCGAACGAAGTGCAAGGCTGGGTGCGCTTCGAGTTCGAGCACCACCTCGTTCCGGCGCGCGTCGTGTTGGAACGCATCGGCGCTTCTCTGGTGGCCGATGCGGATCCTGGGTTGGTCGAGCCGCGCACGCACGGAAGCGAGCCGCACGATCGCGAAGGTGCGCACTTGGCCGGCGACGGGGCGTGTGCCGAGGCCTTGCGAGCGCTCGTCGGGGAACTCGCGATGAAGACCGCCCAGCGCCGATGGTGGGCTTTCGAGCTCGATGGCGAGTCGCTGCGGGCGACCTGCGAAGGCGGCGCGGACTTGGGAGCGCAGCGCGGCGGCGCGCGAGCCCTCGTGCGCGCGCGCAAGACCGCGGCGCTCGTGCGCTGGAGCGAGCCTACGCCGGAACTCTCGCTCGCAGCCCAGTCCGCGTCGGGCGTGGTCTTGCCGATTCGCTCGGTCGGCGCGCTGTGCGGATTTCTCGTCGTCGAGTCCCTGCGCCGCAACGACTTTCCCGACGCGCTCACGGAGCGCTGGGCCGAGCGTGCGTTCAACTGGACCGCGCTGCGCATCGCGCGCTTCCGTGACTGGCACCGCGCGCAGCACGGCTTCGATGTCTACTTTGCACCGGAGAGTGGCGGTCTGGGCTGGGTCGAGTCGGTCTTTGCCGCGGCGCGCTCGCTGGCGCCCTGTGCGCTCTCGGGGGCTCCCGGCAGCGGCCGAAGCGTGGTGGCGCGCTGGCTGCAGTTCGAAGGAGCGCGCGCGCTGGCGCCGATCGTCGCGGGCTCGGCGCTGTCGTTGGGGCGCTCGCCTCGGGACGTGCAGGCCCTCGAGGCGCGTGCGCGCGGAGGCGTCGTGGTCCTCGCGGATGTCGAGGGCTGCGAGCCCGCAGCGCAGCTCGCGTTGCTCGATCTGTGGGAGACGCGCCGCGAGGCACGCTGGATCCTGACGCTCTCCGATGCGCCGAGCGCGTTGGCGGCGAGTGGGGCGCTCCGTCCCGAGCTCGCGCGACGACTGGAGCGGCTGCACCTGCGCGTTCCTCCGCTCTCGGAGCGGCGAGTCGAGCTGCCGCGGCTCGTGCACGCGATTCTGCGACGCTGCGCGACCGACGAGGGCGTGGCGATGCCCACGCTCGAAGACGAGGCGCTCGCGCTCCTGTGGCGCCAGCCTTGGTGCGGCAACGTTCGCGAGCTCGAGAACTTGCTCTTCAAGCTGGTGCTCGCGCACCCCGGGCGCAGTGTGGGGCGCGAGGAGGTCGAGCGGGTTGCGAAGCGCTCGGGCCTCGAGCTCCTGAGGCGCGCGAGCTCGCGACAGCCCGATCCCGAGCTCGTTCGCGCAGCGCTCGCCACGACGGCCAACCTGCGAGGGACCATCAACAAGACCCGCGCCTCGCTCTACCTCGGCTGGGACCCCGACACGTTGGTCAGCCGGATGGCGGAGCTGTCGTGCGGTGCGTCCGCTCAAGTCGCCGAGGCGCCCCTGCCGCCGGACGAGTCCTAAGGCTGGTCGCGCCCTCGCCCAGTGCCCCTGCGGGACGGGCGGGCCTCGCGGCTGTGGGGGAGGTCCCCGGGAAAGAGATCGGGGAGCCCGCTCGAAAGAACGGGCTCCCCAAGTGCTTCCCAGGGGGGAAGTACCCGCCGACCTCCATGGCCCCCCCGGGCATGGCTGTCAGTGGGCGAGGCTTTCACCTCGCTCCCTTGTATACGGCAGTTCGGGCGCCGTTCCTTAGGGAAAGTCGAAAAAATGTTTCAAAGCGGCAACATTTTAGAAATCGATGGTGCTCAGAAAGCGGAAAGCGGCCTTCCTGATGCCTAGGACGGTCCTTCCAAGCTCGATCGGCATGTTTCAATCGTGCCGAAAGTGAAACGCTCTGGGCGCGAACTGGCCCTACGGGACCCGCCGCTTGCCCCAGTCCCCATGGACTGATACTCCAACGGCCCGGCTGGGCCTCCGAGGAGGTCGGCCGTGCGAACCGCGGCCCTCGGCCCCCACCATGAAGCTCTCGGACTTCGACTACGACCTGCCCGAGAGCCTGATCGCGCAGGCCCCCGTCGAGCCCCGCGACAGCGCTCGGCTCCTGCACCACGACATCGGCCGCGATGCGACGGCGCACCGCTCCGTCCGCGATCTGCCCGAGCTGCTCGCGCCCGGGGACCTCTTGGTGGTCAACGACACCAAGGTGCGCCGCGCGAGGCTCGTCGGACGCCGCGCGAGCGGGGGAGCGGTCGAGATGCTGCTCGCCGAGCTCCGTCCGGACCTGCGCTGGCGCGCGCTCGTGCGACCGGCCGCCAAGCTGCGCGAGGGCGAGCGCGTCGAGTTGGAGGACGGACGGCTCCTCGCGGTCATCGGCGAACGCGGAACCGAGGGCGGCGAGCGCGCCGTGAGCCTCTTGGACCCCGCGACCGGCGAGCGCGCGAGCGAGGAGCTCGTCGAGTCCGTTGGCCGCGCTCCGCTGCCGCCCTACATCCGTCGCCCACGCGGCGCAGACGAGGCCCTCGAGCGCGACCGGTCGTCGTACCAGACGGTGTTCGCGCGCGAGCTCGGTGCCGTCGCGGCTCCGACGGCGGGTCTTCACTTTACTCCGCAGCTCCTCGAGCGCCTTGCGCAGCGCGGCGTCGAGCGCACGTGCGTGACGCTCCACGTGGGCGAAGGCACGTTCAAGGGCGTCTCGACCGAGGACGTTTCGCAGCACGTGATGCACTCGGAGCGCTACGAACTCTCGCAGGCGACCGTGGACGCCATCGAGCGCTGCCGCGCGCGCGGCGGGCGCGTGGTCGCGGTGGGGACCACCAGCGTGCGCGTGCTCGAGAGCTGCGCGGCTGCGACAGGGCGGCTCGTCGCGGGGCGCGGCGAGACGCGGCTGTTCCTCGTCCCCGGTGCACCCTTTCACGTCGTCGACGCGCTGATGACGAACTTCCACCTCCCGAAGAGCACGCTGGTGATGCTCGTCAGCGCCTTCGCGGGCCGCGAGCGAACGCTGCGCCTGTACGCGGAGGCGGTGGAGCAGCGCTATCGCTTCTTCAGCTACGGCGATGCGATGCTGCTCACGAATCGAGCGCGCTGAGCGCGGCGCGCAGCTCGCGCGCAGCGGCGGCGGGATCGGACGCGAGCAGGATCGACGACGAGACGGCGGCGCGGCCGACCTCGGCGAGCTCAGCGGCCTCCGCGAGGCCGATGCCGCCGATCGGAAAGACGGGCACGAGCGTCGCCTGCGCCGCGACCCACGCCGCCTCGAAGCCCAGACCGCGCTCGTAGCCTTTCGTCGCCGTCGCGCACACCGGGCCGAAGCCGATGTAGTCCACGGGCTCGTCGATCGAGCGCACCACCTGCGCTGCGGAGTGCGTCGAGAGGCCGATCAGCGCCGCGGAGCCGAGCACGTCGCGCGCGACCTGGGGCGGCGTGTCGTCCTGCCCGATGTGGACGCCTGCGACACCACGCTCCAAGTAGGTGCGCGCGACATCGACCCGATCGTTGACGATCACGAGCGCCTCCGAGCGCGCGCGGGCGACGAGGTCGAGGACGCGCTCGGTCCACTCGGCGACGAGCCGCGCGTTGCTCTCAGCGGGCCGCGCGCCCGCGCGCAGCGGGTCGAGCCCCGACTCGCGTTCCTTGGGGCGCACCTGCACGAGGTCGACGTACGGCAGCGCGGCTTCGAGCACCGCGAGCGGGTCCTGCGAGGTCACGAGCTGCGGCGTGAAGATGAGGTAGAGCCTCGCGGCGGCGAGGCGGCGGCGCAGTTCGGCGGAGTCGAGCACGCGCGCAGCGTAACGGTTCGCGCAGTCGCGGCCCAAGCGGAGCGCCGGAGCGTGCGATGGCCTATCCTTGGAGGACCGTGGCGCTGCTCCCGCTGTTCTCGCTCCTCGCGCAGGCCCAAGTGCCGACGCCCGCGCCGTTCGTCGAGGACGCTGCGGCGCTCGCGGGGGTCGTGACGACCTGCGGATCGCGCGAGAAGCGCTACATCGTCGAGGTGGACGGCGGCGGACTCGCGCTGGCGGACTTCGACGGCGACCTCGACCTCGACCTCGTCGTCGTCGACGGCTCGACGTTGCAGCGCATCGAGAAGGGCGAACTCGGCTTCCCGACCCGGCTCTTCTTGAACGATGGCAAGGGGCGCTTCGCGCTCGCGGGCGAGGCGTGGACGATGGTGCCGTCGCGCTGGGGCATGGGATGCGCCGTGGGCGACGTCGACGGCGATGGCTGGCTCGACCTGTACGTGACGCACTGGGGACGCGACCAGCTCTTCCGCAATCTCGCGGGGCGCGGGTTCGCGCTGCGCGAGGTCGAGGCGCTCGCAGGAGACGAGCAGTGGGGCACGAGCGCGGCGTTCCTCGACTACGACCGCGACGGCGCGCTCGACCTCGCACTCGTGAACTATCTGGAGTTCGACCTCGCGCGCATCCCCCCGCCCGGCGGCAGTTGCCGCTGGAAGGGAATGGACGTCATGTGCGGGCCGGAGGGGCTCACTCCGACGCACGACCGCCTGCTGCGCAATGTGGGTGGCGAGCTGCGCGACGTGACCGAGGCGGCGCGGCTGCGGCCTGCGAGCGCGGGCTACGGGCTTGGGCTGGTCACGCTCGACTACGACCGCGACGGCGATACGGACCTGTACGTCGCGAACGACTCGACGCCGAACTTCCTGTGGGAGAACCAAGGTGACGGCACGTTCAAGGAGGTCGGGCTCGCGCGCGGCGTGAGCCACGACATGAACGGAAAGGAGCAGGCCGGCATGGGGATCGCGGTCGGCGACCTCGACGGAGACGGGCGCGAAGACCTGCTCGTGACGAACTTCTCGGGCGAGAACAACGCGCTGTACATGTCGCGCGGCGCACGCGGATTCAGCGAGCGCTCCGGCCCCGTCGGCATCGGCGGGCCGAGCGTCACGCGCTTGGGCTGGGGCACGGCGCTCGCCGATTTCGACCTCGACGGTCGGCTCGACGCGTTCGTGCTCAACGGGCACGTCTATCCGGTGGCGGATCGACCGGGCACGGACACGAGCTACGCGCAGCCCGCGGACTTCTACCGCGGCATGGCCGACGGCCGCATGCGCGTCGAGCCGCTCGTCGACGGTCCGCCGCGGGTGATGCGCGCGTCGACCTACGGGGACATCGACGGAGATGGAGATCTCGACATCGTCGGCGTCGAGCTCGACGGTGCCGTGCGCGTGCTCCGCAACCGTGCGCGCGAGCTGCACGCGTCACGTTCGTGGCTCGCGGTCGAGCTGCGCTCTGCGTCGGGCAACCGTTTCGCGCTCGGTGCGAGCGTGCGTTTCGAGTGGGACGGCGGAGCGCGCACGTGCGAAGTGCGAACGAGCGGCGGCTATCAATCGGCGATCGCGCCGCGCGTCCATGTGGGACTCGGCGGTGCGTCGCGTGCCAAGCGCGTCATCGCTCGCTGGCCGTCGGGGCGCGAGCGTGTGCTCGAAGACGTCGAGGGCGGGAAGCTCCTCGTGCTCGAGGAGCCGACCCTGTGATCGCGCTCGCGTTGCAGCTCGTGCTCGCGCTGGGGCCGCTCGCGGCTCAGACGAAGGAGCTGCGCGCCGAGATCCTCGCGCGCGACTTCGGCTCGCTGCCGCGGGCCGCGGAGGGGCGTTGGAGTCAGTGGAAGCCCGCCGACGCGATTCCTGCGGAGCTCGCAGAGAACATGGGCGCCGCGCTCGCGGCCTATCGCGAGGCGGACTACGCGGAGTCGCTGCTCCGACTCGAGCGCGTGCTCGCGCGCGAGGCAGACTTTCCGCCGGGGCTGTACCAGCTCGGTGCGACGTACTTCCGGCTGCGGCGGTACGGTGACGGCGCGCAGGCGTTCGAGCGTTTTCTGAGCGCGGCCCCGCAGGAAGTGGGGGCGACGCAGGGGCTCGGGCACTGCTATTACTCGCTCGGAGACTACGCGCGGGCCCAGGCGCACTACGCGAAGGTGCTGGCGGCGGCGCCGACCAGCGTCGAGGCGTGGCGTGGGCTGGGGCTCGCGCAGCTGAGGCAGGGAGACGCCGCGGCGGCGCTCGAGAGCCTCGATCGCTCGCTCGCGCTACGGCCGGACTACGCCGATGCGCTCGCGTGGCGTGCGCAGGCGCTGGTCGATCTCGGTCGCGCGGGCGAAGCGCTCTTGCCGTTGCAGCGTTCGCTCGAGCTCGCGCCGCACGACGCGCGCAGCTGGTTCCTCTTTGCGCAGCTGCAGTCGGAGCTCGGTCGCGAAGAAGCCGCGGAGTCCGCGCGCGGGCGCTTCGCCGAGCTCTCGCGGATCGAGCAGGAAGTGCGCGCGCAAGAAGGGTTGCTGCTGTACGAGCCCTGCGCGGCCGAGCCGCTCTCCAAGCTCGTGATGCTGCATGTTGCGGCGCGCAACAAGGCGGAGCTGCGCGACGTCGGCGCGCGGTGGCTGCGCTGCGCGCCGCCAGAGCGGCTCGATGTGCGCCTGCAGGTGCTCGACGCGGCCACAAAGCTCGCGGACCTCGAGCTCGCCGCGCGGGTTGCGGCAGAGCTCGAGGCCCGCTTCTCGGGAAGCGTCGAGGCGTGGGAGGCCCTCGAACGCTACTTCCGCGCGCGCGGCGACGTGGGACGAGCCGACGCGGCGCGGGAGAAGAGCCGCAGCCGCTGAGCACGCCCGATGGGACTCTGGGCGAGCGCGAGCGGCCGCGGTGTTTCGATCAGGCCGTCTCCTTCTTGTCGCCCTTGCGCGGACGGCCGCTCTTGGGCTTGCGCTCCTGGATCTTCTCGTGGAACGCCTTCCAGTCACCCTCGGAGAACAGGCGCACTTCCTGGCCGCACTCGGCGCAGTAGCTGCGCTCGAGGCTCATCAGGTAGGGGACGTAGCGGTTGCAGTGGGCGCAGAACTTGCGGTCGTTGTAGTAGTCGTTGAGTTCCATCGTCGTGCCTCGTCGCTTCGGTGTTCGGGGTCGTGTGCGGTGTTCGCTGGGAGGAGGAGCAAGCGGCTGGCCAAGACCGCGGACGCGGCTCCGACTTTATGACGTAAGTTGTTTTGAATCAGACACTTACGAATTCGGATTTCCTTCCGCAGGCGGTGGGACGAGCCCCTTCTCGGCGTTCAGAAAACTCGACGTTGCGCGAACGCGGAGCGGCCACGGCGCGGGTATCCGGCGGGTATGGCTCGCAGGGAGTCGACGTAAGCTCTTGTCCAGAAATGGCTTACGGATCGGCGTGCAGTCGATGTCGCGCCGCGTGGACGCTCGGCGCCTCGACGTCGAGCTTTCTCGACGCGCCTAGGGACGCTCGGCGAGGGTGCGCAGCATGCCGCCCCGGGCGAGCGGGTCGGTCTCGGAGCGCAGCGCGCGTTCCACAGCCTCAACCTGAGCGTACCCCGTCGCGAGCGCCCAGGCAGCGGCTTCGCGGACGATTGCCGAGGGATCGAAGCTGAGCGCGTGGAGGAGCACCGACTCGCCTTCGGCAGTCGGCGCGTTGCCGAGCACGATCGCGCCATTGCGGGCGAGGCCCTCGCGGCCTGCGCGCTGCAGCGCCGAGCCGGAGAGCTCCTGCGCAACCTGCGCGTCGGAGCTGAAGCTGATCCAGCGTTCGACTCCGCGCTCGAGGCTTGGGTGCAGGCCGAAGCGCGCACCGAGGTCGGGTGCCTTCGCGCCCCACGGACAGACCTCGGAGCAGATGTCGCAGCCGAAGGCCCAGCTTCCGACGGAGCGCCGCAGCTCGTGCGGAATTGCCGAGCGATTCTCGATCGTTTGGTAGCTGATGCACTTCCCCGCGTCGACGCGGCCCGGAGCGAGGATCGCTCCCGACGGGCAGGCGTCGAGGCAGGCCGTGCAGGTGCCGCACGAGCCCGCAGGAGCTGTCGCCGTGGGTTCGAGCTCCGTGTCGAGAACGAGCTCGCCTAGGAAGAACCACGGTCCGAACGCGGGGTGGAGGAGGTTCGCTGCCTTCGAAGCGAAGCCGATGCCGGCCTCGGCGGCGTGCGAGCGCTCGAGCAGTGGGGCCGCGTCGACGGCGGCGCGAGCCGGGTCGGCGCGCGGGATCAGGCCCTCGCCTTGCAGACGGCGCCGCAGCTTGCGCAGCCGCTTCTGGAGCACGTTGTGGTAGTCGCGTCCGAGCGCGTAGCGGGCGACGTGAGCTCCCCCAGGCAGCGACGGCGCTGGGCGTGCATGGGCGAGGCCGACCACGAGCAGCGAGCGCCCGCGCGGTGCGTCGAGGCGTGGGTCGAGGATGCGCTCGGCGTCGCGCGCGAGGTAGTCGAGCCCCGCGTGGTGGCCACGCGCGAGCCAATCGCGGAAGTGCTCCGCATCCCGCGGCGGGCGGAGCGGAGCGATCCCGGCGAGGTCGAAGCCGCTCTCGCGGGCGAGTTCCAGAGCGCGTTGGGCGGCGTTCATGGGCGGAGACGCATTGTGCGCGGGGAATGCGGCGCGGGGCCTGGAGACTTCTCATCCGCTGCTAAGTCTTGGCCTCGCATGGGCTTGAGACGTCGCGCCCGCTCTTTTTCACGCTTTTCGGGGCAACCGATCGGTAGGCCGCGGTAACCGGCCGTTTCGCCGGATCTAGAATCGCGTCGCGAGACAACCTCTCCGCTGCGGCCACCCTCCGCAGCCGGAAGCCGGTGGTCGCGCGGCCCGAGTTCCCTGCCCGACTCTCCACTTCTCCGACGCTCTTCACCCAAGGGCTCGGGGGCATCCCCTGTCCGCGGAGCACGATGCTCGACGCAGACCGCCAGCGCCAACTCGAACACGGCGCGGTCGCCTCCCCGAAGGGGATTGCGCCCGTGTCGTTGAGGGATCGCGTCGCCGCTCTGAGCACGGAACTGCCCGGGGGTGAGCTGCAGCGGATGCTCGCCCTCCTCGATGGGCCGGAGCGCACGCCGGAGTCTCTGCGCGACGCGGTGTCGACGCGCTTGATGGAGAGCTTCCGCTGCGCGAGCGGGCGCGCGGTCTTCGGTCTGCTCTACGAGCTCAACTCGGAGCACCTGCTCGTTCAGGTCGCGCACTGTCTGCGCCGCTACGGCAGCAAGTCGGACCCGCGCGACGTCCTGCAGGAAGTCTTCTTCAACGTCTACCGCTATCCGCACCGCTTCAACGCCGAGCGCGAGGACGCCTTCCGCGTCTGGACGGCGATGATCGTGCGCAACACGGTGCTCAAGCACCTGCGGGCCCAAGGGCGCGCCGGTCGGCACGAGGTCGCGTTCGAAGACCTCTCGGAGCAACCGCAGACGGGCGCGCTGCGGCCGGAGGAGGGGCTCGTCGATCAGGAGGCGACGGCGGAGTGCGGCCGCGTCTACCTGACGTACCTGCACCTCTACCTGCGCTTCTACTCGATGCTGAGCCCGCGCGAGCGCTCGGCGATCCACATGGTCGAGGTCGAAGAGCTGAGCTACCGCGCTGCGGCCGAGCGGCTCGGCATCAAGCTCGAGAACCTCAAGATGGTCATCTTCCGCGCGCGTCGGAAGATCCATCGCGCGATGCAGCGCGTGTTCGAGGGGCAGCCCGCCGAGTGCCGCCCCGCGCGCGATCCCCGCAACAACCTCGAGGCCTCCGCCGCGGATCGAGCCGCGGCCGGAGTCTCGGAGGAGGACGACGATGGCGAGTGAATGGAACCAAGACGGCTTCGGCGCGGGGGCGGAGGTCTGCGAGCTGTTCCAGCTCGACCTCTCCTGCCTCGTCGACGGAGAGATCGACGAGCCCGCGTCGGCGCGGGCGCTCGTCCACCTCGAAGAGTGCGCGACCTGCCGCGCCTTCTTCGATGACACGCGACGCTGTGTGCGTCTGCACCGCGATGTCGCCGACCCCGAGCGGCTGCTCGCGCACATCACGAGCCTCACCGGCTCCGCGCTCTACGCGAAGGCCTCCTCCTTCGAGCTCGTCCACAAGCTCGCCACGATCTTCTACCAGCTCGGCAAGGCCTACGTCCTCGCCGGGACGCGCCCCGACTGGCTGCGTACGCACGTGTTCGAGCCCGCGGTCGAGGTCGACCCCATCCAGAACGAAGGCCAGCGCTTCGTCGACGGGGTGCTCGCGGACCTCGATCCCGAGGCCCCGAGCGACGTCGACTGGGGCCACGCGCGCTCGATGCTCAACGGCCGCCTGAAGGAGATCGTGTCGCCCGTCGAGAAGGGGCGGCGCCTGCTCGAAGAGGCCGTCGCCGCGGATCCGTCGCACGAGGAAGCACGCCTGTACATCGCGTACCTGCACGCGGTCGAGGGCAAGAAGCTCCAAGCCGCGCGCGAGTTCGGCGAGGTCTTCGACAGCGCCATGGCGGAGTCGAACCGCGGACATGCTGCGGTGCAGCTCGGCCAGCTCTATGTCAGCGAAGGCGACCACCGTCGCGCGCTCTCGTACTTCCGCTGGGTCTCGATGGCCGGGCTCGAGGCCCGCGACGAGCGCTTCTACTTCGTTTTGTTCAACATCGGTGTGATGTACGCGCAAATGCGCGACCAGCGCCGGTCGGTGAACTACTTCCGCGCGCTGCTCGACCGCCACCCGGCGCGTCGAGACGCGGTGCAACAACTGTTCGCTGCGGCCTCCGGGCTGCATCGAGCGATCGACAACCAACCCGGCTTCGGCGAGCGACTCGTCGCGGCGTGCCCCGAGCTCTTCCACTCGGGCCCCGCGAACGGGAGCGACGGACACGCCGCCTGACGGAGCTGAGGAGGACGGATTCCATGAGACAGACTTCACTTCGAACGCGCAGCGGGCAGGGCACGCGCCGCGGACTCTTGTCCGCGCTCGGCCTCGGCGCGCTCGCGCTCGCCGCGACCCTCGGGTTCGTCGGCGCGACGGACCAACCGATGCAGCTTGGAGGCACCGGCGGAGACACCGTCGGCAGCCTGCCGATGATGGCGCCGCCGCCCCCGTCGAACTCGGGCGAGTCGGGCTCCCTCAACAACACGATCGGCCCCGATCGTCCCGCCTTCGCGCTCGTCGGCTACGAGTCGGAGATCCTCGCGGTCATCGTCGACGCGTATCCCACGGGCCCCGACGGCGCCTTCGAGCGCGTCGAGCTCCCGAATGGGCGCGTGCGCTACCAGTTCCTCGGCCGCATGAACGTGCTGCTCGATCGCACGCTGATGGCTCAGGGCCGTGTTCGCGGTCAGATGGTGGTGGGCATGCCCTTCGTCGGCGGCGTCGCCACGCTCTCGGTGGCGAACATTCCGCGAGCGAGCGAGCCGCTCGCGCTCGGCGCCCGCGAACTGAAGGTCCAGCAGCTCGACGCGTCGGGCGCGCTCGATCAGGTCTTCCGCTGGCACGGCGTCAGCCTCGCGAACCGCCATCGCGTGACCTACATCAAGGCCGTGGGGAACATCCTGCGCGTCGAACAACGCGACTGACCCCCCGCCGCTCGGGGTTGCGCTCCCTTGCGCGCCCGGCTCACCGCGAGCCGGGCGCGTCTTTTTTTCCGCTCTGCCGGAGTCGCGGGGCGCGAACTCGAGCGTGGGGCTCATGCTGCGGCGGGGGCCTCCGACAACCGCAGATGATGGACCCTGTCTTCCTGCAGGGCAGCCGTCCCCGCGGGGCGGCGGCCAGCGATCCCGGCGCAGCGCTGCGTCAGGGGCGCGTCGTCGCCGGAGAGGTGATCGCCGTCGGAACAGGCGGCTCGGTGGTGGTCGGCGTGGGGCGCGAGCGCGTCCATGCGACGAGCGCGGCGGGCTTGGAGCCGGGACGGCGGTATCTCTTCGAGCTGCACGGACAGGGCGCGGGCGCCGAGCTGCGCGCGCTCGCGGGGCAGTCCGCGGGCGAGTCGGCGCTGCTGTCGACCTTGCGCGCAGCGCTCGGTGCGGAGGCGCCGCTGGGGCTCGTCCTCGACCAACTCGATCGCGAGCTGCGCGAGTCTGCGGAGGGTCGTCAGCGCGAAACGCACGAGCGGCTGCGCCAAGGCATCGCGCGGGCGACGTTCTCGCCCACGGATTCCGGCTCGGCGCTCGCAGCGGCACTGCGCGAGAGCGGGCAATGCTACGAGGCGCGCTGGCTCGCGCAGGGCGTTCGTGCGTTGGGATCGCGCGCCGAGGAGCTCGCGAACGAGCTCGCGACGGCGCTGATGGCCGACTGGGTCGGCGAGGCCGACGCGGGTGCGTTCGCGGACGCGTTGCAGCGGGCCCTGCGTGACGAGCTCGCGGTGGGGGCGTCGCACGTGCAAGGGCGCGGTCCGAGCTTGGGCGCGCTCCTCGAACGAGCGTTGCTGCGCGTGCCGCCGACGCTGCAGCGAGACGATCTCTTGAGATCCCTGCGCGCGTTCGAGCTCGACACGTTGCCGCGCCCGCTCCGCGAGGAACTCGCGAGCGCCTTGTGCGGCGATTCGTCGCGTGTCGCGCGCTCCGCGATCGAGCCGGTCGTGGTGCTCGCTGGAGATCTGAAGTGCCAGCTTCTGCGGGCGCGCGAGGAGCTCGAGCCCGGCGCGACGCGCAAGGCCGTCGAGCGCGCGCTGGCCGCGATCGAGGCGGAGCAGTGGATCAACGTCGCGCGGCAGGCCGCGCACTTGCCGTCGCACTGGAGTCTGCCGATCCGCAGCGGCGAGCGCTGGGATACAGCTCACCTCTTCGTGCATCGGGCGGCGTTTCGCGCGCTCGACGCCGCGGCGGGCAGCCCAATTTCTCGGCGCTTCGCGTTGGCGAGGGAGCTGCGCGGGCTCGGAGTGGTGCAAGTCGATGCGCTGCTCGACCCGCAGCAACTTTCCCTGCGCATCGTTGCGCCGAGCGGAAGCGCGCTGGAGATCCTGCGCTGTCGTCTTTCGGAGCTTGAAGCTCTGCTCGCGCGCGGCGGTCGCAGCGTGCGTGTCTCGGTCGCGCTCGCGAGCGGCGACCCTGCGGTCGGCGTCGATCCCGTTCGTGCGCTGGCCTACCTCTCGGACCACAACGTGCTCGACATCGCCGTATGAGCTCCGCCGCAAGAAGTGAGCGGCGCGAGCCGCACATCGACGACGCGTCGCGCGCGCCCGAAGTGGTTGCGCGGGCGGTCGACGAGGCGGCCATGGAGGCGCGGAAGCGCGCGGCGAGCGCCCAGCTTCCGCTCGAGGGCGACAGCGACACGCTCGCGCTCCTTTCGGCCTGCGACGTGGACGACGAGCTCGATGCGGAGGCGTGCGAGGTGCTCGCACGGGTGCTCCGCTGGCTCGACCAAGTCGAACAGCGCGACGCCTAGCCGCGGTTCTGAGCGTCGAGCGCGCGCGGGCGGTACACTCGCGCGCCATGCCCGCGACGCAGCGACCGCGACTGGCTCTCACTCTCGGCGATCCGGCCGGAATCGGCCCGGAGATCGCGCTCGCGGCCTTGGCCGATGCGCGCGTACGTGCGGCGATGGAGCTCGTGGTCCTCGGGCCCGGCTCGCTGCGGCCGCCGACGATTCCGCTTGCGCAGGCCGATGGGGAGCTCGGCTCGCAGCACGGCGTCGTGTGGATCGACACCGGCGGGCCGGAGCGTTTCGAGCTCGGGAAGGTGCAGGCGAGCTGTGGCCGCGCGGCGCTCGACGCTCTGCGCGGCGGTGTCGCGCTCGCGCGCGCGAAGCGCGTTCATGCGCTCGTGACCGGACCGGTGTCGAAGGAAGCGCTGCATGCGGCCGGCGAGAAGGTCGAAGGACAGACGGAGCTGCTCGGTCGCTGGGACGGCGCGACGCGCTTTCAGATGATGGCCGTCGCGGGCAAGCTGCGCGTGCTGCAGCTCTCGCGGCACTTGCCGCTGCGCGCCGCGCTCGACCTCGTGACGACGGAGCGCGTGCTCGACCACCTGCTCTTGTTCGACGAGACGCTGCGCGTGTGGGGCTTCGCGCGACCGCACCTCGCGCTCGCAGGGCTCAATCCCCACGCCGGCGAGCGCGGCGTGCTCGGCCGCGAGGATCTCGACGTCTTGGAGCCGGCCGTCGAGGCGGCGCGTGCGCGCGGAGTCGACGTCAGCGGGCCGCTGTCGCCCGACACCGTGTTTCTGCAGGCTTCGCAGGGCCGATACGACGGCGTGCTCGCGCTCTACCACGATCAAGCCTTCATTCCCGTGAAGCTGCATCTGCCGGAGCAAGGACTGACGGTGATCGCGGGTCTGAGCTTCCTGCGCGTGAGCCCTGCGCACGGGACCGCGTTCGACATCGCGGGCAAGGGCATCGCGTCGCCGCGCAACTTGATCGTCGCCTTGCTGCAGGCCGCTGCCTGGTCGAGCGGCTCTCCGATCGCGGTCGTCGAGCCGTAGTTCTCTCGTCGTCGCTGCGCACTCTCCGTCGCGCGCACTACGAACGACGTGTGGCTGAAGCGTAGGACGCGGAGGGCTAGTCGAGCGTGTTCGCTGCGCGGTCGCGCGCGACGCCGACTTCCGCCGGATGCGGCGGTGCGTCCCGTGCGCCGACAACGACATGCCACGAGGAACACTGTCATGACGACGATCACCGAGAAGAACATCAATGTCCGCGGGACGGTCGAGAGCGCGACCTTGGGCGAGCGCGTCGACGAGGTCACGTCGCGCGCGAAGGGCCTCTACCAGCGCAGCAAGGAACGCGCCGTCGAGCTCGAGGGTGAGTTCGAGGGCTACGTGAAGGAGCATCCGGTGCGCTCCGTCGCGATCGCCGCGGGCGTCGGCGTCGGCGTCGGGCTCCTGATCGGTTACTTCGCGGGCCGCCGCTAGGTGGTGCCCGTGATCCAGCACGAGTCACCTCGAATGGAGGGTCGAGTCGGCGGCGAGCCGGGTGTGCGTGAGGGCGTGCACTCGCAGTCTCCGCCGGCGGAGGAGCCTCTGCTCGCCGAGCTTGGAGCCCTAGGGCTCGAGCTCGCGAGGTGGCTGCGGCTGCGCGCGGAGCGTACGCGGCTGGCGCTGCGTCGGCGAATGCTGCAGGTACTGTGGGCGTTGCCCTTGGTGGCCTTCGGTCTCACCGTCGCGGTGCTCGCCGGCGTGTACTTCGCGCGCGGCGTCTTGGGCGGTGCGCGCGCGGTGTTCGAGCGTGCGCCGTGGTTGGGGGAGCTCGCTGGCGGCACGCTGCTCTTGGTCGCGCTGCTCTCCGCGCTGCATCTATGGATGCGCGCGGCAGATGCGCGGGAGCTAGCACGCCTGCGCGCGGAGCATGAGGAGGATGGGGAGGCGAAGGCATGAAGCTCGCGCGACCTCAGCCGGTCGTCCGGCGTCCCGAGGACTATGTCGAGGTGCTGGAGGCACGCACCCGGCGTCGCATCGGGGGTGGACTGCTCGCGCTGCATCGGCGCGGGGAGAAAAAGCTCGGCGCGGGGCCATGGAAGCTCGTGCTCGGCGGGCTCGCGGGGCTGGCGACCTTCGGATTGCTGCGCTGGCTGAGCCGACGCAGGGGCGGAACAGACGGAGCGGCTCCGGCGGGCTTCGCGGGCCTGTTTGCGCCTTGGTTCCTGCGCTGAGGCGCGATCGGGGGGACGGCGGATTCGTCCCGCGCTCGGGGCGCCCAAATCTTCCGTGCACGGAAGGCTACACTGAGTGTGCTCGTCGAGCCGAACTCGAGGACCTCGGGCGGCTCGCGCTCTGCGCCGCACGCCCTCCGCGCCCCCATGAAGAAGAAGATCGTCCTCTACCAGCCCCAGCAGGTCGACACGACCATCGGCCCGCCGGTCTCGGGCGACATGCTGCCGCTGGAGATGCTCACGATCGCGGCCTTCCCCGACAAGGACGGCTACGAGATCGTGATCGTCGACGCGAGCCTCTACGAGCCCGAAGACGCGCATCGCCGCCTGCTCGAAGCCTGCGAAGGCGCGTTCCTGTACGCGACCACGGGCATCCTCGGCTTCATGGTGACCGACGGGTTCCGCGCATCGACCAAGGTCAAGGCGCGCTTCCCGAAGCTGCCGTCGATCATCGGCGGTTGGTTTGCCTCGGTGAGGCCCGAGCTGCAGCTCGCGACCGGGCTCTACGATGCGGTGGTGCTCGGCCAAGGCGAGCTCACGTTCCGTGACGTCGTGCGCGCGATCGACGCCGGCGAGTCGCTCGAGAACGTGCCCGGCCTCGCGCTGTGGCGCGACGGTCAGGTGGTGAAGACCGAGAAGCGCAACGTCGTCGGCTGGGACCATGTCGACAACTGCGCGTGGCACCTCCTCGACATCGCGCCGTACCGCGACCGCCAGCTCCAGCAGGGCAGCCACAAGCACATCCTGCGCATGCCGACGCCGCCCGCGATCGGCGCGCGCCAGCCGTACTTCGGCATCACGTACTTCTCGAGCTACGGCTGCCCCGAGCCCTGCACGTTCTGCTGCTCGCCGATCGTGACGGATCGTCGCTGGAAGGCGATGCCCGCGGCACGCATGCTCGACGACCTCCAAGCGCTGCAGGAACGCTGGGGCTTCGATACGGTGCGCTTCCACGACGCGAACTTCGGTGTGCTGCAGAAGCGCACGAAGGAATTCGCCGAGGGACTGATCGCGCGCAACATGAAGTTGCACTGGAACGCGTTCATCGAGACGCACTCGATTCTCACGTACAAGCCGGAAGTGCTCGACGCCATTGCGGCTTCGGGGATGTACGTCGCCGAGATCGGCGCCGAGGCCGGCACGAACGAGATGATGAAGCGCATCGGCAAGCCGATCGTCGACGACGACAACATCGCTGCCGCCGTCGAGATGGACCGTCGCGGCATCTGCGCCTCGGTGACCTACATCATCGGCTACCCGGGCGAGGGCCAGGACTCGATGCTCGCGACCATCGATCAGTGCCGCCGCCTGCACGTCGCCGCACCGCTCGCGCGTCCGACCGTGTGGCCGTACCGTCCGATCCCCGGCACCGCGATGTGGGACGAGGCGATCTCGCTCGGCTATCAGCCGCCGCAGAAGATCGAAGAGTGGGGCTCGATCGGCGAGTACCACCTCGAAGAGACTTGGCCCGGCAAGATCCCGCCGGAAGTGGCCGAGCGCCGCAAGCTCTACCAGCACTACGTGACGCTGAGCTATGGCCTCGCGCGCGGCAAGATCGGCTTCTGGGAGAAGCGCGCGGAGTCGCGCCTGCGCGAGAACAACTGGCGCTTCGGCGTGCTCGAGGCGCGTGCCTTCGACGTGTACAACCGCATCGAACGCAAGCTCTTCCCGCGGCCTGAGCTCTCGCGCTCGTGGGTCGACCCGGGCCACAAGACCGGCACCGCCGGCAACGCCGCTTCGCGCTCCTCGGACGCGATGACGAAGACGACCGCGGGCTAGCGCAGCGACGCGGCCGGTGATGGCGCGGAAGCACGGGGCTATCCGCGTCGCGTCTCTCGCGTGGCCCTGCGTCGAGACGAGCGCGGCCGAAGCAGCGATCCTCAGGGCGGCGCTCGCGGGCTGCTCGCGTAGCGCGGCGTCCGCTCCGTCTGCGAGTGGCAGGTGGGTCTCGTCGACTTCGTGGGAGGCGTCGATGATCGAGCACAACGGGCGAGTGCGAGCAGCGCCATCGCCCACACGGGTTTGGCATGCGCAGCATGGGCCCGACGGGCACCTCGGGGCGTTGCCGTCTCGCTCCCAACCGAGATCTCGTGCGCGATTCGGGAGTGAGGCTCCGGCATTGTCCCCCAAGTTCCCAAGCCTCGATCGGCGGTGGCGCACCGCGGGCAGGGCTGCGCTATTCTCCGCCTCCTCGGCCTTTCCATCAGGAGATTTCGAACGATGTCTTTCGCCCTCGTCGCGGCCCTGTCCGCGCTGTTCGCCGCGCAGTCGGCTACTCCGGCAGCGGATGTTCTCACGGCCCATCGCGTGGCCGAGCTGCGTTCCGTCGTGTCTGCGGAAGTCTCGCCGGACGGGACTCAGATCGCGTACGTGCTCGCGGTCCCTCGCAAGCCGCTCGTCGATGAAGACGGCGGCGCGTGGACCGAGCTCCACGTGGTCGACGTCGCGAGCGGCGCGTCGCGCGCGTTCGTCTCGGGCAAGGTCAATGTGTCGGCGCCGGCATGGACGGCGGACGGCAAGCACCTCGCGTTTCTGCAGAAGCGCGCGGACGACAAAGGCACTGCGCTCTACATGATCGCGCTCGGCGGCGGCGAGGCGCGTCGCGCCGAGGCGGCCGAGGAGTCGATCTCCGCGTTCGACTTGCACCCCGATGGGAAGCGCGTCGTGGTCATCGCGTCGGAGCCCGAGAGCGCCGAGCGCAAGAAGCTGCGCGAGAAGGGCTTCACGCAGGAGATCTACGAGGAGGATCTGCGCTCCTCGAAGCCGTGGATCGGCGCGCTGTTCGACGAGGCCAAGCCGACGAAGCTCGCCGTCGATGGCCATGTCTCGACCGCGCAGTGGAACCCGGCGGGCGACGCGCTCGCCGTCACGGTCGCGCCTTCGCCGCTCGTCGACGACGACTACATGCGCAAGCGCATCGCCGTTGTCAGCGCTGCGGATGGCAAGGTGCTCGCGAAGGTCGAAAACCCCGGCAAGCTCGGCGAGATCGCCTGGAGCCCCGATGGCGCGCGCCTCGCGATGATCTCCGCGGGAGACATCCACGATCCCACGGACGGGCGCCTCATGGTCGTACCGTCGACCGGCGGAGCACCGGTCGAAGTGTTCCCCGGGATCGAGGGCGACACCGCGACCTTCGCTTGGCAGAGCGCGGACTCGCTGCTCTGCCTGATGCACCGCGGCGTCGAAGCGTCTTTGGAGAAGGTCACCGTCACCGACATCTCGAAGGCAGAGCCGAAGGTGCTCGTGGCGACCGGCGGACCGATCTTGACCACGATCTCGCTCTCCGACGATGGCTTGCGCGCGGCCTTCGTGGCCAACGCGCCGACGCATCCGCCGGAGGTCTTCACGATGGCGCACGGTGAGGCCGCGCCGCGTCGGCTGACGGACTCCAACCCGATGCTCGCGAAGGTGCGGCTCGCGCCGCAGGAAGTTGTGCGCTTCAAGGCGCGCGACGGACTCGAGCTCGAGGGCGTGCTCAACCGTCCGCTCGATGAGGTCAAGGGCCAGCGCTATCCGTTGATCCTGTACGTCCACGGCGGGCCGGAGTCGCACCACAGCAACGGCTGGCTCACGAACTACGGCGACCCCGCGCAGACGGCGGCCGCGCGCGGCTTCGCGGTGATGCACACGAACTACCGCGGCTCGACGGGACGCGGCATGGCGTTCGCGAAGTCGAGCCAAGGCGACGCCGCGGGCAAGGAATTCGACGACCTGATCGACGCGGTCGATCACTTGATCGCCACGGGTCTTGTCGACAAGGACAAGGTCGCGGTCACGGGCGGCTCCTACGGTGGCTACGCGACGGCGTGGCTCTCTACGCGCTACTCGGATCGAGTGGCGGCGGGCGTGATGTTCGTCGGCATCTCCGACAAGATCTCGAAGGTCGGCACCACCGACATCCCCGACGAGGAGTTCTATGTCCACGCACGGCATCGGCCTTGGGAGGACTGGACCAAGATGCTCGAGCGCAGCCCGATCTTCTACGCGGGCCAGTGCAAGACCCCGCTGCTCATCCTGCACGGCAAGGACGACCCGCGCGTGAACCCCGGTCAGTCGCGCGAGATGTACCGACACTTGAAGCTGCGCAGTGCGTCGCCGGTGCGCCTCGTCTTGTACCCGGGCGAAGGCCACGGCAACCGCAAGGCGGCCGCGCGCCTCGACTACAACCTGCGCATGCAGCAGTGGATCGAGCACTACACGACGGGCGCCAAGGGTGCGCCGCCGGCGATGGACCTCGACTACGCCGAGTCCAAGTGAGCGCAGCGCCGCGCGGATGAGCAGCTCCACGGGCCAATCCGCGCCGTTTCCTCCGCGAGTCGCGCTCGTCGTGGCCGTCCTCACGGTCTCGACGAGCGCGATCTTCATTCGGCTGGCGGACGCCCCGCCGCTCGTCGTCGCGGTGTATCGCTGCGTGATCGCGACGGCAGTTCTTGGCGCGATCGGCTGGCGCGAGTGTCGCCGAGAGTTGCCGCTCTTGACGCGTCGTGAGCGCTGGATCGCCGTCGGAACAGGACTCGCACTCGCAGTTCACTTCGCCGCGTGGATCTCGTCCCTCTCCTACACGACCGTGGCGTCGAGTCTTGTGCTCGTCAACACGACTCCCCTGTGGGTCGCGCTGATGTCACCGTTCGTCGCCGCGGAACGCGTGAGGGGCGCGACGTGGCTCGGGATCGTCGTCAGCGTGCTCGGCTGCGTCGTGATCGGCGTGGCCGACATGCAGAGCACCGGCGAGGGATTCGTCCTCACGGGGAGCGCGCTGTGGGGCGATCTTCTCGCGCTCCTCGGTGCTTGGTTGTGCGGTATCTACATGCTCGCGGGGCGTCGACTGCGCCGTTCGCTCAGCCTCTTGCCCTATGTCACGGTTTGTTACGGGACCGCGGCACTTTTTCTCCTGTGCTTCGCGTTGCTGAACGGCGATTTGCTGCTGGGATACTCGTGGGAGACCTGCGGCTGGCTCTTCATGGTCGCGCTCGTTCCGCAGCTGATCGGACACTCGAGCTACAACTACGCCCTCAAGTACGTGAGCGCCGCGCTCACAGCGGTGGTGTCGCTCGGCGAGAGCGTCGGCGCAACGCTGATGGCATGGCTTTTCTTGCACGAGACACCGAGCGTGCTCGCACTGATCGGCGGGGGCGTTGTGATGTGCGGAGTCTTGCTCGCGCTGCGGAGCGAGCGCGCTTCCTCGTAGTTCCTGCGTTGCGGGATCGGTGGCTCGAACTATCCTCAGGGCCCCTACGGAAGGGTCGCACTCCCATGATCACGCACGTTGTCTTGCTGAAGATTCGCTCCGACGTTCCGCCGAAGCAGATCGACTCGATCTTTGCCGCGCTCGCGGGCCTCAAGTCGAAGATCCCAGGACTGCTGTCGTTCTCCGGCGGCCCGTACTCGTCGCCGGAGGGGCTGCACAAGGGATTCACGCACGGTTTCGTCATGACGTTCACCGATGCGAAGGCGCGCGACATCTACCTGCCCCATCCCGACCACGAAGTGGTGAAGGCGATGGTGCTGCCGGTGCTGCAGGGTGGGCTCGACGGCGTGGTTGCCTTCGACTATGCGTCGTAGCGCCTGCGCGGCGACGCTCCTCGCGCTCGCGGCGTGTGCCGGTGCGCCCGAGGGCGTACCTGGGGGCGTGCCTGGGGGCGTACAAGCGCCCGAGTGCCCGAGTAAGCCTGAGCCTGTCCTTCGCTTTGAACGGCGACAGCTGTCGGCGGAGTTCACCTGCGAGGGAGCATCGTTCGGCGATCTCAACAGGGACGGCCACGTCGACATCGTCGCGGGTCCGAGCTGGTACGCGGGCCCCGAGTTTCGGGCGCGCAACGTGCTGTACAAAGGCCGGGCCTTCGATCCGAAGGGCTACTCGGACAACTTCTTCTCTTGGACCGACGATCTCGACGGCGACAGTTGGCTCGACGTCGTGGTGGTCGGCTTTCCGGGCAAGGAGTCCTACTGGCTGCGCAACCCGCTCGGCCAGCTCGTCGATTGCGAGACGCCGTGGGAGCGCTTCCCCATCGCGCCTTCCGTCGAGAACGAGTCGCCGCACTTCATCGACCTCGTCGGCGATGCTCGGCGCGAGCTCGTCTTCATGACCGGCGGCCGCTTCGCATGGGCGGAGCGCGTGGACGACGATCCGCGAGCGGCATGGCGCGTTCACACCTTTTCTCGCGACTACAAGCTTGGTCCGTACGTGCACGGGCTTGGCGTTGGAGATCTCAACGGCGATGGGCGCAAGGATGTGCTCTGGCGCAACGGCTGGTTCGAGCAGCCGGAGTCGATCGAGGGTGACCCGCAGTGGCAGCACCACGACTTCGCGTTCTCGCAGAAGCATGGCGGCGCGCAGATGCTCGTCGAGGATGTCGACGGCGACGGCGACAACGATGTGATCACGAGCCTCGCGGCACACGAATACGGGCTCTCTTGGTTCGAGCAGGTACGCGATGGTGAGGCACTCACGTTCCGCGAGCATCGGATCATGGATGACGAGCTCGCAGACAACGCGCAGGGCGCATGCTGTTCCGAGCTTCATGCGCTCGATCTCGTCGACATCGACGGCGATGGGCTGCGCGACATCGTGACGGGCAAGCGTTGGTGGTCGCACGGACACGAAGGGGATCCGCAGCCCAACATTCGTCCGTGCACCTATTGGCTCCAGTGCGTTCGGCGGGAGGGCCGCACGGAGTTCGTGACCCACCTCGCGGACGATCAAAGCGGAGTGGGTACGCAGGTGCTCTCCGGAGACGTCACCGGCGATGGCGCGCCCGACATCGTGGTGGGGAACAAGCGCGGCGTGTTCGTGCTAGAGCAAGTGCGGGCGACGCACGGTGAGCAGCGAGCGGCGCTTGTGCCTACGTTCGACTTCGAGGATGGGGACTTGCGCGGTTGGACCGCCGACGGCGATGCCTTTGCGCTGCAGCCCGTGCGCGGTGACACCGTCGCGGCTCGCGGACGTGAGGCGAGCTTGCACGAAGGCGAATACTGGATCGGCGGCTATGAGCGCTTGCAGGACGACTCGACGGGGACGCTGACGTCGGAGCCCTTCGAGATCGTGGAGAGCTGGGCCAGCTTCCTCGTCGGTGGCGGTGCAAGCCCGGCGACGCGCGTGGAAGTTCTGCTCGCGGCCGAGGGGGACGTCGTGTTCAAGACCTCGGGAGCGGACTTCGAGTCCATGCAGCGCGTCGTGGTCGATCTGTCGCGCTGGCGCGGGCGAGAGCTGAGGATCCGCCTCGTCGACGAAGAGAAGGGTGGCTGGGGACACCTCAACTTCGACGACTTCCGCTTCCACGCGGAGAAGCCGAGCTTTGAGGCCCTGAAGGGCGTGCCTCCGATTCGACCTTGGGATCCGGTCCCCAACGCGGGGCTCACCGCGCAGGAAGCGGCGGCGGCGATGACGGTGCCCGAGGGCTTTCACGTCGACGTGATCGCCGCGGAGCCGGATGTGCACCAGCCGATCGCGCTCGCGATCGACGACAACGGGCGCCTCTGGATCGCGGAGGCGCACACGTATCCGGTGCGTGCGCCGGAGGGAGAGGGCAAGGACAACATCCTCGTGTTCGAGGACGCCGACCACGACGGTTCGTTCGAGAAGCGCACGGTGTTCGCGAGCGGGCTCAACCTCGTCAGCGGACTCGAGATCGGCTTCGGCGGTGTGTGGGTCGGTGCAGCGCCGTACCTGCTCTTCATTCCCGATGCGAACGGCGACCTCGTGCCCGATGGCGAGCCGAAGGTGCTGCTCGATGGTTGGGGCTACGAGGACACGCACGAGACGCTCAACGCGTTCACGTGGGGGCCCGATGGTTGGCTCTACGGTTGCCACGGCGTGTTCACGAACTCGCTCGTCGGCAAGCCGGGGACGCCGAAGGCCGAGCGCACGCCGCTCAACGCGGGCGTGTGGCGTTACCACCCCGTGCGGCACGAGTTCGAGGTCTTCGCGCACGGCACGTCGAACCCGTGGGGCATCGACTTTGACGAGAACGGCGAGGCGTTTGTCACGGCCTGCGTGATCCCGCACCTGTTCCACATCGTGCAGGGCGGCCGCTATGAGCGGCAGGCGGGCTCGCACTTCGAGAAGTACACCTTCGACGACATCAAGACGATCGCCGACCACCGCCATTACGTCGGCGACACGCCACACGGTGGCAACAACCGCTCGGCCGAGGCCGGTGGCGGGCATGCGCACTGCGGGTTGCTCATCTACAAGGGTCAGCAGTTTCCGCTGGAGTACCGCGACGGGCTCTTCTTCGAGAACATTCACGGCAATCGCATCAACCACGACGTTGTCGAGCCGAAGGGCTCCGGCTTCGTTGGCAAGCACGCGCCGGATCTTCTGCTCGCCAACGACCGCTGGTTCCGCGGCATCAGCTTCAAGGAAGGCCCCGACGGCTCGGTGTATTTCATCGACTGGTACGACAAGCAGGCCTGCCACTGGACCGATCCCGGCATCTGGGACCGCACGAATGGGCGGATTTATCGCTTGAGATATGGCGATTGGAAGCCGCTTCGTGACGCAGACAACCTGGCGAAGTTGAATCCCGACGCTTACGTCGGCACGGGGCTAGCGTGGAACGCGAGCCGACTGATTCGACAAGCTCGAGAGCACAAGTCGACACTGGGAGGCCAGGGATTCTCGTGGTTCCTCGACGTTTCGTTCGAAGGCGACCTTCATGGAGAGCGAGAGACCGTTCGTGAGCTTTGGGCGATGGATGCCGCGTACGGCGGCACGAAGGACGAGACGTGCATTCGCCTTCTGGAATCCAAGCACGAACGAGTCCGTGCGTGGTCCGTGCAACTCGCGCTCGAAGACAAGCAGGCGAGCGTCGAACTTCAGCGCGCGATGGAAGTCGCTGCAGAGAGAGATCCTTCGCCGATCGTGCGGCGCTATCTCGCCTCGGGCCTGCAGCGCCTGCCGCTGGAGCAACGCTGGGAAATCGCGAAGAACCTCGCGGCGCATGCGGAGGACAACGACGATCCGAACATTCCGTTTCTCGTGTGGTACGGCGTCGAGCCGCTGGTCGCGGCGGATCCGGCGCGGGCGCTCGTGACGTTGACGCGAGCCAAGCTCGATCGCGTTCGACGCTTCACCGTCCGTCGCGCGGCCGCAGATCCCGCGCTGCACGAGGCGCTGGTGCGTCACCTGTCGGATCCTGCGATCGAAGACTCACTCGGCTGGAGGCTCGAAGAGACCGCGAAGGCGCTGGCGGACCAGCGCGACCTGCGCGCGCCGCCGGGGTGGCCCGCTCTGCGGGCGAAGCTCGAGCTCTCGCGCGACGTGCGCTATGCACAAATGGCGCGCGAGATCTCGAAGGCCTTCGGCGACATCGGGTCTTTGGCGGAGCTTCGCTCGAAGGCGGTCGACAAGAGCGCGCGTGCAACGGAGCGCAGCGAGGCGGTTCGAGTCTTGGCCGAGGCTCGAGATTCCGAGTTGCGTCCGCTCTTGCCGGCGCTGCTCGTCGACACCGCGACTCGTACGGCTGCGATCCGCGCGTTGGCGAGCTACGACGACGCTGTCGCGGCTCAGGTCGCGCTCGCGATGCATCCCGGTCTCTCCGGCGAGGATCGGCGCGAGCTCGTCGAAACGCTGACGTCACGCAAGTCGTACGCCTCGATCCTGCTCGACGCTCTCGAAGCCAAGCGCATCGAGCGAGCCGACATTTCCGCGCTTGCCGCGCGGAAGATCGAGGCGCTTGGCGACGAGTTGCTCGCAGCCCGGCTCGCAGCGCTGTGGGGTGCCGTCAAGGCGTCGTCCGAGGAGAAGCAGCAGCGAATCGCAGAGTATCGAGCGAAGCTCGCACCTGAGCTGCTCGCCCAAGCGGACCGCGCGCGCGGGCGCGAAGTGTTCTCGCGAACGTGCCAGCAGTGCCACGTGTTGTTCGGGACCGGTGGAGACATCGGGCCAGAGCTCACCGGTGCGAATCGCGCGGATCTGGAGTACCTCCTCTCGAACGTGCTCGACCCGAGCGCGGTGGTCGGCAAGGACTACCAGAGCACCCTCGTGTGGACGCACGACGGTCGACTCGTCAGCGGCATTCTGGCGGAGGAGACGGCGACGTCGATCGTCTTGAAGAACGAGCGCGAGCGTGTGGTGATTGCGCGCTCGGAGATCGAGTCCCAGCGGTTGAGCGAGCTCTCGACGATGCCCGAAGGACTGCTGGACCTGCTGAAGCCCGAGGAAGTCGTCGCGCTCTTTGCGTACTTGCAGGGAGCGACGCAGGCGAACCTCCTCGCGACTCCCCGCAACGTTGCGTCGCTCTTCGATGGCGAGACGCTGCGGTACTGGCGCTTTGCTGGGAACGTGTGGAGCGTCGAGAACGGAGAGCTCGTCGGGCGCGGGGCCCTCGAGCGGAACTCGTTCCTCGCGAGCGAGCTCGAGCTGCGCAACTTCCGGCTCAAGTTCGAGGTCAAGCTCGAAGGGGATGTCGGCAACTCCGGCGTGCAGTTCCGATCGAGCGCGCACGACGACGGCGAGGTTTCGGGCTATCAGGCGGACATCGGTCCGGGCTGGTGGGGCAAGCTCTACGAAGAGCATGGCCGCGGCTTGATGTGGGATCGACCCGGCGAGCAGCACGTTCGCAAGGGCGAGTGGAACACCTACCAGATCGAAGCCATCGGGTCGAAGATCGTGACGCGCATCAACGATCAGGTGTGCGTCGAGCTCGACGATCCGATGGGCGCGCGCGCCGGCGTGATCGCGCTGCAGCTGCACTCCGGTCCGCAGACCGAGATCCGCTTCCGCAAGTTCCAGCTGACGGTCCTGCCCTAGCGAGCTCTCGCGCAGATTTGCGAGTTTTCGCGCGACCCAGACCAGCGCCGAGCGACGGGCGGTCGGAGGTCGTGAGATGTGGAGCTTGTTGTGCGGTGCATGGCTCGTCGCGATGGCGAGCGAGGGTGTCGGCGTTCGTGGGGGAGATCGAGAAGCGCGAGCGGCGTACGAGGCCCTTGTCGCGCAGGTGCGAGATCGGGAGCCGGACAAGCGGCGCACGGCGGTCCGTGCGCTGGCCGAGTGGGGCAGCGCGGAGGCGTGGCGGGAGGTCTTCTGCGCGCTCGGAGACGGTGAATCCAAGGTCGGAGACGCAGCGCAGGAGTCGCTCGGGCGCATCGTCGATCCGCGTGTGGCGGTCGAGCTCCTAGGGAACGCCGGGCTTGGTTCGAAGGACGACCGCGTCGCGAGGCGGGTCGCGGAGGGGATGGGGCGAGTTCAGGTTCCGCTCGACGCCGAGCGCATCGCGCGGGAACTCTCGTCGCGGGACGCAGAACGAACACGATTGCTTCTAGGCTCCGTAGAGCGACTCGCTCGCGCACAGCGGCTCAACGGCCGTGTGGAGCGCTTGGTGGATGCCGTTGAGCGCTTGGAGCGCTCGGGCAGCGATCCGCTGGTGTCCGCGACCGCGCTCTGCACGCTTGCCGAGATTGCGCCAGAGCTTGCACACCGAAGAGCGAATGAGGCGCTGCGAGACTCGGCGCCTGCGCGCCGCTGCGCTGCGGGCTTCGTGCTGGCGCGTCTCAAGTCGCCGGATGCGATGTCGGGTGCCCTGTTGCTCGCGCGCGACCGTGAGCCTGGAGTTCGTCTGCGCGGTGTGGAGTGCCTCGATGCCATCGGCACGCGCGCGTCGATGCTCGCGATCGTCGCACGCTTGGCCGACGAGCCGCGCATGCGGCTGCGCTGGCGCTCGGTGGAACTCTTGCAGCGTACGTCAGGCTTGAAGCACCGACTCGATCCGCGTCCGTGGCAGCTTTGGGTCGACGGGCTTCCCGAAGGTGGCGTGGTTCGGCGGGGACTTGCGACGGACGCGTCGGGACGCGGCGCCGACGGGCAGGTGACGCGTGCGAGCGGATTCGCTGGGCTCTCACTGCAGAGCGATCGCGTGACGTTCCTCTTCGACTTCTCTGGCTCGATGTGGATGCCGATGGAGGATGGCCGTGTTCCCAAGGACATCGTGACGGACAAGCTGCGGCTCGCCTTGGAGGCGCTGCCCGAGACGACGGCGTTCAATCTGATTCCGTACACGAACGTTCCGATTCCGTGGTCGCCCTCGCTGCGCCCCGCGCGGCGCAAGGACATCGCCGAAGCGCTCGAGTGGTTCGCGCGTTGTCGCGAGAAGGGCCGTGGCAACTTCTACGACGCCGCGCGGCTCGCGTGGATGGATCCTGACGTCGACACGCTCGTCGTGCTCACCGATGGAGTGCCCACGGGCGGCGTCCACAGCGACATGGACCTGATCGTCTCGCTGCTCGGCGATCTCGCTCGCATTCGGCCCGTCCTCGTCGACTCGATCCTCGTGGACTCTCCGCCGGGTGCGGCGAGGCGCTGGCGCGAGCTCTCGGCGCGCACGGGCGGTCGCTCGATCGAAGTGGATCTCGCGCAGCCGTGAGCACGCGACATCAACAGCGCGGCCCGCGCTGGCCGCAGGGGCTCGCGCGGGCCGCGGAGAGCGCGCCTTGGTTTCACGCGCCGTCAGATGTGCAGCGCGCGACCGTCGACTGCGAGCGCGGCTTCCTTGACGACCTCGGCGAGCGTCGGGTGCGCGTGGCAGGTGCGCGCGAGGTCTTCGGAGGAGGCTGCAAACTCCATCGCGGCTACCGCCTCGGCGATCAGGTCGCCGGCGCGAGCGCCGACGATGTGGACGCCCAAGATGCGGTCGGTGTCCTTGTGCGCGAGGATCTTCACCTTGCCGTCCGTCATGCCGAGCGCCTTGGCGCGGCCGTTGGCGAGGTAGGGGAAGGCGCCCTTGCGATAGGGGACGCCGGCAGCGACGAGCTCCTCCTCGGTCTTGCCGACGCCAGCGACCTCGGGGTGCGTGTAGACGATGTTGGGGATCGCGTCGTAGTTGACGTGCCCGTAGCCCGTGGCGATGTGCTCGACGCAGGCCACGCCTTCTTCCTCCGCCTTGTGCGCGAGCATCGGGCCTGGGATCACGTCGCCGATCGCGTAGATGCCCTTGGCACTCGTGCGGTAGTGCGCGTCGACCGGGATGCGGCCCTTGGGGTCGAGCGCGATCCCCGCCTTGTCGAGGGCGAGGCCCTCGGTGTTCGGGCGGCGGCCGACGGAGACCAGCACGCGGTCGGCGTGCAGCGGCTCTTGGCCTTCGATTGTGACCACCGCGCCGTTCGCGTCCTTGCGCGCGCCCGTGACCTTCACGCCGAGGCGGAACTCGAGCCCCTGCTTGGCGAGGATCTTCTGCGCCTCCTTGGCGATCTCCGCGTCGTTCGCGGGCAGGATGCGGTCCATGTACTCGAGCACGGTGACCTTGGCGCCGAGTCGGCACCAGACCGAGCCGAGCTCGAGGCCGATCGCGCCCGCGCCGATCACCACCAAGTGCTTGGGCACCTCCGGCCACGCGAGCGCCTCCGTGCTCGTGCCGACGCGCTCGCCGTCGAGCTCGATGCCCTTCAGCGTCGCGCTCGTCGAGCCGGTCGCGATCAGCACGTGCTGGGCTTCGAGCGCCGTCACCGCGCCGTCTGCCGCGACGACTTCGACCTTGGTGCCGCCCGCGAGGCGGCCATGGCCTTCGTAGCGCGTGATCTTGTTCTTCTTGAACAGACCCGCGATGCCCTTGGTGAGCGTGTCGACCACGCCGTCCTTGCGCGCGAGCATCGCCTTGAGGTCGAGCTCGACGTTCTTGGCCACGATGCCGTGGCTCGCGAACGTGTGGCGCGTCTCGTGGTACAGCTCGCTCGACTCGAGGAGCGCCTTGCTCGGGATGCAGCCGATGCGCAGGCAGGTTCCGCCGAGGCGGGGCTCCTTCTCGATGCAGGCGACGTCGAGGCCGAGCTGCGCGGCGCGGATCGCGGCCACGTAACCGCCTGGGCCCGCGCCGATCACGACGAGTTCGTGCTTCTTCGCTTCGGCCATGGCTCAGACCTCGAGCAGGAGGCGCGTCGGGTTCTCGACGAGCTCCTTGATGCGCTTCAGGAACGTCACGGCCTCGCGACCGTCGACGATGCGGTGATCGTAGGAGAGCGCGACGTACATCATCGGCCGGATCACGACCTGACCGTTGATGGCGACCGGTCGCTCTTGGATCGCGTGCAGGCCGAGGATGCCCGACTGCGGGGGATTCAAGATCGGCGTCGAGAGCAGCGAGCCGTAGATGCCGCCGTTGGAAATCGTGAAGGTGCCGCCGGTGAGCTCTTCGATCGTGAGCTTGTTCTCTTGGGCCTTCTTGCCGAGCTCGCCGATGGCGCGCTCGATGTCGGCGAAGCCCATCGTCTCGGCGTTGCGCAGGATCGGGACCACGAGGCCCTTGCCGCCGCCGACGGCGATGCCGATGTCGTAGAAGTGGCGGTACACGATGTCCGTGCCGCGCACCTCGGCGTTGACCTGCGGGATCTCCTTCAAGGCCTCGATCGCGGCCTTCACGAAGAAGCTCATGAAGCCGAGCTTGGTCTTGTGGCGCTCGACGAAGCGCTCTTGATGGGCCTTGCGCAGCGCCATCACCTCGCTCATGTCGATCTCGTTGAACGTGGTGAGGATCGCGGCGGTGCTCTGCGCGTGCACGAGGCGCTCGGCGATGCGCTTGCGCATCGGCGTCATCGGCACGACCTCCTCTTGGCGCGAGCCCGCAGGGCGCGCGGGTACGGCCGCGGGGGCCGTAGCTGCGGGCGCCGGAGTCGGCGCCTTGGTCGTATGACGCTGGACGTCTTCCTTGAGCAGTCGGCCGCCGGGGCCGCTCGCCGCGACTTCCGTCGCCGAGAGGCCGCGCTGGGCGAGCTCGCGGGCGGCAGCCGGCATCACGACCTTCTCACCCTTCGACGGGACGGGAGCGGGGGCCGTCGCAGCGGCGGCCGGGGCCGTGCCGCCCTTCACCGGCGGCGGCGCGGGCTGCGCGCCGACCTCGAAGTAGCCGATCACCTCGCCGACCAGAGCCTTGTCGCCCTTGCGCTTGAGCGTCTTCACCACGGCGCCGGCACCGGGCGCGGGGAGCTCGACCGTGACCTTGTCGGTCTCGATGACCACGAGGCCTTCGTCGGCGCGCGCGAGCTCGCCCGGCTTCTTCAGCCAGTCGCCGAGCTGCACTTCAGTGATCGACTCGCCGACGGAGGGAACCTTGAGTTCGACGGGCATGGAGGAGCGGTCCTTGCTGCGGAAGGTGGGCGTGCGAAGGTGTTGGGATCAGGCTTGGGCGAAGGCGCGCTCGAGCAGCGCGGCCTGTTCGATCTTGTGGCTCGCGGGCGAGCCCGTGGCCGGGGAAGCGGCCGCGCGGCGTGCGAGGCCGCGGAAGCCGCGGCCGCAGAGGTGCTCGCCGAAGCGGCTGCGCAGGTAGCGCCACGCACCGGCGTTCTCCGGCTCTTCCTGCGCCCAGACGACCTCGGCCGACGGGTTGTAGGGAGCGAGGGCCGCCGCGAGTTCCTCTTCCGTGAGCGGATAGAGCTGCTCGACGCGCAGGATCGCGACGTCGAGGGCGCCGCGCTTCTCGCGCTCGTCCTCGAGCTCGTAGGCGAGCTTTCCGCTGCACAGCACGATGCGCCGCACTTGCGAGGCGTCGAGCGCGCGCGCGTCGGCGAGGATCCGCTGGAAGCGACCCGTCGTGAACTGCTCGAGCGGCGAGACGCACTTGGGGTGACGCAGCAGGCTCTTCGGCGTCATCACCACGAGCGGCTTGCGCCACGGACGCACGACCTGACGGCGCAGGCAGTGGAAGAGCTGCGCGGGCGTCGTCGGGTTGACGACCTGAATGTTGTCCTCGGCCGCGAGGTCGAGGAAGCGCTCGAGGCGCGCGCTGGAGTGCTCGGGGCCTTGACCCTCAAAGCCGTGGGGCAAGAGCATCACGAGGCCGGACAGGCGGTTCCACTTGTCCTCGGCGCTCACGATGAACTGGTCGATGATCGGCTGGGCGACGTTGGCGAAGTCGCCGAACTGCGCCTCCCACGCGACGAGGCCATCGGGGAAGTCGAGGCTGTACCCGTACTCGAAGCCGAGCACACCCGACTCCGAGAGCGGCGAGTTGCGGATGTACACCGGCGCCGCGCTCGCGCCGAGGCTCGCGAAGATCTCGTGCTGGCGGCCGTGGTCGTAGTCGTGCAGTACCGCGTGGCGGTGGCTGAAAGTGCCGCGCTCGGCGTCTTGGCCTGTGAGGCGCACGCGGTGACCGGCAGCGGCGAGCGAGGCGATCCCGAGCGCTTCACCCGCGGCCCAGTCGAGCGCCTTGTCGCCGCGAGCCATCTCACGCCGCGCTTCGAGCGTGCGCTCGAGCTTCGGGTGGACGCGGAAACCCTCGGGCACGGTCGCGAGCGCTTCGAGCAGCTCGGCTGCATGCGCCCGTTCGATCCCCGTGTCGATCTGCTGCACAGCGGATTCAGGTCCGCCGACGTAGTCCTTCCAACGCGAGCCTTGGCCGTCCTTGGTCGCGACGAAGCCGTCGGAGCGCGCGCGGGAGAGGTCCTCTTCGAGCTTCGCGCGCCGCTCGCGCGCGATGGCCTCGGCCTCGTCGCGCGTCACTTCGCCGAGGCGCAGCAGGTGATCGAGGTAGCCTTCGGCGACCGGCTTGCGCTGCGCGATCGCCTGATAGAGCAGCGGGTCCGTGAAGCTCGGCTCGTCGCCCTCGTTGTGGCCGCGGCGGCGGTAGCCGTACATGTCGATCACGACGTCGCGCTTGAAGCGCGCGCGGAAGTCGAGCGCGAGCTGGACGACCTGCGCCACGGCCTCGGGATCCTCCCCGTTCACGTGGAAGATCGGGATCTGCAGCATCTTCGCGACGTCGGTGCAGTAGGTCGACGAGCGCGAGTCCTGCGGGCCGGTCGTGAAGCCGATCTGGTTGTTCACGACTACGTGGATCGTGCCGCCGGTGCGGTAGGCGCCGAGCTCGGAGAGGTTGAGCGTCTCCTGCACGATGCCCTCGCCCGCGAAGGCGGCGTCGCCGTGGATCAAGAGCGCGAGGCTGCGGTCACCGTCGCGGTCCCCGGTGCGATCCTGCTCGGCACGCACGCGGCCCATCGCGACCGGGTTCACGAACTCGAGGTGGCTCGGGTTGAAGCACAAGGAGAGCTGGATCGCGTGCCCGCTCGGCGTCGGGTAGCTCGACGTGAAGCCCTTGTGGTACTTGACGTCGCCGCGGCCCATGTAGAGCTGCGGGTCGGCGTCGGCGAACTCGCGGAAGATGTCGGCCGCGGGCTTGCCCATGATGTTGGCGAGCACGTTGAGGCGGCCGCGGTGGGCCATGCCAATCACGACCTCGTCGATGCCCTGCGCGCCGCAGTGCTCGAGCGCGAGGTCGAGCAGCGGGATCAGGCTCTCGCAGCCTTCGAGCGAGAAGCTCTTGGCGCCGAGGAACTTCTTCTGCACGAACTCCTCGAACAAGACCGCATCCAAGAGCTTCGCGAGGATGCGCACTTGGCGCTCGCGCGAGACCTCGAGGCGGTTCTCGCTGCCTTCCATGCGCTCCTCGAGCCAGCGCTTCACGCCGAGGTCGTCGATGTGCATGTACTGCGCGCCGATCGAGCGGCAGTACGTGTTGCGCATGCGGTCGAGCACCGAGCGCAGGGTCTCGATGCCCTTGCCGTGGAACGTGCGCGCGCTGACCTTGCGGTCGAGGTCGTCGGGGCCGAAGCCGTAGAAGCCGGGCTCGAGCTCGGGATGCGGCGGACGCGGCAGACCGAGCGGGTCGATGTTCGCGATCAGGTGGCCGCGCACGCGGAAGCCGCGGATCAACTGGTCGGCGCGGTCTTGGACATCCGCGACGCTCGCTTCGGCACGTTCCTTGGGAGTCTCACCCTGCAGGTGCAGGGGCTGCGCCACGGGCGCGATCGGCGTCGCGGCGGGCTCGCTCCAGCCTGCGCCGCCCTGCGAGTCGAAGTAGGCGCGCCAGTCCGCCGAGACCCCGTTGGGATCGCGGAGGTACTCGCTGTAGAGGCCCTCCACGAAGGCCAGATTGAGGCTGCTCTGCAGTTGGGATTCCATGGGGCGAAGCGGGGGAATGGGCGGGGGAGTTTCTAGCCCTTTCCGACCCACGTTCCGAAGGCCGAGGAGGATACCGGAAGCGACCCGCCGCCGTCATTCTTCGGCCCTGCCGAGCCCAGCGGAAACCGCTGCGGCGGGGGCGCGAGGCTAGAAATCGCCCAATTCGCCGCGGACGCTCCACAGCGGCCGGCCGCTCGATCCCGAGAGCAGTCGCACTTCGCCGACGGTGGAGTTCGGGGCCGCTTCGCTGGCAGGAGCGAGCGGGAGCCCGAGGGCCAGCTCGTCCGTGCCGTCTCCGTCGAGGTCCGGCACCGCGCACAGGGGGATCGCGCCGCCGAGCACCGCGGTCGGAACCGGCGCAAAGAACCCTTCGCCTTCGAGGGGCTGGATCCAGAGCGAGCGAGCGGCAGTCGAGCTGTTCGCCAAGACGTAGCGGCTCGACTTCGCGTTGGCACCGCCGAGCAGCGCGACCGACGTGGTCCATTCCTGTCCGATCAGCGCTGCGGCGCGCTGATCGAACGGCAGGATCCTCGTGCCCGAGAACAGCTGCGCCCCGAAGCGGCCGGCGTGGCCTTCGGGGACCGAGCCAACGATGAAGTCTTCGCGGCCGTCGCCGTCGAGATCCGCGCCCGCGGCGACGGCGGAGCCGAACTCTCCGTGGCTCAGGGTGCCGCAGATGCGAAAGAGCACGGCACCGTTCGCGCCCGAGAGGCCGAACACGCTCCCGCCGGTACCCGCGTTCGAGCCCGAGCCCGGCGCGCCGACGAGCAGGTCGTGCAGCCCGTCGCCGTCGAAGTCTCCGCCGCGCGCGAGGCAGACTCCGAACCGATCGCGCGGATTTTCGGCCTTCGAGTGCCACAGCTGCGAGCCGTCGCGCCCCGAAAGGGCGATCACGCAGCCCAGCGCTCCCGGCGCGGGCGACTCGACCTCCGGAGCGGTGACTGCAACGTCCGCGAGCCCATCGCCGCTCACGTCGGGGAGCAGCGCGACCGCATAGGCGAAGCGTCCGACCTCGCTCGGCGCGTCGACCTGCCACAGCAGCGAGCCGTTCCAACCCGAGTACGCGCGCAGGTAGCCGCTCGGCAGGCCCGACTCGCGCTCGCGCTCGTCGAGCGCGCCGACCACGAGGTCGGGGACCGCGTCGCCATCGAGGTCGAGACCACCCGAGAGGGAGCGACCGAAGCGATCGTCGCGCAGGAGGCCGTGCAGCGTGTAGAGCACCCGCCCGTTCGTGCCGGAGAGCACACTCACGAAGCCGGGCTGGCCCGGCCCCGAGCGCTGCGCGCCGACCGCGAGCTCGGAGCTACCGTCGCCGTCGAGGTCGCCGAGCGCGGCGAGCGTCGAGCCGAACTGCTGTCCCTCGGCCTTCGAGGCGGGGAGACGGCGCAGTCCCTGTCCGGAGGCCGCATCGACAGCGCAGAGCGCCGCGGCCGTCGCGAGCAGGACTTGGGGGAGCTTCGGCATGGTGGGTGGTCTCCTCGGTGGCCTCTGGGACGGCGAGCCCGCGCTCCCCACTCCAGAGTCCAAAGTCTAGCCCCAAGCAATGCCAGCGGGCCGCCTGTTTTCAGCGGTTTGCAATCGGTCCGGTGGGGCAGGGCGCTCGGCGTCGGCTCAGCGGCCTACGAGCGGTCCGCCGTCGATGTCGAGCTCCACGACGGCCTCTCCCAGCTCGCCGAGTGCCTCCCTCGGGCCGACCGCGAGCACGCGCAGGTCGCGCGGATGCAGGTGCTCGCGCGCGAGCGCGGCCAGGTCCGTCGAGGTGAGCGTGGCGAGCCGTCGCAGGCGCTCGAGCGGGTAGTCGTCCGGCCAGCGGAATCGCTCGACGGTGTGCACGAACGAAAGGCGTGCCGCGGGTGTCTCGAACTGACGCGCGAGCGCCTGCTCGAGCGCTTCGCGCGTGAACGCGAGCTCGGCCTCCGTCGGGCCCGAGAGGTAGCCCTCGAGCTCGGCGCGCGCTTCGCGGATCGCCGCGGCCGCATGCTGCGTGTGCACCGCCGTCGAGACCGCGAAGACGGTCGGCCCCGAGCGTGGCTCGAAGCTCGAGCGCACCCCGTAGGTGAAGCCGCGGCGCTCGCGCAGGTTCAGGTTCAGGCGACTCGTGAATTGACCGCCGAGTGGGTAGTTGAGCGCTGCGAGCAGGAGCCAATCCGGATGCCCGCAGTCGACGCTCGGGTGGCCGATGCGGAGCTCGACCTGCGGAGCGCCCGGTCGGTCGACCGCATAGAGACCGCGGGGAGCGGCGCTCGGAGCTTGGTCGAGCGGCGGGTTCGTCGCGGCGATGGCCGAAGGCCAGCGGCGGACGAGCGGGCTGAGCAGCTCCGTCGCTTCGTCCGCGCTCCACTTTCCGACGAGCGCGACGCGCGTGCGCCGCGGGTCGAGCGAGCCGCGATGGAAGGCCCTTGCGTGTTCGGGGGTGCATGCACCGATCGTCAACTCGGTACCGAGCGACGAGTGCCCCGCGCACACATGCGGTCCGAACATCAGTCGGTCCCACGCGCAGTCCGCGACGCGCGCCGCGTCCTCGCCGCGCGTGCGGATCGCCGCGAGTCGCAACGCGCGCAGGCGCTCGAAGTCGCGCGGATCGAAGCGCGGTTCGAGCAGAGCCTCGCTCAGAAGCTCGAGCGCCGCGGGCAGGTGTCGGTCGAGCACGCGCAACGACACCACGAGCGAGTCTTCGTCGACTCCGGCCCGCAGCTCCGCTCCAAGAAAGTCGAGCGCATCGACGAACTCGACCGTCGTGAGGCGCTCGGTACCTTCGAGGAGCGCCTTTGCGACGAGCGACGCGACGCCGAGCTCTCTGAGCGATTCTTGCGCGCGACCGCCAGGAAGCGTGAGTTCGACCAACGTCTCCGGAGTCGAGTTCGCTCGGCTGAGCGCGAGCGCGAGTCCATTGTCGAGCCTGCGCCGCTCGATGCGCGGCAGGCGAGCCTCGAGCGGTCCAGAGCGCGGCGGGGGCGTGCTGCGGTCGAGCGTCATGCGCCCCTCGCTTGCACGGCCTCGTGCGTGCGACCTTCGGGGACGACCGAGAGCAGGACGCAGGGCGCATCGAGCAGCTGTCGCACGAGCGCGTCACGGATTTCCTCGGCGGAAACCGCGAGAACGCGCTCGGTGTGGCGCGCGAACTCCGCGGGATCTCCGCGCAAGACGTCCGAGAGGACGAGCGCCTGCGTGCGACCCGCAACCGAGTCGAGTCCGCGCACGAAGTCGGCCTCGTGGCGATGGCGCATGCGCTGCAGGAGCGCCGGGTCGACTCCGTCGCGTCGCACCTGCTCCAAGAGCTCGAAGACGCGCGCGCACAGGCGTTGCAAGCTCACGCCCGGCGCCGCCGTCAGCGTGATCGAGAACCGCCCCGCGACATCGCCCGCCCAAGCGCCGCACGTGACGCTGCGTGCCAAGAGCTCGTCGATCATCAGCGCACGATCGAGGACCGACGCGCGGCTCGCCGAGAGCACCATCGCGAGCATCTCGAGCGCGGACTCGTCGCGCGTGCCGGATTGCGGCGTCGGCCATGCGAGCGTGAGCTGCGGCAGCGCGACCTTGTCTTCGACGACCACGATTCGATCCTGCGCGAGTCTCACCGGCTGCGCGAAGACCGGGTCGGGTTCCGGTCCGCGCGGAAGTTCGCCGAACCAGCGCTCCGCCAGCGCGAACGCACGCTCGGGCTCGACGTCGCCGCCGATGCCGAGCGTCGCGTTGTTGGGGCCGTACCAGCGGCGGAAGAACGCCGCGACGTCGTCGAGCGTCGCCGCGATCAGGTCCTCGTGCGAGCCGATCGGAATGTGAGCGTAAGGATGGCCCGCGGGATACAGTGCGGCGGCGAGCGCCTCGTGGGCCTTCGCATAGGGTCGCTGCTCGTAGTTCTGACGCTTCTCGTTGCGCACGACGTCCCGCTGGTTGTCGAGCTTCGCCTGCGTCATCGCGTCGAGCAGGAAGCCCATGCGATCACTCTCGAGCCACAGCGCGAGCTCGAGCTGGTTGGAGGGAACGACCTCGAAGTAGAGGGTGCGATCAAAGCTCGTGTTGCCGTTGAGCATGCCGCCCGCCTGCGTGACGTGGCGGAAGTGTCCGTCGGATGCGACATGGGCCGAGCCTTGGAACAGAAGGTGCTCGAAGAGGTGCGCGAAGCCGCTGCGACCGTGCTCCTCACGCGCGCTGCCGACGTGGTAGCCGATGTAGACGGCGGCGACGGGCGCGGCGGAGTCGAAGTGGGAGAGTACGCGCAGGCCGTTGGCGAGCACCCGCGAGTGAAAGTCGATGCTGCTGCCCGCGGCGCGAGCCGAGCGGGGCGGAGTCTGGAGACGGGACATGGGGCGCATCTTGCCACAGCGCAGGGGCTGGGCCGTGGTTCGAAGTTGCGACGCGCGGCCGCGAACGCGACCATCACGACGAGCTCATGTCCAAGCGCACCTCGACGATCCTGTTCCTCCTCGGCCTCGCTGCGCTGGCAGCAGTTCTCTGGCGCCTGTACGCGGGCGGCGAGCCCGCGGCCACGCCGCAAGGGCGACCGCCGTTCGTGTTGCCGGTCTCGCTCGCCGAGGTTCGCCGTGGCGAGCTGCGCCCACAGGCGGAGCTCACGGGATCCGTCATCTCCAGCGCGCGTTCGAAGATCGGCTTCGAGGTGGCGTCGCGCGTCGCGACGATCGACGTCGAAGAAGGCGCCGAGGTCGAGGCCGGGACGTTGCTCGCGACGCTCGATTCCCGCGACGCGGCGGCGAGTCTGGCACGCGCGAGTGCGGCCGAGGCGCTGGCCGTGCGCGAGCTCGAGCGCGTTCTGTCGGGCGAGCGCGCGGAGGTGAAGCGGCGGCTTGCCGCGGAGCTCGCGGTGCGCGAGGCCGAAGCCGAGCTCGCGCAGAAGGAAGCGCAGCGCGGCGAGGAGCTCGTTCGGAGTCTGACGATCTCCGAGAGTGCGCTCGACGCACTCCGGGCGGCGCGCGACACGGCGCAGCTGCGGGTGAAGGCAGCGCGCGAGGCGCTCGGACAGGCCGAGGCCGGCTCGCGCGACGAGGACATCGCCGTGCAGCGCGCGCAGGTCGAGCTGCGCAAGGCGGAGGTTCTGCTGGCGCGCCGCGAGGTCGAGAAGTGCGAGCTGCGCGCGCCGTTCCCTGCCGCGATCGTGCGCCGCATCGCGTCGGTCGGCGACTCGCTTCCGGCGGGCGCGCCTGTCCTTGAGATCGTCGATCGCTCGCGGCGGGAGGTCGAAGTCGAGCTTCCCTCCAGCATCGCCGCCAAGCTGGGCAACGCGCCGCGCTTGCGCGTGTCGGTCGAAGAACCGCGCGGCTTCGAGCTCGAGACCGCGCTCGACGCCTTCGTTCCGGTGGCGGACGAGCAGAGCCGAGTGTTCCGCGGAGTCGCGCGGCTCGATGCGAGCGAGGACCCGGCCCGCGTGCTCAAGCCGGGCATGTTCGTGCGGATCCGCATCGATCTCGCACCCTTGCCCGATGCGCGCTTGGTGCCTTCCGACGCGCTGCGCGTGCTCGGAGCGGGAACGGTGCTCGTGCGTGCGAAGAGCGCGGCAGCGGAGGGCGGCGCGCCGACGCTCACCGCGGAGTTCGTGCCCGTGCGCGTGCTCGGGAGCCACGGTGGACAGAGCGCCGTCGAGCCGCTCGAAGGCACGCTCGAAGCCGGCGAGCGCGTGGTCGTGAACGGCGCGGCGATGGCGTTCCCGGGCGCGCCGCTCCTGCCGCGCGAGGCCGCGAGCGGAGCCGCGAAGCCGTGAACCCGATCCGCTGGTCCGTTCGCAATCCCTACATGATCGCGGTCGGGGTGATCCTGACCGTGCTCTTCTCGGCACTCGCCTATCGCACGATCCCGATCCAGCTCAAGCCGACGGTCGACCGCCCGTTGATCACGGTGGCGACGAGCTACCGCGGCGCCTCGGCGATGGAGGTGGAGCAGCAGATCACGCGCGAGCTCGAGGACGTGCTTGCGGCCGTCGAAGGCGTGGTCGAGATGACCTCGGAGTCGACGGAGGGCCGCAGCCAGATCACGCTGGAGTACGAGCTCGGCACGGACACGCAGCTCGCGGTGATCGACGTGATCAACAAGCTCGGCGAGGTCCCGAGTCTGCCCGCGGAATCCGACGAGCCGCAGGTCGAGGTCGCGCCCAGTGACTCCAGTCAGGTGATGTGGATCGCGATTCGCTCGCGCTACGACGCGAACCGCGTGCGCCGGCTCGTGAAAGACGAGATCGAGTCGCGGCTGCAGCGCGTGACGGGGGTCTCCGACTTGCTCGTCGTCGGTGGCGAAGAGAACGAGGTGCAGGTGCGCGTCGATCCGCAGCGCCTCGTCGGCTTCGGCGTGTCGTTCGCGGAGCTCGGCGCGGCCCTCGCGCGCGGCAACGTCAACGTGCGCGGTGGAACCGTCGAGAGCGAGACGAGGCAGTTCGTTGTCCGCACCGTCGGACTCGCGGAGCTGCCCGAGCGCTTGGGCGACCTCGTGATCAAGGAAACTCCTTCGGGCAGCGTGCACCTGCACGACGTCGCGAGCGTCGTCGACACGTACCGGGAAACCACCAGCTTCGTCAGCATCTCGGGCGTTCCTGGCTGCGCAATCGGCATCAGTCGCAAGAGCGGCTCCAACGTGGTCGATCTGATCGAGCAAGTCGATGCGACCTGCGCCGAGCTGAACCGCGTGTTCGCCAACCGCGGCATCGACGTCGCGCTCGAAGCGGTGTACCGCGAGTCGACCTACATCGACGAGGCGATCGACTTCGTGTACGGGAACCTCTGGATGGGGTCGCTGCTCGCGGTCGTCGTGCTCGCGCTGTTCCTGCGCAGCGCGCGCAGCGTGCTCATCATCGCGGTCTCGATTCCGATCTCGCTCGTCGCGGTCTTTCTCGTGCTGAAGGGGCTCGACCGCACGCTGAACGTGATCTCGCTCGCGGGACTCGCGTTTGCGAGCGGCATGGTCGTCGACAACGCGATCGTGGTGCTCGAGAACATCTTCCGCCATCGGCAGATGGGCAAGAACATCGTCGAAGCCGCCGTCGACGGCGGCCGCGAGGTGTGGGGCGGGGTGCTCGCATCGACGCTGACCACGATCGCGGTGTTCATCCCGATCTTGTTGCAAGGGGACGAGGCGAGTCAGCTCTTCGGTGACATTGCGCTCGCGATCTCGGCGGCCGTACTGCTGTCGCTCGTCGTCGGACTCACGGTCGTGCCCGTGATGTCGGCTCTGTGGCTCGGCGAGGCCAAGGGCGATGCGCTGACGAGCGAGGAGTTGCCGCTCGGTGCGCTCGGTCGCTGGTACGCGCGGACGATCGACGCGCTCACGGCGCGCGGCGGAACGTTGGGCAAGCTCGGATTCGTTCTGCTGATCCTCGCGGGCTCGCTCGCGGCGTGGATCATCGTTCCTCCGACGGAGTACTTGCCGACGGGCAGCCGCAACTTGGTGTTTTTCTTCGCCTCGCCGATTCCGGGGACGCGGGCGGAGGCCGCGCGCGACAACTTCAAGCCGCTCGAGCAGTTCATCCTCGCGCAGCCGGAGACGCGCCACACGTTCGCCGTCGTCGGTCCGCGCTTCAACGGCGGGGGAGTCGTGCTCAAGGACGAGTTCGCCGACGGCGCGACGATCGCGCGCTTCCACCAGCAACTCTACGGGCCGGCGATGACGCTGCCGGGGTTCCAGTTCGTCGTGCCCGTGCGCTCGAGTCTGTTCGAAGATCCGGGCAAGCAGTTCGAGATCGAGCTCTCGGGGCCCGACTTCGACACGCTCGACCGGGCGAGCCAAGAGCTACAAGCTCGGCTGCGCGCCGTGCCCGGCGTGCAGTTCGTGCGCAGCTCGCTCGTCACCGGACGGCCGGAGCTGCGCGTCACCGTCGACGAGGCGCGCGCGAAGGACCTCGGCATGTCGGTGGCCGACGTGGGCGGCGTGGTCGAGACCGCGGTCGCTGGGCGACGCTACACGGCGTTGATCGAAGGCGGCCGGGATGTCGACGTCAACGTACTCGTCGCACAGGAGCGCATCACCTCGCCCGAAGAGCTCGCGGCGCTGCGCTTCGTCACGCCGAGCGGCAAGACGGTCTCGCTCGACAGCGTCGCGCGCATCGACTCGACGACGGGGCCGCAGTCGGTGCGTCGCTTGGAGCGCGAGCGCAACGTGCTCTTGACGGTGAACATCGCGCAAGACGCGCCGCTCTCCAGCGTGGTGGAGCAGGTAGAGCGCGACGTCTTCCCGCCGCTGGCGCTCGACCTCGGTGCTGCGTACACGCTGCGCACCGGTGGCTCGGCCGACAAGCTGCGCACCGCGATCGCTGCGCTGACGCAGGGATTTGGCCTGTCGGTCTTGATCATCTACCTGCTGATGGTCGCGCTGTTCTCGAGCTGGACTGCGCCGCTCGTGATTCTCACGAGCGTCCCGCTCGCGCTCTCGGGTGGACTCGTCGGCGTGCGCCTTGCCCATGAGTACTCAGGCGGGCAGGCGAACTTGGATGTGATCGCGATGCTCGGATTCATCATCTTGGCGGGTCTCGTGGTCAACAACGCGATCCTGATCGTTCACCAAGCCAACAACTTCCACGCGGAAGGACTCGACCTGCGCACGGCGCTCGCGCGCTCGTGCCACACGCGTCTGCGGCCGATCCTGATGACCGTGATCACCACCGTCGCGGGCATGTTGCCGCTCGCGCTCGGTCAGGGCTCTGGCGCGGAGCTCTACCAAGGCCTCGCCGCGGTGATCGCGGGCGGGCTCGTCGTCTCGACGATCTTCACGCTCTTCCTCGTGCCCGTCGTGCTGTCGCTCGGTTACGACCTCGGCGAGCCGAGGCGCTGAAGGGGCGGAGACGCTCGCGGTCAGCGCCAGGAGCGCACGAGCGCGAAGTGAACCTCGCCCGCGGCCTGACCGTCTTTCCACTGGGTCCAGCGCGCGTCGAGCCGCGCGTCGCTCGTGAAGGCGATCTCCGCCGCGTGCATGTGGCTCGTCGTGCTTGGGTCGACGTTGGTCCCGCCCGCGTACTCGAAGCGCAGCACGCCGTCGGGTCCGCACTCGCGGGCGACCATCTTGGGCTGGTTGCCCATGCAGTAGTGCACGAGCGAGAGCGCTCCACCGTCGAGGAAGTAGACCGTGGTCATCTCGTGCGGCGTGCCGACGAACAGTGTCTCGACCAGCGCGGTGCCGCCGCTCGTCACCTGATAGCGCACGATGCTGCCGGCGGGTGCGTCCCCTTCGCCGGCGAGGGCGATCCACTCACCCTCGAGGCGCTTGAGGCGCTCGAATTGCTCTGGGGCGCCCGGTACGCCCTGAACGGCGCGGGTCGCAGCGCAGGAACCGAGGGCGACGAGCACGGGGAGCACGAGAAGGGTGCGCATGACCGCGGAATTGTAAGTGGGGAGATCCGCTGTTTCGCAAGAGGCGAAAAATTGCAGGATGCGCGCCAAGAAACCGTAGCGTGACGGCGTTGCAGTGTGGATCTGGAGGAAATCCTATGTTGAAGCTCGCAGCGATCGTGGTGGTGGCGTGTTCGTGGCTGTCGTCTGGTTGCGCGACGGCGTCGCGCCTCGGCGCCCCTGAGGCCGAGGCGGCTGTCGCTTGGGACGCCGAGGGCGGGGCCATGGAGCCGGGTCTCTCCGGCGGCGAAATGCGTGGGCTCGCGGACCACAGCGGCAACGCGCAGGCCGAGCCCACCGCCGGGCCGCAGGAAGCCTTCGCAGAGGCCCCGAAGGATGCGCGTCAGGTGATCTACACCGCCAACATCTCGCTTGTGGTGGTTTCGCCCGCGGCCGCGCAGGCTTCCGTGGCGCAGATGGCTCAAGCCGTCGGCGGCTGGATGTCCGAGAGCGATGCCCGCTCGGTCACCGTGCGCGTTCCCGCCGCGCAGTTCGAGCCGCTGCTCGAGCGCATCACGACGCTCGGGGAGGTCGTGGACCGCAGCGTGCGGGCCTCGGACGTCACCGAGCAACTGATCGAGCTCGACATTCGCCTCGACAACGCTCGCCGCGCGCGCGAGCGCCTGCTCGTGCACCTCGAGAAGAGCGAGAAGATGGAGGACACGCTGCGCATAGAGGCTGAGCTCGCGCGCGTGACCACAGAGATCGAGTCGATCGAGGGGAAGCTGCGCTACCTGCGTTCGCAGGTGGCGATGAGCACCATCCGGGTCGATACGAACCGTGCGCAGCCCTCGCGACGTGGCGACAATGGTCTCGGACTGCCGTTCGATTGGGTGGGACGGCTCGGCGATGGTCTCGTCGCGGGTTCGGTGGAGTCGCGTCCCCGCAAGCCCGGCGTGTTCGCCAGC
>CAIYPP010000075.1 GCA_903928115.1 uncultured Planctomycetota bacterium
ACGGCGGGCGGGTTCTTCGGGTTGAGCTCCGCGACGCGCACGAGGTCGGCGCATCCGTCGAGCGCGACCTCGTGCTGAGCGACGTCGCCGAGGTAGATCGAGCTGCGCACCGCGCCGGCGAGCGCGTTGCCCGAGCCCGCGCCGCGCACCATCCGGAGCGCCTCAGGGCGGAGCGAGAGCGACAGCTCCGTCTCGCGCGGGAACGGCGCGACCGACGAGCGGAGGTTCCCCGCCGCGGTCTTGTAGATCGCCTCGCTCGCGTCGCTGCGGACGAGCATCGCCGGCAGGAAGTTCGTGTCGCCGAGGAAGTCCGCGACGAATCGCGAGTTCGGGCGCCGGTACATCGCCCGCGGCGCGCCGGTCTGGACCACCTTGCCCGCCCGGAGGACCGCCATCCCGTCGGCGAGCGACAGCGCCTCCTCCTGGTCGTGCGTGACGTACACCGTCGTGATCTTGAGCATGTCGACGATGCGCCGGATCTCGAGGCGCATCTCGAGCCTCAGCTTGGCGTCGAGGTTCGAGAGCGGCTCGTCGAGCAGCAGCACGCTCGGCTCGAAGACGACCGCGCGCGCGAGCGCCACGCGCTGCTGCTGTCCGCCGGAGAGCTCCGCCGGCTTGCGCTTCGCGTAGGGGCCCATCCGCACGAGCTCGAGCGCCTGCGCGACCTTGTCCGCGATCGCCTGCTTCGGCAGCTTGCGCACCTCGAGGCCGAAGGCGACGTTCTCGGCGACGGTCATGTGCGGCCAGAGCGCGTAGTTCTGGAACACCATGCCGGTGTTCCGCTCGTTGGCCGGGACGCGCGCGACATCGCGCTCGCCGAACAGGATCCGGCCCGAGGTGGGCTCGGTGAAGCCGGCGATCATGCGCAGGAGCGTCGTCTTGCCGCACCCGGACGGCCCGAGCAGGAAGTACAGGCTGCCCGAGGGGATCGAGAGATCGACATCGCTCACGGCGGTCGCGTCGCCGAACTTCTTGACCAGGCCTTCGATCCGGATCGCGGTCATGCGCGCAAGGTAGCGGAGGCCGCTGGAATCCGCGCGCCCCGCTACGATGGGCTCCATGGCCAAGCGCACCCGCACCGCGACCGACCGGACTCCCGCGACCGACGCGGCCGCGCCGGCCGACCTCCGGCTCGCGTGGCTCGACCGCATGCGTCCCTACCGGGAGCGCCGCGAGCGCGACGTCACCATCGAGGTCGCGCTCAAGGGAATCGAGCGCGAGCTGCGCGCGCAGCGCGACGCCGTGGGCGACATCATCGACGTGTGGAACCGGGTCGCGCCCGCCGCCGTGCGCGAGCTTGCGTCGATCGCGGGCGTCTCGGCCGGGACGCTCACGCTCGCCGTCTCGAGCTCAGGCGCCTCGTACGAGCTCAGCCGCGCGCTGCGCGAAGGGCTCGAGCGCACGCTCGTGCAGCAGATGCCGACGCGCGTGAAGCGCATCAAGGTCCGCGTCGCCGGCGAGTAGGCCGCGATCGACTGGGTTCGTCCGGGGAGAGACGCGCCAGCGCGCGCAACGGCGGCGCGCTGGATCGGGCGCTCAATCCTGGCCGTCGACGCCCTTGCGGACCTGCCAGTACTCGAGCTCGATCGGGGCCTGGCGGCCGAAGATCGTGACGAGCACGCGCACGAGGCCCTTCTCGGGAAGGACCTCGTCGATCTCGCCCTCGTAGTTCTGGAACGGGCCGTCCGCGATGGTGACCTTGTCGCCCTTCGCGAACTCCATCTTGACCTGCGGAG
>CAIYPP010000076.1 GCA_903928115.1 uncultured Planctomycetota bacterium
CACCTGCCCGCACTGCGGCGGCCCACGCCGCCTCATAGCGCAGCTCACAGACCCAGTCGTCGTGCGCAAGATCCTCGCCCACCTCGGACACCCGACCGAGCCTCCACGGCCTGCACCCGCCCGCTCGCGCGAACAGCTCGACTTCGCCTGAGCCGCTCCCCCTTGCGCCGCCGAGCACGCTCCTCGCCCGCAGCCAGCGCCAGCGAGTAGGCTCGCTCGTTCCCCGAGCGCCCGCTCCACGGCCCGAGCGCGCGTCGGACGGCCCGCGAACACGCGTTCCACGGCGAGCGCAAGCCTCGGGGAGCCACCTGACGGCACGGACTGCCGCGACGAACCTCCACCTCGGGGTCGATCACGACCGCCTCCGCGGAAGTCATCCGCTTGGAGTTCCTATCCGCTGCTCACCCCTCATTTCTCCCGCTTTCTCCGGTACGCCATTCCCCATGTCCTCAACGCCTCGATCGCCGGCAAGGCCGTGCGACCGAGATCGGTGATGGCATAATCCACATGCGGCGGTACGACCGGATGTACGGTGCGCGTGAGCAGTCCTGCCTGCTCGAGTTCGCGCAGCTGCTGCGTGAGCATCTTGTGCGACACCCGCTTGAGATCGCGGTGTAATTCGTTGTAGCGCCAGTCGCGCTGATTGAGTCGCCACAGAATCGGCATCTTCCACTTGCCGCCGATGGCGTGCAGTGCGAGCTCCACGGGGCTCTGAAAGACCTGTCCTTCGAAAGTGAACTCCGGCATGACTACACTCTCTAAAAAGTAAGTATCACCCCAAAAAGTGCATACTGTCTTGAACGGGAGTGATGTCGTATGCTGTGAGCATTCCGGTGCTGCTGTCAATCAACAACGCACACATCGACCGACACATCGACCGACTCATGAGCGCCAATCGCAATACGGCTTCCGCGCAGCCCAAGCGCGTGCTCCTTCTCGCCGCCAACGCCTCCACGTCTCCCGTTACCCAGTGGCCGGTTGGCTTCTGGTGGGCCGAGCTCACCCATCCGTACTGGGAGTTCACCGAAGCCGGTTACGAGGTGGAGATTCGCAGCCCTGAGGGTGGGGCGCTGCAGGCCGACAGCTTCTCCGATCCTGAAGATGCGAGCGGCTACTCGGCTCACGACCTCATCTCGCTTGGCTTCAAGAAGTCACCTAGGCATGCGGCGCTGCTGGCCAACACGGCGTCGATGGCGGGCGTGAACGTGGCCGACTACGACGCTCTGTTCGTAGCCGGCGGCCAGTCGCCAATGATCACCTTTCGCGGCAACACCGCCGTGCAGCAGCTCCTCGCCGACTTCCACGAAGCCGGGAAAGTGGTGGCCGTCGTGTGTCACGGCACCTGCCTGTTGCTCGAGACGCGTCTCTCCAACGGCGAGCACCTCGTGAAGGGCAAGACGTGGACGGGCTTCGCCAACAGCGAAGAACAGTTCGCCGACAGCTTCGTGGGCATGCGCATTCAACCCTTCTGGATCGAAGACGAAGCGCGCGCGATGCCTGATACCAATTTCGTGGTGGATCAGCGCTTCCGTCCGTTTGCCGTGCGCGACGGCAGGTTGATTACCGGGCAGCAGCAGTATTCCGGCGCGGCCGCCGCACGTCTGGTGATTGAATCGCTCGGGTGCTGATGGTGGGGAGTTACGAACAGCTCGAGCGGTTGGCCCCGGCATGAGTCTCGATTCGTTGTCGGGGTCAGCAGCGGCCAACCAAGCGCCGGTCACGGTAGTGGTGACGCGTCGCGTGAAGACCGGGCGCGAGGCCGAGTACGAAGCCTGGCTGCAGGCGCTGTTGCACGACGCAGCGACCTTCCCGGGATATCTCGGGGCGCACATCACGCGTCCACCAAGTGGTCAGCGCGAGCATACGAGCGTGTTTCGCTTCGATTCCGTGGCACATCTGCGCGCGTTCGAGGCGAGCGAGCTGCGCGCACGCGCACTGGCCGCAGTGGTCGACCTGGTGGAAGCGGATGCCGTGTGGCGCTCGCACACCGGCCTCGAGTTCTGGTTCACGCCACCGGCGGGGACGGTCGTGGCGCAGCCGTCGCGATGGCGCATGGCGCTACTCATGATCATCGTCGTGTACGGACTCGTCCTGAGCATCGGTTCGCTCGTGGGACTCGTACTTGGGACGTGGACCTCGCCAGCCCGCCTTCTGGTGACCATCATCATCGAAGTCGCCCTGATGACGTGGGTGCTCATGCCGCGACTCACGCGATGGCTGGCTCGCTGGATTTATCCCCGTGCAACCGTCACATGACGTCACGTACGACTGCTTCGACACCACTGCATGCCCAGGGAGGCGAACACCAATGCAGGTAGCGATCATCGGTGCCGGCAAGGTCGGCACCACACTTGGTACACGATTCACCGCCGCCGGCCACGGTGTGGTCTACGGCGTGCGTGATGCGAGTGATCCGAAACACGCCGGGTTGAGTGCAGTGGCCAGCGTGGCCGACGCTGCTGCGCGCGCCGACGTGATCGTGCTCACCACCCCGTGGGCTGGTGCGCAGTCGGCGATCGAGTCGGCGGGTGATCTCACCGGTCGCATTCTCGTGGATGCCACGAATCCCATCGGTCCCGGCATGGTGCTCACGCATGGCACGACCGACTCCGGTGCCGAACAGGTGTCACGCTGGGCACCGGGCGCGCGGGTGGTGAAGGCGTTCAACAGCATCGGGATGGAAGTGATGGCCAATCCCGTGTTCGCGAACGGTCGGTCGGTGCTGTGGCTGTGCGGTGACGACGTGGACGCCTGTGCGACCGTCGCCTCGCTTAGCGAAAGCATCGGGTTCGAGCCGGTGCGATTGGGTCCACTCGCGCGCGCGCGATTTCAGGAGCCGGCGGCGTTGGTATGGATTACGGCGAGTGCGTCGCTCGGTAGAGAGTTTTCGTGGGGGATGCTGCGGCGGTAACTGCGAGCGGTTAACGCGAGCGGCATCCGACAGCGAGGGGGGTGCGACTGACAGTACTCCCGTCGAGGGTCTAGAGTTGGGCGTTGAGGGTTGTGGGTTGGCGTAACACCCACGCACGACCCTCCACACACGACCCTCAACCCTGAACGGGCGTACCGTCAGTCGCACACTCCCAATCATCTGATCGCGTCCCCCGAACCCCGACCCCCCCCTTCCTGCTCGCCTCCAGCCCGCGACTGTGCGCCGCCGTGCGCGGCATCGTCACGCGCACGCTGCTCGGTTGGCTGGAGCAGCGCGCACTCGCTGGCGCCGCCGAGGGATTTACGCGCTCGCGTTCGAGCGAATGCGAGCCCGCCGCGCGCCGTGAGCCCGCGTTCGCCGCCCGCTCCGGCGCCGTGCTCTTCGCGCAGCGCTTTGGCAACGCTCTCAATCTCAACTTGCACTTCCACGCGCTGGTGCTCGACGGCGCCTTCGTCTCGCCGAGCAGCGCTCGCGCGCCGCGCTTCCAGCCTGCCGCGCCGCTCACCGATGCCGACGTCGCCGAGCTGGTCGAGCAGCTCGCCCGCCGCATCACGCGCTACCTCGAGCGCCAAGGTCGCCTGCCTCGCGCGCAGGCGCCCGCCGACAGTGACGAGCCGCCCGAACACGACGCTCCGCTCTTCGCCCAGCTTTGCGCCGCGTCGATCCAAGGCGGGGCCGCGCTCGCGCCGGAGTCCTCGCCGCCCATCGCGCGCCTGGGCCAGCGCCGCTCGCCGCGCCCGCCGCCGCTGCCGGGATCGCTGTGCGCCGACCACAACGGCTTCTCCTTGCACGCCAAGGTGCTTGTGCCCGCCGGCGAGAAAAGAGCGACTCGAGCACCTTTGCCGCTACATCGCCCGCCCGCCGATCGCGACCCAGCGCCTAGCGCTCGCACCCGACGGCCGAGTCATCTACGGCCTCAAGCGGCACTGGCGTGACGGCACGTCCGCCGTGTCCTTTGACCCGCTGACGTTCATCGAGCGGCTCGCCGCACTCGTTCCCTCTCCAGGCGCCCACCAGCTCACCTACCACGGCGTGCTGGCGCCGGCCTCCGCTTGGCGTGATCTCGTCGTGCCCAAGCGCGCGCCGGTCCCCGCCACCCACTCTCCCGGCGCTTCCGCTGCCAACTCACCGACCGCGCCCAGCACCTCCGCCCGCCCGCGCTCGTCGCGCTCGACCTGGGCGGAGCTCCTGCGGCGAGCGTTCGCCGTCGACGTCCTCACCTGCCCGCACTGCGGCGGCCCAAGCCGCCTCATAGCGCAGCTCACAGACCCAGTCGTCGTGCGCGAGATTCTCGCGCATCTCGGACTGCCCACCGAGCCTCCACGGCCCGAGCCGGCGCGCTCACGCAAACAGCTCGACTTCGCCTGAGCCGCCCGCCCCTCACGCCGCCGAGCACGCCCCTCGCCCGCAGCCAGCGCCAGCGAGTAGGCCCACTCGTTCCCCAAGCGCCCGCTCCACGGCCCGAGCGCGCGTCGGACGGCTCGCGAGCACGCGTTCCACGGCGAGCGCAAGCCTCGGGGAGCCACCTGACGGCACGGACTGCCGCGGCGAACCTCCACCTCGCGGTCGACGACGACCGCCTCCGGCGGAAGTCATCCGCTTGGAGGTCCTATCCGCGCGCGATACCATCCGAGTACCAACGGAGTCCAAACCAGTGCTCGATATCCACTTTGGCGACAACCTGGAGGTCATCAAGGCGTTTCCCGACGCTTCGTTCGACCTCATCTACATCGACCCCCCGTTCAACACGGGCAAGACGCAGGCACGGACGCAAATCCAGACCGTGCGGGATGAAGAAGGGGACAGGGTCGGCTTTCAGGGCAAGCGATATCGCACGGTCAAGATTGGCACGAAGGGCTACGCCGACACATTCTCCGACTACCTCGCATTTCTCGAACCACGGCTAGAAGAGGCCCGCCGCCTCTTGAAGCCGAACGGCTCCTTCTTCTTCCACATCGACTACCGGGAAGTCCATTACTGCAAAGTGCTCCTGGATTCCATCTTCGGGCGCGAGTCGTTCATCAACGAGATCGTTTGGGCCTACGACTACGGTGCGCGGGCCACCAAGCGATGGTCGCCGAAACACGACAATATCTTGTGGTACGCCAAGGACCCCGAGAACTACACGTACAGGTACGACGACATCGACCGCATCCCGTACATGGCCCCCGGCTTGGTGGGCCCCGAGAAAGCCGAGCGCGGCAAGACGCCGACTGACACCTGGTGGAACACCATCGTCAGTCCCAACGGCAAGGAGAAGACGGGGTACCCGACCCAGAAGCCCTTGGCGATCATCAACAGGATCATCAAGGTTCATTCCAACCCGGGTGATCGAGTGCTCGATTTCTTCGCAGGCAGCGGAACCATCGGCGAATCGGCGGTACGACTCGGGCGTTCGGCGGTGCTGGTGGACAGCAACATCGAGGCCATGGAAGTGATGGCCAAGCGGCTCGCATTCGCAACGCCGCACTTTCACGGGTACACGCCCGCCACCGACCACAATCAATCAGCGAAAGAGGCGGTCGGCCTGTTCGCATAAACAATTCCGTCCAGCGCGATTGAGTTTATCTCGTGCCGGTTGATGATTACGGCATCTTCATCGGGAAAGCTGTTCATGGCAAAGCGACAGGCGATCAGGTTAGAGGGACAGGGTGCGGAGTCGGCGTTTTTGAAACTGGTCACCGGGTCTCGAGCCAGCGACAACGCGAAGCTTGGTGATGTGATCGTGCCGGTAGATCGGGTTGATCACTATGTCGAGGTCAAGGAGTGCCACGCAGAAGAGGGGGCCGGTGGGACCATCAATCAGGTACGCGCCATCAAGTTCATCACCTGCGTCGTCTGGGCGCCCAACCAGCGGTGTTGGTACATACTCTCGCCCGATCAACTTGTCCGGCTCGCGTCCACAAAGAGCCGCGGACAACACACGGAGATCCCCTTCGAGAGCATGAACTTCACCTTGGGATCGCTCTCTGAGGATTTTCACTCCAAAGCAACAGATGCGGAGTTGCAGACCAAAGTTCATGCGGCTATTCGCCGCGGTGTGGCGGCTGGCAATCTCCGAGATCTCATGGCGTCGCTGCTCAAAGAGATTATCGCGGTGAAGAACCGCTACATCGAAGAAGTGCGGCGAACCGACCGTTCACGCTAGTCCACCTGACCTTCCCCCGGTTTGCGTACCAGAGTCTATGAGAGTCCGGGCACGGGTGTCCCCCGCGGCAGGGCCGACCGCAGCGCAGCGGAGGTCGGGCCTGCCGCCGCGCCGACATCCCGGCGGGCGATCGTCTCCGGCGCGGGCGGGCGGTAACCCAGCGATGAGTGCGGCCTGATCGTGTTGTAGTGCCGCCGCCACTGCTCGATCAGCACCCTCATAGCGCAGCTCACAGACCCAGTCGTCGTGCGCAAGATCCTCGCCCAACTCGGACACCCGACCGAGCCCCCACGGCCTGCACCCGCCCGCTCGCGCGAACAGCTCGACTTCGCCTGAGCCGCTCCCCCTTGCGCCGCCGAGCACGCTCCTCGCCCGCAGCCAG
>CAIYPP010000077.1 GCA_903928115.1 uncultured Planctomycetota bacterium
GAGGCCTTCCTCTCCCCCAGCGGCTCCGACTGCGGCATCGCCAACGTCAACATCGGCACGAGCGGCGCCGAGATCGGCGGCGCCTTCGGCGGTGAGAAGGAGACCGGCGGTGGACGTGAAGCGGGCAGCGACGCGTGGAAGGCCTACATGCGTCGTCAGACGAACACGGTGAACTACTCGAACGCTCTGCCGCTCGCGCAGGGCATCCAGTTCGGCTGAGCTCGCCTTCTGGGAACAATGCGCGCGGGGGCGGTCGGTTTCGCACCGACCGCCCCCGCGCTCATTCCTTCAGCAGTCTCTGCCCGAGCTCACTGCAGCGCGCTCATCAGCGCCGCCTTGTTCTCGAGGTTGTTGAAGCCCTGAGAGCGCAGCGCGGTGAGCAGGTTGGCGGATCCGCCGGCCTGCGCCTGAGCGGCGCGGGTGAGGAAGGTCGTGTCGCCGGTGAGCATGTAGCCGTAGGCGTAGCTCGAGGGCGTCTGGTAGTTGTCGTTGCCGTTGCCCGCGCCGCCGGTCGGGATCGAGCCGCAGTAGGCGGGCTGCGTCACGTCGAGCGGGGCGACGGCGAGGTGCGACCACGGGCCCGTGCCGTTCCACGCCATCGGTCCGATCATCGAGTAGGCGGAGTCGACCAGCGTGCTCTCAAGGGCAGCCACGCGCGTGGGGTCGACGTCGCGGAAGATGCTCTCCTTCAGACCCCAGAGCATGTTCTCGGTGATGGCTTGCTCGATCGACTGACGACCCTGCCACTGGCCGCTCAGCATCTTGGTGTTGACCTGAGACTGGATGAAGCCGTTGCAGGCCGACTGACCGTTGACGATCACATCCGCCGCGATGCCGAACCACGGGCGGTAGCGCGCGCGGAAGTTCGCGTCGGAGATCGAGTAGGCGCAGATCGCGCTGACGAGACCCCACGACTCGCCGCGGCCGAAGGCGAAGCCCTTGTTCGGGCGCACATTCACCTGCGTCATCTTGGCGCGCAAGGTCGACGGGATCGAGTAGCCGCCCGAGTTGTTGTAGTGCTCGGAGTAGGACATGCGGAAGCACTCGGCTGCCATGCGCAGGTCATCCTTCGCGATCGAGTCGTTGCCGAGCCACGTCAGCACCATCGGAGACCGCAGGAAGCGGATGTAGTGCTGGAAGTCGATCGGCGAGCTGGTGACGATGTCGGTCTCGTAGGTCGGCTTCAGGTTGTTCGCGATGACGTAGTTGCGCTGGTACGCGGGCGACACGTTCATGCCGAACGGGTCGTTCGAGTTGCTCGTGAGGCGCTGGAAGTAGTTCATCGGCGTGTACGTCAGCGTCGGGGTCTGCACGACCCACTGCTCCACGCGCGTCTGCTCTCCGTCCGAGTTCATCAGGAGCTGCGGCTGGCGCTCGCAGTACATGCGGTGGGAGAACTCGTAGCTGCGATAGCCCTCGCGCGAGCTAGCCGAGGCGGTCTTGAAGCCGTCGTAGAACCAGATCTCCGAGCCGCTCGTCATGCCGCCGTACTGCACGCCGTAGATGTGCGCCCAACCGAAGTTGGGGAAGCTCCACGGATAGCCGCCGGTGGCGGTGCCGTTCTGCAGGTGGCCGCGGATCGTGTTGTAGAAGCCCGCGACGTTGCCTTGGATCGAAGCTTGCCCGAGGTGCGAGAGGTCCGGCAGCGGCAGACGCTGCGGGAAGTAACGCGCGGTCTGCGGGTTCCACCACGACCAGAGCGGCACGCCCGAAGGCGAGCTGCCGGCCTTGCAGAACGCGATCGGCTCCTTCTCGAGGGCCGAGACGGCGTTCGAGATGGCGCTGCTGCGCGCGAGCGCCAGGCGGCGATGGAACATCGCCTGCTGCGGCAGGATGTGCATCGTGCCGTCGGCCATGGGCTTCACGAGCTCCATGCGCGTGACGTTGCCCGACGTGGTCGCCGTGCCCTGATAGGGGTCGGTGATGTCGGACAGGATCTGCCAGCCCGCGGGAACCTGCAGTTCGAGCGAGCGGAAGTACACGTGGCCGAGCGGGTCGTCGTCGGTGAAGCCCGTCGTCTTGTTGGCACCGCTGGCGCCGTTGTTGATGCGCAGCTCGAGCGAGAGGAAGTCCTCGCCGGCCCAGGCGGTCGTGTAGGCGTGGACACCGAAGAAGTGCGGCAGGGCGCCCGTCGGAGCGCCGAGCTGCGCCGTCTGCGGCTTCATCACGCCGTAGGTGCGCGTCTCGACCGCCGCGGAGCCCTTGCGCAGCGACTTCACCGTGTTCGACACCGGCGCCGAGCGCACGCCGTCGAGCGGGTAGAAGCGGTATTCGTTGCCGAAGACGTCCTTCGCGGACACCACGACCGAGTCGCGCATGCCGAGCAGGTCGAGGACGTCCTTCTTGATCGGGAGCTTGACGTCGAGGTGCGGATTGTCGACGACTTGGTAGCTCACCTTGGTCCCCGCGGCCACGCCCACCGGGCGCCGGACGCGCGCGAGTACCTCGACCACGTCGGCGCCGTCCGCGTCGTTGGGATAGCGCGAGACGATCTCCATCTGCGTCGGGACGACGAGGCCGTCGATGTCGCGGATCGAGAGCGGGATGCGCCCGTCCGCCCGCGGGAACGTGCCCTTCGGAACGGGAATCGTGCCGCGGACCACGTAGGACGACGGCGTGGGCACCGTCATCTGCAGGGTCGCGAGGACCTCGCCTCCCGTCGCCGAGTTGGACGTTGCATCGGACGAGAGCACGTACGGCCCTGGATCGACGGGAACGTCGTCGCTTCCGCCGGCGCCCGACGAGCACGCCGCGGCGAGCGGAAGGGCTAGGACCAGCAACGTCTGCTTCCACGAGAGGCCGCTGGTCGGACCCTCCGAGGTGTTCGAATCATCCCCAATGCAAGTGCGCTCGTGCGCCATATCGCTTCTCCCGTCGGTCCTGTGGACCGCTTGTTGTGGCCACCCTTGCGGGCGTGGCCGTCTTCTTCCCCGCGGGCCTTTTCGGGCGTGGAACAGCGCGCGACGGAGGAAATCGGTCCAAAAATCGAAGAAAAGACGGACGCACCTAGGGAGCGGACGTCGGTGCTTGGAACTACTTTCCGAGCGACTTACGTGCTGCGCTGACGAGCGACGCCGCGGCGGCAAGAACAGCCCTCCTCGCGTCGCAGGAGCGACTTGCGTCGCCTTCGATCTGTCCGCTACGTCGAGAGCGGCAGAACCGACTCAGGGCGTCCGTCGCACCAGCGAATCGAGAACCGCGCGCCGTCGAACCAGAAGATCGCGTCTTGACGCAGCTCGCGCGCGAGAGCGAGAGCGTCCGGCAAAGGAATGCACGCGGCGAGGCTCGGCTCGCGGTGGCGGAGGTCCGGCGATCCAGCCAAGATGTCGACAGGCCGTGCTCCGAGTTCGATCAGGCGCGCGCGGAGGTGCGCGGTCGCTCGGCGTCCTACGAGCTTGACGTGGGACTCGCCGAGCGGGGGCCAAGCGGAGATCACGGCGAAGTGCTGGTTCAGTCCTGCCGCTCCGAGTGCGGCACGGGCGCGTTCGTCGAGCGGCCGACGCAAGTCGATCCAGTACTCGTCGAGGAGCACGAGCACGGTTTGGCTGTACGTGGCGAGCAACACGTCCATCGCGTGGTCATCTCACACGCAGAGACGCTGGCGTGCAATGGAGGAGCCGAGTACACCATGACGCACGATGGCCTCGCCGCTGCATCCGGATCGTCGCGAGCTCCTCGCGTGGCTCGGCGCCAGCGCCGGATGGCTCGCGCTGAGTCCCTCGTGTGCGACGCACTTGCGCGAAAAAACGTTCGCCTTCGCCGCTGTGGGCGGGGAGCCGAGCTGGACTCCGCTCGCGTTGCCCGTGCCGATTGCGTCGGACGGCGGCAGCGCGGGAACAGATGCGGCGCGCCTTGCGCGCTACGCCGTTCGCGACGAGCTGCTGCTCCCCGAGGGCTTCGAGTACGAGCTGCTCGCCACGTACGGAGAGTCCTTTGGCCCCGAGGGGCATGCTGTGCCCTTCGGCTACAACAACGACTTCCTCGGGTTCCTTCCGAGTCGCACCGAGCCCGACGAAGCGTTCTTGGTCGTCAATCACGAGTCGGTCTCGCCGCGGCCGTGGCTCGCGGCGCTGCGCGAGTCGCTCGGTGCCGCTGCGCCTCGCATCGAGGTTGCGCGGGGTGCGAACGGCGCGGTTGGGGCCTCGCTCGACGGACACTCGTGGCTCGGCACGCAGCTCGATCCTGTCGTAGGCGCGCACTCGCCCGAGCTCATCGCGCGCGTGCGCGACCTCTCTCAGCGCGCGCTCGACGACATGGGGATCACGGTGCTCCACATGCGGCGCGATTCGCAAGATTGGTGGCGCGTCGTGCGCGACTCGACGCTCCACAAGCGCTTCTCGGGTGGCGCGCCGCGTCACGCGACGCACTCGAACTGCTCAGGCACGGTGACTCCGTGGGGGACGGCGCTCTCCGGCGAGGAGAACTTCCAAGACTACGTGCCGGAGTTCGTCGACTCCGCGGGCGAGCCCAGCTCGCCGCTCATGGCACTGGAGTTCGTCGGGGTCGACCCGCGCCTGCCGGAGCCCTTCGAGATCAACGGCTTTGGCTCGTGGCTCGCTGCGCCGCAGGACGGACGGGACTTCGGCTGGGTCGTCCATGTCGATCCCCACTCCGGCGAGCTCCGCAAGCTGCGCCGACTTGGGCGCATGCGCCATGAAAACGTCGCTCTGCGCGTCGAAGTCGGCAAACCGCTCGTCGCGTACACCGGCGACGATCGGCGCGGCGGCCACGTGTGGAAGTTCGTCAGCGCGCGGTGCGTCGAGCGCGTCGACGATCCGGCCAACGTCGAGCTCTTCGAAGACGGCACGCTGTACGTCGCCCGCTTCTCGGCGGATGGAGGCGGAGAGTGGCTGCCGCTCGTGCCGGAGGCGCCGTTGGCAAGACCTACGCCCGAGACGACGGCGGGCGGACATCTCTGGCTTCCGAGTCGCAGCGCGCTTCGCTCTGAGCGCCGCCGCGGTGGTTGGGTCGCTGTCTCCACATCGGATGCGCGCCAGAGGGGGATCTCGGCGGACGAATGGTGTGGACGCGTCTCGCAGTTCGCGCTGAAGCCCTTCGAGCAGATGACGCTCGGCGACCTCGTCGACGTTCCGTCGAGCCTGAGGGACTCGGAGAGCTCGGCTCGCCATCGGCAGGACGTACTGCTCCTCGATGCGGTGGTCATGGCCAACGCGATCGGCGCGACGCCGTGTGCGCGCCCCGAAGACATGGAGCTCCATCCGCACGATGGCTCCCTGTTCCTCTCGTTCTCCGACTTCACGGCGCTCTCCAGTGAGGGCTCGCCGGATGGGCGCGTCTTTCCGCACGCCCGCGGCGGCTCGTCGCGGCGCTACGGCGGGATCTATCGCATCGAGGAAGTCGGTGAGGCGGCTTCCACTCGCTTTCGCTGGAGCGCGTTCTGTGAGTCCGGCGAGCTCGCGGATGGCGGCCATGGCTTCGCGAACCCCGACAACCTGTGCTTCGATCCCGATGGGAACTTGTGGGTGCTCACGGACATCGGCTCTCTCGCGCTGAACTCCGCGGTGACGCGCGAAGGCGACAGCGCGCCGGGGCAAGACCGCTTCGCCGGCGTGTTCGGCTCGAGCGCGCTGTTCATGATCCCCACGCGCGGCGAGCGCGCAGGGGTTCCGCACTGCTTCGCGATCGGTCCCGTCGAGTGCGAGCTCTGCGGTGTGACGTTTTCGAGCGACGGCCAGACGCTGTTCCTCTCCGTTCAGCACCCGGGCGAGGTCCACGGAGCGCGGGGGCGGCCGGGCTCGGGCTTGCCGACGGAGGTCGAGCGCCGCGTGCGCGTGGCGACGCGCGAGGGCGTCCTCTTCGAGCAGCTCCGCAGCGTGCCGATCGGCAGCAACTGGCCCTCGGGGATCCTCGGCCGTGCGCCACGCCCCGCCGTCGTGGCGATTCGCCGTTCTCCCGGCCGCTGATGCGATTTCGGAGCAGAGGGGGCGCAGCCTCTCGCGCTCATCGCGTGGCGGGCTATGCTCGCCCCTGTGCTGACCGCTGCGCTCGTGTTCGCGCTCGCTCAGGAACCTGCGTCGCCCCAAGATCCGGCGCAGGAGGTCTCGCTGTCGATGCGCGTCAATCGCGCGATCGAGAAGGGCGTCGCCTGGCTGCGCACGCGCCAGCAGCCCGACGGCAGCTGGCCCGGCTTCGAAGGCGAGCACCCCGGCGGCATGACGGCGCTCTGCACGCTCACGCTGATGAAGTCCGGGGTCCGTCGCTCGGACGACGGCGTGCGCAAGGGCGTGTCGAAGGTCCTCGGTACCGAGTTTCGCAGTGTGTATTCGCACAGCGTGCGGCTGATGCTGCTCGAAGCGCTCGGCGATCCGGAGTCGCACGCGGCCTCCGCCGAGGCGGGGCTCGACTTTCTCGTCGCGCAGCAGGTGGGCGGCGAGTGGGCGTATCCCTGGGGTGGCGCGGACATGAGCAACACGCAGTTCGCGCTGCTCGGCCTGCGCTCCGCGCACCGCATGGGGCTCGCCGTTCCCGACGCGACGCTCGTCAACGCGACCAAGGCTCTCTTTCGACTGCAGGAGGAGAAGCAGGGCGGCTTCAAGTATGAGGTCAACCGACAGCCGACCGGGGGCATGACAGCAGCTTCGCTCGGCGGACTGCGCGTGCTCGAGGAGCTTGGCGAGGGTCGCGGAGCTGTCACGGGGCTGCTGCGCAAGTTCGCGAAGCAGCATGCGCTCGCGGACGAGTGGATGGTGGCGCGCTGGCATCCTGCGCAGAACGCCTACGGCCCCAACGGCTGGACGCCGGGCTTTCAGTATCCGTACCTGTGGGCCGTCGAGCGCTGGTGCGGCCTCACGGGGCGCGCCAAGCTCGGCGAGCACGACTGGTATGCGGAAGGTGCGCGCTGGCTCGTCGACGAGCAGATGGACAACGGCAGCTGGCAGGACACTCAGGAGAACACGTGCTTTGCGCTGCTCTTCCTGCGGCGCGCGACGGTGTCGGCGGGATCGTCGGGCGGCTCGACGCCGGAGGAACTAGCGGCCGAGATCGACAAGCTGCGTCCTCCGCGTCCGATCGATCCGCAGTGGGACGTCCCGCGCGTTCGCGACTGGCTGGTCGCAGGACCGTGGCGCTCCGAGGGACAGAACGATGCGCTGCTCAAGCTGCCCTTCGATCCTGCGAAGGTCGCGCCGCGCGAGGGCGGGAAGCTCTTGAAGCGCGACTGGAGCCGCGAACAGCTCAAGCCGGACGGCTGGGTCAACCTCGACGAGGTCTTGGGGCTCGAGTGCGACCACGGCTTCGTCGCGCTGGCGACCGGGGTCACATGGGAACTCGATCGTCCGCTCGACGCGCTCCTGTGGCTCGAGGTCGACGATCCGTGGCGCGTGTACCTCGACGGTCGCGAGCTCGGGCGCAGCCAGCGCATCTCGGGGCCCGCAGATGGTCGCGAGAGCGTGCCGCTCCGCTTGGAGCGCGGTGAGCACACGCTGCTGATCCTCGTCGAGGACGAGCTCGGTCCCGCGTGCTTCGGCGCACGGCTCACGGGCCGCGATGGCAAGGCGCTCGAGCGTCAGCCTTCGATCTCGACGGCGCTAGGGCGCGCGAAGGGACGCTAGTGCGGAGATACACGGGCGCACTCGACGGCACCGAGGCACGCAACTACGAACTGCACTTCATGCACGAACAACGGAAGAACTCTCACGAAATGTTCGCTCGAACCTCGCGCTCGCTGCGAGGGGCGGCCGCGCTCGCCCTGCTCGCGGGCCTCGCCCTCGCGCAAGATCCGCTCAAGGACATCAAGGCGAAGGAGCCCGAGAAGCGCTTGGCCGCGATCGTCGCGCTGGAGTCGAGCGGCGGTGACGGCGCCGAAAAGGCGCTGGTCTCGGCGCTGCTCGACAAGGACTGGGAGGTGGTGGAGCGCGCGGCGGTCGCGCTCGGCAAGGTCGGCTCGAAGGCGGCGGTTCCGCAGCTCGTGAAGACCGCGCTGGATGCGCCCGCGATGCGGTTGCGCCGCGCCGCAGCACTCTCGCTCCTGCGCATCGACGCTGCGCGCGCGACGGAGGACCTTGCGAAGCAGACCGCGGGCAAGAACGCGCTCAACGCATGGTCGGCGCTCGCGATCGTGGCCGCGCAGGGCGCCGGCGCGGAGTCCGACGGCGTTGCGAAGAACCTCAAGAAGTCTCAGAAGTCGAAGGAACTCGACGAACGATTGGCCGCGGCGGGGGCGATCGGCGCGGCGAGCCTCGAAGACATGGCGGCCTTGCTGACGGGCTACCTCGGCGGAGCCGATGCCGAGCTCGCGTGCGCGGCGCTCGGCGCCGTGGCGGTGCGGCCGGATGCGAGCTTCGTGCCGCTCTTGGAGGCGGAGCTCTCGAAGGAGCCGCTCGGCGACGTCGTCGAGCGGCGAGTCGTCCGAGGGCTCGCGGCGATCGCGCGCGTCGATGCGGCGGCTGTGGTCGCGGCGCTCGAGCGTCTCGCGGATGGAAGTCCGCAGTCCGCCGCGCGTGCGATGCGGCTCGCCCGCGCACTGGCTGCGGTCGCGGACGCCAAAGCCACCGCCGAGCGCGTGATCGAACGCGGTCTCAGCCACTCGGACTCGGACGTGCGCGCCGCCGCGCTCCACGCGGGCGGTGGGCTCAAGTTGGAAGCGGTGCTCAAGAAGGCGCGCGAGCTCGCTGCGAAGGACGGGAGCACTCGCGTGCGTCTCGTCGCGCTGCAGGAGCTGCGCGACTCGGTGGGCGACGATGCCGTGCTCGGCGTGTTCACGGCGCGACTTGCAGGCGACGCGGACGCCGAGGTTCGCGAGGCCGCCGCCGCGGCGCTCGGACGCAGCCGCAGCGAGCTCGCGGTCAAGGCGCTGGTTGCCGCGCTCGACGACAAGACCTGGCAGGTCGCCGTGTGCGCCGCGGTTTCACTCGGGAAGACCACGCAGGAAGGCGCCGTGGCCCCGCTGCTCGCGCTCTCCAAGCACGAGGACTGGAAGCGCCGCGGCGCTGCGATCGTCGGGCTCTCGCATGTGACGAAGTCCGAGGCCGTGCCGGCGATCCTTGCGGCGACGGCGGATGGCGAGCCGTCGGTCGCGCTCACTGCGCTCGCCTGCGCGAAGGCTCTCACGAAGCAGGACTTGGGTCGCGACTCTGCGGCTTGGCTGAAGTGGTGGAGCGAAAACGGCGCGAAGCTGAAGCTCTGGACGCCCGAGGAGCTGAAGGCGCGCCGTGAGAAGTTCGGCTACGCCGTCTCGGTCGCGGAGGTCTTCAAGGACTTGGATGTGATCGTGCTCGAGAGCCGCGGGGATCAGATCCAGAGCGTGCTCGAGCGCGTCGAGACGGGCGTGGTCGGCGCACCGCTGGCCAAGGGGAAGGACGCCGTGGAATCGAAGGGCGTGCCCTATCGCAAGACCGTTGCCGGCAAGCACCGCGAGGATGGACTTCAGCCCTTCGGCGTCTACGTCTCCAACTGCACGGGCGAGGTGCTGCCCGAGGATCTCGAGTGCATCTCGTGGTTCGTGCGGACCGGCGGCTATGTCTTCGGCTCGTGCTGGGCGCTCGGGGAGACCATCCAGAAGATCTATCCCAACATGGCGAAGTCCGTGCACTTGGAGAACGAGCTCGCCACGGTGAGCGCGGAGCCGATCGCCGAAGGCAGCCCGTATCTCGCCGGGGTCTTCGATGGCGGCGTCGAGCCGCACTACAACCTCGAAGGTCCGCACATGATCGAGGTCGTCGACCGCGAGCGCTGCGAGGTGCTCGTCGACAGCCCGCAGTGCGCCGCGAAGTATGGCGTCGGCAACATGACGGTCTGGTTCCGCGCGGGACACGGGCTCGTCTGCGACTCGGTGAACCACTTCAACAACCAAGGGCTCGTCAACGCGACGTGGCTGAAGGAAGCTGAGCAGCGTCAGGCCTACGCGGTCGATCGCATGGCGATGCCTTGGTCGCAGTGGCGCGCGACGGCGAGCGAGAAGTGGTGGGGCTCGAACGGCAAGGCGGCCGAGCACGTGTTCGACCGTACCGCGCTCAGCCTCGTCACGAACTTCGTGCGCTCCAAACGTCAAGAAGAGCTCTGAGCGCGGCGCGCGAGTCGAGCCGCGGGGTATGCCTCCTTGAACGGGACTCTGCACTACGGGACGTCGAGCTGGTCCGAGAAGGCGTGGGACGGCGTCTTCTACCCCTCGGGCCTGCCCGCGGCCGAGGCGCTCCCGTGGTACGCGACGCAGTTCCGCACGGTCGAGGCCGACGTCACGTACTACCGAGTTCCCGATCGTCGGCTCGTCACCGGCTGGCGGGATCGCACGCCCGATGGATTCACCCTCGCGGCGAAGTTCCCGCGCTCGATCGTTCACGCCGGAGAGGGCGCGACTCCCGACGGCTCCAAGGTCCTCGTGCGCGAGCACGTCGCGCGCGACCTCGAGCGCTTCCTCGACGCAATGTCGATCCTCGGCCCCAAGTGCGGACCGCTCGTGCTGCAGCTCCCGTACTTCAATCGCACGGCCTTCGCGAGCGCGGCGGCCTTCCGTGACCGACTCGCGGAGTTCCTGCGCACTCTGCCGCCGGACTTCCGCTATGGGGTCGAGCTGCGCAACAAGAGCTGGGTCGATGCGTCGATGCTCGCACTCTTGCGCGAGCACCGCTGCGCTCTCGTGCTCGTCGACCTCGTCTACATGCCGCACCCCGCCGAGCTCGCCGAGCGCTACGACCTCCTCGCCACCGACTTCGCCTACGCGCGACTGATCGGCGACCGCAAGAAGATCGATTCGCTCACCGACACGCTCGACCACGTCGTCCTCGACCAGTCCGAGCGCTTGGAGCGCTGGGCCGGGCTCGTTCGCGAGCTCCTCGCGCGTGCCAAGGACGTGTACGTCTATGCCAACAACCATTACGCGGGCTACGCGCCCGACACGATCCGCGACCTCGTCGCGCGCGTGCAGTCACAGCCCTGAAGTGGCCGTGGCGAGCCCCAAGGCGCGCCGTTCGGAGGGCGATTTTGGCGGCTCTTGGGCAGCTTTTTCCGCTCGCGACACGCGCGGCGTCTCCCTCGGCTCGCATCTGGAGCGTCCTCGGATTACTCTTGAGGAGTCGGCGGTGCGTCTCAGCGCCCGCCCAGCTCCCATGGGATTCTTCGACCTCTTCAAGAAGCAGGAAGCGCCGCCCCCGCCGAGCGGCCCCGACGCGGAACTCTCGGCCCTCGTCGCCAAGCTGAAGGACCCCGATCCCAAGGTTCGGCTCGACGCGTGCCAGCGCATCGGGGCCATGAAGTCCCGCGCGGCCTCCGCGCGGCCCGCGCTCGAGGAGCTGATCGTCGACCCCGACGGCGATGTCTGCCTCGCGGCCGCCGAGGCGATGTCGCTCATCCTCCGCGCCATCGACACGAAGCGCTGAGCGCTTCGTGACCCGAGTCCTTCGAGCCCCGCGGGGTTGAAGCGAGGGCGGCGTGCCTTAGGTACGCTCTCCGCGCCTTCGTTGTCCTGAGCTCGCGCCGTCCCCCCCCTATGAAGCCCGTCGATCGTTCGTCGCTGTTGGATTACGTCACGTACGAAGAGAGCCGAGAGGCGATTCGCGCGCGCGTGCTCGCGCACAAAGCGCCACGTCGAGTGCACGTCGGCACGTGGCTCACGTTCCTGTTCGAGACGACCGAGACGGCGCGCTACCAAGTACAGGAGATGATGCGGATCGAGCGCATCGTCAAAGAAGCCGACATTCGCCACGAGCTCGAGACCTACAACGAGCTGCTCGGGGCCGCGGGCGAGCTCGGCTGCACGCTTCTGATCGAGATCGACGATCCCGCCGTGCGCGCCGTGAAGCTCGCGGCATGGCTCGATCTGCCCCAGCATGTGTACGCGCGCCTCGCCGACGGTTCGAAGGTCTACGCGCGCTTCGACGAGCGCCAGATCGGTGAGGATCGGCTCTCGAGCGTGCACTACATCAAGTTCCCCGTCGCTGGCCGCGCGCCGGTCGCGATCGGCGCTGATCACCCCGACCTGACTGTCGAGACCACGCTCAAGCCGGAGCAGGCGGCCGCGCTGCGCGAGGACCTCGCGGGCTAGCTCCTCGGGATCGAGCTCTCGGGCCTAGCTCGAGGGGCCCGCAGCGCCCTCTTCGTCCCTCGCTACGCGCGCGGAGCAGGCGGAGCGTCGTCCGACGATTCCTCAGCGTCTCCCGCGGAGTCCAGCTCGGAATCTTCGTCGGAGTCCTCGGCCTCGAGGTCGTCGGCGACCTCCTCGTACTCGGCCTCCCACTGGCCCTCGGCGTCGTCTTCGGGGGGCTTGCCGGTCTCGTGGATGACCCGGTCGCGCTCGAGGGCCTTCTTGATGGCGCTGTCGAGCTTTTGGGCCTCTTCGATCGACTCGTCGAAGACCCAGTGCAGGTGGGGGACCTTGCGCGTCTCGAGGACGCGGGCCACCTGCCGTTGGATGAAGCCGCCCGCCGAGGAGAGCATGTGCTCGGCCTTGCTGCGCTCGGCCTTTCCGCCGAGCACCGAGTAGAAGACCTTGGCGTGGCTCAGGTCCTTGGACAGCTCGACGCGCGTGATCGTGATCAGCACGTTGCGCGGGTCGCGCACCTCGAACTCGAGCGCGTGGGCTGCTCGCTCGTGGATGCGGGCTTCGAGCTTGGCGATGGTCCGGGGATTCGCCATGGGGGTGGGGCCGAGGTGCGGAGCAGGGAGAGCGTTGCGGGGCGCCGCTCGGCGCCCCGCTGGAACATCGACGCGCGCCTAGCTCTTGCCGAGCTTGCGCTTCACCGGAACGATCTTGAAGCCCTCGATCACGTCGCCGAGCTCGAACAGATCGAAGTCCTTGAGCGTCACGCCGCAGTCGAAGCCCTCGCGGACCTCGCGCACGTCGTCCTTCTCGCGGCGCAGTCCGGCGATCGTGCCCTCGTGGACGAGCTTGCCCTTGCGGAGCACGCGCACGCGGTTGTCGCGCTGCACCGCGCCGTCGATGACGTGCGAGCCCGCGATGGTGCCGAACTTGGACGACTTGAACAGCGCGCGGATTTCGATGTGGCCGGTGAGCTGCTCCGTCATCTCCGGAGCGAGCGTGCCTTCCATCATCGTGCGCAGGTCGTCGAGCAGCTCGTAGATCACCTCGTAGGGACGGATCTCCACGTTGAGGCGCTCGGCCGCATCGCGCGCCTTGCTGTCGGTGCTGACGCGGAAGGCCAGCACGATGCCGCCCGAGGTGCCCGCGAGGTTGATGTCGTTCTCGGTGACGGTGCCGAGGCCCGAGGCCAAGAGCTTGACGTCGACCTCGGGGTGGGTGAGACCCTTGATCTGGGCTTCGAGCGCCTGCATCGAGCCCTGCACGTCGGCGCGCAGGATGACGTTGATCGTCTTCTTGGCCTGGTCGGCGAGGGCCTGCAGGATGTTCTCGGTGGTCGTCTGCTTGCGCTCCGCCATCGACATCTGGCGGTTCTTCTTGCGCCGCTCCTCGGCCACTTCGCGCGCCTGGTCGAGCTTGGTGACGACGTAGAAGGAGTCGCCGACGCTCGGCAGCTCGTCGAGACCGGTGACCTGCACCGGCATCGACGGACCGGCGGACTCGATCTTGTTGCCACGGTCGTCGAGGATCATGCGCACGCGCCCGAAGCCCTCGCCCGCGAGGATCACGTCGCCCGTGTTGAGCGTGCCGTCCTTCACGAGCAGGTGCGCAACGCGGCCGAGGCCCTTCTCGACCTCCGCTTCGAGCACCAGACCCGAAGCCGGGCCCTTGGCGTGGGCCTTCAGCTCGAGCACTTCGCTCTCGAGGAACACGCGCTCCAAGAGCTCGTCGACGTTCATGCCCGTCAGCGCGCTGACCTCGAGCATGGCGGTCTCGCCGCCCCACTCCTCGGGGATCAGGCCTTCCTTCGCGAGCTCCTCGCGCACGCGCTTGGGGTTCGCACCCGGCTTGTCGCACTTGTTGAGCGCGACCACGATCTTCTTCTTCGCGGCGCGCGCGTGGTTGAGCGCTTCGACCGTCGCCGGCATGACGCCGTCGTCCGCCGCCACGACGAGCACCACGATGTCGACCGCGTCGGCTCCGCGGGCGCGCATGGCCGTGAAGGCCTCGTGACCCGGGGTGTCGAGGATCGTCAGGGTGTGACCGAGCTTGGTCTTCACCTGATAGGCGCCGATGTGCTGCGTGATGCCGCCCGACTCGCCTTCGGCGATCTTCGAGCTGCGGATGCGGTCGATCAGCGTCGTCTTGCCGTGGTCGACGTGGCCGAGGATCGCGATCGACGGCGCGCGGATGATCAGCGCCGACTCCTCGACCTCGGTGCGCTGCTTGACGAAGGCGTTGACGAGCTCGGTCTCGGCCTGCACCTCGTGCACCACGAGCAGCGTCACGCCAAACTCGAGCGAGATCAGCGTCGCGGTGTCGTCGTCGAGCACCGAGTTGATGTTCAGGAGCCCGAGGTTCTGCTCCATCGCCTTGGCGAGGAGCTGGGTCGTCTTGATCGACATCCCCTCGGCGAGCTTCTTCACGGTCACCGGTGCTTCGAGCTTGACCTCGCTGCCGGCGAGCGGCGACGCGCTGGCGTCGGTGGGGCGGCCGCGCTGCGCGCGCGGCGTGGCGGTGGCGCCGCCCGGGGTCGGGCCACGCTTGGAGCGCAGGAAGCGGCCCGAGGCCTGCTCCTTGAGCTGCGAAGCCGTCATTTGACCGCGGCTGCCGGCGTCGCCACGGACGAGCGCCTTCTTCTTGTCGTGGCCGAGCGTCGGCTGGACGTCCGGAGTGACTTCGTCCTTCGAGCGCAGGCGGCGCGAGTCGGGCTTCTTGGGCGCGGTGGTGGTCGTGACCTTCGCGAGGTCGACGAAGCCGACGACCTTGCCGGGACGGCGCGCGGCCGGCCGGACGAGGTCGGGGTTTTCGCCGGGCTTGACGGGGGTCTCGGTCGCCGTCGGCGCGGCGGGGGGCGGGGGCTCCGACGGCGTCTCGAGGCTCGCGGCCGCGGGGCTCGGGTGCATCGGCTCCGGCTCGAGCGCGATCGCCGGCTCGCTCGGAAGCACCGGGTCCGCCGCGACGGCGGGCTCGGGCTCGACCGAGGACACGGGCGACGGAGCGGGTTCGGGCTCGACCACCGGAGCGGGCGGCGGGGCGATGGTCGCCGTGGAGGCCGCGGGCTCCGGTGCCGGCTCGACCGCGGGGGCCGGCTCGGGGACGGGCTCGGAGGGAGCTTCGGAGCCGAGGTCGGCGAGGGTGACCTTCTTCTTCTTCTTCTTGATCACGCCGCCCACGGACGCTTCCGCGGGCTCGGCCGTAGCCGCAGCCGCCGCCTTGGGCGCCGCCGCGGCCTTGAGGATGCCGTTGGCCTCGAGCGTGCCCTCGGCCTGCAACAGCTGGAAGTCGTCGAGCGTCGAGCTCGCGCTCTTCACATCGGACATGCCGAGGGCCTTGAGCTTGGCGACCAGCTCTTGGCCGGTCATGCCGTACTCCTTGGCCAACTCGTGGATGCGCTTCTTCGTGGTCACCCGGATTCCTTGGGACGCTTCTGGCTGCGTTGCGGTGGGGTCGTGGTCGTAGGTGCGGGGCGGTCTGAGGGTGCGCTCAGGAGAGCGGCTCGTCGTCGCCCTCGTCGGACTCGGGCTCGCCGGTCGAGGCGCCGGCCGGCGCGGGGCCGCCGAGCTGCTCGGCCTCGAACTCGGCGCGGGTCTTGATGTCGATGTCCCAGCCGCAGAGCTTGCTGGCGAGGCGGACGTTCTGACCGCGCTTGCCGATGGCGAGCGACTGCTGCTCCTCGTCGACGATCACCACCACCGTGCGCTTGTCGGTGTCGGGGTAGATGTTGTCGAGGTCGATCTCGGCGGGCTTGAGGCCGTTTTGCACGAGCAGCTCGAGCGAGTCGCTCCACTTGATGATGTCGATGCGCTCGCCGCGCAGCTCGTCGATCACGGCCTTGATGCGCGCGCCGCGCACGCCGACGCAGGCGCCGATGCAGTCGATCTTGGGATCGGAGCTCTGCACGGCCATCTTGGTGCGGTAGCCCGGCTCGCGGACCACGCGCTTGATCTCGATGATCTCCTCGGCGACCTCAGGGACCTCGAGCTCGAACAGGCGACGCACGAGGTCGCTGCTGATGCGGCTCACCTCGATGCGCACGCGCGGCCCGTCCTTGCGGACCTCCGTCACGATGGCGCGGATGCGGTCGCCGGGCTGGAAGGTCTCGCCCCGCACGCGCTCGGTGCGCGGCAGGTAGGCCTCGACGCGGCCCAAGTTGATCACGAGGTCCTCGCCGTCGAAGCGCTGGACCGTGCCGTTGATCAGCTGGCCGACGCGGCTCTCGTACTCGTCGTAGAGCTTGTCGCGCTCCGCCTCGCGGAACTTCTGGTTGATCCCCTGCTTCACCGCCTGCGCCGCGATGCGGCCGAGCTCGGCGGGGTTGACCTCGTAGACCTCTTCGTCGTCCTCGACCGAGAGCTCGCCCGTCTTGCGGTCGATCTTGACGACGAGGTCGTCGCCCGCTCCGAGGCGCTTGCGGAAGCCGACAGCGAGCGCGTCCTCGAGCGCGAGGAACAGCGTCTCTTTGTCGAGCTCCTTCTCGCGGCTGATCACATCGACCATCCGCAGGATGTCGTCATTGTTCATGTTGGTGGCGGGGTTAGAGGGTGCGGCCCGGGAGCGGCGCGGCGGGACCGCGCGGCTCGGAATGTGAACCGGAGCGCGGGCGAACCCGGACTCCAGGGCAGCGCGCCCCCGCCAGGACGATCCCGGTCGGAAGCTCGAAGGCGGAACAGTTTGGGTTCTGACCCCGGTCCGCGTCAACCGCGAGGGGGCCCGGTTTGCGTATCTTCTGGAGCCGTGAGCGACCGCCCGACCACCCCCGACGACCTCTGGCTGGGCGAGAGCCCCCCTGCGGCCGCCCTGGAGGCCCTCGTGCGCAAGGCGGCCCTCTCCCGGGCCCCCGCGGTGGTCTTCGGGGAGGGGGGCTCGGGGAAGAGCCGGGTGGCGCGGGCCCTGCACGAGCGCGGGCCGCGCGCTGCGGGCCCCCTGTGCGCCGCGAGCCTCGCGGCTTTGGCGCCGACTCTGATCGAGGCCGAGCTGTTCGGGCACGAGGAGGGTGCGTTCACCGGCGCGAGCCGCGCGCGGCTCGGGCGCTTCCGCTTGGCGCACGGCGGGACGCTCGTGCTCGAGGACATCGACGCGCTCCCGCTCGACCTGCAGGGCAAGCTCCTGCGCGCTCTGCAGGAAGGCGAGGTCGAGCCTCTCGGCGCGGAGCGGCCGGTCAAGGTCGATGTGCGCGTGGTCGCGACGAGCGCGCGGGACCTGCGCGAGAGCGTGGCGAGCGGACGGCTGCGCAGCGACTTGTTCTGGCGCCTCGCGGTGCTCGAGCTTGCAGTTCCGCCGCTGCGCGCGCGCACCGAGGACATCGTGCCGCTCGCGCAACGCATGCTCGCGCGACTCGGCAGTTCGCGCGTCTTGTCCGAGTCGGCGCAAGAGCTTCTCCGAGCTCACCCTTGGCCGGGAAACGTGCGCGAGCTCGAGAATGCGCTGGAGCGCGTGCTCGCGCTCGCCGGAGACGCGGCCGTGGCGATCTCGCCCGAAGAGTTCGCGTTCCTCACCGCGGCCGTCGCGGACGAGCCGGACCAACTCGCCGCGCGGGCGCTGGCGCACGGGGTTTCGCTGGAGGCGCTGGAGACGGCGCTCCTGCGCGGTGCTCTGCGCGAGCAGCGCGGGAACATCGCGGCTGCAGCACGTCGAGTCGGCCTCTCGCGCCGCGCGTTCGAGTATCGCCTGTCGAAGCTCGCCGCCGGCGGGGAGCCTTCGCCGTGAGCGTGCTCTTCGCTCTGCTGCTCGCACTTTCTGGGGGCGATCTCGCGGCTCGACTGGCGCAGCTCGACGCAGCGCGTGGCGCGCGCGTGGACGAGCTGCTCGTCGAGCTCGGCGCGGAGGGTGAGCCGGCGGGCGACGCCGCCCTCGGCGCGGGCTTCGAGACGCTGAGCCTCGAGTCGCGCAGGGCGCGCAGTGCGCTCGCGCGCGCTCAGGCCGGCGTCGGGGGAATCGACGCGGCGTTGGCGCGGCTCGCAGATCCCGACGCGCGGGTGCGGAGAAACTTGTGCGCCTTCTTGGGCGCTCCGCGACTCGGGCGTGAGAGAGCGGAGGCGCGGGCGCGGGCGCTGGAATCGATCGTGAGCGGCGCCGCGGAGGCGGAGGTGCGCGAGGAAGCGCTGGCGGCGCTCGAACGCATCGATCATGCGGAAGGTGCGCGTGCTTTGGCGCGGCTCGTGCGCGCTTCTGTCGGCGACGAGCAGCACGAACTGGCGCGGCGACTCGCGGGGCACGCCAAGGCGCGCGATGTGCTCTGCGAGCTCGTGACCGCGAGTTCGCAGGGTGGACCCGGTGAGTTGCGCGGGGTCGCGCTCGCCGAGCTCGTGCGCGCGAGCGGGACCGCGCTCGCCGAAGTGCCCGCGGGCGGTACGACGCTCCAGGATCGCTCGATCTTCTTGCTGGCGGCGCGTCATCCGGACGCAGACGTCCGGGCGGCGGCGAGTGTCGCGCTCGAGCGCTTTCTCGCGCGCTGCGAGACGCTCGGCGACACGGAGCGTGCGGCCGGAACACTCGAAGCGCTCTTCGGCGCGGGGCTCGACGATGGTGCGCTCGCCGCGCGCGCGATCGTGCTCGAACTCTCGCGCTCGCGCGCAGATCGGGCGCTGGAGCTTGCGCGCAGGCTCGTCCAGCGAACTCCGCTGACCGAAGATCCGCTCTCGCGAGCGCTCCGAGCGCGCGCGGATCTGCTCGCGACGGCGGCGTTGGTGGCGCTCGGGCGCGGCAGCGAGTGCGAGCCGCTGCTCGCGGATGCGCAGGCGGCGCTGGGCGCGCTGCGGCGGGAGCGGTGGGACCTGCGCGGGCGGGAGGATCGCAACGACTTCGACGCGCAGCGCACGGACGACATGCTGCTCGGCGCGCTCGTGCCCTTGTGGCGAACGCTGGTCGCGCTGCAGGCGGGGGAGCGGCCCAACTCGCTCGCCGTGCTCGAGCTCGCGCGTGCCGCGGACACGGCGCTCTTGGAAGTTCAGCTGGAGGTCTCGCGAGTCTCGTGGAACGCGTCGCTGTCGTACGACGACCTCCTGCAGCATCCGCTCGGCCCCGTCGAACTCCTGCTCGGCGGTGAGCTCTTGGGCAAGCAGGCACTCGAGCTCGAGCTCGCGCTGTGCCGCGCACTCGCGAGCACGTGCGGAGGCGGACTTCCCGGTTTCGAGCCCTACACAGACCTCGAGCCCAAGTTCTCGCAGCCGCTCGCGGATCCTGCGCGCAAGCAGCTCTTGGAGCGCATTCAAAGCGCGCGCCGCGAGGCTGCGCTGGCGTGGATCGACCGCGAGACCGAGCGGCTCGACCGAGATGCGATCGCGCGCGATCCCACGCGACTCCTCGAACTCGACGTGCTGCGTTCGCAGGTCTTGCGCATGTTCGAGCGCGAGACGGCGGAGGGCGAGGCGGCACTGCTGCGCCAGCGCGGCGTCTCGCGTGCGGGGATCCTGTATGCCGAGCGCACCCGGGAGCAAGGGCGCGCGGAGACGGCTCGACGCGCGGCCGAGCGCGCAGCCGCGGACCTCGAAGCGCTGCGAGGCGCCCTCGACGAGCTCACGCTCGCACGCTATCTCGCGGCCGCGGAGTCCGCGCTCGGAGGTGCGCTCATGGACCTCCAGCGTGGCGAAGAGGCCGAGCCCGTCTTCCAGCGAGCACTCGAGCGCCTCGACGGCGCGGCGCGCGAACTGGAGACTCGCGAAGACGAAAGCGCGACTCGACTCGTTCGTGCACAACGCGCGGGGATGCTCACGAGCCTCGCCGTCAATGCGAATGTGAAGCTGCGCGCGCCCGCGAAGGCGCTGGAGTTCTTCGAGCGCGCCTACGAGCTCGATCAGAGCGACTTCATGCGTGTCTTGCTCGCGTGCTATCGCGCACGCGCCGGGAGAAAAACCGAGGCGCGCGCGGTGCTGGCCGAGCTGCGTGCGACGCCCGCGAACTACTACAACCTCGCTTGCACGTGGGCGTTGCTCGGCGAGCGTGAGCTGGCGCTCGACTATCTCGCGCGCGACTTTGCGGAGGTGCGCATCCAATCCGGAGCGCGCGAGCGGCAGAAAATCTGGGCGGCGGGCGATCCCGACCTCGAGTCCCTGCGCGGCGATCCGCGCTTCGAGGCGTTGGTGAAGCCCGAGCCTTCGGAGTCGGAGCAGAAGTAGGAGCGTGGTCTTGGCGAAAGTGCGATTGAGCGGGCGCGGCCGTCGGCGCCTCGAAGGCGGGCATCCGTGGATCTTCGCGGACGACGTGGTCGCCACCGAGGCGGAGCCGGGCGACGTCGTGGCCATCGAGGCGCCGGATGGGCGCACGCTGGGTTTCGGTCTGTACAGCTCGGAGTCGAAGATCCGCGTGCGGCTCTTCTCGCGCGAGGAGAAGGAGCCCGGGCCGGAGTTCTGGAAGGCGCAGCTCGCGCGCGCGCTCGCTGCGCGGCGACGCATGGGCCTGTGGGACCCGCGCGGCGCGTGCCGACTGCTCGCTGGCGACGCGGACCTCGTGCCGGGCTTGGTGATCGATCACTACGCGGGCGTGTTCGTGCTGCAGAGCGGCTCGCAGGCGTCGGACCGGCTCATCCCGACGTTCGTGGATGCGCTCGTCGAGCTGTGCGGCGAGCCGACGGCGGTGGTCGACCGCTCGGATGCGAGTGTGCGACGGCTCGAGGGACTCGAGAAACGCGTCGTCGTCCTGCGCGGCTCGATTCCGACCTCGCTCGAGGTGCACGAGGAGGGGCTCGTGTACGAGGTCGACGTCCTGCACGGACACAAGACTGGCCACTATCTCGATCAGCGCCGCAACCGCATGCGCGCCGCAGTGCTCTCGCGCGGCCGCGCGATGCTCGACGCGTTCTGCTACGACGGCTTGTTCGCCGTGCGCGCGGCCCTCGCCGGCGCGACGCACGTGCTCTGCCTCGACCAAGCCGAAGCAGCGCTCGAGCGCGCGCGTCGCAATGCGGAGCGCAACGGCGTGCTCGACAAGCTCGCGTTCGAGCGCGTCGACGTCATGCGCGACCTGCGCCAGCGTGCGGACCTCGACGGTCGCTTCGGCGTGGTCGTCGTCGATCCTCCGGCGTTCGCGCGCAACAAGGCGGAGCTCGAGGGTGCCGAGCGTGGCTACCGCGAGCTCAACTTGCGCGCGCTGCGGCTCGTCGAGCCCGGCGGGCACATGGTGAGCGCGTCGTGCTCGCACGCGATGAAGTCCGAGCACTTCGTGCAGGTGCTCGCGCAGGCCGCGCATCTCTCGGGGCGCTCGGTGTATCTCGAAGAGCTGCTCGGCGCCTCGCCGGACCACTCGGCGCTGCTCACGCTGCCGGAGTCGAGCTACTTGAAGTGCGCGTTCCTGCGCGTCGAGTAGCGTTCCTTGAGGCTCGGAGCACAGCCCGATATTCTCTTCCGCCACCATGCCGATCTCGATTCGTGTCAACGGCGTCGCGCGCGACGTGCGCGAGGACTGCTCGGTGGCGGCCTTGGTCCACGAGCTCGGCCTGCGGCGCGAGCTGGTCGCGGTCGAGCGCAACGGAGCGATCGTGCGTCGCGCGGACCACGAGGCGACGCGGCTTGCGCCGGGTGATGTGGTGGAGATCGTGACCCTCGTCGGAGGAGGCTGAGATCGATGAGTGGCGCAGCTTGGGAACACGACGAACCGCTGGTGGTGGGGCGCACGACGCTGCGCTCGCGCCTGCTCGTGGGGACCGGCAAGTACAAGGACTTCGAGGAAACGCGCGCGGCGCTCGAGGTCAGCGGAACGGACTGCGTGACCGTCGCGGTGCGACGCGTGAACCTCGACCGCAATGCGGGTCCGTCGCTGCTCGACTACATCGACCGCTCCAAGTACGCGATCCTCCCGAACACGGCGGGCTGCTTCGACGCCGCCACGGCGATCCGCACGGCGGAGCTCGCGCGAGAGCTCCTTGGCACCGAGCTCGTGAAGCTCGAAGTGCTCGGCGACCCCAAGACGCTGCTTCCCGATCCCGTCGGGACCCTCGAGGCGACGCGCGAGCTCGTCCGCCAAGGCTTCGACGTGATGGTGTACTGCTCCGACGATCCGCGCATGGGCGTGCACCTCGCGGAGCTCGGCGCCGTCAGCGTGATGCCGGCGGGCTCGCCGATCGGATCAGGGCTCGGCGTCCTGAATCCGAATGCGATCCGCATCTTGATGGAGCTCGTGAAGGTGCCCGTCATCGTCGATGCGGGCGTCGGCACCGCTTCGGACGTCGCGCTGGCGATGGAACTCGGCGTCGCGGGCGTGCTTCTGAACTCGGCCATCGCGGGTGCGCGCGAGCCGCTGCGCATGGCGGCGGCGATGCGCGACGCGTGCCGCGCGGGTCGCAACGCATTCCTCGCGGGCCGCATCCCGCGTCGGCTGTACGCGAACGCGTCCTCCCCGCTCGAAGGCGTGATCGGCGTGCGCAGCTAGCGATGGAGACGCAAGGCGAGCTCGTAGGGTTCGAGCCCTCGGCGGCGAGCGCCACCGTCGGACTGTTGCTTCTCTTGGCGAGTGTCGCGCTGTTCCCGCTCGGCCGCGCGCTCAGCGCACGGATCTTCCCAGGGCGCCAAGTCTTCTTCGCGCGCTGGGGCTTCTTTCACCTCGGTCTCGCGATCTTCTTCTACTTCGCGCTGACGCTCGTCGCCGGATTCGCGCTGCAGGCGGCGGGCGTGGAGCTCGGCGGGGGACTCGCGCCGATCCTTCTCGGCGCAGGATTGCAGATTGCGACGGTGTTGCTCGTCGCGAGCTTCGCGCGGCGTCTCGATCCTGATGGGGTTGCCTGCCTCGGACTGCGCACCGAGCGCGTTCCCTCGAGTCTCGTGGTCGGTGCGCTGGCCTACGCGCTTGCCCTTCCCGCGATCATGGGCTCGATGCTCTGCTCCGCATGGCTGTGGGACGCGCTCGGCGTCGAAGCGAAGCCGCAGGAAGTGCTCAAGCTCGTGCTCGAGCTGCAGGGCGCCGAGCGCGCGGTGTTCGTCGCGCTCGCGGTGATCGTGATCCCCCTGTGCGAAGAACTCTTCTTCCGCGGCTTCGCGCAGCCGCTGCTCGTCCAGAACCTCGGCGACCGCGGCGGCGTGTTCGCGACGGCGATCCTGTTCGCGGCCGTTCACGGAAATCTGGTCGCGTTCTTCCCGATCTTCACGCTCGCGCTCGTACTCGGCATGGTGATGCTTCGCACCCAGCGCATCGCTGCCGCATGGCTCGTCCACGCGCTGCACAACGGGCTCGTGATCGGACTGATCCTCGGCAGCGAGTGGGCGCGACGCCTCGCGGGCGGCTAGGATTCTCGCGCCACACGACCATGACGCACTTTTCCCGCCAAGGACTCTTTCGACCCGTCGAGGGCGGCGCGTACATCGCCTCCAACGCGATCGTCACCGGAGATGTGACGCTCGGTGAAGACGTCGGCGTGTGGTTTGGTTGCGTGCTGCGCGGCGACGACGCTCCGCTCACGATCGGTCGGCGCACGAATGTGCAGGACCTCACGATGATCCACGCCGACACCGGGGTCCCGAACGTGATCGGCGAGGAGTGCACCATCGGCCATCGCGTCGTGCTTCACGGCGCGCGCATCGGCGATCGTTGCCTGATCGGAATGGGCGCGATCCTGCTCGGCGGATCCGTGATCGGCGAGGAGTCCCTGATCGCCGCGGGCGCCGTCGTGAAAGAGGGCTTCGTCGTGCCGCCGCGCTCGCTGGTCGTCGGCTTGCCGGGCAAGGTGATCCGTACGCTCACGGATGCCGACGTGGCGGCGATCCGCGCGAGTGCGGAGGGCTACGTGAAGAAGATCCGTCTCTACCTGTGAGTGGGGATTCGTACTTCGAGCGCGAGACGGCGCTCTTTGCGTACCTGCGCGAGCTGGGCGACGTGGCGGTGGCTTACTCGGGCGGCGTCGATTCGAGTGTGCTCCTGTGCGCGGCGCGAGAAGCGCTCGGATCGCGGGCTGTGGCCCTGATCGCGGATTCTCCTTCGCTTGCACGCTCCGAGCTCGACAGCGCCTTGAGTTTTGCACGCGCGCTCGGCTGCGAGCCCGTGGTCGTCGCGACGGACGAGCTCGACGATCCGCGCTACCGCGCAAATGCTGGGGACCGATGCTATTTCTGCAAGGCGACGTTGTTCCGCGCCATGACGGCGTGGGCGCGCGACAGCGGCGTGCGCAACCTCGCGTTCGGAGAGATCACCGATGACCTCGTCGATGATCGGCCGGGGGCGCGCGCCGCACGGGAGTTTCGTGTGCACGCTCCGCTTTCCAAGGCGGGCTTCGGCAAAGAAGAGGTGCGGCGTTTTGCGCGGGAGCGCAGGCTGGAGGTCGCCGAGAAGCCGTCGAGCGCGTGCTTGGCTTCGCGCTTGCCCGTAGGCACTCCGGTGACGCGCGAGAGGCTCGCGCGCGTGGAGCGGGCCGAGGAGCTCGTCCGCGCGCTGGGGTTCGCGCAAGTGCGCGTGCGCGACCGCGGCGAGACCGCGGGCTTCGAGACGTCCGCAAGCGAGTTTTCGCGAGCGCAGTCGCTGCGCGCCGAGTTGGCGCAGGCGCTGACTCCGCTGGGTTTCCAGCGCGTGGAACTTGCGATCTACCGCACGGCCGCCGAGCGGCTCGCTGCGCCCTGAACGTTGTTGCCTCGGTCGCTCAGCGCTCGAACAACGGCAGCAACCCGTCGTTGATCGAGAGGAAGAGGCAGTTCATGGCGGTCGCGAGGCAACTGCCGAATTGCTCGTCATGCCACGAGCCGTCGGCGCGCTGTTCCTTCAGCACCACCGCGCGCTCGAGTTCGAACCAGCGCTCGAAGAGTCGTCGGTCGGGCTGCGTCCAAAGCGCGAGCGCGACGTACATCCGCTCGTAGTGGGGGAAGCCCGAGTCGGCGCGCTCGCCGCCGCGCTCGCGCTCCATGATCTCGGCCCACATCTCGCGGATCGCCCGCTCGATTTCGGGCCCTTCGTAGCGCCCCGCGTTCTGCAGTGTCGCGAGCCCCGCGGCAGTCAGTGCGAGCGAGGATTTGGAGGTCGGATCGAGGGCGTAGCGGAACGAGCCGTTCTCCGACTGACAGCGGCGAATGTAGTCCACCGCTCGCGACACGACCTTCGCGTCGACTTGCACGCCGCAGTTGCGCGCGGCGCGCAGGGCCTGCAGCTGGACCACCGTCACGGAGTTCTCGTGCTCCAACCCCGCGGTGGGGAAGTAGAACCAGCCGCCTTCGGAGGTCTGCGAGCGCTCGATGACGGCGACGGACTCCGGTAGGAGCGCCGCGATGCGCTTGCCGCGCTCGCCGGCCGGAGAGAGCGTGAACGCGTTGCAGAGCGCGAGCAGCGCATAGCCGTGCGCGTGCATGCCCCACTTGTCGTCGACGGAAACGGCGATGTAGCCGCGAGCGGTTCCCGCATTCCCGTCGGCACGCGCGAGCAGATAGTCGACGGCGAGCGCGACCTCGCGTCCGTAGCGCCCGCGGCCGGGCGTCGAGCCTTCCGACATGAATGCGAGGGCGCCGAGCGCCGCGAGAGCCACGGGCGCATGTTGCGCCCCGCCCGCGCGGGGGAAAGCGCCGTCTTGGTGCGCGGCCTGCTGGCGCGCGAGGTAGTCGAGGCCGCGCAGGAATGCGCGGCGCGTCTCGTCAGGCTCCTTCGCGACCGGCGACGGCGCTTGGGCAGGGCTGGAGGGAGTCTGGCGAACGACGGGCGGTGGCGAGGCGAGATCTGCGAGAGCGTGCACGCGCTCGCGCGCGGCGCAGGGCAGCGCGAACGTCACGCTTGCGATCAGCGCCCAGAACCGCGCCATCGGCTCAGCGTCGCTCCTGATTCAGGCGTCGGTAGTACGCATCGATCCAGTCGCGATACTGCGGCGGGAGGTCGCTTCCGCCCTCGGTGCGGAAGAGGTCGCGGACCGTGGGCGGGAGATCGCCCCACTGCTCGTTGGAACGCGCGCCGTCGTTGCGCCCCTTTGCTGCCGAAGGCGGGGCGGTGCCTTGCGCGTTGCGAGCAGGATCCTTCGACTCACGGTCGCTCTTGGGCTGCGCCTCACCCGGCTGGGGCTGCGGCTGGGGCTGGGGCTTGTCGCCACCCTGTCCTTGCTGCGGATTCTCCCGATTCGGTGCTTCCGGAGTGCGCTCCTGTTCTTGCGGGCGCTGCGAGCCCTGCTGCGGCTCGTTGCCTTGCTGCCCGGAGGGCTGCGATTGCTGCTGTCCCTGCCCTTGGCCGCTGCCAGGCTTCGGTTGGCCCTTGCCGCCCATCTGCTTGGCGAGTTCGAGCAGCTCGTCGATGTCCTTCAGCACGGCTTCTCCGCCTTGCTTGGATTGCTGCAGGAGGTCGTTGATGCCGCTCTCGCGCTGAGACTCGAGCGGACGCTCGCCGGAGCCTGCGCGGTAGAGCAGTTGGTCGATCTCGCCGAGGCGACGCTCGACCTGCACGAAGAGCTCCTTCATGCGCTCGCGAGGATCGCTGCGCAGCTGCGGGGGCAAGAGCGGACTCTCTTCCTGAGCGAAGGTGCCGCGGGCGGCGCACAGCGCCACGGTGAGAGCGAGCAGGACATGCTTCATGGCGAGGACGTGCTTCACGGCTTCTTCTCCTGCGGTGCGGGGAGTCCGAGCTTGGCGCGGAACTGTTGGAACAGGCGCGTCGTGCGCTCATGGCGTTCGGCGAGACGTAAGACGTCTTCGAGCGCCTCGGGCTCGGCTTCGCCGCGCGCGAGCTCGGGGTAGACGGCGATCAACCTGTCGATGGACTGCAGCGTGTCGACCTCGAGCTGGCGCAGGAGCTTCAGCTCGGCCGCGTCGGGAACCAGCGGGTCTTTCTGCTGACCTTCCTGCTGCTCTTCCTGCTGCTGATTTTGCTGGTTTTTCTCTTCTTGCCGCCGTTGCTGCTCTTCCTTCAGCGCGTCGAGGGCCCACTGCGTGGTCTCGATCGAGTCTTCGAGCAGGCTCTGGGTGCGTGCGCCGGTCTCATTGCCGCCTTCCTCGTCGAGGTCGCGCGCGACACGCTCGAGGTCTTGGCGAACTTCGCGCAGCACGTGCGCGAACACGAGCGAGCTCTCCTGCTCGATCGCCTTCGCGACCTCCTCGGTGCGCGTCGCGGCCTGTGCGACCTCGCCGGACACACGCCGCAGGCGCAGTCGGTCCGCGCGCGAGAGCTTCTCGCTACCCGCGCGTGCCGCGTCGATCTCTCGCACCTGCGCGAGCGCTCCGGTCTCGGCACGCAGCAGCGACTGCAACTCCTCGGCGATGCGGAAGAGGAGCTCTTCTTGGCGCAGGCGCTGGTACTGCTCTTCTTCCTCGCGCAGCTCGCGCTGGGCTTCGTCGAGCTCCCGCTCGACTTCCTCCTCCTGCTGCTCGGCTTCGTCGAGCTCGCCCTCGTCGAGCGACTCCTCTGCCGACTGCGCCTTCTGCCCCGCCTGCTCCATGCTCGGGTTGGGACGCGCGTTCTTGCGCTCCTTGTTGCGCTTGGCGAGCTCGAGCAGCTCGCGCCGAATCTCCTCTTGGCGGCGGGCCTGCTGGCGGGCCTGCTCGCGTTGCTCCTCGGTCTGCGGTCGAACGCCCTGCTGCGCGGCTTCCTGCGCCTTCTGGAGAGCCTCGAGCGCTCGTCGCTGCGACTCGGCCGCGGACGCGCTGCGTCCCTGCTGCATCGCTTCGGCCGCACGCTGCATGGCCTCGCGTGCCTGCTGCATCTGCTGCTCGACCTCGGCACTCGATTCGGGCGTCATCGAGCCTTGCTCCGCTTGGGCGCTCGCTTGCTGCGTCTCGCTCGCAAGTTGTTCCTGCTCGCGCGCCATGTCCGCTTGCTGCTGTTGTCCCTGCTGCTGCGAACCCTGCTGCTGCGAACCCTGCTGCTGCGAACCCTGCTGCTGCGAACCCTGCTGCTGTGCGGCTTGGGCTTGGCTGCGCGCTTCGCGCGCGCCCTGTAGGGCGTCACGCGCCTGCTGGAGCGCCTCTCGCGCGCCTTGCGCTTGTTCCGCTGCCTTCTGCGGTGCTTGCGAGCGCGAAGCACCTGCCGCTTCTCGCATGGCTTCCGCGGCACGCTGGAGCGCATCCCGCGCGTCGGCTTCGCCCTCCGGCTTGGGGCCGGGCAGAGATTCCAGCCCGCGCGCGAGTCGCTCCGCCTTCTCGGCGGCATCGTTCTGAGATGCCGCGAGGGCGGGGCCGAGCTTGCGCTGATCCTCCGCGGCGCGCTGCAGCTCCGCCGCCGCGTCCTCGGTGGCCTTGGCGGCCTCGCTCGCAGCGGACTTCGGATCCTGGGCGGTCTCGGCACGCGCCCCGGCCTCGAGTGCACGTTCCAGAGCTTCCTGCGCCGCACGCTCACCCGGCGTCGGCGTTGCTCCCGCCTCACGCGCGGCATCGAGTGCCCTCCGCGCTGCTTCGCGCGCCGTCTGAGCAGCCTCGGACTGAGCCTTCGACTCCGCCTCCAGCTGTCGCGCGCTCTCTTCCGCCTGCGCGAGAGCCTTCTCGCGAGCGGCGTCGTCCGCTCCTGCTTGGCGCAGCGCCTCTGCTGTCTTGCGCAGAGCTTCCGCCGACTTCGCGGCGCTCTCGTCGCCGCTCGCTCGCTGCTGCCGTTCCTCGCGTTGCGCAGATTGCTCCAGTTTCGCCGCAGCATCGCTGCGCGTCTTGTCCGAGTCCGCAGAGCGAGCCTCGCTCGCAGCCTTGCGGAGCTCTTCGGCGGTCTGCGCCAGTCGCGCGGCCCGTGCCGCCTCCCGTCGCGCCGCGTCGAGTTCCTTCGCCGCTGCGTCGAGTCGCCTCGCGTCCTCCGGCTTCCAAGACTGCAGGACTTCAGCGTCCGTCGTCTGCTGCTGCAGCAGCGCTTCGAGCTCGCGCTCGATCTGTTCGAGCGCCAGCGCGCCGCTCTGGCGGCCTGCGCGCTCATTCTGATCGAGCAGACGACGCTGCTCGGCCTCGATGCGTGTGAGCTCCGCTTCGAGCTTGCGCTGCGCGTCGTTCTTGCTTTGCTCGCGCAGTTTCTCTGTTTCCGCGCGCAGCTCCCGTTCCTTCTGCGACAACGCTCCGAGCTCGCGCCGAACCTGCTCGAGTTCTTGGAGCGAGCGCTCGAGGTTCTCGACGTTCTGACGATCGAGCAGCACGGAGAGCAGCCGCTCGAGGTTCGTGATGATTTGCTCTTGGCGCTGGATCGAGGTCGCAACCTGTCCGGCCTGAACGTCCTGCTTGGCGCGATCCATCAGCTCTTCGAGGGTGAGCTGTCCGGCTTCGCTGCTGCGCTCGTCGAGCATCTTGAGTCCGTCGCGCAGGAGCTCGAGCGCACGCGGACGCCCCTCGGCCTCGAGGCGGGGGATCAGCGCTTCCATCGTGCGCTTGAGGCGCTGCAGCTGTCGACGAAGGAGCTCCTGCTCCTCGAGGATCGAGGTCGTGTCGCGCTCTTGCCGTGCGAGGGCGGCCGGAGCACTCAGCGACAGCGCCGCGGCCGCTCCGAGGCAGCTCAGGATCAAGTTGCGAAAGGTCAGCTTCACTTTCGAGCTCCCGTCATCTCCGCGGTCTTGTCGCGGATGGACTTCTGGCGGCCGAGGATGTCGCGCGTCAGCGTGAGGATGGACTGGAAGTTGTCCCACTCCGCGAGCTTGTCGAGCAATTGGGACACACGCTCTTGCGCCGAGCGTTCGCGCAGCGACGCGGTCTCGAGTTCCTCGCGGATCGCGGCGCCGTCGGTGCGCCGGGCGGCGCGGTCGAGTGCGGCCGCAGCCTCGGCGAGGTCCTCCGTGCTGATGAGCAGCGCGAGTTCGAAGAGTCCCCCGAGCTGACCTGAGAGGCCGCTCGACGAGAGACGCGACGTGCGCACGGTCTCTGCGAAGCGCTTCCAAGCCTCCAAGGGGAAGCCCTTCTGAGTGGACTTCGCGAGCTCGGCGTCGAGCGCATCGAGCCACGCGCCGGCCTTGTCGTCGACGCGGGCGTAGAGCACGCCTTCGAGGGCACCCGCAAACTCGCGCACGAGCGCGTCGCTGTCTCCCAGCACGCGGCGCTCCCCCGCGAGTGCCGCGGCGAGCTCCGCGTTGCTCACGCTCTGTCCCGACGAGGTTTCGAGAGCCTGCAGCACGTCGCGCGTGCGTTGTGCCTGGGTTCGCAGGAGCTCGTCGAGTGCGGCGACTTCGCCGCGGGCGCGCGCGAGGCGATCCTGCAGGCGTCGCAAGAACTCGTCCTCACCGATCACGCGCAAGCGCACCGGTGAGCTCGTTCCGATGCCCTTCGGATCGGGTGCGCCGTCGACCGGCGGACGCGTGTCGATGGCGCGGAACTCGAGTTCGAAGAGGTCACCGAGCGCGACGGCGGCTCCCGTCGCACCGAGCGACGCGACCTCGACCCGAGTGCTTCCGAACAGCGCGACGCCGCGCGGTACTTCGTCTCCGCGCATCGGGAGCGGCGCGTCCTGCAAGACCAGCTCGTTCCAGTCGCCGTTGCGCTGCTCACCGCCCATGCTGCGTGCACGCCATGCGAGCGAGTGGATGCCGAGGTCATCGAGCGCGCGCGCGCTCAACCGCAGCGCACCGCTTTGGAGCGTCTCCACTTCCAGTCTCGCAGGCGAGACGAGTTCGACCTCGGGGCGCTCATCGCTGCGGACCTCGACGGAGAAGAGGCCCGGATCGGGGTCCGTGAGTCCGCTAGGAGCGCGAAGCTCGAAGCGGTAGCGCAGCGAGGACTCGGCGACGATCTCGAAGCCGAGTGCGACCCGCGGCTCGGTCTCGCCTTCCCGCAGTGGGAAGGTCGTGGGAGTGAGCTCGAGCACGACGTCGGAGGGCAGGACGCGCACGGATCCGACGGCGTCGGCCGGAGTCGGGATCACACGGATCGACAGCTTGGAGCCAGCGAGAACCTGCACGTCCCGGTCGAATTCCGTGCGCGGCGCGAGCCCCACGTACGCGGGCGGGGTCACTTCGACTGCGAGTGCGGCGATGTCGGGGGGATCGAGGACCTCGACTTTGAGGGCGGGCTTGCGATCTTCGTCGTCGCCGCCCGTCGCATACAGTTCGAGGTCCTCTTGGCACGAGCGCAGGAGCGTACGGAATTCTCCGTCGGTCGCACTCGTGAGCGCGGCATCTCCGCCGTCCTTGAAGTGGAGGATCACCTCTTCGGGCACCTCGCCGATCGTACGCACTGCGATCGGAAGATCGACGCCGCGCGCGATCCGCACGACGAGCTCGTCTTCGCTGCGCATGTACTCGCCCGGACGCGCGGGATCGGCGACGAGCAGCTCGAGGCGGGTCCGCTGGGGCCAAGGCACGTCGCGTCCGACGAGCCGCTGGAAGAAGATCGAGCTCGTCTCGCCGCCGAGCAGTGCGCCGAGGGTGAGCGCGCCGAGCGCGAGCGCTCCAGCGAACGCGCGCAGAGCCTGCGGCCGCTCTTGGAGGACGCCGTCGAGCTCCAGGGTGCGCGCCTTCGCATCGGCGTCGCGCAGAATGCGTGCGACGGATTCGGACCGACGCGCAGCGCCTTCGGGGGCCTGCGCTTGAACCGCGGTGACGAGGAGCTCGTGCAGCTCGGGATGCGCGCGCTCGACGAGCACGGCGAGACCGGCTGCATCCGGCACGCGCCGCAGGTGGCGCACGACCTCGCGCCAGACGAGGAACACCGGGAGCGCACCGAGGACCGCGAGGTGGAAGAGCCTCACCGCGAGCGGCACGTGCAGCGCCCAGTCCGCGAAGAACACGAACGCGAGCCACGCCACCAGCGGCACGAACACTCCACCCGCGCCGTGCAGCCAGATCTGCAGCACGAGCTTGCGGCGTAGGCGTCCGAGCAGGGCCGCGAGCTGCGGCGTGTCTCGGAGCGATCCGATGGGGATGGGGCGTGTCACGCGTCGGTCTCTAGCGCTGGAAGATCGGCAGGTAGCGGTAGGGGATTTCGAGGATCAGCACCGCGGCCGCGGTGCCGAGCGCAGGGCCCGGGCCGACTTGGTTCGGCCACGAGCCGTCGTCTTGCTGCATGCGCAAGATCTCGTCGCGCACCGTCGCGAAGTACGACTCCCAGTCATCGGCGCCGGCGGTGTACATGGCCTGCACGCCATAGTAGTGGCCATACCAAAAGAAGTAGTGACCGCCGCCCGCGCGCCCGTACTCGAAGTTGAACTGGGCGAGACGCGAGCGCAGGTACGAGATCCCGTCGTCGATCGACCGATCCGAGTACACGCCTGCGCCGTAGAGCGCGGTGACGCCCGCTGCGGTCAGCGGAAAGGACGAGCGCGACCCGTCGTTCTTCTGGTAGTGGAACGAGCCGAGCTCGTTGCGCGCGTTGAACATCCCGAAGCTGCGGCCCATCGACTCCTCGGTCACCGCCGAATCGACGACGTACTTCGCGGCGCGGTCGATCGTGCTCTTGGGAACCCGGATGCCGATGTTGCGCGCTGCGCGCAGCGCCATCACCTGACACACCACGATCGACATGTCGCTCTCGACCGCGTAGGGCTCGTAGCGCCAGCCGCCGTCCTGATTCTGCGAGTTGACGATGAAGTCGACCGCGAGCTGCAGCTTGCTGCGGATGTCTTGGCGGTGCGTCTGGCCGTAGACCTCCGCGAGGAACAGCGTCGCGAACGCGTGGCTGTACATGCGCGAACCGCCGTGGGTCGTGTAGCCGTCGGCCTGCACGGACTTCAGCACGAACTCGAGCGCTTCCTCGACGTTGCGTCCGTACTTGCCGCGGCCGGGCAGGTGTCCGCCTGCGAGGAACGCCATGCCGGCGAGTGCGGTGACACCGAGGTGGCCCTTGTCCGCGGCGGTGTGGCGGAAGCCCGTGTTGAGCTTGTAGCCGATCAGCGCGATCCAGGCCCCGCGCTCGGTTCCTTCGGTGATCTGATTCGCGGCGAGCCACTCGAGGCCGCGCTCGACCGCGCGCGCGTGTTCAGGCGTCACCACGATCGGCGCCTCTTCGAGCGGAGTCGGGGCGCGCTGCGCCTGCGCCGCCGCGCTCATGGAGAGCGCAAGCAGCACGATGGAGCTTGCGCGTGAGAGGAACTGCATCACTTTCTAGCCCTCCGGAAGACGCCGTTCTGACCGGCGATCCACAAGTTGGGTCCGAACGATTCCATGTCGAGCACGTCCGCGGCGCCGAGATCCGCGGGGAGCTGCAGCGTGTCGCGCGCGGCTCCGCTCTCGCGGTCGAGCATCACCATCATCGTGCGCGGAACGCTGACCTGTCCGCGCACGCGGGGCGCTTCCGTGTAGGCGATCACGACGGTCTGCGCGCCGACGAGCGGCATCGGCATCGGGCCCGAGTTGTAGAGGGCGGCGGGAGCGACGTTGAGGCGCTGCACCCATTTGCGGCCGAACGGCAACTGCAGGGCGATCAGCTCGGTGAGCTGGCCATCTGCACTCGGCGAGCGCAGCATGAGCATGCCGGACTCCGACTCCGCGACGGTGTGGCGACGCACGCCGACGAGCACATCGTCAGCGTCGATCGCGATTCCCGGCAGCCGTCGCGCGGCGCCGAGCTTCGGGTGCACTTCGACCACGCCACCCTCCTGCTTTGCCGTGGCGAGGTACACGAGGAAGATCCCATCGGGTGTGCGCACGATCGAGTCGAACTCGAGGCTCTCCTCGCACGGGACGCGCCAAGCGCGCACGCCGGTCTCGAGCTCCCATGCCGTGAGGCAGTCGCGCTCGCCGGCTGAACTCGACTTCGGGAACGACGGAAGGAACAGGCGTTCCGCATCGATCCAAGCACCCGCCGCGTCGCTCTCGCCGACGTGCGAGGGCAGCTTGAAGATGCGCGTGCGACTCCCGGTGAACGGGTCGAGCACGACCGCGGGGCTCTGCGCCCAGTCGCTCGGCAGGAGCACGACGTGCTCCGCGCCGACGATCGGGCGGTGTGCCCACAAGCCTGCGGGCAGAGGCCGCACCCAGAGTTCGAGTCCTTCGCGCGGCTCGAGCGCGACGAGACTCGAGCGCCCATCGGCACCGCGCGTCGTGACGATCATCACTCCCGCGCCGGGGACGTGGTTGTCGATGCGCGCGCCGTTCGCCGTCCAGCGCCACCGGATCGTGCCCGTGACCGCATCGAGCCCGACGAGCTGCGCGGGGCCGCCGAGCACCAGCACGTCGGCGAGCAGCGCCGCGCGCGACATCGGCCGCACCGAGCCGGGCTCCAGCGTCTGCGTCCACAGCGGGTTGTTGGGGTTGTCGGCGAGCGAGGCCTGCACGATCTCGATGCGCCCCGTGCGCTGCACCTGAAGCTGAATCCAGCGGCGCGCGCCATCGGGTCCGAGCGCCTCGAAGTGACCGAGCAGCGCCATCTGGCCCATGCCGAAGTAGGCGCTGGTGTTCGAGCCGTCATAGCGCGCGAGGGCACTCGACATCGGGCGCTCGGGGAAGCCCGTCAGCGGGGGCAACGAGGCCGCGAGGTCGTCGAGCTTGCGCTCGGCGTCGCGAGGCAGCTCGCTCAACAACGCTCCGTTCGAGCGCGCGAGCTTTCGCGCGAGCGCGCCGGCGAGCGGCAGGTTGCCGAGCTCTTCGAGCGCGGCGCGCAGCACCATCAGCGCCTGCAACTCGCTCTCGCGGGCGACCTCGGGCGACCAGTCGTCGGGGATCATGCGCTGCACGCCGGCGATCACCTTGCGCCAGTCGCCCGCTTGCAGCGCCTGCTCGAGGCGCACGCGCGCCGCTGCGAGAGCCGCGCGAGTGTGCGGGTAGAGGATCGGCAGCCGCTCGAGCGCCGCCATGTCGACCCGCTCCCGCGCGTTGGCCAAGAGCTCCGCGGCGAGATCCTCATACGATCGATGGGCTTCGGGATGGGCTTCGGCGAGCTCACCGATGCGCACGGAAGCCGCGCTGCTGCCGTCGTCGCCCGGCAGTTCGACGTCGCCCCACGCTGCGAGCAGCGCGTGCAGGTGACGGAGCTCGGCTGCGACATCCGCTGTCCTGCGGGCCTCGCGCGCGTTCTCGATCGCGACGAATAGCGCGACGGGCAGCACACCGCTCGTGCTCGAGGCGGGCACGCTCGCGCTGAATCGCGCGCTTCCGCGCAGGTTCCACCATTCGCTCGGCATATCGCGGTCGGCCGCGAGCGAGCCGAGGGACGCCAGCAGCTCCGCGCGCTGCTCATGCTTGCCGAGCAGCTCGCACAGCTCGATGCGTTGCACCAAGGCCCGCACGCGCGAGTCGTCGTCGGGTGCGAGAGGGTAAGCGGCTTCGAGCCGCTCGAGCGCCCCCGTGGGCTCCGCTGCGAGCTCCAGCGCGCGCGCTTCGCTCAAGTAAAGCGAGAAGAGCCGCGCGCGGGCCGTTCCGCGCAGCGCGTCGTCGGCGGGACCGACGAACGGCTCCAGCTTGGTGCGCGCCGATGCGAGCAGCCCGAGCGCCTCGACGACCTTGCCGGTGGACATCTCGACCTGAGCGCGCCGCTCGAGGATGGCCGCCCAGTCGAGTGCGGGCTCGGGATCTGTCGGAGATTCCTCGCTGCGCTTGCGGAAGCGCTCTTCCACCGCGCGCCAGTCGATGACTCCGAACAGCGCGTTGGAGGTCGAGTAGAAGAGCGCGCCGTCTCCCGCAGCGACGTTGCCCGCGCGGATCCCGCTCTCCCAGTCCGCTTCGAACTCGCGCAGCTCGGTGGCGAGCGCGCTGCGCAAGAACGCCGTGCGGCGCGTGGGCGTCGCGACCAGAACGTGGCTCGCGGTGAGCAGCGGTCGAGGCCACTCGCTCAGGTTGGTGACGTCGACGCTTTCCTGCAGTTCCGTCGGAGCCGCCTCCGCCAGTCCGCGCGCCGCGCGCACGGAAACCACGCGCTGCCCCGAGAACCACACGCGCTCGCCGTCCGCTCCGAGCAGCGCGAGCAGCTCTCGCGCCGGTCTGCGGAGAGCGGAGTGGGGCCGAGACCAAAGCCGAGTCCCGGTCACGAGGTCCAGCCCGAAGAAGTCGTACGAGTCGATGGGCGCGCACACGACGACGTCTCCGGCGACCGCGGGTGCCGCGGTCGCGAAGACCTGCGGGCGATCGACGATCTCCCAGTGGGAGGCGCGCGGAACGGGGATCTGCTCGTACAGGGCCTGCCACAAGATGTCGCCGCTCTGTAGGTCGAGCGCGGCGATGGCGCCGAGCTGCGTCGAGACGAGCACGCGCTCGCCCGCGATCGTGACCGGCGGCGCGTTGTACTCGTGCAGTTGGCGTCCGAACATGTTGAGCGCCATCTGCCCCGACATGAGCGAGCTCGACCAGATGCGCTCGCCGCTGTAGAGATCGAAGCAGCCGACGTGCAGGTCCACGCGGCCTTGCATGCGGTAGTAGGGGACGATGACGCGCGAGCCCGCGATCACAGGCGGAGCCGCGACGCTGAGCAGGTGCTCGAGCGGCCCGCTGGTTCCGTCCCAGTCGAGCGGCGGACGGTGGTTCCACAGCTCTCGCCCCGTCTCGACATCGAACGCGTACAGGCGCCGTTCCGGGATGACGTTGGTGATCTCGTAGTTCTGGTACTGGTCGTTGTAGACGTTGCTGTAGGGGATCTGGAGCGCGGCGACGGCGACGCTCTCGGATGCGGCGGGGCGCACGATCAAGGAGCGTCGGTGCAGGTTCTCGAAGAACTCGCGTCGCAGGAGCGGGCGCGAGCCGTTGGGGCGGTACTGCCCGCGATCGACGAGGCTCCAGCCCTCCGGCTCGCCGCTCTCCCAGCGCTTCTCGCCACTCCAAGCATCGAACGCGAACAGCCGCAGCGTGTCCGTGACGAGCACCGTGTCCGCGCTCATTGCGGGGAAGAGGCAGTTGCCGCCGCCGCTCGAGAACGGCGTCACCGCGTCGCTGCGTCCGAACACGGCGGTCCATGTGACCGACTCACCGCTCGGAAGCGCGGCATCGCTCCCGTGTCGCTCTACGGCGCGGGCCGCGACCGTCTGCTCGTTGCGTTGCTGCGCCTTGCGAGCTTGGGCCGCGTCGTCGGGCGATGCGAGCGCCTGCGCTCGCCTCCACGAGAACTCCGCAGACGTGCACTCGCCGAGCTCGAACTCCAGATCGCCGAGCGACCACCAAGCGTCGGCCGCTGCGGGCGTCAGCGGATAGCGCCGCGCGACCTCGAGCAGCGCCCGCGGATCGCGCGCCCGTCGAGCGGCCTCGAGTGCCTCGCGCGCCTCTTCGCCGTAGCGCGTCGCGTAGAGCGCGCGCGCCTCCTCGGGCAGCTCCGCCAGTCGCTCGCGCGCCCACATCGCGGCGCCGAGGCGCGCGATCTCGTCCGTGTCCTTCTCGACCTCGGGTGGGAGCAGCACTTCGCCGCGGTGCTGCGTCATGAGCTCCTGCAGCAGCGTGAACGCCTCGCTCCAACGTCGCGCTTCGATCTGCACGAGCGCTCGCTCCGCGAGTGCGCGCGCTTCGCGAGTCTGCGGAATCGCGAAGCCGCGGGAGACGACTTCGGGCTCTTCTTCCTGCGCGGAGGCGACCGGCGCGAGCGCGCTCGCTGCGAGCACGAAGGCACCGAGCGCGCTCGACAGCGCACTCCGAGTCCTCGCAGCTCTGCGGAACGGGGCTTTCATCGGCATCACACGAGTTCGAAGCGCTTGCGGAGGATCCACTCGATGCTGAGCACGACGAGCGCCGCGAGCAGCGTCGGCCAGCGGTCCCAGATGTCGTCGAGTCGCGCGGAGATCGGGTCCGCGCGCGACTCGTTGCCCGGCAGCTCGGCGAGAAGCTCGTCCAAGCGCGCCGGATCGACGGCCTTGCCGCGCGACAGCGAGCTCAGCGCGGCGAGCTCCTGCGGCGATGGCGCGGGATCGCGGTTCTCGAGGCTCGGCAGCACGACCTCGAACTCCGTCGAGGCCACACGCTCGCCCTCGGCTTCGATCCAAACGCGGTAGAGCCCGGTGCGCGCCGGCTCGAGCGAGCCGCGGTAGACGCCCGGACGACCCTCCGTGGACCCTAGGGTGAGCTCTGTCGAAGAGCCTTCGGGCGTGCTCCAGTGAACGACCTGCGTCGGCTCGTTGCTCGGCCGATAGTCGCTGTCGAGGACGCGCGCCTCGACGGACACGCGCTCGCCGAGGTCGTACTGCGTGCGCGCGAGCTCGAGGCGGTAGCGTCGATCGCCACTCTTCATGCGGCCGAGCGCGAGCCAGCGGATCGCGTTGCGCCAGAAGCGCTGGTGGTAGCGCGGGCCGAAGTGGTAGAGGAAGCGCCACGTCTCATCGACGGCGAGGAAGAGCGTGCGGCCCGAGGGGTAGTAGCCCGCGACGGCGAGCGGGTGGTTGCCGTAGGCGTTCGCGTCGAATGGGTGACGCAAGAGCACTTGGCTGCCGGGCTTCGCACGGTGCACGGGCACGTAGAAGTACATGCCCTGCAGGCCGCTCTCTTCCTCCCACAGCTCGCGGTTGGTCGCGACCTCGGGGTGCAGGCGCACGATCTCGTGGGGGTTCAGGCTGTCTTCGAGGCGCGGATGGAACTCCCGCGTGAGATCGCCCGCGCCGGTGCGCAGCTCGGCATCGTCGAAGATCACGGGGAAGAGCTGCGCGAGCGGCGTGTCGAGGTACGCCTTCGGAAGGTCGTACTCGCCCGCGAGGAAGCACAGTCCGCCGCCGCGCTCGACGAACTCCACCAGCGCTTTCATGAAGTCGTCGCAGCGGCGGGGGTCGGGCGAGATGGCGAACGGGTTGACGTCGCCCAAGATCACGACGTCGTAGCTGTCGAGGAGTTCCTTGCGGTCCGTCGGAACGGCGCGCAGGGGCTCGAGTCCGGCCGACGACTCCTGCAGGAAGTCGGAGTTCGCCGAGAGCAGGAAGGCGCGGAACTCGATGTTCTCGTCGGCGCGCTTGAGCATGTCGAGCGCGAGGCGGCGGTACTCCCAGCGCGGATAGCCTTCGACGTAGAGGACGCGCACTTTCTGCGGGCTCACGTGCACCGAGACCTCGAGGGCGTTGTCGTCGAGCAGCGTCTCGCCCTCGAGCGGTGCGACTTCGACGCGGAAGCGGCGCTGCTGCGTGCGGCGATCCGCGGGGCCGGCGCGGGCCACGAGCGTCGCGCGCTCGCCGCTCTCCTGCAGCCCGACGTCCTGCGTCGTGAGCACGCGCCGCGCGCCGTTGCTCTCCGGGTCGTACTCCTCGAGCTTGACGAGCGCCGTCCCGGCGCGATCGACGCCGCGTGCGAGCACGCGCACGCTGAGCTCGATCTCGTCGCCTTCGAGCGCCGTCGGCGGTGCCTCGACGAGCTCGATCACGAGGTTCTTCTCCGGCCGCGTGTCGCCGATCACCACCGTGTGGATCGGGATTCCCGCGGCGGCTGCGCTGCGTGCGGCTTCCTCCGCCGGCAAGCCGGCGTTCTGCCGTCCGTCTGATATCAAAACGATATCGGTGACATGGCGACCGCGGTGCTGCGCAAGAGCCTCGGCGAGCGCGTCGCCCGGCTGGGTGGTGTGGCCGCGGCCCGCGAGCGGCGTGGTCCCGGTCCACGGCTCGAGCGCGCTCGAGAACGTGTAGAGCCGCGGCTCGTAGTCGCCGCTCGCGAGGCGCGGCGCAAGGGACTTCTCGACGACCGCCTGCGCGATCTGCGTGCGCGTCGCCTGAGCAGGCTCCGCGATGCCGAGCTTCGCGAGCGCGGCGCGCTGGTCCGAGTCTCCGGAGTACGAGTCACGCCGCTGCATGCTCGCCGAGTCGTCGACGAGCACGAGCACCTGCGCCTTCTGCACTTCCTCGCGCTTGGTCACCTTCACGGGACGGAAGATCACGGCCATCAGGATCGCCAAGGCCACGAAGCGCAGCGTCGAGAGCGTCGCGCGCGCGCTGCGCGAGAGTCGCTCTTTGCGGTAGCCGAGCCACGAGACGAGCGCGAGCGACGGCAGCACGACGAGCACGACGATCCATGTCTCGGGGAGGTCGAGCAGGCGCAGCGACTCGCGCAGGTCGGTCGTCGCCTGCGCCAAAGCGAGAGTCAGCGGGCTCACGGAGTGCTCCTCGACCGTCCGATCCACGCAGCCCACAGGGATTCGAGCACGAGCGCGACGAAGCACGCGATGGCGATGCCGCGCCAGAGCTCACCCTTCGGCGGCGGCGCCGACTCGGGGTCCTCCGCGCGCTCCGTGCTCGTGCTCGCGAGTTCGAGCGCGGGGTGCACTCCCGCGAGCTCGACCGACGAGATGCGTGCGAGGTCTCCCTCGCGCACGTCGAGCTGCACGGCGAAGGGCTCGTTCGTGCCACCTTCGGCCGCGATGCGATAGACGCCAGCGCGCTCCGTCGCGCCGAGCGCCGTCACGCGTCGCTTGGCCGCACCGCTCGCCTGCGTCTCGGAGTCGAGCGCGCGACGGCCGCCCTCGGGCAGAACGAGCTCGACCCCCTGCCGGAAAGCCTCGATGTCGAGCGCGAGCGCGCCGCCGACGGGCACGTTGCGCGGCGGCAGGCTCGGACGCGCCGCATGGCGCAGCCATTCGTGCACGAGGGGTACGAGCGTGCGCGGCGACTCGGGGAGCCGCGTCCACTCAGGATCGATCGAGGTGGTCCAGAGGTAGACCTTGCCGCGGTCGTAGCTCTTCTCGACGAGCAGCGGACTCGCGCCCTCGTCGTCGAGCCGCGCGAGCACGCGCGCGCCTTCGTTCGGCCGCGCGACCACGAACTCGTAGATCGGGACTTCGGTGAGCAGCGGGCGCCAGCGCTCATCGACGAAGAAGCGGAACGCGGGGTGTTCCAGCGAAAACTCGCGCACGCGGTGGTAGCCGTCGCGGCGCGCGATCGCGACGCGGCCTGCGAGCTCAGCGGGCGCGAGGCCGCTGCCGTCGGAGCGGAAGAGACGCTGATTGAAGCTCGTCGCGTCGAGCTTCTTGCCCGCCGTCACGATCAAGGCGCCGCCCTCCGCCGTCCAGCGCTCGATGCGCTCGACCGAGTCTTGGGCGAGGCTGTCGACGTTGGCGAGTACGAGCACGTCCGCCTGCGCGAGGTCGAGCGCGGGGTCGCGCAGCTCGTGCGGCTCGATCACGCGCGGCTCGAAGGGCCGCGCCGCGCCGCCCGCGAGCACCTCATCCCCGCGCGGGGGATCGAGCACCGCCTGCAGGAAGCCCGTCTCGTCGTTCTCGATCTCCGCGCGCGGCTCGCCGTTGACGAGCAGCACGCGCACCGGCGGCGGCACGAGCACGACGTGCGCGCGAACGTCGTCCACCGCGAGTCGATCCGACTCGATGCGCGCGGTGAGGAGGTGCGCGCCCGGCGTCGTGAACACGACGGGGAACACGACCTTGCCCTCTCCGAGCGCGGGCACGTCGATGGGCCGGAAGGGCAGCTTCGTGGTTTCATCGATCACGAGCGACACGCGCACCCCGTTGCGTGCGACGGCGCCGAAGTTGCGCACGCTGACCGCGATGTCGCAGGGCGACTGCGCGCCGAGGATCTCCGAGATGGGCTCGATCGACGCGACCGAGAGGTTCGGCGGCACGTCTTCGCGCGGACCGAGGTCCTCGACGAGCACCTTGCAGCCGAGCTTGCGCAGCAGGTCGAGCTGCTCGCGCAGCGCCGCGCCCTCCGCGTTGGCATCGGAGCTCGCGAAGCTCGAGCGCTGGAGGTCGGTGAGCAGTCGCACTTCGAGCGAGCTCGCCGACGAGCCGCGCGCGTCCTCTTCCGCGAGGCGCGCGACTTCGCCGAATGCCGCCGCGAGATCGAGCGACTCGTCCTGCGGCGCCTGCAGCGTCCCGAGGACGCTGAGTGCTTCGTCGGGCCGACGCCACGCGACGAGGCGTGGCCGCGCGCCCGCGACGATCACGCGCACGCGGTCGTCCCTGCCGGCGTCGAGCTCGAGCACGAGCTCGCGCGCCCGCTCGACGATGCGCTCGTACGAGCTCTTCACATCGGCGCGGTAGCCCGTCGAGGCCGACGCGTCGAGGATCAACGCCACGTCGCGGCGGCTCTGCGCCATCGCGGCGAGCGGCGAGCGGTCGCCGACGAAGGGCCGCGCGATCGCGAGCGCGAGCAGCGCGACGGCCGCCATCCGCAGCAGGAGCAGGATCAGGTTCTCGAGCTGCGCGCGCCGACGCGTCTTGCGATAGGCCGCGAGCACGAAGCGCATCGCTGCCCACGGCATCGGCTTGTAGCGCTGCCGGTTCAGCAGGTGGATCGCGAGCGGAACGAGCGCGAGCGCGGTTCCGGCGATGAGCGCGGGGTTGACGAAGCCGTCGAACATCGCGCGCTAGCGCCTCCCGCCGCGGGCTCGCGCACGACGGTGTGCGAGGTAGGTGGTCAGCGCCGCTTCCAGGCTGCGCGAGGTGTCGAGCTGAACGTAGTCGACGCCCATCGACGCCGCTTGGCGCGCGAGCTCGCGGTTGTGCGCGGTGATCTCCTCGACGTAGGCCTGCCGCATCGCCTTCGGATCGACCTTGAGCATGCCGGCGCCCTCGAGTCCCTCGAGGCGTACGAGCTGCGCGATGTCGAACGAGAGCTCGAGCGGGTCGACCACTTGGAACAGGATCGGCTCGTGGCCGTCGTGCATCAGGCGCCGCAGCCCCTCGACGATCGTCGGCAGGTCGTCGAAGAAGTCCGAGTAGATCGCGACGATCCCGCGCTTGCGCAGGCGACCCGCGAACCACTTGAGCACGCTGCCGACGCCCGTAGGCCCGCTCGGGCTCGCGGCTTCCAGCGCGCTCCAGATCGCGTGCTTTTGCCGCTCGCCCGAGGCCGGCGGCACCTTGACGCGCTCCTTCGCGTCGAACAGCACGAGGCCCGACGTGTCGCGCTCGCCGATCACGAGGTGCGCGAGCGCCGCGGCACACCAGCGCGCGTAGTCGAACTTGTTCCAGTCGAGCGACCCGTAGGCCATGGACTCGCTCGCATCGACGAGCATGTGGCAGGCGAGCGTCGTCTCCTCGAACATCTCCTTCACGACGAGACGGTCGGAGCGCGCGAACACCTTCCAGTCGAGGCGCCGCAGCTCGTCGCCAGCGACGTACTCGCGGTGCTGAGCGAACTCGGCCGAGCTGCCGCGCAGCGGAGAGCGGTGGTGGCCCGAGAGCGTGCCTTCGACGACGGTCCGCGCGACCAACTCGAGTCCTTCGAGTCGGTCGAGCACCGCCGGGTCGAGCCGCTTGTCGCCGCGCGCTTGCGCCATTTCGTGCTTACCGTGCGCTCTTCACGCCGGGCAGGCCTGCGCCGACGCCGCCGCTCGCGTCGATGTCCTTCAGCATGCGCTCGATCACCGCGTCGCTCGTCATGCCTTCTTGTTCGGCGGCGTAGCTCGTGATGATTCGGTGGCGCAGCACAGGCTTCGCGATCGCGCGGATGTCCTCGACGGCGACGTGGTCGCGTCCTTGCAGAGCTGCGTGCGCCTTGCCCGCGAGCACGAGGTACTGGCCCGCGCGCGGACCGGCGCCCCACGTGACCCACTCCTTCACGAAGGGGAGCGCCGAGTCCGACTTGACGCGCGTGCCGCGCGTGAGCGCGAGCGCGTAGTCGAGCACGTGCTCTTCGATGTGCACCGCGCGCACGGCCTTTTGGATCTCCATCAGCTCCGCGGCGCCGAGCATCTTCTCGGGCTCGACGCTCTCGCCGCCGGTGGTGCGGCGCAGGATCTCGCGCTCTTCTTCGAGCGTCGGGTAGTCGACCTTGATCATGAACATGAAGCGGTCGAGCTGCGCCTCGGGCAGCGGATACGTGCCTTCCTGTTCGATCGGGTTCTGCGTGGCGAGCACGAAGAAGGGCTGGGGCAGCGCGTGGCGGCGGCCGCCGACCGTGACCTGACCTTCCATCATCGACTCGAGCAGCGCGGCCTGCGTCTTCGGCGGCGTGCGGTTGATCTCGTCGGCGAGCACGACGTTGGCGAACACCGGGCCGGGCGCGA
>CAIYPP010000078.1 GCA_903928115.1 uncultured Planctomycetota bacterium
CCGTCGATCGAGCCCATCTTCTGCTCGAAGAAGATGTGGTCGGTGACCTGCGCGCCGAAGAGGAACGCGCGGTAGTCGCTGTCGCCGATGTAGCCCTGCAGCTGGTTGCGCGTCTGCGGCTCGTCACCGAAGGTGCCCTTGAAGTAGAAGTTCTGCATCGGCTTGTTGCCCGACTCGGGCATCGGCGGGTCCCAGAACTCGCTGTAGAGCTCGAGCGTCGGCTTCCACTCCGCGCCCTTGTCGAGGTCGGACTTGATCGCGAGCGCGCGCTCGCGGGCTTCGGGGAAGCCCGTGTCCTTCCACTTCACGTTGGCGAAGTCGTAGGCCGAGACGAGGATCACGCTGACGTTGAGCTTCGACGCGCCCGCGATCTGGTTGATCATCGGCAGCATCGGCGCGAGCAGCTCGTCGCGCGCCAAGTCCGCCGCGATCGAGCGCTTGAAGCCTTCCTGCACGCGCATGTAGTCCGCGAACGCCGCGAGCGACGGGAAGCCGAGCACTTGGCTCGACAGCATCTCGTGGTCCGTCAGGTATTCCGAGTAGGACGGCGCGCCCTGCTTGGCGGTCGTCGGCCACCATGCGCGGAACTGCGCCGGCGTCAGCAGGGTGCCCTTGGCGGCGAGATCGTGCTCGAGCAGCGCCACGTGCGCGAGGAAGCGCTTGGCCTCGTCCACGAGGTCCGGCGTGCAGTACGGAGCGATGCGCGACCAGATCGAGTCGATCATCATCGGCGTGTTCTGCACGAGCGCCATGACGTTGCGAGCGCGCTCGAGCGTCGCGGCGCTGTCCTTCGGCGCGTCCGCTGCCGGAGGCGGCAGGTGCGCCGCGATGTCGTCGAGGTCGGTGTGCACCACCGCCCACTTGTTCAGAGCCATCAGGATCGTGCCGCGCACGGCGTCGACTGCGATCGGGTCATCGGCCGGGATCTCGGCCTTGCCGACAGCGCGCAGCGCTGCGAGTGCAGCCACCGCGTCCGGCGCGTCGATCGAGGCGACCACGTTCGCCGAATCGCGCGGGTCGATCGCCGCGAGCTTCTCCAAGAGCGGGCGATGGCCCTGCGAGCTCAGGTACTCCTGCTCGGTCTCGAACAAGCGACGCACGCGGCTCGCGTAGCTGACGCGCTCGTCGTCGAACCACGTCTCGCCCAGATCCTGCGCGATGATCGCCTTGGTGATCTCCGGCCAGTCCGCGGGGTTCTCGGGGCGGAACACGCGGTCGAAGCGCATCGTCTGGCGCAGGCGCTCGCGGAACAGTCCGAGCGAGAGCTCGGCGCGGCCGACTTCGAGCGCAAAGTCGAGGGTCGGGTAGCGCAGGTTGAAGTCGCTGCGCTCGCGCTCGATGCGGGCGTCGAGCTCGGCGTCGCTGACCTCGTAGCTCGCGAGCTTCTCCGCGGACTCGCCGGCCTCGCGGCGCTTCTGCAGCTCCTCGTCGACGAGGATCGTGAACTTGAAGGTGTCGAAGTCGCGGGCGCCGACGCTGGCGCACAGGAAGCGCTTGATCTCGTCGTCGGTGATGCGGCGGCCGTGCACGACCACGGGCTCCCCGAACAGCGAGCCGCCGTTTTGGGCAGGCGCTGCGACAGCGACCTTGGCGCCCGCGGCGGCGGGCTGGATCGAGGCGGGGGCGCCCTGCGGGGCGAGGGCGAGCAGACAGAGGCCGAGGTGCGACAGCATGGGTCGGATTTCGGGGGATCGGGGCCCGGGCGGGACCCGCTTCGGAGGGTGTCAGTCGAACGTCTGGACCGCGGATGCGGCCCGGCGGGCTGATTACGGCCCGCGGGCCGAGAAGGTTAACGAACGAGGGGTATTTTCCGCCCGCGAGGCCCAGCGCTGGGCCCCCCGGACCCCGCCGCGCCCCCGCCCGACGGGAAAAGCCGTCCTTGGGAGTCGTCGAAGGCGTCCTAAACTAGCTCTCGATGGACCTCCACTACGCACCCCGCACGATCGCCCTGCAGAGTGAGCTCCTCCACCCGCTCATCGAGCCCGACCCCAATCGGCTCCAGCGCCTGCACAACCAGCTCTTCGAGCAGGGCCACCCCGCCTACACCGACTTCGCGGTCCTGCAAGACGGCGCCGCGCTCTCCAACCCCGCCGCCCGACCGGGCGCGATCTCGTCGGTCAGCTTCGCCAGCGACCGCATGGTGTTCCGCGAGGAACTCTCGGCCATGACCGTCGAGGAGTTCGCCCAGCGCGTGCGCCGCATCTCGCAGACCGCCTGCGAGCTGCTCGGCATCCAAGTCCTGACCGCGCATCAGGTGACGCTGCGCATGCTCGCCAACCCGCGCTGCTTCCGCGACTCGCGCGAGTACATGAAGGAGGGCATGTTCAGCTTCTCCGACGAGGTCGAGGACTTCGGGCGCGCGCCGCAGCTCTACGGCCTGCGCCTTGTCTTCCCGCCCAACGAGACCCAGCCCAACGCCCACGCGCTGCGCATCGAGTCCTTCCACGGCGACCCGCGCTCCCTGTTTCTCGAAAATCAGGCCTCCTTCCCGCCCGTGCTCGTCGCGCGCGGGCTCGAGCCGCTCGAGCAGCACGTGCTCGAGACCTACGAGTTCCTCACCTCGCGCTCGCTGCAGTTCGTCAGCCGCTTCGACGTTCGCCTCGAAGCCTAGGAGACTCTCCGTGCGCTCCCCCCTCGCACTCACGGCAGCGGCGCTCTTCGCCGTCGCCTGCTCCGACGCACCCTCGGCTCCGCCCGCGCCGAAGTTCGCATCCTGCGTGGCCTTCGCGCTCGATGGCGAGCACGGCATCGAGGCCCACGAGATCGACGCAGCCAGCGTGTACGTCGAGCGCCTCGAACCCGCGGCGAGCCCCAACCACCTGCGCCGCCTCGCCTTCACCAACGTCGTCCTGCCGCGGCACGTCGCACGCCTGCTCGACCCCGAGGCCCACGCGAAGGCCAAGTCCGAAGCTCGGACGCTGCGCGACTCCCTCGCGGCAGGCACCTTCACGGGCCCCGTGCGACCCGATGGAACGATCGGCGAGGTGCTCGAAGGCGGCTTCGGAGAGCTCGGCATCCTGCCTTGGGGCGTGGCCCTCGACCTGCCCGACAACGAATGGAGCGAGCCGATCGAAGAGGTCGGCGCCTTCATCGTGCTGCGCCGCCTCGGCCGCACCGAAGCGCCCGTGCCGATGGCGACCACCGTCAAGCTCGAGGCCTTTGTCTTTCACTGGCTTCCG
>CAIYPP010000079.1 GCA_903928115.1 uncultured Planctomycetota bacterium
CGCGAGCGGGCCGGTGTGGGCCGTGGAGGCTCGGTCGGGTGTCCGAGGTGGGCGAGGATCTTGCGCACGACGACTGGGTCTGTGAGCTGCGCTATGAGGCGGCGTGGGCCGCCGCAGTGCGGGCAGGTGAGGACGTCGACGGCGAACACTCGCCGCAGGAGCTCCGCCCAGGTTGAGCGCGACGAGTGCGAGCGGGTGGAACTGTTGGGCGCGGTCGATGAGTGCAGAGCGGGAACTGCGTGAGAGTGCGCAGCGGGGACCGGCGCGCGCTTGGGCACGACGAGATCACGCCAAGCGGAGGCCGGCGCGAGCAGGCCGTGGTAGGTGAGTTGGTGGGCGCGTGGAGGTGGCACGAGAGCAGCTAGCCGCTCGATGAACGTGAGCGGATCGAAGGAGACGGCGGACGTGCCGTCGCGCCAATGTCGTTTGAGGCCGTAGATGACTCGACCGTTGGGTGCGAGCGCGAGGCGCTGGGTCGCGATCGGCGGACGGGCGATGTAGCGGCAGAGATGCTCGAGCCGCTCGAGCTCGCCGGCGGGCACGAGCACCTTGGCGTGCAAGGAGAAGCCGTTGTGGTCGGCGCACAGCGATCCGGGCAGCGGTGGCGGGCGCGGCGAGCGGCGCTGGCCCAGACGCGCGAGCGGCGGCGAGCTCTCGGGCGCGAGCGCGGCGGATCCGGAGATTGACGCGGCGCAGAGTTGGTCGAAGAGCGGAGCGTCGTGCTCGGCAGACTCGTCACCGTCGGTGGGAGTGTGCGCGCGCGGCAGGCGACCTTGGCGCTCGAGGTAGCACGTGATGCGGCGGGCGAGCTGCTCGACCAGCTCCGCGACGTCGGCATCGGCGAGCGGCGCGGCGGGCTGGAAGCGTGGCGCGAGGGCGCTGCTTGGCGAGACGAAGGCGCCGTCGAGGACAAGCGCGTGGAAGTGCAAGTTGAGATTGAGCGCGCTCCCAAACCTCTGTGCGAAGACCACGGCGCCCGAGCGGGCGGCGAACTCGGGCTCACGGCGCGCGGCGGGCTCGCACTCGCTCGAACGCGAGCGCGCAAATCCCTCGGCGGCGCCAGCGAGTGCGCGCTGCTCCAGCCAACCGAGCAGCGTGCGCGTGACGATGCCGCGCACGGCGGCGCACAGTCGCGGGCTGGAGGCGAGCAGGAAGCGGATGCGGAAGGGAAACGAGAGCACCCACTGGCGCACGGGCGCGTGGGGCAGCACGTGGTCAACGAGGTGCGCGGCGGTGTCGGCCATGCGCCTGCCGCAGCAGGAGGGGCAGAAGCCGCGGCCTTTGCAGGAAAACGCTACGAGTTCGTCGCGCAGGCAGCGCGAGCAGTGCACGCGCGCGAAGCCGTGGGCGAGCAGGCCGCACTCGAGGTAGCGGCGCAGCTCGCGCTCGACGAAACGCGGCAGGCCGTGGCAGGAATCGGGAGCACGGGCGCGCTCGAGGAAGGTCTCGACGTGCGTGAGCAGCGCGGGCGAATCTTGGTCCGGGTGTCACCAACTTTGGATCGAAGTCTATTGGAGTCTCCAAGAGGCAGTCGCATCCGTCTTGAGAACGGCACGGAGCTCTTCACACCGATCGAGCCGGCTCGCTCTCCCCATCCCGATTTCTTGGAGTATCACCGCACCCAGCTTTTTGTCGCGTGACCGAAGCGCAGAGGCTCACGATAGCGCCCCCTTTCGAAGCACAACTGACGTCTTCCATCAGTACGTCATTTGTCCCGGTGAACCCGCATGCTGTGTCCGTCGACCGGCCGCGCGAGTGCGGGCCGCCCTCTTCGCACTCCACCACGGTCCCACTAGGTAAAGTGAGTAGCTCGGCGTCACACTACGTACTTGGCGATATTCGCGCTCCCATGGTATCGGCTGTACAATCAAAGACCGGACTGTTGTACTTCCCTTCATGCCCTGTCCCTCGTGACTCGGTACTCGCTCGCAACATCCCTGGATGTCGTGCGTGTGCGTCTCGCCAAGGATCTCCGGTCAGCTACAGGCCCCCCACCGATCTCGTATGAGCACCAAGCAAGTCCTCGCTGTGATCGCTGCATTCGTTCTTGCAACTGTCGCCCTGGTCGTTGTAGCGCCAATGGCTGCCGTTCAGGTGGCGGATGCGTACATTGACCGCGTGACCGGCAACGTCTCCGTCGCGGGTCCAGAGGTGATCGTCTCCAACAATGCCGTGGCTACTTCCGTTCGCTCCGTGGCGGAGGCCGTTGAGCGTCTCGACGCCGCAACGAGGCTCCTCTCGTCGAGGGTGGAAGCGCTGGAGCTACAGCAGGCTGATTTTCGATCCAGTGTAGACAGAACGAGATCAGCAGCCGACAGCACGGCTTCGCGAATGGATTCGATCGAGCCGAACGTGGTTGCACTCGGCGCCCGTCTTGAGAAGCTTGAAGAGGCCAGTGCTCAAATTGTGACGTCGCTAGATCGTGTTGTCGTTCAGCAGCATGCTGCCGACTTAGCCATGAGAACGCTGACGATTTCAGCAGACGGAACTAAGGCCTTAGTCAGCGAGCTTCTGGTTGCGCAGCGGGAGCTCAAGGGGAGCGTAGATCGTGCGTTGGGCCAAGTAGTCGTGGTGGAGCCCAATCCAGAGATCGACGCACGCCTGGACGCACTTATGTCTATTTGGTTGCCGGACGTCTCGCCCTCATCAATCCCCGGACTCTCTGATGATCTTCGCTCGGAACTCGACATCCTGGAGGAGTCCGTCTCCGAGGGACAGAACCTTAGAGTCGCATCGCGCATTTACCGACTTCGTTGGTGGGCGGATGTTCTCGACTTGCTGGAGAACCCGCCCGAGACTTTGGCTGCCGTGCCTTCCATGGTTGAACATGCCTCAGATCTCGCGCTCCGATCTCCCATTCGAGCACCCTTGTGGGCTGTCACGAAGATCCAGGAGTTTCGTCGGCGAGTCGCGTTCCAGGCGGCAAGGATGGCTCACGACGAAGCGCTGGCCGTCGATGCGGGCTACGCCCAGTCCATCATGCTTGTAGAGGAGGCACTGGATACGCCACTGAGTGCGACGGACCGTGCGCTGGCGCGCGAGTGGCTTCGGGAGCTGATGGACCGCCAGCGAATCGCCTCGGAGTCACTCCCGAGTAGTCCGATTCAGGCTGCGCTCGGTGACCTCAGCAATAGACGCGCCGTGGCTAAGAAGATCGAATCTCCTGATCTTAGAATTCAAACCCTCGCCGGGCTCGACGCCCAGCTTGTGAACTTGATACTCGAGGCGAAATCCGACTCGGAACGGGTCGTCGTCGAGTCGATGGCGGCTCAGGCGCAGGCCGAGACCGCTCAGATTGCGGCGGCAATGCGTGAGCAGGCAGTCATGGAGTACCAGCGCTACGCCTTCAAGATGATCGAGCGATTTGAGATCAAGAAGGAGGAGAACGACAGTTCTAGGGGGCTAGCCGCCGCGCTTGAAGAGTGCCTGCTCTCCCTGGATCGGTCACTCCTCGACCCAGTGCTGGGGCGGAAAGTGGGCGAACTCTGGGATAGCGCATTCGATGAGCTCGATGACGATGACAGGCAGCGCATTCTGCGTCAGTCGGCGTTGCTTCCGAAACGCCGAATCGGAGAGGTTGGTGTCAAGTGAGCCCCGTTTTTGCGGTACTTTCGCTCTTGGCCCTGTGCTTCGGTTCTATGGGGAGTGCCGGAGATCTCAATCTCTCGGACCTCCGCACTCGTCAAGTCGTCGCGGCTGCTCTTGAGGACCCGGACATCGTCCAGTGGTCCAAGGACCGGTCGCGCATCAGGAGCACTCAGCCGGATTCCATCGAGTTGCTCGCTGCCAAACTGCGTCGCGGCGGCGTACCGGTCACAGGCGAGCAATCCAAGTTGATCCTCATGCAAGCACTGTACAACGGAAGCTCGCTCCCAGCAGCCGGTCCCGCGCGTGCGCAAGCGCTGACTCGCGAACTCCCCAACTGGCATTCCAGAAATCGACACGGTTTCATGACGGAATTGCGTCAGGCGGTCGAGCTGGGTCCAAAGTGGACTCAGCCACGAAAGCGAACTGGTCTTTCGGTGGACGCTTGGATGAAGGCAGTATTAGCCTCAGATGGGAGCTTGATTTCTCGAGGACGCGCCCAGCAGGTTAAGATCTACAAGGACTCGAACAGGGCTTACTCTGCTGGCGTTGAGGACTATATTCAGTACCTCGGTAATTTCAAGGATGGCAGGGGGCGAACTGGATATGATGTGCTCGTGCCGGCTGATACATTCGACGCGCTCGCTACTTCAGGTCGTATCGATGCAAACGGGCACCCGGTCCAGCTCTCGGAAGACGACCTACTTCAGCGGAGGGAATCGTTCCGCGCGCGGATGGCGCAGCAGAGCCCCGACTCAGCAAAGCTCAAGAGGGCGTTGAACTACTCTTTCTTTGAGCAGGACATCCGTCCGGGCCAGTTCAGGTTTGTTCGACTGTCCGATAGCTATGCTCGACTTGTGGCAATGTCGGACCAGGAGAGCCTGATCAAACAGTCCATGTACCGCAGACAGTCTCTGAAGGGGCCCGCCTCGCCCTCAGCTGTCGCGCTGGCCTTCATACTCGTCGATTCTGTGTCGATGTTCGGCAGCGACCCGTCAGGCGCCGGAGAGGTGCGGGGCAGGGACATCGCACAGTACTCGCTCGACGTGGCGGAAGCGGCAGGCTCCGGCTCGAAGGCCCTCGCAAGGAGTCGCATGCCGATCGCCCGCAGGATTGCTCGCGCCCCCGCGCTCGCGCGCGCCTCGCGTCTCGCCGGTCGGGCAAACATCGCATTCCAGGCTGTCCTGCTTGCTTCGAGCGTGCACCGTTACATGACCGGCAACATCGGAGTGCGAGAGTTCAGCACTCTCATGCTCGGGCAAGCGGGCATGCTGGCAGGTGCGAAGCTCGGCGCGCTGGTAGGTGCCTGGGGTGGGCCGATCGGTCTTGTTCTCGGAACGATCGTGGGGGGGGCCTTGGGCTACTTCGGAGGGGAGATGGCGGCATCGGCTGTGTGGGGACATCTCGACGAAGCAGACCGCGAGTACTACCTCGCCGTCCTTGCGGGCAGGCTGTTCGCCCGGTGATGCTCGCACTTCGCGCTCCGAGCCGATCACCTCCTCGACGATCCTGTCAGCCGCCGGCCCCATATCACCACCTCTGGCCCAGCCCGAACCGCCGACGCTGTGGAGGTCCGCAGGCGGATAGGAACTCCAAGCGGATGACTTCCGCGGAGGCGGTCGTCATCGACCGCGGGGTGTGGGTTCGTCGCGGCAGTCCGTGCCGTCAAGTGGCTCCCCGAGGCTTGCGCTCGCCGAGGAATGCGTGCTCGCGAGCCGTC
>CAIYPP010000080.1 GCA_903928115.1 uncultured Planctomycetota bacterium
CACTTCTTCACCTCCCCGACGACGAGCTCGCCGGCCGAGAGCACATAGCGGACCGAAGTCGTGGCGGCGAAAGGATCGCCGTCGAGAACGAGCACGTCGGCCGTGCGGCCGAGCTCGAGCGTGCCGAGCTTGTCGCCGACGTCGAACACGCGTGCGGGGCGCGTCGTCAGCGCAGCGAGCGCGACGTCCTTGGGCAGATTGTGGCCGACCGCGAGCGCGGCGAGCAACGGCAGGTCGCGCGAGGCGAGCGGGTCCATCGCACCGCTGCCGAGCAACACTTCGACGCCGGCGTGGTGCAGCTCGGCGGCGAGAGCGAGGCTCGCACCGCGGTACTCCGGCGGACGCTGCACGCCCATCGGCGCGGGCCAGACGATCACGGGGATCTTGCGCTCGACGAGCAGCTCGGCGCACTGCGCGGCCTCGCTCGCGCCGGCGAGCACGAGGCGCAGGCGCTCGAAGCGCTTGGTGCCCTCGAGCAGCGCGCGGATCTCGAGCGCGCGGTGAACCTCGACCACCAAGGGCAGCTCGCCACCGGCGATGCGCGCGTAGACCTCCTTCTCGTCGTCGAAGCGCGGCGCCTTGGGCTTCTTGTCTTCCTTGTATTCCTTGTCCTTGAACTCGTTGCCCTTGTCCTTCGCCTCGGTCTGGGCCTTCTCGCGGTCTTTCTTGGCCTTCTTGAAGCCCTCGTCGAGCTCCTTCTGCTTGTCCGCGATCTTCTTTTCCCAGTCCGCGAGCTCGTGGCGGTACTCGTTGGTCTCGATCAGGTAGCCGTAGCCATCCGCGATCGCTCCGACGACGCGGTCGACCGCCGACACGCGCTCGAACACGTCGATCGTGCGGCCGTCGCGCGAGACGCCGATCGCCGTCGCGCTGCACGCATCGGGGATCACGACCGTCTCGGCGAACTGCTTGGTCGGATGCAGACGCAGCACCGCGCCGACACCGCCCGCGCGCGCGCCGACCGTCGGCTGCAGACGCACGGAGGTCACGCCCGCCGCGAGCAGGGCCCGCTCATGGCGGGGATCGACGTAGCTGTCGACCGCATCGAGGGCGCGCGTCGCCGGACCGGCGCGGTCGTCGAAGGCCGCGTTGGGCTCGAGCCCAAACGATGACCAGCTGTCGAAGAAGCCCGCGCAGGCCACCGTGCCTTCGAGGAGCGCCGCGCCTTCGGGCACCTTGATGTCCGTGCCGACCGCGACGATCCGCCCTTCGTGCACCCAGAGCATGCCGCGCTCGATCACGCGGCCGGGGCGCACGTGCAGCTCTTCGGCGCGGATGAAGAGGTCCTTTTGGGGGGCGGCGGGCTCGTCGCCGGGAACGAACGCCGCCGAGGCGGCGAGGCCGAACGCGCAGAGGCTCGGAATGGCTAGCACGGGAGACGCTCCAAGGCCCGCGACCGCGCGCGCGGGGCGCTCGGGCGGGGGCGTGCGACGGCGAGCACGAAGGGGCTTCGAGCACGCGTCGGGTGGGTGGGACGAAAGCGCGACAGAAAGTTCCGCGGGACGTGAAAACGACGCCCCGCGGGGTCGCGGATGATAGAGAGACTCGCGCCCGCCCGTGCGCGGAAAGCCCTCGGCGCGTCCCGGATCCGGATGCGGTTTTTCCCCCGTCTTACGGACCGCCGGTGGGGCGCGCGGCCCGAACTCCTCTGGTGCGAGCCATGGAAGCCATTTCCCTGCGCGGCCGACTTCGAGCTCGTATTTCGCTCGGGTTCGGACCGGCGCCGTTCGCCGCACCGTCCGGCGCGGCTCCGCCCCATCGGATGATGGACACTTCCCTCCGCCTGCGGAGCAGGTACCTGCTCGACGCACGCTTCTGGCGCGAGCGGCTGGCGCGTCTGCGGACGACCCCCCGCTCGCTCTTCTTCACCCCGCGCCCCGACCTCTCGGGCCCGCTCGTCGAGGTCGATGAGTGGCGCCTGCGCGCCCACGACGGTGAGCGCCTCTGGGGCCTTCGAGTGCGGCCGAGCTTCCAGACCGAGCCCGCAGGCGCCTCGATTCGCTTCGTCGCAGCGCCCGGACGGCCCGAGGTCGCGCCCGAGCGCGTCGCCGGGGGCCGCGAGGACTGGATCGCCCAGATTCCAGCCGGAAGGCGGCTCGAGGACCGCGTGCTCGACCTCGTACGTCTCACCGAGGTCGTGGTCGAGGTGTGCGGTCAGTCCCAGCCTGTGCGCTTCCACAGCGAGCCGGCGCCCCTCCCCGACGAGGCGGTGATCTGCACCGGCCTGCGCGAAAGAGGCATTATTTAGACATCAAATGTCCATGGAATAGCCATTTCGTGTCCCTAGCTACCACTTCGGCCCCGAAGCCAAGGCGCCTCTGCGCGGCCTTGGTTCCGACGCCCTTGAGGCCGCAAGAGACATCCAGATCAGCGCAACTTGACCACCTTCAGCTCGATCCGGCCCCGCGTGCGGTCGGGCGCCACGAAGTCCTGCGGCAGGAGCGGCTCGTAGTCCGCCAAGCTGTCGGGCTCGATGCGATAGGGGCCGCCCGCGGGCAGGCGGTAGCGACGCAGGGTCTCGGAGACCTGCACAGGGAGCTGCAGCGGTTCGACGGCACCCTCGCGGAAGAACCGCGCGCCCCAGCCCGGCGGGAAGGGGACCGGGACTCCCCCATCCGTCAGCACGAGCTCGACCTCGGTGCGCCGAACGGCGATGGCCTCGGTCTCGCTGCGCCCCTCGCGGATCGACTGCCGCGGGAGGGCGAGCTCCCATCCCGAGTCGGGATCGAGGGTCACGAGCACCTCCCCGGGGACCGAGACGATGCGGAAGCCATCGAGCTCGCCCGAGTACGACTCGAGCGTCGGGCTGCCCGCGATCGCCCCGTCCTCGAAGGGCGACCACTCGACAAAGCGCGGCCGCAGCGTCGCGCCGCTCCCCTCGTCGATGACCCGCAGGATCCACTCCGCGGGCGGCAGCACCACGAGCCGCAGGTCCGAGAGCCCGCCCGGCGGCAGGTCGAACTCGACGCGCAGGTGGGGCCACTCGACCTCCAGCGCGTAGCGCCCGACCTCCAGCGCGGGATGCGAGAGCCGGAACCCGACATGGCCCTCTTCGCCCTCCGCAGGCTCGGTGACGAGCTCGGCCCGCGCCGTGGGGTCGCTCGAACCGGGCTCCAGCGCGAGGACCTGCGCCTCGACCGTCTCGGCCATCCAAGCCTCGGGGACGAGCAGCAGGGCGGACAAGGGCGCCGTGCGCGCGCGCGCCGCGGCCTCGACGACCAGCGTGACTTCGATGTTCCCACCTGCAGCGACTTCGGCCTCGACGCTGCCGAGCACCGTCACCGCCCCACCGACGCCGAGCTCCGCGCTCGCCGAGTAACGCTCGGGTGCGAGTCCCTCGAAGCTCAGAACCTCGGGCGACCCGAGGTCGAGTCGGCAGAGTGGCCGCCCCAGCGGCGTCGACGCTCTCCGCAGGACGAAGCGGACGTCGGGCCCGAAATGCGCGTTGCCGAGGACACGCACCCGCAGGTCCCCGCCCGGGCCGAGCGCGACGGTGCGCTCGACGCCGCCCCCCACCTCCAGCGTGATCGGAGTCCAGGCGTAGCCCGGAGCCCGCGCGAGCAGGGTGGCCTCGCCCTGTTCGAGGGTGGGGAAGGACGCGAGGTCCACGGGCGAGCGCAGCGAGCCGCCTGTCGAGAGCGCGAGGGCCGCGCGGTCCTCGGCGCGCGGCGGCGCGACGGCGAGCGCAGCGCCGCGAGTGTCGAGGAGCTCGACACCTGTGAGTTCGACGCCGCTCGCGAGGTCGACCACGTGCAGCCAAGTGCGTCGCGCCTCGCGCACCCGCACCTCGAAACCGGGGTCCAGCCTCACGATGCCCTGCGGCGCGAGCACGGCGAGCGAGCGCCCGCCCGACGTCGCCGCGCTCACCGAGCCGAGCTTAGCCTGACGCTCCAAGTCCCTCGGACATTCCACGCTCCAGCGCCCGTCGCGCGCGCGCACGCGCACGCTGCGCAGCTCGCGCTCGTCGCCCGCGCGCAGCAAGAGCGAGAACTCGGCGCTGGCGCGCGCATCGAGCCCTCCGTCGGCTCGCTCGAGGACGAACGCCCCACTCCACGTGCGCGCGGCGGCGTCCGGCGCAGCGGAAACCGGGGGTTCTTCGGGCTCGGCGAGCTCACTTCGCCGCGCGCGCTCCCCTTCGGAGCCGAAGCTCTCCGCGCTCTCCGGCGCGGCGCTGCCGGCGCGCGTCGACTGCTCGGCCACGCCCTCCGTGCGCTCGCCGCCGCGCAGCGTGAACCAGAGCGCAACACCGAGGACAGCGAGCACGGCGAGCAGCGAGACAAGTCGCGTTTTCATGGCGGGAGTGTTGCTGGCCGCAGCGCTCGGAGCGACGCGCGGTCGGGGCGAGGTTCCCACGGACCTCGTGTAAGCTCAAGGGAGCCATGGCGGAGTCACCCGAACCGACGCGCGGCAACCCTGGGAGCACTGCCGAGCTCCTCCGCCGCCGCGACGCGATCCTCGGGGGAGTCGCGCGCGCCACCGAGCGCATCTCGCAGGCGTCGCACTGGCGCGACTTCATGAACGACGTGCTGCGCATCGCCGGCGAGGCGACGGGCGTGAGCCGCGTCTACGTCTTCGACTTCCGCCACAACGAGCGCGGCGCCCTGTGCGTGTACCAGATCGGAGAGTGGGTGGCGCAGGGTGTGTCGCCTCAGATCGACAACCCCGACCTGCAAGGGATCGAGATGGTGGGCGGTGGCTTCGGGCGCTGGCTGGAGCACTTCGAGCGCGGCGAGCCGATCGTCGGCGACATCGCGGACTTCCCTCCCGAGGAGCAGCCGATCTTGGAGGCCCAACAGATCCTGTCGCTGCTCGTCCAGCCGATCTACGCGGGTCCGCGCCTGTGGGGCATGGTCGGGTTCGACGCCTGCGAGCGCCCGCAGCACTGGGAGAAGGTCGAGGTCGACGCGCTGCGCATCGCGGCGGTGGCGTTCGGCGCCGCCGTCCAGCGCGAGGAGCGCGAGGCGATGCTGCAGGCGATGCAGCGACTCGAATCCCTCGGTCGCATGGCGGGCGGGATCGCCCATGACTTCAACAACGTGCTGACCGTGGCCTCAGGCTCCGTCGAGTTGCTCTTGGACAGCCTGCGTCAGCGTGGGGCGCTCGCGTCCACCGACCTCCCGCTGGTCGAAGCGATCCAACAAGCACTCACCCAAGGCACGGGCCTGACGCGGCGCTTGCTCCAGTTCAGCCGCCAGCGGGAGGACCAACCCCAAGACGTCGACGTGTTCGACAGCCTGCGTGGAGCGATGCCGCTCATTCGGCAGCTGGTCGGCCGCGGCGTGCAGCTCGATCTGTCGAGCGCGCCCAACGTACCCAAGGTGCGCATCGATCCCGTTCAGCTGGAACAGGTGCTGCTCAACCTCGTAGTAAATGCGCGGGACGCGATGTCCTCCGGCGGGACGCTCTCGATCCGAGTGGACTCGGTGGAGAGCACGCTCCAGAACGGCACCGCGGATTCACTGCCGGTCGGCCGCTGGGTCAAGCTCGCCTTCCGCGACACTGGCTGCGGCATGACTTCCGAGGTCCGCGAGCGAATCTTCGAACCGTTCTTCACGACCAAGTCCGCCGACCGCGGCACGGGACTGGGTCTCTCGACGGTCTTCGCGGTCGTCAACGGCTGTGGCGGGCGGATCGCCGTCAGCAGCACGCTCGGCTCGGGCTCGGAGTTCCGCCTGTACTTCCCGGCGCTGGCGCGAGCCTGAGTCGAGTCAGGCCCGCGGTCGTACCCGGGGTCCACGCTGTGGACATTCCCAGCGAAGGAGCGAGAATCGATCCACGGGGTCGTGGGCTCGACCTGCGAACCCGAGCGGCGCTCTCGGGCGACCCCGTGCGTCCGCCGCGCACGCCCGACCGCCTCGACACCAAAGGACGCACCTCACGTGAGCTGGATTTCGACCGTCACCGCACGACTCGTGGGCGCGAAGCGAGCGGGCCCCTCGTCGGCTGCTCTCGATGGCCCCCGGCTACCGACCATGGCGACGGGCTGGCGAGCCGACGCCCCCGCCTCGATCGTTGTCTTCCTCGTCGCGCTCCCGCTGTGCCTTGGCATCGCCCTCGCGTCGGGCGCGCCGCTGTTCGCCGGGGTCATCTCCGGCATCGTCGGCGGCATTGTCGTCGGGTCACTCAGCGGCTCGCCCTTGATGGTGAGCGGCCCCGCCGCTGGCTTGACCGCCATCGTGGTGAGCGCGATTGCGACGCTCGGGTCGTTCCCGGCCTTCCTCGCTGCGGTGGTCGTCGCAGGTGGCGTGCAGCTCGCTCTCTGCGGCCTGCGCGCGGGCGTGATCGGGTACTACTTCCCGTCCTCGGTGATCCGCGGGATGCTCGCGTCGATCGGCCTGATCCTGATCCTGAAGCAAGTGCCCCACGCCGTGGGCTGGGACAAGGACTACGAGGGAGACGAGTCCTTCGTGCAGCCCGACGGGGACACGACCTTCACCGCGATCGACCACGCTCTGCACGCGATCGAGCCCGGCGCCGCCCTCATCGCACTCGCGTCGCTCGCGCTGTTGGTGCTCTGGGACAAGACGGCTCTCAAGCGCCTCAAGCTCCTGCCTGGACCACTCGTCGCGGTCCTGACGGGAGTGTCGATCAACCTCGCGTTCTCGCTCGTCGAGTCGACGTGGACGCTCGGCGCGACACACCTCGTCCAGCTGCCGATCGCGAGCGATGCCTCGACCTTCCTCTCGTTCTTCACGCTGCCGGACTTTTCGGCGCTCACGCGCCCAGAGACTTGGAAGATCGCGCTGACGCTGGGCGTCGTGGCGAGCTTGGAGACGCTGCTCAGCCTCGAAGCGACCGATCGCATGGACGCTCACAAGCGCGAGTCCCCCGCCAACCGGGAGCTCTTCGCTCAGGGAGCGGGCAACATGCTCTCGGGACTGATCGGTGGCCTGCCTCTCACGGGAGTCATCGTGCGCAGCGCGGCGAATGTCGATGCGGGCGCGCAGACGAAGCTCTCGGCGATCCTGCACGGGGTGCTGCTCGTCCTAGCGGCCGTGACGATCCCCGGCCTGCTCAATCACATCCCGCTCGCTTCGCTCGCCGCGATCCTGCTCTATACCGGCTTCAAGCTGGCCCACCCTCGCATCCTGAAGGCGATGTGGGGCCAAGGTTGGAAGCAGTTCATCCCGTTCGCCGCCACGATCGTGGCGATTCTGGTGACGGACCTCCTCGTCGGGATCTCGGTCGGCATCGCGGTCGCGTTCGCGTTCATCCTGCTCGACGAGGTGCGCTTCGACTGCTTCACCGTCACCAGCCCGCCCGGCGCGGTGTTGAAGCGGGTGCAGCTCCAAGAGCAGGTCTCGTTCCTGAACAAGGCATCGCTGGCCAAGCTGCTCGCATCCCTGAAGCCCGGAGAGCGGCTCGAGATCGACGGCTCGCGCTGCCGCGTGATCCACCGCGACGTGCTCGAGCACATGGCCGACTTCCGCCTGCAGGCCAGCGAGCGTGGCATCGACCTGCGCCTCGTCGGCATCGACCTCCCGCCGCCCCCGCCTGCCCACTGAGCTCCCCGACTCCGCCCGAGATCACCCATGGAAAACCTCAAGCGCCTCTTCGAGAACAACCGCAACCTCGTCGCGGAGATCACCCGCAACGATCCCGAGTTCTTCCAGCGGCGGGCGGGCAAGCAGGAGCCCCACTTCCTGTTCATCGGCTGCGCCGACAGTCGCGTGCCGATCGAGACGCTCACCGGCGTCGCACCCGGAGAGATGTTCGTTCACCGCAACATCGCGAACCAAGTTCGCAGCGTGGACCTGAACCTGCTTTCGGTTCTCCAGTACGCGGTGGAGGTGCTCGATGTGAAGCACGTCATCGTCTGCGGGCACTACGAGTGCGGCGGCGTGAAGGCGGCGATGGGAGACCAGAACTATGGACTCGTCGACCATTGGCTCGCGGGCATCCGAGACACCTGTAGCCGCCACGAGCAGGAGCTCCAGCGCATCGGCGACGACAATCGCCGCTTCCGACGCGTGGTCGACCTCAATGTGCTCCGACAGGTCTACAACTTGGCGCGCACCCCGATCGTCCAGACGGCGTGGAAGCGCGGGCGGCGACCGATGCTCCACGGGATGGTCTACGACATCCACGACGGATACTTGAAGGAGCTCTGCCTCCAGATCGACAGCAACGACCGCGTCTCCGAGCTCTTGGAGACGACCCGCCGATCGATCGGCGACTGAGCGCGACGGGGAGCGCACGTTCACGCCCCGCTGGCCCAGTCTTGTTCGTTCCCTGACGAATCAACATTTCTTGTCGCCGCCTTCGCCGAAAACGAGGCCTGACTTGTCGGCTTCTTGATTTTTGAGCCACATCTTTGATCCGCCTTTACATTCGAGGCGCAACCTCGGCCTCCACATCAAGGCAACCCCAGCCTCGTGAAGGAGTCCCGAGCCATGTCGTCCCACCTACCTCGACTGTCCATCGCCGCCGCAGCCCTCGCGCTGCCTCTCCCCAGCGCCCTCGCCCAGACCGACAGCGCCGAGAAGGTCGCCGGAAGCCCGCTCGACGCCTCGGTCGCGGCGCTCAAGCAAGACTTCGAGTCGCGACTGGCCGCGCTCGAGAAGCAGGTCGGCGAGGAGAAGGCTGCGCGCGAGGCCGCCGAGAAGGCCGCCAAGGGCAAGTGGTACGAGAAGATCAGCCTGCGCGGCTACACGCAGTTCCGCACCACCTCGCTCTTCAACGAGGACATGACGCCCAACCTCGTGGTGCCCGCCGACAGCTCGGTGAGCGAGAAGGAGACGTTCATGATCCGCCGCGGGCGCTTCATCTTCTCCGGCGACGTGAGCGAGCACGTCTTCCTCTACGCCCAGTTCGACGCCTTCGGTTCGGTCGGCGGCACCGGTGACAAGGGGCTTCAGACGCGCGACCTGTACGCGGACGTCGCCATCGACGCGGACAAGGAGTACCGCTTCCGCGTCGGCCAGTCGAAGGTGCCCTACGGGTTCGTCAACCTCCAGTCGAGCCAGAACCGTGCGCCGATGGAGCGCCCCGACGCGCTCAACTCCGCCGTCGAGGGCGAGCGCGACATCGGCGTGTTCTTCTATTGGGCGCCCAAGGAGATCCGCGAGGTTTTCCGGCAGCTCGTCCGCAAGGGCCTCAAGGGCTCGGGCGACTACGGCGTCCTCGGTTTTGGCGCCTACTCGGGGCAGGGACTCAACCGTTCCGATCAGAACGGCGAGTTCCACTGGATCGGGCGCGCCTCCTATCCCTTCACCTTCGACAACGGGCAGATTCTCGAGCTCGGTGCGCAAGGCTACGTCGGCAACTTTGTGGTGTCCACGGAACAACTCGCACCCGACACGGGCCCCACCCCGATCGCCGACCCCGAGGGCCTCGATGATGAGCGCCTCGCGCTCTCGGCCACCCTTTACCCGCAGCCCTTTGGCTTCGAAGCCGAGTGGACTTGGGGTGAGGGGCCCGAGCTCAACAACAACGTCCTGTCGCCCGCCGTGGAGGTCGACACGCTCGAAGGCGGCTACCTGCAGGCGAACTGCCTGATCGAAACCTCAAAGGGACCCCTGTTCCCCTTCGTGCGCTGGAACTACTTCGACGGTGCGCGGAAGTTCCGCGCCAATGCGCCGGTGGACAAGGTCAACGAGATCGACATCGGCCTCGAATGGTCCCCGTGGCCGGAGCTGGAGCTCTCGATCATGTACACACGCACCATCAAGCGTACGGACACCACCGACATGAACGACGCCCCGTTCTATGAGGAGGCGCAGGACGAGGATCGCCTCGCCTTCCAGCTGCAGTGGAACTACTGAGAGTGCACCCCGTGACCGGGGATGGGCACGGGGATTGCTAACTTCTGTGGCCCGTGGGCGCTCGATGCGCACGCGGGCCACAGCCTCTTCATGCACGCCCGCTCCCTCGTCGCGCTCCTCCTCGCACTCCTCTCTGCCTGCGCAGCGCCGCGGCCGAAGCCCCTGCTCCATCAAGACCCCGCGCACAGCGCGGAGGAGAGCCTTGCGACGCGCTGGCTCTACGTCGTTCAAGAGGTCGCGGGGCGCGACGTCGACCGCAACGGAGCGCGCCCTACGATCCTCTCGCGCCAGATGGCGATCTGGGCCACCGCGATGTTCGACGCATGGGCGGCCTATGACGAGCGCGCCGTCGGCTCGCGACTCGGCGGCTCGCTGCGCCGCCCCGCGAGCGAGCGCACTCCGAGCAACAAGGAGGCCGCGATCTCGCAAGCCTGCTACCGCGCGCTGTGCGGCGCCTATCCCGAAGACACCGAGTGGCTCGCGGAGCGCGCGAAGGAGCTCGGCGCCGACCCCGCGGACCCCTCGCTCGATCCCAGCACGCCGCGCGGCGTCGGCAACCTCGCGGCCGCAGCGGTGCTCGAATATCGGCGGCGCGATGGCGCGAACCAGTTCGGCGACGAGCCGGGCAGCAACGGCAAGCCCTACTCGGACTACACGGGCTACGCGCCGGTGAACACGGCGGACACGATCGTCGATCCCGATCGCTGGCAGCCGATCACGTTCACGCGCCCCGACGGCACGCGCTTCACGCCTGGCTTCCTCACGCCGCACTGGCTCAAGGTGAAGCCCTTCGTGCTCGAGAATGCCGCGCAATTCCGGCCGGAGCCGCCGCCGACCACGAAGGCGAACGACGCGTTCCTGCGCACGCAGGTCGACGAAGTTCTCGCGCTCAACCGGGAGCTCAGCGGAGCGGACAAGGCGATCGTCGAGTTCATGCGCGACGGTCCGCGCTCGACCGGACAGAGCGGGCACTGGCTGCGCTTCGCACAGGACGTCTCGCGCCGCGATCGCTTCGGTCTCGACGAGGACGTGAAGCTCTACTTCGCGATCGCGAATACGGCGTTCGACGCGTTCATCTCGTGCTGGGAGACGAAGCGTGTGTACGACTCGTCGCGTCCGTGGACGCTCGTTCGCCATTACTACAAGGGCCAGCGCGTGAAGGGCTGGGCGGGTCCGCAGGGTGGCGTGGTCGAGGTTGCTGCGGAGGAGTGGCACCCGTACTCGCCCTACGTGTTCATCACGCCGCCATTTCCGGGCTACACCAGCGGTCACGCGACCGTGAGCGGCGCCTGCGCGAAGATCCTCGAGCTCTTCACCGGCAGCGACACGTTTGGCGCCGTCGAGCGCCGACGCTGCTGCACGCTGACCGAGGTCGCACCCGGCAACGAGGTCGAGCTCGACCTGCCGACCTTCTCCGCCACGGCGGAGATGGCGGCCCGCTCCCGCGCCATGGGCGGGTACCACATCTCGATCGACAACGACGTCGGGCTGCAGGTCGGACGCGAGCTCGCCGCGTGGTCGTGGCCGCGCTACGAGGCCTTCTGGCAGGGCACGGCGCAGCCGCGGTAACGCGGAGATTCTGCGGCGCCGAGCGTAGATTCTCCGAGTCGGCCGCGCGGCATCGTGGGGAGCGGCCCTCGGCGGCTTGGAACAGGAGTTGCCCCGAGCGAGGTCCCTAGGGCGTCAGGACGCCTCAGAAAGCCCCCCATGAAGCGCACGATCGCATCGCTCCCTTGGCTCTTCCTCGCCTCGGCCGCCTTCGGACAGGCCCAACCGATGGCCTCCACGCCGGAGCTCCCCGGCTACAAGCTGCTGCGCCAAGACGAGGACTGGTCGAAGTTCGTGGTGAAGAGCGAGGGCGGCGACACCTTCGACCCGCTGAAGAAGATCGACCTCGGGGACAAGACTTGGCTTTCGCTCGGCGCACGCATCGAGGCGCGCCTCGAAGACTGGGACGGCTTTGGGTTCGGGGAGACCAAACCCAAGCCACCCGCAGTCCAAAGTGATTTCCGCAACGCCGACTCGTTCGTGCTCTCGCGCATGTTGATGCACGCCGACCTCCACTGGGGCGACAACGTGCGCGTGTTCGTCGAGGGCATGACCGCGCAGAGCACCGACCGCGACCTGCCCGGTGGGCGACGCATCACCGACATGAACACGCTCTCGCACCAGCAGGCGTGGTTCGAGCTCGGCACGACGGTCGGTGAGGACTCGGTCAAGCTGCGCACGGGTCGCCAGTCCTTCGGCTTCGGCAACCAGCGCCTCATCAGCTCGCTGCCTTGGGCCAACACGCTCAACCGCTGGGACGGATTCCGCGGTCAGTGGAAGAGCGGCCGCTGGACGGTCGATGGACTCCTGACGTGGTACGTCGACGTCGACAAGACGGGCCCCGACCAGCGCAACGACGACAAGTCGCTCTACGGTTTCTACGCCACGCGCGCGCCGCAGGACGGCGGGCCGGGGCTCGACCTCTACGCCATCGGCGACACGCGCCCCCAAGTCGCGATCAACGGCCCCGCGGCGGGCGACGAGCGACGTCACACGCTCGGCGGTCGCAGCTGGGGTAGCTTCGCCGAGCGCGGCGACTGGGAGTTCGAAGGCGGCTGGCAAGTGGGCGAGATCGGCGACGCCGACGTCAACGCGTGGTTCCTCACGGGCGTGGCCGGTTGGAAGCTCGACGAGCCCTTGCTCTCGCCGCGACTCTTCGGCGGCTTCGACCTCGCGAGCGGCGACCGAAATCCCGGTGGCGACGTGCAGACCTTCCACCAGCTCTACCCGCTCGGCCACCTCTACCTCGGCTACGCGGACACCGTCTCGCGGCAGAACATTGCAGCGGCGCACATCGGCGCGAGCGTCAAGCCCACCGCGGCGAGCACCATCTCGCTCACGCTGCACACGCTCAACTTGATGAGCGATCAAGACGCGATCTACGCGCTCAACGGCACCGTCTCGCGCGCCGCTCCCGCCGGCGGCTTCGACTCGACGCACATCGGCGAAGAGATCGACCTGCTCGTCCAGCACCGCCTCTACCGCCACCTCGACCTCTACGGCGGCTACAGCCACGTCTTCACCGGCGCTGCCGTCGCCGAGACCGGCGCGTCCGACGACATCGACTTCGTGTACCTCGGAATGATCTTCACCTTCTAGCCGAGGTTCGAGAGAGAGGGAAAGCTGCGCGCATGGCGACCGAACGGACCGGTCGCCATGCGCGCGCTCCTTTTGAATCTGGGAGCAGCCGCTAGACTCTCGCGCCGACATGAGCCCCGAGAACTGCGAGCCGCGCTTCGACGACGAGTGGGATGCCGGCGAGATGGGCTGCGGGGAGCTCGTGATCGATCTGCGTGCGCGCATGCGGGCGCTGGCGCCCGCTGCGGTACTGCGGCTCGTGGCGCTCGATCCGGGCGCGCGCGAAGACATTCCCGCATGGTGCGGCATGACGGGCCACAAGCTCGTCGAGGCCGCGCATCCCGTTTACTTCATCCGTCGTAAGGAGAACTGATATGGGTCGTTTCTGCGTCTCGCTCACTTCCGCCAAGGACAACCGCGACAAGGCCACCGTCGCCTTCGTCGTCGCCAATGCCGCCGCCGGCTCCGAGCAGGAGACGATGGTGTTCCTCTCGACCGAGGCGGTGCGCCTCGCGGTGCCGGGCTACGCCGACGACATCAAGGAGGACGGCTTCGCGCCGCTCGCCGAGCTGATGGCGAAGTTCGCGGCGGCGGGCGGCAAGATCTACGTGTGCTCGCCGTGCTTCAAGAAGCGCGGGCTCGACGAGACCAAGCTGGTTCCGGGCGCCACGATCGTCGGCGGTGCGAAGCTGGTCGAGTTCCTCGCCGGCGGCTCGCCCTGCGTGTCGTACTGAGAGAGCGCGCGTGGGCGGGCACCCTTATGCGCCGAAGTCGAGCTTCGACGGCGGCGATCTCGACTGCGGAAACGGACTCCTGCTCCTGATTCGCAAGCACATCGACCCGCTCGACGCGGGCGAGCTGCTCGAGATTCGCTCGACGGAGATCTCGGTGCCCGAGGACCTGCCCGCCTGGTGCCGACTCACGGGCAACGAGCTCGTGAGCCACGTGAGCGACGGGAAAGCCCACAGCTTTCTCGTCGCCAAAGGCAAGTTCGACGCCGCACGCGCAGCGCCCGCGCTCGCACAACGGGCCATGCCTGTGCGGCAGAGCATCGTCCCAGTGACGATCCCAGCATCGCTGCCGACCCCCGCGCCTGCTCCGCGCATCGAACCCCTGTCGGTCATGGGCATCGGCAGCTGGCCGCGGCCGACGTGGCTGCTCGACGCTCTGCACCGCCACCTCGAAGGCCGCTTGGACGACGCGCAGTTCGAAGCGACTGCGGACGACGCGGTACGGCTGTGTGTCGACGCGCAGCTGCGCGCGGGCGTCGACGTGATCACCGACGGCGAGCAGCGCCGCGACAACTACGCCAGCTTCGTCGGCGGCATCCTCGCAGGCGGCCTCGAACTGCGCATCATCGAGACGGCCTTCCAGGTGGCGGTGCAGCGCGTCGAGCAGCCATGCGGGCCGCGGCCAGCTGCCGATGCCCATCACCGCGAGCGGCGGGATCGCGGGCG
>CAIYPP010000081.1 GCA_903928115.1 uncultured Planctomycetota bacterium
CGGCGGCGGCGGCGGCGGTGGCGGCGGCGGTGGCGGCGGCGGCGGCGGCGGTGGCGGCGGTGCGCCCGCCCCGCAGTTCCTGCTCTCCGCGGAGCCGAGCGCGACTCAGGGCAGCTCGAGTGGTGCTGCGGCATCGCTCTGGCAGGCGTGGTGGGGCGTCAATGAGGACAACAACTTCCCGCTCACGCGCGCCGCGCGCTCGGTCTTCCAGTTCCGCGGTGTGTGCGGCACGCACAGCCACGACCACGCCGCGGGCACGCTCGTGTTGCCCGTTTGGCGCGTGCAGCGCAACGGCGCCGAGGGCGGTGAGCCCGGCCGCTTCGACTCCGTGTTCCTGATGGACCAGTCGTCGAGCTCGCTCGGCTGGCCCGCTCGCGTTCACCGCAGCTACCGCCCCTTCGATCGCACGGTCGCGACGTGGACGTTCAACGCGGCGACTCCGATGGTTCCGGCTGCGGATCAGGTGGGGACGGCCCCCGAAGATGCGCTGATCCTCGCGCGCAACTCGGTCATGATCGCGCTCGACACCGCGGCGCGCGCGCCGGTGCCGATGTCCGTGCAGAGCGGGACTGCGGCTCCGAACAACGAGGCGCGCACGCTGGCCCGCGTGATCAAGCACCCCAGCGGTGAGCGTCCGCGCGAAGTGGACCGCGTCGTGGTCGGGCGCGATGTGCGCGGCGGCGCTGCAGCCGACATGCTCGTCGACGAGGTGGTGTTCCACACCACGAGCTTTGGCGACGGACAGAGCTCGCCCGCGCAGGGCGGACAGCTCGTGCTCAATCAGGACTTGTCGGAGGCGGGCCTGCAGATGTTCGTCCGTCCGCAGGGCCTGCGCATCGCCTGGGGCAACTGGAATCAGAACCAGAACTGGCTCGATCTGCTGCCCAAGGACGCGGGGCTCTTGCAGCTCGGCGAAGAGATCGTGTGCTACAGCTCGTACGACGCGACGAGCGGCACCGTGAACCTCACGCCCGGCGGACGCGCGCTGCTCGGCACGACCGACCAGACGCACGAGATCGGCGCGACGGCGAGCTACTTGGAGCACTTCGTGGTGAGCTTGCTCGGCGCCCAGATCGGGCCGGGCGACTCGACGTTGCCGCTCGTCGACACGGCGGGCTTCCCGCCGAGCGGCACGGTGCTCGTCGGCACGGAGCTCATCCACTACACGCGCATCGCGGGCTCGGGCCTCGACATGCCGCGCCGCTCGACGGCGCCGGGCATGAAGGATGGCGGCGGCGACGGCATGTTCCGCGGTCGCTTCGGCACGGTGCCGCAGTCGCACAGCGCGGGCACGCCGGTGATCTTGTTCCCGCATCGCTATCACGACCGCTGGACCGAGAAGGCGGATGCGCCGGAGCTCGGCTACTTCGGGCTCGCCCTCGACCAGCCCAATGCGTACTGGCGCACGAGCTTCTTCGCTGTCGAGGAGCCGGCGAGCGGACAGGTGAAGATCGAGACCTTGCAGCGCCTCTCGCAGCGCGGTCAACCCGCGCCGCCGTGGGATGGCGAGCCGGGCGTCACGAACGGATTGGCACTCCTGCGCGAGGGCATGCCGCGAGGCGAGGGGCATCCCATCCGCCGTCAGGGCGACATGATCGAGTGGCGCGTGCACGTGCGCTACCAACGCGGTGCGTTCGACGAGCAGACGGGCCTGTCGCACGGCTGGAAGCAGACGCCGCGGCTGCGCACGTTCGGTGCGGAATCGATGGCGCCGAGCCTCGTGCTGCGGAGGGTCGACGAGTGAAGCTCTTGCATCATCGCGCGCCGCGCTCGCGTCGAGGACTCACGCTGGTCGAGCTCGTGCTCTCGGCGGGGCTGCTCGCGATCTTGCTCGCGGCCGTGTTCCAGATCGTGCGTCAGTTCATGGGTGTGTGGGAGAAGAGCGAAGTGCGGCGCATGCAGGTCGAGGAAGCGACCGGTGTGTCCGAGCTGCTCGCGGGCGACCTCGCGGCACTCGAGCCGGGTCCGCGCGGCGATTTCCTTGCGGAGTGGGTGTTCTTCGACCACGACCTCAACGGCACTGCCGAGACGAAGTGGCCTCGCGTGCGACTCGTACGTCACGCGTCGCCCGCGGAGCTCGCGCGCCTGCAAGCCGGCGAAGAGGAGGCGGCGCGCCTCGTCGGCGAGGGCCTGATCGAGGTCGTTTGGACGGTGATGCCGCTCGAGCCGTCGACGCGCGACGAAGGTCGCCGCGCGCTCGGCGTGCTGTGGCGTGGCGAGCGTGTCTACGGGCCCGCGCGGGGCGCGGACGTGTCGATGTTCGACGAGCGCTTCCTCTCGCGTGGCGGCGCTCCGCGCGCCGGTGCTGCGCAGGAAGTCACCGGCGGCGTGCTGTGGCTGGGCATGCAGTTCGCGACGCAGACGACGATCTTGCGCGACGGTTGGCGCGTGGGGCGAGAGCCCGGCGACGCCGTTGCGTCTTGGGATGCGTGGGACCGCGAGCGCCCCAACTCGGAGCGCCACGTGTGGAATGACACGGGCGAGTTCCTGCCCAAGGTCTCGGACGCGCCGCTCTTGCCGCGCCGCGTACGGCTCGAGCTGGAGCTGGAGCAAGCCTCCGATCTCAAGCGACGCACTCGGCTCTCGGCCTTCGTGAACCAGCAGGAAGGCTCGTTCGAAGTCGACGATCCCTCGCGCGTGCCCGAGGCGGGCGCGCACGTGCTCGTCGACGCCGAGTGGATGCAGATCACGAGCGTCAGCGGACGTTGGGTCTCGGTCAAGCGCGGCGCGCGCGGGACCGCTCCGGCTGCGCACGAAAACGGTGCGGTGCTCCACTACGGTCGCACGATGGTGCGCGAGGTTCCGATCGCGACGCACCGAGAGGACTGGAACCTGTGAAGCGCAGCCTGCAGACAGGCCGCAGGAGCGGCTTCACGATCCTCGAGGTCCTCGTCGCCATGGGCATCCTGCTCGTCGGGATGAGCGCGGTGCTCGGACTGCTCTCGTTCGGCGCCGCCATGACGCGCAACGCCGCGCTGAAGAGCGCGGGCGCGAGCGCCGTCGAGGCCGTGGTCGCCGACCTCGAAGAGGGGTTCTTCCCGCTCGTGCGCGACGAAGCGACGGGCGAGGTGCGCGTCGGCGCGCCCACTGCCATCGAGGATCGCCCGGTGCCCGGACATCCGGGCCTCACCTACTTCGCGCGCGGAACGCCGGATCCGGGCGACAAGATCACGGCGGGCGGTGCGCTGCGCTGGCGTGTCGACGTCGAGATCCGCTGGACCACTGCTGGGCGCGCGAAGTCGCGCACGTTTACCACCCTCTTGCTGCGACAGGTTCCCTTCGGGGAGCGTCTGCGGCGCGAGCTCATCGAGGGCCAAGGCCCTGCGAACGGGAGTCAGAAGCCATGATGCAAGCACTCGTCCTCTCCATCCTCGCGCTGTCGCCGCTGCAGGCCGTCGCGCCGTCGCCGGACAAGGCTCAGCCGGGCGCCGCGCTCGAACTCACGATGTTGCGCCTCTACGACGGCGGGATCCTGTGGGGCTCGGTCTCGGGACACGACGCTCAGTCGCTCCACGTGCAGCGCCTCGACAACGGCGGGTTCGTGAAGCTGCCGTGGGCGCGGCTCGATCCCGTTCTCGCGGAGCAGTTGCTCGCGCAGTACGGCTACGTCGATCGCTCGGGCGACGAGGTCTTCGTCGAAGCTGACCGTCTCCTCCTGAACGACGGCACGGACGTGATCGGCCTGATCGTGAACCGCACGGCGACCGAGCTGTGGGTCAAGACCGCGCAGCGCACGTTCCCCGTGTCGATGCGCACGCTCAGCGGCGCGGCCACGCGTGTGCAGGCTCCGGCGCTCGACGTGTACACCCGTGAAGAGCTCTACCAAGCCGAGCTCGCCCGCGCCGACTTGAAGAGCGCAGCGCCGCTGTGGGACTTTGCGACGTACTGCGAGCGCATCTACGACTTCGTCCACGCCGTCGAGCATCTCGATGCGCTCGCGAAGCTCGACCCGGAGTTCAAGAAGAACGAGGTCGCGACGGCCCTCGCCCGCAACCGCGGCAAGGCGCAGAATCAGGCGCAGCTCGAGCTCTTGCGCGAGATCGATCAGGATCGTGCGCGCGGTTACTTCGACCGCGCACTCTCGAAGATCGAGGCCTTCGTGGCCGCCAACGGCTCCACGGGCCTCGCGCAGGACGCGCTCAAGAAGAAGGCGTTGGTCGAGAAGGCCCGCGAGCAGCGCCTGCGCGAGCGCGCGGCCGACGCGTGGCACTCGTGGGTGTCGCGCCTGATCTCCGCGAAGGCGCGCGAGCCGCAGCTCACGCACGAAGCCGCCGTCGAGTGGCTCGAAGAAGGCATCGAGAAGCCGCTCGTCGAGGCGGTCACGGCCGAGCTTGTGCGCAGCGTGTCCGCGACGGTCACGCCCGAGCAGGTCACGCGCTACTGGAAGGAGCGCGCCGGCGGCCGTTGGCGTCGCGCGAGCTACGGGCAGGGCACGTTCCTGCTCGGCGACGCCGAGGCGCGCAAGGGGCTGACCAAGGAAGACACGCCCGCTGCCGCGACGAGCGAGACCGACAGCGCGCGCGCCGACTTGGAGGAGCGCCTGCAGCGCTACCTCGCCGCTCAGGAAACCGTGCGCGCCGCTCGGCAGGCTGCGGCCGAGGGCGAGGAGAGCGAGACGGAGAAGTTCTGGAAGGACTACGGCTCGACCAACCGCGGACAGTGGATGCTCGCGTACTTCGCCGAGCACTCCGGCGAGTTCCAGCTGCGCGACCCGCAGTTCTCCAACTGCCCCGACTGCGGCGGCAGCGGGCGGCGTGAGATCATCAACGCCGTGGGCCAGCAGAACCGCTCCAGCTCGGGAGGGGCGCAGTCCGGCTCGACGGGCGGGACGACCCAGCTCGTCGAGTGCCCGGCGTGCAACGGCATCGGCGTGATCCGCCGCGTGAACTACCGCTGATGCGCACGCAAGCACTCGCCGCGCTGCTCCTCGCGAGCTGTGCCGCCACGCGCAACCCCGAGCGCGCGCAGCTCACGCCGGCGCCGCTCCCGGTGCCTCCGCCCGCCGTCGAGGCGTCGTCGCCGCAGCCGACGCCCGCGGCAGAGCCGACCCCGGCGCCCGTCGCGGTCGCACCGACGGCTCCGAGCGCGCCCGCGGCCCCGTCGCCTGCCGACTTCGAGCTCGGCCGGGTCGGGGATGAGCCGCTCGGCGCGCGCGACTTTCTGCGCAAGCTGTGGATCGCCGACAACCGCCTCGCCCGGCGTGTCGTCGAGCAGCTCGTCTTCTCGCGCCTGACCCAGCTCGAGTCGAGCCGCCTCGGCATCCGCTTGATCGAGTCCGCCGTCGACGCCGAGGTTCTGCGCGCGATGGGGGAGCTCGAGCGCAAGCTCGTCGATCGGCAGTCGAAGCTCACCCTGCGCGAGCACATCGATCAGGTGCTCGGCATCGAGCCTGAGCTCTATCTGGCCGACCTGCGCGACGAGGCCATCATCCAGATGCTGGCGGAGCGCTGCGTGCGCGCGTGGATGGTCGAGAACGACCGCTGCGACGTCCGGCTCACCGAGCTGCGCTCTCCCGAGGCGCTCGCGGCGGCCCAAGCCGACCTGAACGCGGGCAAGAGCTTCGCCGAGGTGGCCAAGGCCCACGGCCATGGCGACGACGAGGTCACGCGCACGACCCGCCTGCGGATCGCCCGCGCCGAGTCCCAAGAGCTCTCCCGCGCCGTCTTCGCCCTGCCCGTCGGCACGGTCGGCGGGCCGCTCGAGCAGGCTGGGCGCTGGCTCCTGTTCGTACCCGAGGCCCGCATCGAGGGCCGGACCGGCACGTGGGTCGAGCTGCGGGACGAGGTCGAGCAGAGCCTCGCGGCCGAGCCCGTGGGGGAGATGGAGTTCGTCCAGTGGCGGGCGGCCATGGTGCGCCGATATCGGGTCGACCTGGCCCCGTTCTTCGCGGAAGTGGAGCGCGAGGCCCCCTCCGGCCGATGAGGACGCCCCCTGCCCCCCCCGATCCTTGACCGGGGGGGCCGGCTTGACGAATCTGTTGCCCGCATGACCCAGCCCGACGATCCCCAGCCGGAGGTCCCGCCGTCCGGCGAGGCCACCCTCGCCCCCGCGGCCGCCTCCGAGCCCGTCGCCGAGGGCACGGCCGTCCCTTCGGGCGCCGAAGCTCCGCTGCCGAGCGAGCTCTCCGAGGCCGAGCTTGAGCGCGACCTCGCGGCGCTGCTCTTCGTGGCCAGCGAGCCGCTCTCCAAGGGGCGCCTCTCCCAGCTCGTCGGCGGCCTGCCCGAGAAGCGCGTGCTCGAAGCGCTCGCGAGCCTCAACCAACGCGTCGCCGCCGCGGGCCTCCCGTGGGAGCTGCGCGAGATCGCGGGCGGTTGGCAGATCTTCACGACGACCGATGTGGCCGAAACCGTGGCTCTGCTCGGGAAGTCCCGCAAGGACGAGAAGCTCTCCGGCGCGGGTCTGGAGACCTTGGCGATCGTCGCCTACCGCCAGCCGGTGACCAAGGCCGAGATCGAGGCGATCCGCGGCGTGCAGGTCGGACCGATCCTGCGCACGCTCGTCGACCGCGGAATGGTCAAGGTCGGCGGCCGTTCGGACGATCCCGGTCATCCCTTGCTGTACGTCACCACCCGCAAGTTCCTGGACACCTTCGCGCTGGCGTCGCTCGACGACCTGCCGCGCGACGGGGAGCTCCTGCGCGACTAGCGCACGGCTCCGCAACCCACTCACGCGCTTCCCTACTCACAGAAGTCCTCGAAAATGTCCCAGCACGAAGCCGATCCCAAGCAAGAGCCGACTCCGGAACAGCTCGCCGCCGCCGACGAGCAGGTCCACGTCCCCAAGGGACAGAGCCGCGGCAAGTTCCTGCTGATCCTCGGTCTGATGATCTTCACGCTGGTGATCTACGTGGTCCCGGCGGAGTTCACGCAGATGTTCCGTGCGGGCGATCCAACCGAGAACTCGTACTTCGCGTGGAACCACCCCACGGAGGGTCGACAGGAGGTCGGCGGCCGCGAGTTCATGCTCGAGTCGCAGCGCACGAGCAACCTGCTCTACTTCCTTGGCTCGATCAGCGCGGACTTCCAGCCCTATGCCGATGCGCTGCAGGACGCGCGCGACTCGATGCTCGAAGAGGAGCAGGTGGCGCGCATGATGGTCCTCGACCGCCTCGCGCGTGATGCGGGCATCGAGATCACGAACACCGAACTGAAGAAGGTGATCATGGAGGGCGCGATCCTGCAGTTCTCGCGCCCCACGCGCGACACGAGCAAGGCGCTCTACCCCTCGATCATGGTCCCGATCCGTCCGATCTCCGACGGCGGCATCCTGAAGCAGGTGCTGCAGTCGGCGAACCTCGCTCCTGTGGAGTTCGAGGAAGGCTTGCGGCGTTTGCTGCGCGTCGAGCGCTTCGAGTCGCTCGTCGGCGTGGTGGCGCAGCCGCTGCCGTCGGCGATCGAGGCCTCGTGGAAGAAGCAGCACCAAGAGTTCGGCCTCGAGTTCGTCGTCTTCGACGTCGATGCGGCCCGCGCGGAGGCGCAGTCCCGCACCGCGGACGAGGAGACGCTCCGCAAGTGGTACGACGGCCTCGACTCCGCGACCAAGCGCGGCAAGTTCGCGGCCGAGTGGATCGCCGAGCGCGCGTCCGCCGAGCTCCTCACCTGGAACTTCGCCGACACGACGGAGCCCACGCAGCTCCTCGCCCGCTTCCCGCGCCCGGAAGGCGTCGACCTCGAGAAGCTCGCGCAGGACTACTACAACCAGTTCGCGAACATCCGCTTCCGCCGCGCGGAAGAGAAGACGGACGGCGCCACCGCCGCCGAGCGCCTCTACCGTCCCTTCGAGGAGGTCGCCGAGCAGGCCCGGCGTGAGTCCCGCATCCACGCGGCGCTCGTCGATTACTCGCTCGACTTGCAGAAGCGCCTCCGCACCGGTCTCGCCGCCGATGCGCTCGCGCTGGAGTCGGCC
>CAIYPP010000082.1 GCA_903928115.1 uncultured Planctomycetota bacterium
CAGCCAGCGCAGCGCCTGCGGCGCTGCTCGGGGGATCCCCTATCGGAGAGCCCACCGGGCTCTCCGATTTCGTTTCGGCGACGCCGAAACGAACCGGGGCTTACCTCTGAACGATCGCGAAACCACCGGCGCGAGCCGGTGAGCGAACCACGGCGGGCGGTCCGACATGGGCCGCCCGCGGTGTTTTTCGAGCGGTACTTTGAGTGACCGAGACCGCTGAGTTCGGAGGCGTTGTTGCGACGAGTTGTTGCTGGGATCGCGGAGGAGAGCGCAGACTGCCTGCATGAGGACGCGCCTCAGGAGTCTGTGGTTCGTAGTCGTCGCGGGATGTGCGGCCGTACCTTCTCGCGAGGTGTCCGAGCCGAGTCCGCTCCGGGGAGCTGCGCTGGAGTGGGCGCGTGCGGCGCTGGAGCGGTGCCGCGTCATCGATGAGGACGGAGACGTCAGCGCGGGCGACGGTGAGCGCGTGCCCTACTCGCGGTATTGCTTGATCGGGTCCGAGTTCGGCGCGGATCGTGGGACGGCGTTCGCCAACTTTGCGGAAGGGCTGCTAGCGCGGGGATGCGAGTACCGAGTCCTCGAACAGGGCGCCGCGGGGCACATCACAAAGCTACTCGTTGTCGTGGACGAGGAGCGCGTGGTGTTCAGCTATCTGCGCTGGTGAACCGCGCCCCATCAGGGCTTGAGCGTTTCAACATAGAAACCGTTCGCCGATGCAGCGGATGGGAGCGGAAGAGACATTGCTGATATCGAAAGAGGCTCGACTTGGCCCGAACGCGGCTGTCGCAGCGCAGGGCGCCTCGGAAGAAAATGACTCTTGTTTCAGTTTTGAAACCATCGGTGCGGCGGCTCGGACGCCGTACGCGGGGTCGCGGAGCGGAGTGGCCGACGGGTTCGGGAGCCCAGTCCCACCACGCCAGCCAAGGAGGCCACCATGGCCCAGCCGTTCCGCGCCGCAGCGCTCGTGCTCTCGACCGTCCTCGCAGGGGCCCACGTCCCCATCGCGCAAGCTCAATGTGTCGGACCGGGTCCCGGCGGGCCGATCCCCGCGACGGTCGGAGGCGGCGGGTTCTGGCCACTCGTGATGCCGGAGTTCCCGGCGCAATCCGGGCAGTGGATCGAAGTCCCCGCGGGAGTCACGAACATCACCCACGTCTCGATCCAGGGGCTGTTCCACGCGGCGATCGGCGACGTGCAGGTCGTCCTCCAGAGCCCCGCGGGGATCACCTACAACCTGTTCCAGCCCTTCGGAAACGCCGGCGCGGAGTCCTGCCGCGACGACTTCACGGGCACGCTCGACATCGTCGACGCGCAGCGCTTCGATCCGTGCGGGACGGGGCTCGGCGTTCCGGGCATCGTCTGCGGCTTCGGCCCGTTCCTCGGCGCGCGCGCGCAGTCCTTCGGCGCGTGGCCGGACGGTGCGAACGGGATCTTCAACGTGCGTCTCGAGGAGATCCCGATCGAAACGGGCTTCTGGACGCTCTCGATCTACGACTGGGAGCCTTGGAGCGACAACGGCACCTTCGGGAGTTGGGAGCTGTGCTTCGGCGGCCCGAGTGCGCCGACACCGGGCTACGCGCCATTCCAAGTGGTGTCCGCGGGCAACGGTCAAGCCTTCCCGGGCACGGGAGCCGATGGAATGTGGCCCTCGCGCATGCCGGCCGGAGCGTTGGTGTCCAGCGCGCTGGTGCAGGTTCCGCCAGGCGCGTCGCGCTTGCGCGCGGTGCGCGTCGACAGCCTGAATCACGACGCCGCTTCGCAGTGCCAGCTCGTGCTCACCGTCCCAACGGGGGAACGCATCAACCTCTTTCAGAGCTTCGAGACCGCGAGCCTCGCCGGCGGCACGAACCGCTTCGCCGGCAGCTACACCTTCGTCGATCCGCTCTCGGGACGCGACGAGTGCGGCAACTTGGGCTGGCTCTTCGGCACGATCAACTTTGGCTACGAGCTGCCCGGCACGTACCAACAGCGCTTCGGAGCGTGGCCCCAAGGTGCCTGCGGAATCAGCAATCGACCGCTGTCGAGCCTGCCCGCGGTCTCCGGCGTGTACACGCTCACGGTGTACGACTGGAACCATGCGCAGGATGGCGGGAGCTTCGCGTCGTGGAGCCTGTGCTTCGACGACGTCGCGGGACCGACGACGTACTGTCCGCAGCCGACGGCGGGCTCCTCGCACGGCTGCGTCGGTCAGATCTCCGCGAGCGGCCAGCCCAACGCCGATCACACGAGCAGCTGCGTGATCACGGTCAGCGCGGTCGAGGGCGCGCGCGCCGGGATGCTGTTCTACGGAGTGAGCGGCCGCGTCGGCCAGCCGTGGTGCAGCGGTGCGCCGAGCTACTTGTGCGTGCGGCAGCCGCTGTGTCGCGTGATGCAAGCGAGCACGGGCGGAACGGCGGGGACATGCGGCGGCTCGATGGTTCTCGACTGGAATGCACGCATCGCCTCTTGGGGCGGAGCGCTCGGCACGCCGTTCGAAGCTGGCGACATCGTGCACGTGCAAGGCTGGTTCCGAGATCCGCCGGCGTGCAAGAAGTCGGGACTCACGGACGCCATCGAGCTCACCTACACACCGTAGACACGACGCCGCTCACGTGTTGCGACGCTTCGGGCGCCGCTCCGCGGGCGCGTTCCACGGATCGTCGGGCCACGAGTGCCGCGGATAGCGTCTGCGCAGCTCGGCGGCGACGAGCGGGTAGGTGTTGTCCCAAAAGCTCCGCAGATCCTCGGTGATCTGCTGCGGTCGATGGTTGGGCGCGAGCAGGTGCATGAGCACGCCGACGCGACCCGCGGCCACGCGCGGAGTCTCGGCGAGACCGAAGAGCTCTTGGATGCGCGCGGCGAGAACAGGCGCCTTGCCGGGCTCATACACGAGCAGGATCTCGCTGCCCGATGGCACCTTGAGTCGCTCCGGCGCTTCGCGCTCGAGGATGCTGAGCAGTCGCGGCTCGAAGCGAGCGCGGACGTAGTCGAGCCAAGGCGCGCGCCGCAACTCCTCGAAGCTGCGGCGTCCCTCGCAGAGGTCCGGTAGGAGCTCACGCAGCGCGTCGAGGGAGAGGTCCGGGAGCGCGAGCTCCGGCATCCACGCGCGCAGACACTGCACACGTCGGACAAAGCCCCACAGCGCGTCGTCTTGCGCGGGAAGGACGCGCTCGAGGCGCGAGGAAGCCGCCTCCGAAAGCGCGCGCGCGGCTTCCGAGGTATCCGGCGCGCCCGCGAGCACTTCTTCGAGCACAAGGTCGTCGAAGACCGTGCGCTTCATGGCGACGACGCGCTCGCGTTCTTCGTCGAAGACACCGTCCGTCGACGTGCGCATGCGCGCCGGATCGAGCCATGCGGGGTCCACGGCAGAAGCGATTCGAACGAGAGCTTCCGCGCGCTCGCCGCGGGCGCCCGCGTCGAGATCGAGACACAGAAACAGCGGCGCGTCCGCTACCGAGCTCTCTTCCGAGAGCACGACGCCCCGGCCACCCGCCATCACACCCCGACGCCCCTTGGGCTCGCGACGGCGCGCGAGACGGTCGGGAAATGCGGCGAGCAACGCGCGAGCGAGCGACTTCGAGCCGCTGCGCGCGTCGTGCGCCTCGACGAGCCGCGCGAGCTGGTCGCGCGCGCGCAGCACGAAGTGAGCGCCGCCCCGGTCGAGCTCGCCGAGTTCGCTCGACATCGCGCCGCTCTCCTCGAAGGCTTCGAGCGCCTGCACACGGTCGAAGAGGTCCGAGTCGCCGACGTGGCTTGCGCTGCGGCGACCGCGACCGCGCAGAAAGGGATCGCGTTCGGAGAGCAGCGCGGCGGCGAGCGCAGCGCGCGAGGTGCAGCCCTGCTCGACGGCTTCGAGCATCAGCCGCGCGAGCCTCGGATGCACGGGGATCGCGGACATGCGCTGTCCGACTTGAGTGAGGCCGCTCTCCCCGAGCGCGCCGAGGCGACGCAGGAGCGAGGTCGCGCGCTCGAGTGCGGCCGCTTGCGGTGCTTCGAACCAGCAAAACTGCGTCAGATCGCGCTCACCCCAAGCGAGCAGCTCCAGCGCAGCTCCCGCGAGGTCGACGCGACGAATCTCGGGATCGTCCTCGGCCGCGAGCGAGCGCTGTTCGCCTTCACTCCACAGACGCAAGCACACGCCCGGCGCCGTGCGCCCCGCGCGACCGGCGCGCTGGTCCGCGGACGCGCGCGAGATGCGTTCGAGCACGAGCCGGTCGAGGCCGACCGATGGATCGAAGCGCATGACCCGCGCGAGTCCGCTGTCGACGACCGCGGTCACGCCATCGATCGTCACCGAGGTCTGCGCGACGTTGGTGGCGAGGATAATCTTGCGTGCGCCGCGGCGCTGCAGAACCGCGTCTTGCTGGTCCGGCGGCAGATCGCCGTAGAGCTCGTGCAGCTCCGCGCCACGGCGGACCGCAATGTCGCGCAGCTCGTCGCGCGTGCGGCGGATCTCTCCGACGCCAGGGAAGAACGCGAGCACGTCGCCGCGCGTCGCTTCGAGCGCGCGCGCGACACCTGCCGCCATCTGTCGCTGCAGCGGAACGCGCTCGTCGTAGCCGAGGTACTGGACGTCCACGGGGAACAGGCGACCTTCGCTCTCGACGAGCGGGGCGTCGCCGAGGAACTTCACGAGGGCGTCGGGGACGAGCGTGGCAGACATCGCGACGAGCCGCAGATCGTCGCGCGCTTCGCGCTGGAGCTTGCGGGCCATTGCCAGGGACAGATCCGTGTCGAGGCTGCGCTCGTGGATCTCATCGAACACGATGCAGCCGACGTCTTCGAGGAACGGATCGTCTTGGAGGCGCCGCACCAAGATGCCCTCGGTGACGACGAGGATCTTCGTCGCGCGAGTTGCGCGGCGATCGAAGCGCACGTTCCAGCCGACCTCACCGCCGAGCTCGACGTCGCGCTCGAAGGCGATGCGGCGCGCGGCTGCGCGTGCGGCGAGGCGGCGCGGCTCCAACATCACGATCTGCTTGCCACCGCTGAGGCCCGCATCGAGGATCGCGCCGGGCACGCGGGTCGTCTTGCCGGCGCCCGTCGGCGCACGCAAGACCACGTTCCGCGAGCTGCGCAACGCCGCGCAGAGCTGCGGCAAGACGGCGTCGATCGGGAGCGCACTCGGAGCGGGCATGGAGGCCGCATCTTCGCGCGTCCGCTGCGATCCTCAAGCGAAACATGGGGCACAGCGCGTCGCACGCGGGCCGCGCGTCGTGTAGGTTCTGCGAATCGTGCTGCTCCGAACGGCGTCCTGGTTGTTGGTCGTGTTGATCGCGCTCGCGGCCTTGCTGCGGCTGCGCGGGCTCGATCGCGAGCTCCCCTACGCGCCGGAGCCGGACTCGCACCTCGTTCTGCAGGTCGAGCTGCTGCGCGAGGGCCGCGCGCCCGACCTCAAGCAATCGGAGAAGGGCTACTACGCCTATCCTCTCCCGCTCGCTCACGTGCTGTCGCACCTCCCCGAGGTCCACGCGCCGAAAGACGCACCGCTCGCAGAGCATCTGGAGGCGGCGAGTGCTGACGCGATCCGCGGACGATGGGCGGCGGCGCTGCTCTCACTCGCGCTGATTCCGGCGACGTGGCTGCTCGCACGCAGGTTCACGACGCCGCTGGGCGCGCTCCTCGCGACGTTTTTCACGGCGACTTCGCTCCTGCACCTCGAGTTCAGCCAACAGGCGCGTCACCATGCCCCCCACGCGAGCTTCGCAGTGCTGGCAGTGCTCGCGGCGCTGCAGCTTCGAGAGCATGCGAGCTGGGGCCGATACCTCGCGGCATCGGCGCTCGCCCTGCTCGCGCTCGGAATGCTTCACAGCGGGTGGTTCGTGCTGCTGCCGATCGTCGCGGCGCACTTCCTGCGCGAGCGTGACGAGCGGCGCGCCTCGAGCTGGGCGATCGCACTGCCGATCGCCGCGTGCCTCTTCGCTTGGTTCGCGCTGTACCCGCGCGAGAGCGAAGACATGAACCCAGAAGCATCCTGGGCCACCGGGGGGCACACATTCCACCTGCGCGACCTCGACGTGGGCGGCTTCGCGACCGGGGCGCGGCTCCTGTGGGACTACGACCCCGGCCTGTCGGTAGCAGCTGCGTTCGGAGCCGCGTTCCTGCTCCTCGGTGGCACTCGAATCTGGCGCGAGCTCGATGGAGCACGGCGGCGTGAGCTCGTCGTCGCGCTGAGCTACGCGTTGCCGTATGGCCTGGCCCTCGGCGTCTACACGCAGACCGTCGATCGCATGCTGTTGCCGCTCGTGCCTTTCCTCGCGGTGCTCGGCGGCATCGGCGTGGTCACGCTCGCAGGCAAGCTGCCCGCAGTCGCACGCATCGGCGTCGTCGCAGCTGCGCTCGTGACGCCGAGCTTGGGTGCGCTCCGCTACGCCAGCGTGCGCGATGCTGACGACACCTACGAACAGGCCGCGGAATGGCTCGAGGCGAACGCTCAAGGACGCGTGCTCTTCGGGACGCGCTTCACGTTGCCACTCGCGAGCGATACCGCGGCGTTGGAACTCGCGCGCAGCGATCACGCGAGCCGACAACGGCGCTGGGTGCGCTATCAGCTGGAGCACGGGCCGCTTCCGCAAGCGCGCGACTTCGCGCTCGTGCCCGGAAAGCTGCTCGCAGGCGCCGAACCCGAGAAGGCCAAGGCGCGGCTGGAAGCGTTCCTCTTGGAACAGAAGCCCGAGTGGATTGCCATCGAGGTGACGAAGTTCATCCGGGCGAATCCGATGCTGTTGCACCTCCGCGATTGGTCGATTTCTCATGGAACGCTCGAGTGGACGTGGCGCGGCGAGCCCGCGGAGCGCGACATGGAGCCGTCGCTCGACTATCAGGACATGCCGCACCTCTTCTGGCGGCTCCTCTACGCGGACGCGTTCGGTCCCACGATCGAGCTCTACCGCATCTCGCGCTGAACGCGCACAATCGTGGCGATGTCTGTGCTCGCCGTCGTCGCTGCCGCCCTGCTTGCGCAGGAGAACGAAGAGGCCTCCGCGCCGGCGCGCACCGGCATGTATGCGGAGACAACTGCCGCCGCGCACGCCGTGACGGGCGTCGCCCTCGACGATCGCGGAGGACTTTGGACGTGCGAGAGCGACGCGAGACGTCTCGTGCGGCACGTCGCTGGAGTGCGAGAGCGTGTCGTCGATCTGCCCGATGCCGCGCTGCTCTCCGATGTCGCGGTGGATGGCGACACGATCTTCGCGACGTGTATCGACGGTGTTCTGGAAGTCGCGAGCGACGGGCGTGTGCTCCGCAAGCTGGGGTCATGGGGACACGGCGCGGGGCAAGTGCGCCGCCCCGCCGGAATCGCGGTCACCCACGACTTCGTCTTCGTGGCGGACACCGGCAACGACCGCGTCGTTCGTTTTTCACGCTCCGCTGGTGACTCCGCCGCATTCGGTGCGCACGGCCACGGCGCAGGCGAGCTTCTCCGTCCGGGAGACGTCGCCGTGGACGCGGCCGGCTGCGTCTACGTGAGCGACACCGGGAATCACCGTGTGGTCAAGCTGGACCGCGACTTGCGCTGGCTGAAGACCTGGGGCGACTTCGGCCCACATCCGGGGTTTTTCTCGCAGCCGGAAGGCCTCGCGTGGGACGACGGCACGCTCTACGTCGTCGACTCCGACAACCACCGCGTGCAGACGTTCGACGCCGACGGTACGCGACTGCACGAGTGGGGCCTGCACGCCTTGCTGCCGCGCGAGGGCGCAGGAAAGCTGCACTATCCGCACTCGATCGCGGTGCGCGACGGTCGCGCCGCGGTGAGTGAACCTGTCGAGAATCGCGTGCAGTGGTTCCGTCCCACGCAGCCGGGTGAAGAGATCCCTGCGCCCATGCAGTTCGAGCGCGTCGTGTCCGCGCACTTCGGCGGTCATCTCTCCGTAGCGGGCGAGATCGCTGCGCTGTGCGAGCCGACGGCGCCGAGCTTCGTGCTGTACGACATCGAGCACTCGCTTGCGAAGTGGGAGCCTGTGCTCGTCGGAAGGACCAGCGACTGGGGACGGCGCGCGGGGCAGATGCTGGCACCCGTCGACATCGAGGTGAACTGGGAGCGGCGGTGCGTGCTCGTCGCCGATGCAGATGCGCGACGCATCTCCCTGTGGAGCTTCGACCACGACGAAACGAAGCCTCTGGAGTTCGACTTCTTCAAGGCGCGCCTCGTGCGCTCGCTCGACTTCGCTTCGCTCCACGCGCTCGATGCGGAGGTCGCGCAGGAGCCGATTCGCCCGGATGCGATCGAGCTCGGCCCGCAAGGCCAGTGGCTCGTGCTCGACACGCTGCAGCGCTCACTGTTCGTCGCGAGCGCCGACCTGCGGAAGGTCACGCGCGTACCTGCTGCGGAGGACGCGCTCGGAGCTCACCCCGTCGATGTGGCGTGGAGCGAGTGGATGCAGGAATCGGCGTGGGTCGTCGACGATGTCGCGCGCGAGCTGCGCGAAGTGAAGCTCGACGGCCGCGCGGGCGCTTCGACACACGCCGCAGGGTCGGTCGGCTCGAGGCCCAGCGCCATCGCAGCGGGAAGAGATCGCAGTTTGTGGATCACCGACTCGGGCGACGCCGTCGTCCGACGCTTCCGCTGTCCGCAGGCTGGCTTTCCAGTGCTCGAAGCGAGCTGGGGGCGCCCGGGCATCGGCGCGCTGGAGTTCCAGAGACCACGCGGACTCGATGTCGACGAACGAGGCCGCGTCTGGGTGGTCGACTGGGGCAATCACCGCGTGCAGGTGATCTCCGGAGACGGCGAGTTCATCGTGGCTTTTGGAGCGCGGGCGTTCGTGCGGCCGACGCTAGGTGGCTCGTGAGAGCCTCGGCCCTGCTGATGCTCGGCGCTGCGTGGATGAGCTGCCGAACCGTCGAAGCTCCTCTCGCGAAGGAAATCGACGTCGCCACAGCCCCCATCGTCGAGCGTCCGCCCGAAACGTGGCGCACAAACACGCGCTTGGTGAGCAACGGTGGCGAGTATGCGCTGTTTGTGACGCCGGATCCGCGGACGTTCCCCGACAACGAAGCGTTCTCCTTCGTGGTCCACATCTGTGAGGCGCACGGCAAGGAGCCGCTGGCGTACGACGCTGCGCTCTCCGTGGATGCGGCGATGCCCCAGCACGGTCACGGCATGAATCGCAGGCCCATCGTGCAGGCGAACGCGGACGGCGGCTTCACCGTCGACGGCATGTACTTCCACATGACGGGGCGCTGGGAGCTCTATCTCGATGTCACGCGCGGGGCTTGGACCGAGCGGACGCAGTGCACCGTGGAGCTCGCCGACGAATGAGGCTGCTCGCCTTCACACTCCTGGCAGTCACGTTGGGGACCGCGCAGGAATCCACATGGTCCGAGCGCGATGTCGCGCGCGCGAAGACCCACTCGCCGCTGCCTCCGCCGCGTCCGAACGCGACCAATCGCTACGCCGACGATCCCCGCGCCGCGCTGCTCGGTCAGCGGCTGTTCTTTGACGCGCGCTTCTCGGCGAATGGCGCCATCGCGTGCGCGAGCTGCCACGTGGCGGACCTCGGCTACTCCGATGGGAAATCGCGGAGCACCGGGCTCGGACGAACGGAGCGCAACAGCCCGAGTCTTTGGAACGTCGCGCAGCAGCGCTGGTTCTTCTGGGACGGTCGCGTCGACTCGTTGTGGGCGCAGGCTGTGGGACCGCTCGAGAATCCCTCAGAAATGGGCTTCGATCGCGTCGCGCTGACGCGGGCCCTGGCGAGCGAGCCACAGCTCGCACGCGAGTACGAGGCGCTCTTCGGGAAGTTGCCGAGCACCGAGACGTGGCCCGAACATGCGCGCCCCGGCTCCGCCGACGATCCGCTTGGCGCGGCATGGCTCGCTATGAACGACGAAGACCGACGCGCGGCGACGCGGGTCGCAGCGAACTTCGGCAAGGCCATCGAGGCTTATGAGCGCCTGCTCGTGCGCGGCGACAGTCCCTTCGATCGCTTCCTTGCGGGCGACGCTGCGGCGCTCTCGATCGAAGCTCAGCGCGGCTGGACACTGTTCGCCGGTCGCGGGAATTGTCGCTCGTGCCACTCGGGCCCGAACTTCAGCGATGGCGAGTTTCACAACCTCGGCGTCCCCCCGCTCGGCGGCGGCAAGCCCGAGGATCCCGCGCGGTACGCGGGCGTCGAACGAGTGCTTGCCGATCCGCTCAATGCGTGCGGCGAGTTCTCGGACGCGCGCGAGGGCGTCGCGGCACTCGCGCTCAAGACGCTGGAGCGCGCCCCGGAGAACTTCGGAGAGTACCGCACGCCCTCGCTGCGAAACGTCGCCCTGAGCGCACCCTACATGCACCAAGGGCAATTCCGGACGCTCGCGGAGGTCGTGCGCTTCTACTCGACGCTCGAAGGCGCGACACAAGTTGGGCACCACCAAGAACAGGTGCTGCAGCCGCTCCAGTTGAGCGAAGGCGAGCAGCGCGACCTCGTGGCATTCCTAGAGAGCTTGACCGGCGCTCCGCCCGCGTCCGCACTGCTCGCACCGCTCCCCGATCAGCGCTGACGTCGCCCCCGCGGCGGCGCGAGCGGACTGACATACGGGAACGCGCCGATGTCGAGACGCGTGCCGTTGAGGTCGCTCTGCGAGGGATCGCCCGCATCGATGCAGGGAGAGCCGGCGCTCAAGTGGAAGTCACCGTTCGGTGCGTCGACGAAGAGCGGATCGGCATCGATGTTGCCGAGCCCCGGATAGCCTCCCTCGATATCGCACCAGCGCACATCTCCGCCTGCGACCCACTGCGGGCCCGAGTTGCCCCACACGATGGTGTTGGTGAGCGGATCGCCGATGTGAACCCCGATGCCGAGGTTCCCGTACACAACACAGCGATCCAAGCGCGTCTGGAACACGCCAGCTGTATCTCCCGCAGTATTTCGCGTGAAGACGCAGCGCCTCGCGGTACCTCCGGCAACGCCGCCACCCTCCCCCGGGAGCGGGTAGTAGGCATGGGGATCGTGGAGGATGAAGTTGCGCTCGACACGGCAGTCTTCGAGCTCGCACTCGAACGCACCTCCGCCGCGCCCAAGGCCCACCCAAGGGTCTGGGTAGTACAAGCCGTTCTGCACGATCTGGCAGCCGAGAAGCGTGCAGAAGGCCGCGCCACCTCCGGCATCTCCACTCGAGTTCCCCGTGAGCTCGCAGCGCTCCAGCGTGCTGTGCAGCGCGCCGCCGCCCCACGTCAGACTGCCGTCGCACGAGTAGGCGGCGTTGTTCCGCACGATGCAGTCGACCGCATAGCAGCCTGCGATTCCCGCACCTTCCGCTGCACGGTTGCCCTCGATGACACAGTGGTCGAGGTTGGCCGCAAGAGCGCCTCCACCGTAGATCGACGCGTTGTTCGAGCGAAGGGTGCAGTGGCTCAGCCAAAGGGTGCCCGCGCCGAACACTCCGCCACCCATGTCGCTGGTCTGGCAGTAGCCCGGGTACGACGGCCCGCCGTTGTTTTCGATGCGGGTATCCCACACGACGCCCTGCGCGAGAACAGCGCCGATTCCGTCGCCGCGATCGGCGTAGTTGTTCCGTATCACGCAGCCCAAGACGCGGCCGTCCACCGTGTCATCGAACAGCACTCCGCCCCCCACCGTCGCGCCGAGCGACGGCACGTAGTTCCCCGAGCCGTTCTCTACGGTGAAGCCCTCTAGAACCGGCGTCCCTCCCTTGAGACGCACGACGGATCCGTCTTGATTGCCACGAAGGGTCGTGAATGCCGGGCCTTCGGTGCTCACCACTCGGATGGAGCGCAAGACGTAATCCACACGCTCGTTGTAGAGCCCCGGCCGCACGCGGATCGTATCGCCATCGTGCGAGCGATCCACCGCACTCTGAATGGAGCGCAGCGGCGCGTAGTACGAGCCGTTTCCGCCGGGTGCAGCGTTGTCGTCGACCCACCAAGTCTGTTGGGCGGCTGCGAGCGGTGAGAGAGCAGACAACACGACGAGCACGGCGCAAACGCGTTGCATGGAAACCTCCTGCGCCCGCTTGGGACAAGAGAGCGCCGAGGGCAGCACCGCACAACGAACGAGACAACGCCTGTCTTGTGCGCAGGTCGGTCGCAGAAGCGAGACTCAGCTCGCGTCGAGCGCCGCGAAGAGCTCTTGCGGCAGCTTCTGCTCCGCGATGCGGGCGCACAGGCGCTGCCAGCGCTTCGCCACCGTCTCGCGCGGGAGCGAAAGACGCTCGGCGACTTCGGCCTGCGTCAGGCCTTCGATGCCGTAATGGATCAGCAGCATGCGGTCCTCCTCCTCGAGCGACTGCACCCACTTCGCGACGAGCTTGAGTGACTCGTCCTTGGAGACACGCCGACTCACAGCCGTGGCGCTGTCGGGCACGTCGAGCAGCTCCAGCGCCTTCGACGCGCCGTCGCGCGAGCGGGCCTTGAACGCCGGATTGTCGAGCTTGCGGAAGGCCTCGAGCAGCACGTTCTTCGCGATGCGAAAGACCCAGAAACGGAAGCTCGCATTCGCGGGATCGAAGGTGCCGAAGACCTTCCACGCGCGGCACCAGACTTCCTGCACGACGTCGCCGGGGTCGACCCACTGTCGCAGCTCGGGCCGGATGCGGAGCTCCGCCCACGTGTAGAGCGACGGCGCGATGCGCTCGTAGAGCTCGGCGAAACGCGCCGAGTCGCCCGCGTGTGCGCGCACCGCGAGCTCGCGCGTGTCCATGCGCTCCGGATCGTCGCTCTTGCGTTCTTCGGGGGCCATTCGCAAGCACGATGCTACCACGCTCCCGCCTGCGGCCCCGCTGCCACTAGAATCCGGGCGTGTCCCCGAGCCCCGAATCCGACGACGCGGACTTGTTCGACTTCGTCGACGAGCTCCACCGCGACCGCGAGAAGGGCCGCGAGCACACGCTCGAGCACTATCGCAAGCGCTATCCGGGTCGCGACGCAGCGCTCGCGCGCGAGTACGAACGAATCTGCGGCGCCGCCTCCGCAGAGATCGAGCCCGCACACGAGCCGAGCGACGACCGCCGCATCGGGCCGTATCGACTGGTTCGCGAGCTCGGCAGCGGCGGTCAAGGCGCCGTGTGGCTCGCGGAAGACACGCGCATCGCTCGTCAGGTTGCGCTGAAGTTCATGCCGTCGAGCTTCGCGCTGCTCTCTGCCGATCGTCGCCGCCGTTTCCAGCGCGAGGCGGAGGTTGTGTCGCGGCTGGAACATCCGTCGATCTGTCCGATCTACGAAGCGCAGGTCGAGCATGATCCGCCGTACATCGCGATGCGCGCGGTGGACGGTGAGACGCTCGCGGCCGTGATCGCTCGTGCGCGGGCAGGCCAGCAGCGGGCCGACGAAGCCCTTGTGCTGCCACCCCGCACGCCGGTGGAGCTGCGCCGCGTACTCGCATTCTTCGAGCGTGCCGCACGCGCGCTCCACGCCGCCCACGAAGCCGGCGTCGTTCACCGCGACATCAAGCCCGGCAACGTGATGGTGACGCGCGCAGGAGAGCCGGTGATCCTCGACTTCGGGCAAGCGCGCGACGAACGCGCCGAGCTGCACGAGCGCACACTCTCGGGCGAGGTGTTCGGCACGCCCGCGTATATGTCGCCGGAGCAGGTCGAAGGCTCGTCGCACGGCGTCGATCGGCGCAGCGACGTGTGGTCGCTTGGCGCGAGCCTGTACGAAGCGCTGACCTTGCATCGGCCTTTCCTTGCAGACACCGTCGCTGCGCTCCTGCAGTCGATTCGCACCGAGCCCATCCCGAATCCGCGTGGACGCGGAGGTGTCCTCGACGAGGACACGGCGGTAGTGCTCGAAACGGCGCTCGAGAAGGACCTCGCACGGCGTTATGCCAGCGCACTCGATTTCGCCGAGGATCTGCGGCGCATCCGCGAGTACGAGCCGATCCGTGCACGGCCCGCGAGCGCGCTCCTCAAGCTGCGACGCTGGGCGCAGCGTCACCCCGCGCTCGCTGTCGCGCTCGCCGCCGTGACGGTGGCGCTGGGCGGGGCCGTGTATCTCGGCCAACGTGAGCGCGACGCACTCGAGCGCGAGGCCGCAGCGCTCAAGGCGAGCGGCGCCGCGCTGCAACGCGAGTTGGAGGCGCGACAGCGCGAAGATGCGGCGCTCGACAACGTCCTCGGGCGCTATCTCGCCATGCGCTCGGCGGATCTGCTCGCCGACGATCCGGCGGCAGCGCTCGCGCTCGGCCTGCGCGCTGTGGATCGCGCGCCGAGCTACGCGACGCGCTCGGCGTTGTTCGCAGCGCTGGAGCAGTGCTGGCTAGACCTCGTGTTGACGACGCCGAAGGACCAGCTCGTCGCCGATCTCGACATCGCGGCAGACGGGCGACGTGTCGTAGGCGCGCTGGGCGACGGGAGCGCCTGCGTGTGGGACTTGGAGCGTCGCGAGCGCGTCGCGGAATTCGCGGTCTCGACGACGCCGCTCGAGTTTGTGCGCACCGATGCGGAGCTCGGGATCGCCGTTTTCGCGAGTTCCGAGCCCGCGTTGCACATCCATTCGCTCGAGGATGGTCGCGCGCTCGCACGTCGGGATGGCTACGGCGCGCCTTGGGGCTGTCTCGAGCGATTGGCGAGTCGCCGCTTCGTCGCGCTCGCGCGCAACGGCCGAGGCTGCGTGGTGGACGCTGCCAGCGGCTCCGTGATCGCGAGCTTCGAGCTCGAGGCCGAGCGCTACAACCGCATCGTGTCCGATCCCGCAGGTCGCTACCTGATCGCGAGCAGCGCGCAGGTGGCTCGTGCGTCGGCGCTTCGCGCAAACGACGCGATTCTGCTCGACGCGAGCGACGGGCGCGTGCTCGCGCGGCTCGAAGGCCATACCGACGCCATCTCCGACAGCGACGTCTCACCCGATGGCTCGGTCGCCGCTACGGCTTCGCTCGATGGAACGGTCCACCTCTGGTCGCTCCCCAGCGGTGCGGCGCTCGGCGATCCGTTGCAGCACGGCGTTCCGCTCTCGACGGTGCGCTTCGCCGCGGGAGGTCGCGAGCTCGTCGTGGGCACGGAGGCTCCCGGCGACGCGTCGCGCGTTCTGCGCTGGGACCTCGCTTCGCGCACGGCGAGCGTTCTCGAGACATCTCTGGGGGATCGCGTGCAGTCGATCGACGTCTCGCGCGCCGATGGCGCGATCCTCGCCGCGACGCGTGATCCGGGCCTTGCGATGTGGAGCGCGAGCGGCGCTCCCGTGCGAACGCTGAGCGAGCGCCTGCGCCCCGTGAGCTCGCGCTGGACGCCGGACGGTCGTCGCGTGATCACGCACGGCCTCGCACCCTTTGCGCTGGTGTGGTGGAGCGAGAGCCGACCGGACATCTATTCGCTCCAAGGTCACGAGGGCGCGATCGTGCGCGCCGAGTTTTCGCCGAGCGGTTCCCGTGCACTCACCCTGTCCGCCGATGGGAGCGCACGGATCTGGCACTCGCCGCGCGGTCCACGCGAGCGTGGAGCCCCGCCGCACGGAGCGGAGCTGGCGCGTGCCGGTGACTCGGTGGATGAAGTCGCGTTTGCGACGTTCGCGCCCGATGATCGTGCGCTCGTCGTGTTGCGCGACGGACGCGCCGGATGGCTCTCTCCCCAGAGCACGCTGGACGTGTTCGCGGATGCAGGCCCCGACTGCGCGGAAGTTCGCTTCGAGCCCGGCGCGTCGCAGCGCTTCCTCTTGGGGCGCGAAGACGGGCGAGTCTTCCTGTGGGACGGCGCAAGGTTCGTCGAGCTTGCTCAGGGCGTGCGCGCCTTTACTTGGGCCGGTCCGAGCCGCTGCGTCTGCGCTCTCGACGGCCAGAGGCTCGTTTTCTTCGACATCGACGGACCCAAGGCTGTCCACGAAGCGACGTGGACGAGCGCGCGCGGCTCGGCGGAGGTCGTCGAGCTCGCCGCGCGTCCGGACGGTGCGGAGCTCACCGCCGCGTGCGCCGACGGACGCTTGCGCTTCTTCGACACGACTTCGAGGGAGCCACTGCGGCCCGCGAAAGACCTCTTCCTCGCCCGCGAGCTTGCCTACGACCGCACCGGCGGCTTCTTGCTCGCCGTCGGCGCCGCAGGACGCGGCGTCGTGCGCACGCTCGATCTCGCACTCCAAAAGCCCGTGGTCGATCGCGTCACCCACACCGGTCCCGTCACCGGCGGAGCCTTCCACGAGCGCGCGAACCTCGCGCTCTCCTGCTCGCGCGACCGCAGCGTGTACGTGCGCGAGGTCGCGACCGGCGAGCCCGTGACGCGGCGCACGGATTTCCCTGCCGAGGTGACTTGTTCGGCGTTCAGCCGCGACGACGGTGAGCCGCGGGTCATCTCGGGCTGCGCCGACGGCAGCGCCCACATCTGGCCCGTCGATCCGACCTCGGCGGCTCGCGCGCGACGCCCGCGCGAGCTGTATCGCTGGGAAGAAGAGCGCGAGCGCCGCTTCGCGGCCCCGCTCCCCTTCCGCTGAGCGCGAGAAATTCGAGAGAAGCTGTCCAGCGCGAACATCGCGGCTCACTTGGTGCGCAAGGAGCCCGCCATGCACACCGCTCGCACGCGCAGCCTGCCACTCGCACTCGCCGCCCTGATCGTCTTCATCTCGCTCGCCGCCCGCGAGTGCGCGCCGACGGAGGCTCGCACCGTCGCGGCGGGCCGCGACTGCAACGCGAACGGCATCGAAGACGCGCTCGATATCGCGAACGGGACGTCTTCCGACCTCGACAGCGACGGCGTTCCGGATGAGTGTGGCTGCCGTTGAGCTCTGCGCCACGCCCCGTATCCTGCGCGAATGCCGCTGGAAGTCCGCGCAGGCCGCGTCTCGATCGACCCGCGCGATCCGCGCTTCTACTCGGACCCGTACCCCGCCTACGCAGCGCTGCGGGAAGCGGGCCCGCTCGTGCACTGGGACGAGCTTGGGTACCCGTGCCTGACCCGCCACGCGGACGTCAACGCGGCCTTGCGGGACCGGCGGCTCGGTCGCCAGATCCTGCATGTGGCCACGCGCGAAGAGCTGGGCTGGGCGCCGCCGTCACCCACGCTGGCGCCGTTCCTCGCCTTCGAGGAACACTCTCTGCTCGAGCTCGAGCCGCCGCGTCACACGCGCCTGCGCTCGTTCGTGAACACGGCCTTCCTCCCGCGGCGCGTCGACCACCTGCGTCCGCGCATCGCCGCCCTCGCGCATGCTCTGCTCGACGAGATCCCGCGCGACAGCGAGTTCGACCTGCTCGAGCGCTACGCGACTCCGATTCCGGTCCTCGTCATCGCCGATTTTCTCGGCGTTCCTCGTGAACAGGCTCCGCAGCTGCTCGCGTGGTCGCACGACATGGTTGCGATCTACCAAGTGCGCCGCGGTCCCGACGTAGAGCGCCGCACGGTCGCCGCCACGCAGGAATTCAGCGCGTACATCCGCGAACTCATCGCGCGCAAGCGGCGCGAACCGGCCGACGACTTCCTCTCGCACCTCGTCGACGCGCGCGATGCGCAGGGCGAGCGCATGAGCGAAGACGAGCTCGTGACCACCGCGATCCTGCTGCTCAACGCGGGCCACGAAGCCACCGTCCATGCCATTGGAAACGGCGTGCTGGCGCTGCTGCGTGCTTCGCGAAACCCCGCGCGCGAGTTTCTGGCGCGGCCAGCGGAGCATTGTGAAGAGATGCTGCGCTTCGACGCGCCGCTGCACCTCTTCACGCGCTTTGCGCTCTGTGACATGGAGCTCGCGGGCCGTCGCTTCGCCAAGGGTGAGCGCGTCGGACTGCTGCTCGCCGCCGCCAATCGCGACCCTGAGCGCTTCGCAGAGCCCGAGCGCTTCGACCCGACGCGCAGCCCCAACCCCCACCTGAGCTTCGGCGCCGGAATCCACGTCTGCGTCGGCGCTCCGCTCGCGCGACTGGAGCTGCAGGTCGCACTCGAGGTGCTCTTCGAGCGCCTGCCGCGACTCGCGCTCGCCGCCGAGCCCCGCTGGCGCGACACGTGGCACTTCCACGGCCTCGAAGCGCTGCACCTGCGCGGCTAGGCGACGCGTTCACTCGCGCGGGCTCGCTGGAGCCGTGGCGCGCGCGCTTTGAATACGATCGTTTCTACTCGCCGACGCGGCTCGCGGGCGAGGGGCGTGCTTGGCGGAGGAACGAGCGGCGCGGCTCAGGCGAACTAGAGCTGCTCGCTTGAGCGCGCCGGCGCGGGCCGTGGAGGCTCGGTGGGCAGTCCGAGGGCTGCCAAGGATCCTGCGCACGACGACCGGATCGGTGAGCTGTGCGATGAGGCGGCGGGGGCCGCCGCAGTGCGGGCAGGTCAGCACGTAAAGTGCGAATACTCGCCGCAGGAGTTCCGCCCACGTCGAGCGCGACGAGCGCGGGCGGACGGAGGTGCTGGGCGCGGTCGGTGTGCCGGATCCGAGCTTGCCGCGGGGGTTCGCGGCGGGACGGTGCGCAGCGGAGTCGGGTGCGCGCTTGGGTACGACGAGGTCACACCAAACGGAGGCCGACGCGAGTACGCCGTGGTAGGTGAGTTGATGGGCGCGCGGGAGTGGGACGAGAGCGGCTAGGCGCTCGATGAAGGTGAGCGGTTCGAAGGAGACCGCCGACGTGCCGTCGCGACAGTGCCGCTTGAGCCCTCGGACGACGCGGCCATCGTTTGCGAGGGCGAGGCGCTGCGTCGCGATCGGCAGACGGGCGATGTAGCGACAGAGATGCTCGAGACGCTCTTTTCTCGCCGGCGGGCACGTACGAGTTTGTAGTACTCGCGCTGCACGACGACTCGCGGCTGGTGAGCTCACGCTGGCGGCTCGCACATGGGGCCGCCCGCCCAGCCAAGCGCATCAACGCCGGCACCCAGTCTGCAATCAAGTCGTCGGCGCGCCAGCGATCGAAGACTACCTCGGTGGGAATGCCTCCGACGAGGAACGCACCCTCGTCCTCGCGCGCGACGTGCGCCGCGAAGGCCAGGGCACGCTCCGCTCGCGCCTCCTCGACGCCTGCGACCGCCGCTGCGCGATCACCGGCGAGCACACCGAGATCTTGCTCGACGCCGCACACATCCAGCCCTACATGGGCCCCCGCTCCAACCACGTGCAGAACGGCCTGCTCCTCGCGCAGGAGTTCCACACCCTTTTCGACAAGGGCTACGTGACGGTCACGCCCGACCTGCGCGGGCGTGTGAGCGGCCGCCTCGCGCGCGAGTGGAACAACGGCAAGCGCTGCGCGGCGTACCACGGGCAAGAGCTGCGCGCCGTGCCCGGAGCAAGCGAGCGACCGGCGAGGGCGGCGATTGAGTGGCATGCGGAAAGTGTGTTAGTGGCGTGAGTGGCGGGCGCTGTATCGTCAGTCTTCACGGTGTGTCGGTGGACCGAAGGCGGGGGCTGCCTCACTTCGAGGGTGACGTTCTCCCGTGACACTGCGACTTGGCACCAGTCACCAGTATTCATACCTCGCGACTTTGCTTGCACAGCTGAATCAGCGTTTCGCGGTCTTGCCTGGCGAGTCCATGGAGCATCGCGAGGACTCCGATCTCTGGACGCACCCACCGGCCTAATAGCGCACCGAAGGCCGAAGAGGCCGCTAGCTCAAGGGCAAAGAGCGCTTCATGCGCCGGTGAAATTGATGACATCATTTCCTCGACCTCCGGGATCTGTAAGGCCGCCAAAGGCACCAGAGCAAGAGAGATAATATAGGCAATCAGAGCCGCGGCCGCCGCGAGCGTGACACTCCACCAAGAGTCGTACCTTAGTCGCGCCGCAAACCAGGCACCAAGTACGAGCGCCGTGACAACTAGAATCGCTGCTTGTAGAGGCGCGAACGCGCCAAACACATCAGAAAGATCCAGTCTTTGCACTGCAGCTCCGAATCCTGCGAGCGCGCCGGACATTTGCATCGCAAGGAATAGCACGACCACCATCGACAGGAGCCCTTTAGCGACGCCCAACGGGTATGCGTAGCTTGGCAGACCGACCTCTTGCAATTCACTCCTCGTAAACGCCGGGATTCTGTTGCGCATGAACGAGGCTAGGACTGGGAAGGCCAAACTGACGATTCCGTTGGCGAACTGCAGGGCGAACGTATCATCATCGAGAAGTTGCAGGGCTGGCCACGACAAGAGACACCACGCAAACCAGAGCGTGGTTGTACTGATGGCGGCCCTTAGCGTTCCCAGATAGCTCAGGACTTGCGGCATGATGGTTGGCGGTACCTACTCAGTGGGTAATCGTTGCATTCGCGCGACTGGCTATCGGCGGATAGGAGCTCCAAGCGGATGACTTCCGCCGGAGGTTGTCGACGACGAACATGAACGGAGTTTCGGCGCGGGGCGCCGACCCGTCAACTGGGCCCCTTGGGCTGGCGCTCGCCGCGGAACGCGTGCTGGCTATCATCGCGAGCCTCGCGGGGGCAGTGGCGCGGGCGCTTTGAATACGATCGTTTCTACTCGTCGACGCGGCTCGCGGGCGAAGGGCGTGCTTGGCGGAGGAACGTGCGGCGCGACTCAGGCGAAGTCGAACCGTTTGCGTGAGCGCGCCGGCGCGGGCCGTGGAGGCTCGGTGGGCAGTCCGAGGGCTGCCAAGGATCTTGCGCGCGACGACCGGATCGGTGAGCTGTGCGATGAGGCGGCGGGGGTCGCCGCAGTGCGGGCAGGTGAGAACGTCGACGGCGAAGACGCGTGGCAGGAGTTCCGCCCACGTCGAGCGCGACGAGCGCGGGCGGGCGGAGGTGCTGGGCGCGGTCGGTGAGTTGGGAGCGGAAGCCGCGTGCGAATAGGCGGCGGGGACCGGCGCGCGCTTGGGCACGACGAGATCGCGCCAAGCGGAGGCCAACGCCAGCACGCCGTGGTAGGTGAGTTGATGGGCGCGCGGGAGTGGGGCGAGAGCGGCCAGGCGCTCGATGAAGGTGAGCGGGTCGAAGGAGACCGCCGTCGCGCCAGTGGCGCTTGAGTCCGCAGACGACGCGGCCATCGGTTGCGAGGGCGAGGCGCTGCGTCGCGATCGGCGGACGGGTAATGTAGCGGCAGAGATGCTCGAGACGCTCGAGCTCGCCGGCGGGCACGAGCACCTTGGCGTGCAAGGAGAAGCCGTTGTGGTCGGCGCACAGCGATCCCGGCAGCGGCGGCGGGCGCGGCGAGCGGCGCTGGCCTAGGCCGCTGCACCTGCGCGGCTAGCACTCGCGTCTGCCGCGAACGCCTCTCGCGCGAGTCCGGGAGCGTCGTGTCTGGGCTGCCTCCTGCTCCTTCCTCCGCAGGATCCGCCGCAGCGTTTCACTTTCTGCACTTTTCTGTCCAGCGCGAGCGCGCAGGGCTCCCTTGGGTTGCGCGTGAACTCCCGCTTCGCAGCGGGCGCGCCTCCAACCCTCGACAGGACCCCCTCGCATGCAACTCAAGCTCTCGACCCTGCTCGCCGCCCTCGTGCTCACCACCGCCGCCGCTGCTCAGAATCGTCAGCCGATCTTTTCGATCGATTGGCGCAGCCCCACGGTCGGCCAGCCGGACTCGGGTTTCGCGCTCCCCATCACCGAAGGCGATCTCCTGTTCGCGCCGGCGCCCACGCGCTTGCCGCAGTTCGGCCCCGCGGCGAACCCCGCGGTCTTCGCGAAGGCGGGTCCGCATCCGATGCTCAACCCTCCGCACATCGGGCTGGTGCAGCATGGCGTCTGCATGGGGCACCCCGGAGGCACTCCGTGTGCTGTCGAGGTCGATGCGATCTGCACGGGACGCGCGCTGCTGCTGCAGCAGAACGTGCCGATCCGTCATCTCTACCTGTCGGTCGATGCGTGGGCGGGCGGCTTCATGGCGCCGGTTCCGCCGAGCGTTGCGAGTGAGGCGCCGCTCGGTGAGAGCGCGGGCGACGTGTTCGTGAGCCTGATGCTCGGCGCGGGCCCGTTGCCGCCGTTCGCGGTGCCGCTGCCGGGCGCGACGGCCGCGATCGACGGAGACGGTCAGCAAGGTGCGAGCGCCTTCCGCTACCGCGGCTTGGGCCTCGCCGAGCCGACGATGCCGACGCCGGGGATGCTCTCGAGCGGCGACAACCTCGACGCGCTCGCGAGCTGGCTGCCGCTCGCGCAGGGCTGGCCGGCATCGGGAGTGTTCTTCTCGCTCGACGGCGTGCTCTTCGATCCTCTGAGCGGCACGCCGGGGACGAACTCCTCGGGCGCGCACGGCTTCGTGGGCGGCGACGTGCTCGTCACGGTCGTGCCGAATACGCCGCCGCTGCTCTACGCGCCCGCCAACCAGCTCGGTCTCGACTTTTTTGGCGCCAACACCGACGACCTCGATGCGCTCGTGATCTGCGAGAACAACCTCGCGGGCTGGCAGCGCTCGATCGCGCCCTACGGCTGGGTCAACGGGCAGGACATGCTGCTCTTCTCGGTGCGCCGCGGCTCGGCCGTGATCGGCCGTCCCGACAGCATCTTCGGCATCCCGATCAGCGAAGGGGACGTGCTCGTGCCGCCGGTGCCGGGCGGTCTGTCGCCCTTCCCGGGCATCTTCATCGCGGCCGAGAACCTCGGGCTCGCGACGGTGCGCCAAGGCCTTGCCAACCGCAACGACGAGCTCGACGCCCTCGAGCTGCCCTCCTCGCCGTTCTTCGACTGCGATGGCAACGGCAACGAGGACGCGCTCGACATCCGCACCGGCGGCATGGCGGACGCGAACAACGACGGGATTCCCGACGTGTGCAGCCCGCCGGCTCTGTACGGCAAGTTCTGCTTCTGCCCGGCGCCCATGGGGCCGTGCGGCAACGATGATCCGAACGCGGGCTGCAAGAACTCCACCGGGGTCGGCGCTCAGCTCACGCCGGGCGGCTCGACCAGCGTCGCGGCCGACGACCTCGTCCTGACGGCGACCGCGCTGCCCACCAACAAGCAGCTCATCCTGATGATGAGCGCGGGCGTCGTCGCGCCCCTGCCCTTCTCCGACGGTCGGCGCTGCCTCGTCGGGCTGATCTCGCGCTTCCCGCCGAAGAACTCGGGCGCCGGCGGCACCGCTGCCTACGGGCCGGGGCTCGCCGCCTACAGCGTCGGCGCCTTCCCCGTGCTGAACCACATCGTGCCGGGAGCCCTCTTCGGCTTCCAAGCGTGGTACCGCGATCCCACCGGCCCCTGCGGCAGCGGCTCGAACCTCACCAACGCCGTCCGGGCGACCTTCGTGCCCTGACCGTCCACCGAGTCGGCGAGCACCACGGAGCCCCGCCCCGCGCGGGGCTCCTTCGTTTCTTCGCATCCCCGCGGGCTATCTGTCCACAATCTGGACAAGCCCGCCTCCACCCCGCCCCGAGCCCGTGCCGATAGCCGAGGCGCGTGAAGTTCTCCCCCCGCATCCTCGGCCCCTTCGTCGGTTCTTTGGTCGGCTCCATGCTCTGCGCCTGCGCGAGCGCGCCGACGCGCCTCGAGGAACCGACTCGGCCCGACGCGGAGGTGGAGGCCTACGAGATCCTGAGCCTCGCACCCGACCCGCGGGTCATCACCGACCCCGCGCTGCGGCGACGCATCGCGGCCACCGGCCGTCCGTGGAGCGTGCGCCATCGCAAGAGCGGTATCGAGCTCGTGCTCGTTCCGCCCGGCGAGTTCGAGCGCGGCGCGTCCGAAGGCGATGCCGCCGCGCAGGACGATGAGCGTCCGCGGCAGCACGTGGCCTTCGAGCGCGGTTTCTACATCGGTCGCTGCGAAGTGACTCAAGGCCAGTGGCTGCGGGTCCTCCCCCGCAATCCGAGCTCCTTCCGCGGCGCCGAGAACCTGCCCGTCGAGGGCGTGAGCTGGACCGATCTGCACGGCGAGTCCGGCTTCCTCGCACGCGCGAGCGGCGGACTGCGACTGCCGAGCGAGGCCGAGTGGGAGTACGCGGGGCGCGCGGGCTCCACGGGAGCGCGGTACGACGCTCTCGAGACGATCCTGTGGTGCGACCAAAACTCCGGCGATCGCACGCACCCCGTCGGCGAGAAACAACCCAACGCGCTCGGTCTGCACGACGTGCTCGGCAACGTCGCCGAGTGGTGCGAGGAGCCCTACGCGTTCTCGCCCGGACGAAGCGCGCCGCGCTCGAAGACGCAGCGCGTGCTCCGCGGCGGCTCGTGGGCGGCGGTCGGCGAAGGATGCCGAATCTCCAATCGCTTCCCGGAGTGGGAGGGCACGCGCGCGAGCCACAATGGACTGCGCGTCGTCGCGGACCTCCAGAGCGTCCACGGCGGCGGCCTGACCGTCGCCGAGGCGGAGCCCGCCACGCCCGCCGATCCCGAGAAAACGCCGATTTTCAGCGAAGATCCGCGTCTTCCGTGGGCCCTTGTGCTCGACGTCGAGCCGGACCCGCTCGTCATCACGAGCGTCGAGTGGCGCAAGCGCATCGCCGCCACGGGCTGGCCGTGGCGCGTGCGCCACGCGACGTCGGGGGTCGAGCTGGTGCTGATCCCGCCGGGCGAGTATCGGCGCGGTGCCTCGCAAGGCGACAACGACGCAGCGCTCGACGAAAAGCCCGCGCACCGCGTGCGCATCACGCAGCCCTTCTATCTCGGACGCTACGAGGTCACGCAGGACGAATGGCAGCGCGTCATGGGCGCCAACCCCGCGCGCTTCACGAATCCGCAGCACCCCATCGAGCGCATCAGCTGGCTCGACGCGCGCGGCGCCGAGGGCTTTCTCGCGCGCGCCGGCAGCGGACTGCGATTGCCGAGCGAAGGCGAGTGGGAGTACGCGGCGCGAGCGGGGAACGCGAACCCGCGCTACGGTCCGGTCGACGAAGTCGCGTGGCACGAGGGCAACTGCACCGAGAGCACACAACCCGTCGGACTGAGGCGCGCCAACGATCTCGGCCTGCACGACATGCTCGGCAACGTCTGGGAGTGGTGCGAGGACTGGTACTCGGACATCGAGTACCTGCGGCATACCGCCGGCGTCACCGATCCGCCCGGCCCGACGCAGGGGCGCATGCGCGTCCTGCGCGGCGGCTCGTGGTACTTCCAAGCGAGCCACTGCCGCGCCTCGATCCGCGTCGCGGTGCGCCCGTCCAACCGCGCCGGGGCCTTCGGCCTGCGCGTTGCGCTCACTCCCTGAGCGTGCGCCGGCGCCGGGGCGTCCGAGCCTGGCCCCGCGTCGCCCGGCGAACCTGCGCACCCTTTTTTCCGTCTTGGATGTCCAGTCCGGTGCCAATGGCGCACCTTGGAGTGCGTCGGAGCCCGTGCGCTCCGGCAGATTCCTGACGATTGGATAGTCTGGAACGGGGATGCTCGCGAGCCACGGGGCCGCGGGGTCGCCGATCCCCTGCGACAAGGAGCCCGCGACGATGGACGGACAGAAGCACACGACGAGAGCGCGGGCCATGGCCCATCGACGCCTCGCGATCCGCTTCGCCGCGGCCGTGGCGCTCTCCGGCGCCGCGTCGGCGCAGGTCCAGTTCTCGATCGACTGGAAGAGCCAGAGCGTCTCGCGACCCGACTCGTCGAGCGCGCAGCGTCTGATCACCGAGGGCGACATCCTCGCACCGGCGGCGAGCGGCGCCCCCGGCGCGCTCACCGCGCCGCGCGTGGTCGTCGGCGGCAACCTGCTCTTCCTCCAAGGCTACGGCGGCTGCGTCGGCCACGCGCCCGGCACGCCGTGCGGCATCGACATCGACGCTCTCTCCGGCGGCGCGGACAGCCCGCTGCGCCCCAACCAGCCCCAGCGTCAGCGCTTCTACTTCTCCGTCGACGAGTGGGCCTCGGGTCACCCCGACACGCCGCTCGTCCCAGCGCACGCGTCGGTGCGCAACCAAGGCAACCCTACGGTTCCGCCCTTTGGACCTGGCGTGTTCGAAGCGAGCGCGGACGTGTTCTCCGACGTCAACCTGCCGAGCCCGCCGCTCGGCCCGCAGTTCGCTCCGCGCAACAACTCCGCCGTGCTCGACGGCAACGGCCTCGCGAGCGCGAACTCGTTCCGGAGCTTCGGCCTCGGGCTGTTCGAGCCGCGCCCGACGAACACCACGTTCCCCTATCCGGGCGACAACCTCGACGCGCTGGAGATCGGCACCGACCTCGCGACCGCTGCGTCGATCTACTTCTCGCTCGACTCGGGCTTCCTCGACCGCGCGAACCAAGTCAACAACTCGAACTCGGCTGCGCAGAACGGCTTCCGCGGCGCCGACGTGCTCAAGGCCATGGCCGCCACGGGCCAAGTCGCGCACTTCGCGACGGCCTCGCAGCTCGGCCTCGACCGCTTCGGACCCAACACCGACGACCTCGACGCGCTCGCGCTGCTCGACAACGGCGACGGCGTCTACCAACCCTCGCTCGCGCCCTACGACTGGCTCGGCGGAGGCACGGACATGCTCGTGTTTTCCGTGCGCCGCGGCTCTGCGGTGATCAACCAGCCCGACAGCCTCTTCGGAGTGCCGATTCAGCCCGGCGACTTGCTGATCCCACCGATCGCGGGCGGTCTGAACCAAAACCCTGCACTGCTCGTGTCGGCCGAGGCGCTCGGTCTGCGGACGGAGCGAGGCAGCGCGCCCCTCGACGGCGACGACCTCGACGCGCTCGACATCAAGGAGCTGCCGGTCAACGACTGCAATGAGAACGGCGTCGAGGATTCGGTCGACATCGCCAACGGCTCGTCGCAGGACACGAACTTCAACGGCGTGCCCGACGAGTGCGAAGACAAGGTCGTCGAGTTCTGCACCTGCTCCGCGGGCTCGAGCGCGACCTGCAACAACAGCTACGCGACCGGCGGCTGCCGCAACTCGACCGGCGTCGGCGCCAGACTGCTCTCCAACATCAACTCCGGCGGGTCCGTGAGCCTCGCGCTCGACAACCTCACCCTCACCTCGTCGCAACTGCCGCTCAACGTGCAGGGCATGGTGTTCATGGGCAGCAGCTCGCGCCCGCCCGCGACGTTCTACGACGGTCTGCGCTGCGTGAACCTGCCGGTCTTCCGCCACGCCACCGCCAACTCCGGTGCCGGCGGAACGTTCACCCTCGGACCGGGACTCGCGGCGATCTGCAACGCGCGCTTCGGCGCCTCGGGCACGCCCACCGCCGGTCAGTCGTGGTACTTCCAAACTTGGTACCGCGATCCCACCGGCCCGTGTGGCTCCAACGCGAACGTCACCAACGTCGTGCGCGTCACCTTCCTCCCCTGAAAACTGCGGGGTTGGAGTACCTTGGGAGACTAGGGAACTGCGCGGTGGTTGGAGCCGTCGAAGACGGGCCCAGCGTGCCCGCGTGCGCTCCTGAACCCCCACGATGAAGTCGCTCTACGTCTCGGTCGCGCTCGGCGCGTTCGCACCTGCCGCGCTTGCGCAGCAGTTCCAGCATCTCTCGGGACTGCTGCCGGGCACGGCGCGCTGGACGGAAGGGGTCGAGGCTGCCGACGTCGATCGCGACGGGGACCTCGACTTGTTCTTCGCGGACGGCGAAGGCTTCAACGTCGCGGGCGTGAAGCGCCAGAACGTGCTGCTCATCAATCAGTTCGTGCCGAGCGGGACGCTCTCGTTCACCGATGAGAGCGTCGCGCGACTCGGCGCGCGTGTGTCGAACGCCAAGGCGGTGATCACCGGCGACGTCAACGGCGACGGCTGGGTCGACGCGCTCGTGTGCAATGCGTGGGACACCGACGTGCCGTTCCTCTACATCAACCAAGGCGCGGCGAATCCCGGCTTTTTCGCGATGGAGAGCGCGACGCGCGGCTTCACGGCGGCCGTGAGCTCCGGCGGCGGACAGTTCGGGGACATCGACGACGACGGCGACCTCGACTTGGTGCTCAACGACGCGTACCTCGGCACCGCGGCGCGGCGGCCGCGCGTCTACGTGAACAACGGGCTCGGCGTGTTCACCTACACCGCGGCGGCGATGAGCGCGGCGCCGACCAAGACGGCGCAGATGGAGACGCACCTCGCCGACGTCGACAACGACTGGGACCTCGACTTCGTGGGCTTCACGCGCGCCGCGAACGGCGGGACGAACCACTACCTGTTGCTCAACAACGGCGCGGGCACGTTCGCACCCGCGCCGGTGACGATCCCATCGAACTCGGCTTCGACCTACGCGGGCGAGGTCGGCGATCTCGACGGCGACAACGACCTCGACATGTTCCTCGTGAGCTCGTCGTCCTTCAACGAAGGTGCGATTCGCAACAACTTGAGCGGCAGCACGCTGGGTTTCACGGCGCAGACGGTGCTCACCGACAGCAACGACGACAACGAGATCTGCCTGTTCGACTGGGACGTCGACGGCGACTACGACGTGCTGGTCGGCTCGCTCTCCAACACGCGCGAGACGATGTGGACCAACGGCGGCAGCGGAAACTTCACCGCGGCACCGGCCACGCTCATCACGGCGATCAGCGATCCGACGCTCGACGCGACCGTTGCGGACCTCGACAACGACGGCCGCTACGACATCGTCACCGCGCAGGGTGAGAGCAACACGGCGCAGTGGGCGAACAAGGTCTATCGCAACTCAGGTCCCGTCGATGCGCGCAAGCCCGTGCTCGTGGCGCAGAACGAACCGACGAGCGTGCAGGCCGCGGGTCCGTGGAAGGTGCGCGCGAAGATTCGCGATCAGGTGCTCGACAATGGCCTCAATTGGGTCAAGGCGAGCGCGCGCTACGTCGTGCGACGCACGACCGCCGTCGAGAGCGTGTTCTTCAACGTGGGCGGGATTTCCCAGCCGAGCGTGACGATCTCCGCGGGCGGCATCGTTCGGCTGACGAGTGGCTCGGGCGCGGATACGGTGCAGTTCACCAGCGCACCCTACGACCACACGGTCTCGATCCCCGGTGGTGGATCCGCAGACGTCGTGCTCGTTCACCCGGGTGTCTACACCTACACGCTCGTGAGCTCGGGCTTCAGCGGGACGATCACGGTGACGGGCAGCGACGCGAGCGTGGCGGGCCTGCACATGGGCGGGCAGCAGTACCGCTTCCTCCTGAGCGACAACGCGGGGGGCACGGGCAAGGCGCTCGTGTACGAGCTGGTGTTCACGGACGCGGCGGGCAACACGCGCGTCTCCTCGCCGCGCACGATTCCGCTCATCGACTGCACGATGTCCACCTACTGCACGGCGAAGACCAACAGCCTCGGCTGCGTGCCGACGATTCTGGCTGCGGGGAGCCCGAGCACGGTCGCGGGCTCCGGCTTCACGATTGCGGCGCAGTCGGTGCTGAATCAGAAGTCCGGCCTCTTCTTCTTCAGCCTGAGCGGTACGGCGGCGCAGCCGTTCCAAGGCGGAACGATGTGCATCGCTCCGCCGCGCCTGCGCTCGCAGATCCTGAACTCGGGCGGCTCGACGAGCGGGAACGATTGCAGCGGCAACTTCGCGCTCGATTTCAATGCGTACATGCGCGCGAACCCGACGCTCTTCGGCGTGGGCGATGTGGTGACGGGGCAGTTCTGGAGCCGCGATCCCGCGGATCCGTTCCAAACGAGCCTCACCGACGCCCTACGCTTGGGGCTGTGCCAATAGCTAGGCGCGCGTGAGCCAGCCGTGGCGATCGGGCTTCGCGCCCGAGACGAGCGCGCGGAACTCGGCTTGGAGCCGCGCCGTGATCGGTCCACGCGAGCCGGAGCCGACCGGCTTGCGGTCGATCGCTCGCACCGGCGTGATCTCGGCAGCCGTGCCGCAGATGAAGAGCTCGTCGGCGCAGTAGAGCAGCTCGCGCGGCATCGTCACTTCGCGCACCTCGATGCCAGCGTCCCGCGCGAGCTGGAGCACGCAGCCGCGCGTGATGCCTTGCAAGATCGAGCTGCCAAGGTTGGGCGTGAGCAGCACACCGCGCTCGACGACGAAGACGTTGGCTCCGCTGCCTTCGCTCACGTGGCCCTGCGCATCGAGCGCGATTCCGTCGGTGAAGCCATTTGCACGCGCTTCGAGGATCACGAGCTGCGAGTTCAGGTAGTTCGCGGCGCTCTTCGCCATCGCGGGCAGCGTGTCGGGCGCCATGCGCCGCCAGCTCGACGTGCCCATCTCGATGCCCCGCTCCGCGGCCTCGGCTCCGAAGTGCGCGCCGTGTTCGATCACGATCACTGCGAGGTCGACGGGGCAGTGCGAGGGATCGACGCCGAGCTGTCCGTAGGCGCGGTACGCGAGCGGTCGGATGTAGCAAGAGCCGTAGCCATTGGCGCGCACCGTGGCGAGCACGGCGTCGCACAGCTCGTCCTCGCTCCAGCGCAGCGGCAGGTTCACGATCTTGCACGACTGCACCATGCGGTGCATGTGCGGACGCAGCTGGAGCACGGCAGACCCACCGTCGGCCGTCGGGTAGCCGCGCAACCCCTCGAACACGCTCGAACCGTAGTGCAGCGCGTGCGTCGCAACGTGGACCTGCGCCTTCTCCCACGGGACAAGCTCGCCGTTGAACCAAATGGAACCCTTGCCCGTGAGCTTCATGCACGCACCTCCGCGGGCAGGATAGACTCGCGCGCCATGAACCTCCAAGACGCACCGCACGGCATCAACGTCGTCGTCGAGACGGCGAGTGGCCGCGTGTACATCGGGCGCTTCGACAGCGCCAATGGCTTCTCTGCGCTGCTGCACGACTGCGACATTCGCGACATCCCCGACGCCGCGGCGCGCGAGCAGCACATCCGCGAGTCGGCGACCTACGGAATCGACGTCAAGGAGCGCGACACGCAAGTCGACGTGATGAGCGTGGCGCGCGTGCGGCTCCTACGCGACATCCCGAAGCTGTAGCGAGCCGATGAAGTCCACGCGTTGGGTCTGGGCGCTCGTCGCGCTGACGCTGTGGACACTCGCGGTGCGACTCTACGGCGTCGGCTTCGGCGTTCCGTGCCTCAAGGAAGCGGACACGTTCATCGCGGACCACGTGCGCATGCTGCGCGAGGGCGAAGTGAAGCTCGACCGCGCGCTGAGCGCCTGCCAGTACCCGTCGCTGCTCGCGCACGCCGCCACGCCGCTCTCGGACGCGACGCTGGAGCCGCCGCCCGAGCCTCTGACGCTGCGCGAGCATCTCGACGCCGCGGCGAGAGTCTGGCTCGACCTGCGCACGCTCGTCGCCGTGCTCTCCGTGCTGATCGTCCCCGCGACGTTCCTGATCGCGCGCCGCTTCGTCGAGCCGCCATGGGCGCTGTACGCCGCCGCACTCGTGTCGTTCAGCTTGCTGCACGTGTTCTTTTCGCAGGAGGCGCGCGCGCACGGCGCGGTGATCGCGTTCTCCGCGTGTGCCGTCGCCAGCGCTCTCTGGCTGCGCAGCTCGCCGAACTGGGCTTCGTATCTCGTCACGGCGCTCTTCGCTGCGCTCGCCGTCGGCACCCTGCACAACGGCCTCGCGGTGCTCGCCCCCATCGCCGTCGCACAGCTCGCGCGGCGTGATCGCCGCTGGCTCGACCTGCGCATCGTGCTCATCGGCGCAGCGGCTCTCGCGTCGTTCCGCACGTTCTACTGGTATTACTTCGACGAAGCAGCGCAAGCCGCGATGGCGGGCGATGACGCGACGCAGAGCGTGCTCCGCGACCTGCCGTTCGACGGCACGGGCTTCGCGCGGCTCGCGCGCACGATCTGGTTCTACGAGCCCGCGCTGACGCTGCTGCTGTTCGTCGCGCTCGCGGTGTGGCTGCTGCGCAAGAGCAGCGCGCGTTCCGAGCGCGGCGACGTACTCGTCGTGCTCTCGTATGTCGTGCCGTACCTCCTGCTCGCGGGACTCTTCAACCAGACCTACGAGCGCTTCCTGCTCCCGCTGCTCCCCTACCTCGCGACCTTTGCGGCTTGGGGGCTCGCCCAGCTCGCGCTGCGCTCTCGCGCGGCCACGGTCGCGGCGCTCGCGCTTCTGTGCGTGCCGCTCGCGGCCTCCACGAAGATGTCGTGGATGCGCGGTCAGGGCTCGACCCTCGACGAGGCCGCGGCGTGGATCCGAGAGCACGTCTCCGCGCCTGCGGAGCAGCCGGTGTACGTCTTGCCGCCGCTCGACTTCCCCCTGATGCGCACGGTGGAGAGCCTGCGCTATCCCGAGGGCCGCGCGGCGTTCTTCAGCCCGTGGTCGCGCTACCAGAACCGGCTGGCGGACGAACGTAGGATCGAGCCGCTTTATCGGCTGTACTGGATCACGGGGAAGCCCGAGTTTGGTGCACTGGAGAGCGACGAGGAGCTCGACCGCTTCGTGCGCTCCCACGGGCCGGGCTACTACGTCGTGAACACGATCGCGCCCAATCAGAGCCCGGACCGGGCGCGGATCGTCGCCTCGCTGCGCCGGATCGCCACGCGGGTAGCCCGCATTTCGCCAGACAGCGATCCGGAGCTCACCGACCACCAGCTCTGGGACCAAGACGTCGAAGCCGAGGGCTGGCCGCACGTCACGCGGCGCGTCTTGGGCGCCCGCACGGTGGGGCCGGTGCTCGAGATCTTCGAGCTGCGCTGAAACTGCGTTCGCACGTTTCAGGAGGGCAATCCGCGGCACTCCGAGGCAACGCGCGGAGAAAACGCCCTTCTTGACGTCAGGAAGAGTGGTCCTTGTGCGTAGGCGGGCCCGTGAACGTGTAGGTTGACGCATTGCGGGGGTGCATGGGATATTTACATGTTCCACGTTTGAGAACCAGATTCGAAGAGGACCCCCCGATGCTCGCGTTCACCTCCGCCTCCAACGGCACCGTCGACACCGCTCAGGCCGTAACCGAGGCCATCCGCGCCGCCAGCGCGGGCCGCAACCCCGCCGATGCCCGGGTGGTGGCCTTCCACCTGACGATGGGCCACGACGACGCGGCCGTGATCACGGCCGTGCGGAAGCTCTGCCCGACCTCGCGGATCGTCGGGTGCACCTGCGCCGGGGTGATCGGCCGGGAGGGTGCCAACGAGAGCATGCGTGCCTTGGCGCTGATGCTGGTCTGGGGCCCGGAGGAGGAAGTTGGAATGACCGTCGCCGAGCACGTCGACGGTGCGAACTCCTTCGAGCAGGCGTCCAAGCTCGCCCGCGACCTCGTGGCGAAGCGCGGCCAGCCCCGCTTCGTGATGTACCTCGCGTCGGGCATCGACATCGACTGCGACCGCTCGATCGAGGGCATCGAGTCGGTGCTCGGCCCGAACGTGACGATCTTCGGCGGCACGTCGGCGGACAACATGAAGGGCGTGGCGAGCTTCCAGTTCGTCGACGACAAGGTCCACGAGCACGCGGCGGTCCTGATCGGGTTCTTCGACCCGACGCTGGAGGTCTACACGCAGGCCTCGCACGGGTTCGTGCCGTCCGGCGTCGAGATGACCGTCACGCGCGCCACGGGCAACCGCGTCCACGAGCTCGACGGCGAGCCCGCGTGGCGCGTCTTCACGCGCAACCTCGGCCTGCCCACCACGGCGCAGCCGGGCGACACGATCCCGCCGGGCGCGGTCGGCGTGAAGCTCGCGCCCCGCGTCGAGGCCGAGTACGGCGACTCGCACCTGCTGCGCGTGATCACGCGCACGCTCCCTGACGGCACGTTCCTGATGCCCGTCACGTGCGAAAAGGGGACGAAGCTCTCGCTGATGCGCCGCGACGAGGCGCGCATCTTCAAGAACCTCGACGTGATGATGAACCAGATCAAGGCGGCCGTCGGCAAGCGCAAGATCGTCGGCGTGTTCCACGCGGACTGCGGCGCGCGCGGCCGCTTGACCTTGGATCGCGTCTCAAAGGAGGAGATCGTCCGCGCCATGCAGACTCCGCTGGCGCAGAACGGCGAGACGCCGGCGTGGCTCGGCATGTACGGGTTCGGCGAGTTCGCTCGCCTCGGCGCGAAGAACGAATTCCACAACTACACGACATCGCTGTACGTCATCAGCCGCGCATGAGCGGACCACAGCCCCCCCCGCCGGATCCCGCAGAGCGGGACTCGGAAGCTCTCGCTCGGACACGGGCGGAGCTGCAGCGCAACGTCAGTCTCCTGCTCTCGACGCAGCAGGAGCTGATCGACCTGCGTGATCGCCGGGATCGGGAGCACAAGGTCCTCGAAGGCATCGTGCGCTTCAGCGAGCGCGCGGGTCCGGCAGTCGATGAGCCGACATTCTGGGAGCGCGTCGTCGATGCGGCGGTGGAGACGTTCGACTGCGAGTCGTGCCTCGCGGTCTCGCTCGTGCAGGGCAAGCTGACCGTGCTGGCGGGGCGCGGTCCAAGACCTTCGACTCAGGAAGAGTGCAAGGCGCTCGCGAATCTGCTCAGCGAGTGCTCGAACTGGAAGACCTCGCTCATCGAAGGCGACGCGCTCCAGGCGCTGCGCTTCCAAGGCGGCGGCGTCGCGACCGTGATGCTCGCCACCATCGACGGGGACCTGCAGGGTGAGCTGCGCGCGCTGGTCGCTGCCGTCACCCAGCGGAAGAAGCCCTTCTTCCCGCGCTTTGACGCGCTCTCCGTGCCGGGACTGCGCATGTTCGCCAGCCACGTCAACGTCCTGCACGAGATGATGCTCTCGCGAACGCTGATCGCGGACCAAGTTGCGGCGCTCGACCGCACGAACGCGGAGCTCCAGCAGCGCATGATCGAACAGCAGCGCGCCGCCGAGGAGCAGGACCGCCTGAGGGGCGAGCTCGCACAGGCCCGCCGTATGGAGTCGATCGGACGACTCGCAGGCGGCGTGGCGCACGACTTCAACAACATGCTGATGGTGATCTGCGGCAATACCGAGCTGATGCAGCTCGACAGCTCGCTCGGTCCCCAGCATCAGCAGTCGCTCGCCGAAGTGCTCGCCGCGAGCCATCGGGCCCAAGCGCTGACGCAGCAGCTCCTGATGTTCAGCCGCAAGCAGGTGATCCGGCCCGCGCTGATCGACCTGAATCAACAGATCACCGAGTCGCTCAAGCTCTACCGACGCCTCATCGGCGAGGACATTCGGCTGGAGTTCGCGCCCTGCTCAGAGCCGACGCCTGCACTCGCCGACCGCCAGCAGTTCGACCAACTGCTCGGCAACCTGCTGCTCAATGCGCGAGACGCGGTCCACGCAGCGGAGCGCGGCAACGCGATGGAAGTGCAAGTCTCGACGCAGCTTGTGCGCACGGGAAGCCCCCTGTCCGGCGGCGCGGAGGCGATCCGCCTCGACGTGCGCGACAGCGGCATCGGGATGGACGAGACGACGCGCCAGAACATCTTCGAGCCCTTCTTCACCACGAAGGAAGTGGGCAAAGGCACGGGTCTCGGCCTCGCGACCGTGCTCGGCGTGATCCAACAGAACCACGGGCGAATCGAAGTCCAAAGCAAGCCCGGTCAGGGCTCGACCTTCTCGGTCTACTGGCCGCTGGCCTCGACTGCTACGACCGAGAGCGCCCCCGCCGCGCCATTGCAGCGCGCGCGGACCTCGAGCGGCGAGCATGTGCTGCTCGTGGAAGACGAAGATCAAGTGCGCAACTTCATGATCAAGGGCTTGGAGCACGAAGGGTTCGCCGTGACCGCGTGCCCGAGCGCCGACTGCGCGCTAGAAAAACTCGCCAAGTCCGCGATTCGACCGGACATTCTCGTCACGGACGTGGTCATGCCGCGCGTCAACGGAGGCCAACTCGCCGAGGCCGTGCGCCAGCGCTATCCCGGCCTGCCGGTCTTGTTCGTCTCGGGCTACACCGACGACATCATCGCGCAGCACGGCATCGTCCGCGACGGCGTCGCCCTGTTGGAAAAGCCCTTCAGCCCCAGTGTCCTCGCGCGCAAGGTGCGCGAGCTCATCGACGCGCGGGGCAAGCTGCCCTGAAGCGCCGCAGCGCTGCTCAGGTCTGTCCGATCCAGCTGGGCTCGGCGACCGCCTTCCAACGCGCACGGATCGCGTCGTTCTGCGCGCGCGAGAGCGGCCCAGCGGCGAGCAACGCCGCATTCTGCGCCCAGCGCTCGGGCTTCGTGGTGCCGACGATGAGCACATGCACGCCGGCCTGCATCGCGGCGAAGCGCAGCGCGACTCCCGCGGCACCGTCGGGGCCCGTGTCAGCGCGGCGCTCGCCCGTCGCGAAGTCGAACGCGAGCTTCTGCAGTCGATTCCAGTACTCGACGTGATAGCCGTTCGAGGGCGTGCTGTCGTAGCGCCACGCTGCGTTCGCGATCGGTCGCTTCGCAATGACGCCCATGCCGCGCTCGCGAGCGAGCGGGAGAGTGAACTCGATGCACTCCTGATCGCAGATGTTCACGGAAGTCTCGAGTGCGTCGAAGCGACTCGACTCGATTGCCCAGCGCGCCGCCTGCGAGTCGCCGCTGTAACCGATGTAGCGCGTCTTGCCTTGGCGCTTCGCATCTTCGAGCCCCGCGATGCACTCCCCCTTCTTCAGCTCGTCCAGCGAGCAGGAGTGCAGGAGCACGAGATCCACCGCGTCCGTACGCAGGCGCCGCAGGCTGCGCTCGATCGACTGCACCACGCCCTTGCGCGACCAATCGGGCCCCTGCGCGGGCGGCTCCGAGGTATGTCCGCACTTCGTGAACAGATAGAAGTCCTTGCGACGCTGCGCGATCGCAGCTCCGATCAGTAGTTCGGACTCGCGATAGCACTCCGCGGTGTCGATCGCGTTGAGCCCCGCGTCGAGTGCCGAGTTGAGCAGGCGGTTCACCGTCTCTGCGCTCGCTTGCTCGTAGCCGATCTCGGCGCCACCGAAGCCGAGCAACGCGACGTCCATGTCGGTGCGCCCAAAGCGCCGTCGCTCGATGCCGTCGGCTCGGGGCTGACGCGACATGCAGGAGGGCAAGGACATCAGCGCAGCGGAAGCAGCGGATACCTGCAGAAATTCACGGCGTGACACGGAGAGTGGCTGCATGAGGCGCAGGATAGCCCGCAGCCCCGCTCTCGCAGAAGGCCGCCGCGGAACGCCTTGAACGACGACTCGTGACGTCGCGACTCAGCTCACGGTCCACGTCTCGCCAAAGTGGAGGAGCTTCTCCAGCGAGCCCGGTCCACGCGCGGAGCGGGCACGGCGAATCTGCTCGTGCAGACCTGAGTCGAAGGTCGGCACGGAGACGTCGCGGAAGATCCCGATCGGCCGGGGCAACTCGGGGTGCGAGTCCATCTGCGCCATCACGAACGCTGCACCCGGCGACGGATGATCCGCGCGCCAGAGCTCCGCCTCGCCCGCCGCGCAGATCCGCGGCTCCCACGAGTCGATGCGGATGCCCTTGTCGTGCTCTTTTCCGAAGACGAGCGGCTCCCCGGGCCGCAGGTCGACCGTGTGATCCTCCCGCACCGTCTTCTCCGTGATCGTCTCGAACGCGCCGTCGTTGAAGATCACGCAGTTCTGATAGATCTCGACGAACGCGCAGCCTTTGTGTGCTGCCGCGGCCAGCAGCACCTGCTCCATGTGCTTTTGATGCGTGTCGATCGTGCGTGCGACAAACGTGGCGCCGCAGCCGAGGGCGAAGCTCACCGGATCGAAGGGACGATCGACCGAGCCCATCGGCGACGTCTTGGTCTTCTTGCCCTGCGGCGACGTCGGCGAGTACTGGCCCTTCGTGAGGCCGTAGATCTCGTTGTTGAAGAGGAGGATCTTCACGTCGACGTTGCGGCGCAGGATGTGCGCCATGTGGTTCCCGCCGATCGAGAGGCCATCGCCGTCGCCGGTGACGACCCACACGGAAAGCTCGGGATTCGCGGCCTTGATCCCGGTCGCGAACGCCGTCGCGCGTCCGTGGATCGTGTGAAAACCGTAGGTGTTCATGTAGTACGGGAAGCGGCTGGAGCAGCCGATGCCCGACACGAAGCACAGCTGATGACGTGGCACGCCGAGCTGCGCCATCACGCCCTGTACGCAATTCAAGATCGCGTAGTCCCCGCAGCCCGGGCACCAGCGCACGTCCTGATCCGACTTGAAGTCCTTCTTGGTGAGCGTCGTGTTCGTGGCCATGTTCACTGCTCCAGAATCGCAAGGATCTTGCGGGTGAGTTCCGACGTGCGGAACGGCTGCCCCTGAACTTTGGTGTACGACAGGAAGTTGTGCTGCGTGTACTCGCTGCGCAGCAGGCGCACGAGCTGGCCGAGGTTCATCTCGGGCACGAGCACCGCGCGGAAGTTCGCGAAGATCTCATCGAGCCCGTTGGGAAGCGGCCAGATGTGGCGCAGGTGCAGCGCCGACACCGCGCGGCCCTGCTTGCGCAGCTCTTCGACCGCGCTGCGAATCGCGCCGAACGTCGAGCCCCAGCCAAGCACGAGCAGCTCGCCGCGCTCGTCGCCGAAGACCTCGGGCGTCGGAATCGAGTCGCGGACGCCCTGCACCTTCTGCGCGCGCAACTTGCACATCAGCTCGTGGTTTTCAGGTTCGTACGAGATGTGGCCCGTCAGGTTCGCGCGCTCGATGCCGCCGATGCGGTGCTCCAAGGCTGGCGTGCCCGGCCGCGCCCAGGGACGCGCGAGCCGCTCGTTGCGCGAAAACGGCAAGAAACCGCCCTCGGGCGCGCGCTCAAGGAACTTCGCCGGGAATGGCGTGAGCTCCGACAGCTCCGGGACGCGCCACGGCTCCGCTCCGTTCGCGATCGATCCATCGGTCAGGAGGATCACCGGCGTCATGTACTGCACCGCGATGCGGCACGCCTCGACGGCGCACTCGAAGGCATCCGCGGGGCTCGACGCCGCGAGCACCGGGATCGGTGCTTCGCCGTTGCGCCCGAAGAGCGCTTGCAACAGGTCCGCTTGCTCGGTTTTCGTCGGCAGCCCGGTCGAAGGCCCGCCCCGCTGCACGTTGACGATCACGAGCGGAAGCTCGGTGCCCACCGCGAGACCAAGTGCCTCCGTCTTGAGCGCCATGCCCGGCCCCGACGTCGTCGTGATGCCGAGGCAACCCGCGTACGAAGCGCCGAGCGCGGAGCAGATCGCGGCGATCTCGTCCTCCGCTTGGAATGTGAGAACACCGTGCTCCTTGTAGCCCGCCAGCGCTTCGAGGATGCCCGACGCGGGCGTGATCGGATACGAGCCGAGGAAGATCTGGAGCCCCGCGAGCTGCGCGCCTGCGACCAACCCCATCGCCGTCGCGTCATTGCCCATCACGTTGCGATAGGTGCCTTTCGGCAAGCTCTTGCAGGGCAGCACCTCGTAGCGACCGTGAAAGAACTCGTGGATGTCGCCGGCGTTGTAGCCCGCCTGCATCGCGAGCTTGTTCGCCTCGGCGAGCTCGGGCCGCTTGGCGAACTTCTCCTCGAGCCACTTGAGCGTCGTGTCGAGCGGTCGGCTGTAGAGCCAATACATCAGCCCGAGCGTGTAGAAGTTCTTGCACCGTTGAACCTCCTTCGCGGAGAGGCCCGTGCTCGCCAGCGCCTCGGCGACGCGCTTGTTGATGTCGATCTCCAGAACGCGATAGCCCTTGAGAGACCCGTCGAGCAGCGGATTGCGCTCGAGCGCCGCTTTCTTGAGATCCGCATCGGTGAACTGGCCGGTGTTGACCACGACGATGCCGCCGGCCCGCAGATCCTTGAGGTTCACGACGAGCGCGGCAGGGTTCATCGCGACGAGAACGTCGGGCTGATCGCCCGGCGTGTGGATGTCCGACGAGCTGAAGCGCACTTGAAAGCCCGACACGCCGGGGCGAGTGCCCGCGGGCGCGCGAATCTCCGACGGGTAGTCTGGGAACGTCGCGAGGTCGTTGCCGATGACCGCCGCCGTGTGCGTGAACTGATTGCCCGTGATCTGCATGCCGTCGCCCGAGTCGCCGGCGAAGCGGATCACGACACTCTCGAAAGGTTGGACGTCGGGCTCGTGCGTCTGGCTCATAGGGATCTCCGTCGGCGGAAACGACCGAAACGTGAAGCACACGGTGCGGACGATCTCCCGCCGAAGTCGATGCTAGGCGCGGGGCGCAGACGCGGAACGCGCCCTCGTGCGTAGAGCGCCCCGCACAACCTCCACCCTGCGGCTACCCCACAGTGCGCAGTCGCTAGACTGTGCGGCTCGCACGGTCCCGACTCATGCACTCGACACCCCGCTTCGCCGCCGCCCTCTCGACCGACCCGCAGTCCGCACGCGCGGAAGAGCAGGTCCTCGCGAGCGTGCGCGAGCAGCTCCGAGGAACGAAGCCGGACCTCTGCGTCCTCTTCGTCTCCCATCATCACGGAGGCGCGCTCGAAGAGCTTGGACAGCGTCTCGTGCGCGCCACCGGTGCATCGGTGCTGCTCGGCTGCACGGGCGAGAGCATCATCGGGAGCGACCGCGAGGTGGAGCGCGAGCCCGCACTGAGCCTCTGGTGCGCGGCGCTGCCGGACGTCCGCCTCAAGACGTTCGCGTCGACGGCGCGTCCGACGGTCGAGGGAGGCATCGCCTTCAGCGCCTTCCCCAGCGCGGAGGACACAAGCCGCGCCGCGATCCTCCTGCTGGCCGAGCCTTACTCGTTCCCCGCCGACGCGTACCTGCGCGCTCTTGCGGAGAAATTGCCCGGCGTGCCCGTCTTCGGCGGGATGGCGAGCGGCGGCATGGGGCCCGGACAGAACTTGCTGTTCACGGAAGACGGACTCGTCGCGCAGGGCGCCGTCGGAGTCGTGCTCGAAGGCGCGATCGAAGTGCGCACGGTGGTGAGCCAAGGCTGTCGCCCCGTGGGGCGACCGTGGGTCGTGACCCAGTGCAACGACAACCTGCTGCAGAAGCTCGGAGGTCGTCCGGCGCTCGAGGTCCTCAAGGAGACGCTCGCCGCGCTCAGCGACGAAGAACGCGCACTGTTTCAGCGCGGTCCGTTCATCGGGCTCGCGATCGACGCGAGCCGCAGCCAGTTCACGCGAGGAGACTTCCTCGTCCGCAACCTGCTCGGTGTTTCGCGCGAGCAGAATGCGGTCGCGGTAAGCGATGTCGTGCGCCGGGGACAAACCGTGCAATTCCTCGTGCGGGACGCAGCGAGTGCCGGCGAGGATCTCGAGCAGCTCATGCTGACGCAGGGAGGCGGAGCGCTCACAGAGAGCGAAGAGCCCGGCTCGGTCGGAGCGCTCCTCTTCACGTGCAACGGCCGTGGGCGCCGCATGTTCGATGCGCCCAACCACGACGTCGACTGCGTGAGGCGCTCGCTCGTTCGCGCGGTTCCGATCGCAGGTTTTTTTGCGCAGGGAGAGCTCGGCCCGGTCGGCGGCCGCAACTTCCTGCACGGCTACACGGCGAGCGTCGCGGTGTTCCGCGCGCGTGCGAAGGAGAGCTGAAATGGACATGGTGGCAGTCGGGATCGGTGGTGGTGCGCTGCTCGTGGCGCTCGCGGCGTGGATGAAGGCAGGTGCGTGGAAAGCGCGCGTCGAAGAGCTCGAGCGCGAGCTCCGACGGCGCACGGACAGCAGTGCCGAGGAAGTTCGCAACGAGCTGCGCGTCGTGCGCGAGCTGCTCGCCGTGGTCGCGGAGGGCGGTCGGCTGTCGCGCGATCAGGTCCTCGAAGGACGCCTGTGGGCCGACGTGGACGGAAAGCAGGGCCTCGCGCTCATCGAGCGCGGCGCACGCGTGCTCGACGTGCGGACGAGTGGTGAGACAGCCGGGGGTGTGATCCCCGGCGCGCTCCTGATCCCCGTCGATCAGCTCGAAGCTCGCCTGCGTGAGGTTCCGAAAGACGGCAAGCCACTGCTCGTGTGCTGCGCGGGCGGCGCGCGCTCCGCAGCGGCGTGCGAGTTCCTCTCGCAGCAAGGCTACAGCGGACTGCACAACCTCGAGGGCGGCATGAACTCGTGGTCGGGCCCGCGCGTGCGGCCGAGCTGAGGCGGCGCGGATGCGGCTCCTCTCGCGCGTCCTCCGCTGGCTCGCGGCCCTCCTCGCGCTCGTCGTCGTAGGCATCGGTGTCGCGTTCTTGTGGTGGAGAGAGCACGGACGGCCCCAACGCGACGGCCGCGCTGTGATCGCGACGCTCGCGAGCAGCGTGTCCGTGCGCTTCGACGATGCGGCAGTCCCCCACGTGAGCGCAGCGACGCTCGCGGACGCCGCGCGCGCGCTCGGCTGGCTGCACGCGAACGAGCGCATGGGCCAAATGGAGCTGCAGCGGCGCTACGCCGCGGGAAGACTTGCAGAGATCGTCGGTCCCGATGCGCTGCCGTCCGACCGCCGCATGCGACAGCTCGGGATCGCGCGCGCGGCTCGCGCGAACTTCGAGGCCTGTTCGCAGACATCGCGCGACCTGCTCACAGCCTACACGCAGGGAGTGAACGCGTGGCTCGATGCGAAGCGCGACGATCTTCCTCCGGATCTCGTGCTGCTGCGTTGCTCGCCGGAACCGTGGCGAGAGACGGATAGTCTCGGCATCCAGCTGCTGATGGCCCAAATGCTCTCGTTCGGCGAGTGGCGCGAACGGGCGCGCATGCGCTGGCTCAGCGCGCTCGGCCTCGAGCGCACGCGCGAGCTGATGGGCATGCCGACGCTCGCGGTCGATGATGCGATCCTCGCGCTCGCCGGTCGGAATCAATCCGAGCCCGCGCCTGCGGAGAAGCCCTCGAACGGGAGCAACAACTGGGCCGTCGCCGGCGAGCGCAGCGAGACGGGCAGCGCGCTCGTCGCCAACGACCCCCACCTCGCGCTCGACCTCCCGTCGCTGTGGTACCAAGCCCAAATTCGCTGC
>CAIYPP010000083.1 GCA_903928115.1 uncultured Planctomycetota bacterium
CCCGTCGCGGAGGCCAAGGAAGGGAAGTGAGCCTCGCTGCGCTCGCCGTCGCCGCGCTGTCCGCGGTCGCGATCGTCGCTTCGCGCGGACTGCGCCAGCGCGCGCAGGCCGTCGTGTTGCCGATCGCCACGGGCACGCTGCTGCTCGCTCTGTGGCACCTCTGGGCGGAGAGCACGCGCTACGAGATCGCGACGCCCGGCGAGGCGCCGCGCCTGATCGAGGTCTTCCCGACGCCGGAGCGCACGCTCGCGGCGCTGCGCGAGCTCATCGCCGACGGGCGCCTCCTGCGCTACTCGATCTCGAGCCTGTTCCGCGTCACCACGGGCTTCTTCCTCGCCGCGGCCGTCGGCATCCCGCTCGGGCTGTGGGCCGGGTGGTCGACGCGCGCGAGCTACTCGATCAACCCCTTCGTACAGGCGCTCCGGCCCATCTCGCCGCTCGCGTGGATCCCGATCGCGACGCTGCTCTTCGGCATCAAGGACGAGGCCGCGATCTTCATCATCTTTCTCGGCGCGTTCTTCCCGATCGTCACCGGCACGATGACGGCGGTGCGCTCGATGCCCGTCGCCTACGTGCGCGCGGCGCACAACTTCGGTCTGCGCAAGCTCGAGCTCGTGCAGCACGTCGTCTTTCCCGCGGCCTTGCCGCAGATCATCACGAGCCTGCGCATCGCGCTCGGCGTCGGCTGGCTCGTGATCGTCGCGGCCGAGATGAACGCGATCCAGTCGGGCTTGGGCTTCCTGATCGTCGATGCGCGCAACATGGGCATGCGCTACGACCTCGTCGTCGCCGCGATGCTCGTGATCGGCGCCATCGGCATCGCGCTCGACTTCCTCGTGCGGCGCTTGGAGCGCTTCGACAGCGTGCGCTGGGGCTTCACGAAGGAATGAGCACTCCGCGCGACAACGACGCGACGGCGAAGGTCGTCGTGCGAGGGCTCGGCAAGCGCTTCCGCCGCGGCCGCGAGGAGCTCGTGGTGCTCGACAACGTCGATCTCGACATCGCGCGCGGCGAGTTCGTCTGCATCCTCGGCCCTTCGGGCTGCGGCAAGTCGACTCTGCTCAACGTGCTCGGCGGCTTCGAGGAACCGGACGCGGGTAGGGTCGAGATCGACGGAGAGCCCGTCACGCGTCCCGATCCGCGCCGCATCTTCGTGTTCCAAGACTACGGCATCTTCCCGTGGGCCACGGTGCGCGAGAACATCGGTCTCGGGCTCCTGCGACACCCCGCCGCAGAACGCGAGGCGATCGTTGCACGCTACGTCGAGCTGATCGGCCTGCAGGGCTTCGAGGACTCTTACCCCAGCGAGCTCTCGGGGGGCATGAAGCAGCGCGTCGCCGTGGCGCGTGCGCTCGCCGTCTCGCCGGAGATCGTCTTCATGGACGAGCCGCTCGGCGCACTCGACTCGCTGACGCGCCTCTCGATGCGCCAAGAGCTGCTCCGAATCTGGCAGCGCGAGCGCATGACGGTCGTGCTCGTGACGCACGACGTCGACGAGTCGCTCCAGCTCGCCGATCGCGTCGTCGTGATGACTCCGCGCCCCGGCCGCATCGCCGGAATCGTCCCTGTCGACCTGCCGCATCCGCGCGACCCGGGCTCCGAGCGCTACAACGCGCTCAAGCGCGAGCTCTACGGCCTGCTCGGCGTTCGCGCGGAGGTTTGAGTCGGGCACCCGAGGCCGCCGTATCGGGTCTGCGCTCGCCGTGCTAGAACCGAGGGCATGCCGAAGAAGCGCCTGCGCTGGGATGAGCCGAGCATCGCCGGCGTCCGCGCGCGCTGCTTGAAGCGCGTGGTGCGACACACCTGTCCGCAGTGCGGCGTCGGAGCGTTGTTCGATCGCTGGGCGCACCTGCGCGAGCGCTGCAACCACTGCGGCCTGATCTATCGACGCGAAGACGGCGCTGAGCTCGGCTCGATGTACCTCTCGGCGACGCTCTCGCAGCTCTTCGCGGCTGCTGTGTTCGTGCTCCTGTGGGTGTTCACCGACCTCGGCGCGTGGGGCGGCTTCGCGGTCGGTGCGCCGATCGTGCTCGCGTTCTGTTACGGCTTCCTACCGCTCTCGATGGCGCTGTGGACTGCGATCGAGTACCTGACCGATGTCGCGAGCGGCGAGTGGTGGGCGCGTCCGCGCTGAGCGCTCCGTGACGATCCTGCGCGCCTAGAAGCTCCCCGTCGTCATGCCCGAGCTCCCGGAAGTCGAGACCGTCGCACGGCTCATCCGTCCGCACCTTCTCGGACGCACGATCACCGCTGCGAGCGTCGCGTGGAAGCGCACGATCGGCGCGCAGTCCGTCGCTGCCTTCGAGCGAGCGGTGCTCGGCGCGCGATTCGAGTCGGTCGAGCGGCGCGCGAAGTACATCGTGATGAACTTCCACGGCGGCGGCGCGCTCGTGTGCCACTTGCGCATGACCGGCCGCATCCATGTCGAGCCCGCGGGCTGGGACCCCGGCAAGTTCGCGAAGGTGCGCCTCGACCTCGACAGCGGCCGCGCGTTCCACTTCATCGACGTGCGCAAGTTTGGACGACTCGAGTTCGTGCGCGACCCCGCGCAGAAACTCGCGGAGTTGGGCCCCGAGCCGCTGGGGCCGGAGTTCACCGCGGCTTGGTTCGAGCGCGCACTCGCGGAGCGCAGTCGAGCCCTGAAGCCTCTGCTGCTCGACCAGACGTTCCTCGCGGGCCTCGGCAACATCTACGTCGACGAGTCGTTGCACCGCGCGGGGCTCCATCCGCTGGCGAGCTCGTCGAGCGTCGACTCCGCAGCCGCTGCGCGGCTTCACGCGGAGATTCGCGCTGTCTTGGCCGAGGCGATCGAGCGCGAGGGCTCGAGCTTCGACGTCTTCTACCGCACGCCCGAGGGCAACCCCGGCAGCTTCCAGCACCAGTTCCGCGTCTACGGCCGCGGCGGCGAGCCCTGTCGCGCGTGCGGGACGCCGATCGAGCGCAGCGTCGTGGGGCAGCGCGGCACGCACGTCTGCCCGAAATGCCAGCCGCGCCCGCGCCGTCGAGGGCGCAAGGCGCGGCGGGGTTCACAGCGCTCGAAGGGCTAGGCGCCGACGCGCTTGCGCCACAACGCCTCAAGCTGCGGCACCTGCGGCCACTGGTCGGCGCACATCGACAGGTACAGGTCGACGTCCGCCTTCGCGAACGCTCCATCGAGCTTCGCAACGGCCGAGTCGAGCTTGTCGGCGGCGGGGCAGATCGAGTCGAGGTCCTCGACCATGCCTTGCTCGTGCTTCACGCCAGTCGCGTCGAGAAAGCCGGTGACGAGCTCGCGGCGGTCCTTGATCAGGTAGCTGCCGAAGAGCTCGTAGCACAGCTCCGCGCTCTTCTTGCTCGCGAGGATCTGCCGCGCGCGCTTCGCCCGCTGCGCCATCGGCAAGTTGCGAATCGCCTGCGGCCGGAAGTTCAGCGACTTCGCGACCTCGTGGTCGAGCGGGCCGAAGCCCTGCTGCGCGAGCGCCTCGTAGATGCCCAGAAACTCGGCCTCGCTCAGGCGCGAGAGATGTTCGACGACGTGCGCGGTCATGTGGCGGACTCTCCTTGCGATCCCAGTTGGGGGCCGAGGATGTTAGCGAAGCCCTCCGCTCGCGTCAGCGCTCCGCGCGAGGGCCGCGGTCCCCGAATGGAAGCCGCGCCGCAGGAGCAGGAGGCTCGCGCGGCGCGGATTGCCGATTCTGCGCTCGGGGCGCCGCTGCGCCTCAGGTGGCCGCCGGTTGCTCCGTCGGGCGCGGCACGGCCGGAGCCGGAGCCGCCTGCGCGTGGCCGTTGCCATTTCCGTTGGTCGCACCGGTCTCGGGCAGGTCCGACTCGCGCGACAGATAGGTGTACGCGTCGAGTCCGGCCTCGTAGCGGCGCTGCAGCAGCGCCGACTCCTCGAAGCTCATGCGGCCTTCTTCGAGCGAGCGCTCGATGTGGCGGCGCAGGCGCGCGAGCAGGTCGGGCTCGAAGTACTCGACGTAGGCGAGCACTTCCTGCGTGCGGTCGCCGCGGACCACGTGCGTGATGCGCGGGCGGCCGGACTCGTCGAGGTCGACGTGCACGATGTTCGGGTCGCCGAACAGGTTGTGC
>CAIYPP010000084.1 GCA_903928115.1 uncultured Planctomycetota bacterium
ACGGTCGCAGGATGCGCACTCGACGCGTCGCGCTGCTCGTCGCCTACGAGCGACCACAATCGGGGCTGCGACGAATGCACGTACTTGCCCTCGGGACCGATCCAGCCGCACATCGGACTCCAGCGGAAACGGACCCAACCGGAGAGAGCCTCAAAGTACGTCCCGCGCACGGGCGAGAGCTCGCCCACAAGCGAAGCTCCGTCGATTCCCACGAGCGGCGGCAGCCCCATCGCCTCCGCCAGCGTGGGTGCCACGTCGACGACGCTCGTGAATTCCGCGCGAACTTCGCCCGCGCGCTGCGCGCTCGGAAGCCGCAGGAACATCGGCACGCGGAGCGTGGATTCCCACAGATGCTGGCCGTGCGTGTCTTCGCCGTGTTCGTCGAGACCCTCGCCGTGGTCCCCGACGACGAGCAGATGTCCAGCGTCGAGGAATCCCTCCGCTCGAAGATCCTCGAAGAAGCTGCCGAGCTCGCTGTCCATGCTCGCGACCTCGGCGTAGTACGGATGATCGCCGGCGCGCGCGAGGAACTCCGGCGCTGCCGCGTAGGGCGCGTGCGGGTCGAAGAGGTGCACCCAAAGGAAGAAGGGGCGCCGACGATCGCGCTGCGCAAGCCATGCGCGCGCTTCGAGCAACACTTCACCTGCGGTGCGATCGGAGATCTGCCCCACGACGCGCTCGTCGTTGCTTTCGGGCTGTCCCCATGTCGCGTAGCCCTGTCCGATTCCATAGTCCCTGTCGAGCGCAAGCGAGCCAACGAACGCCGCTGTCTCGAAGCCAGCGCGCGTCGCGCGCTCCGCCAACGTGTCGGCCTCAGCCGTCAGGCGGGCCGGTCCGTTGCCCCGCACGCCGTGTCGCGGCGGGTAAAAGCCCGTGAGCATCGACGCATGGGCCGGCAGCGTGAGCGGTGCGACGGTGTGCGCATTCGTGAAGAGCACGCTCTCGGAGGCGAGCGCGTCGAGCACGGGCGCGACGCCGCGTGTACCGCCGAACGCGGTCAGCGCGTCCGCTCGCGTCGTATCCAGCGTCACGAGCACGACCGACTGCGCGTCGACGGCCGGACCGCGCTCGCAAGCGGCGATCCAGGGCACGAGCAACGCGGCGACCGTGGTTCCTCTCATGACGGACGACACCGAGTTGGCCCTAACCCTGCTGCGCATCGAAGGTCTCGGCCGGAAATCAGCTCGAGCGAGCGCGCACCTTGAGCGTCTCACCGACGAGGTTCATCGCCGCGCGCACGCCGTCGTAGTCCGGGTGCTTCATGCGTACCCAAGCGTTGCCCATGTAGCCCGAGCCCACCGGCTGCGTCGGCGTCCCCGGCGGCGGGAGGTGGCAGTCGATGATGTGCTCCCCCACGCGCTCCTGCACTCGATCCATGCCCTCGTAGCCCGTGATCGTGCCGTCGCACTCCGGGCGAAGCGCGATCATGCCGCCGGCGTGCGAGCGCGACGGTGCGCGCTCGCTCGTGCCGTGGCACACCGCGAAGGCCCACTCGCGGTAGAGGTCGAAGTCGTTGATGCGCGAGTAGATGTCCCACACTCGCACGCCCGGCGGGCGGCAGCCGATCTCGGAGAAGCGCAGGCCCTTGGGGCCGAAGAACCACTCCATGTGCGTCGCCGACGTGCCGATGCCGAGCGCGGTGATGACCTTCTGCCCCATGGCCTTCAGCTCCGCGTAGTGCGGCGCGTCCATGCGGTTGGTGATCGCGATCTGCGGCGAGATCCAGCGCGTGCGCATGGCCTCGAGCACGTTCGGGTAGTAGTGCGAGATGAAGTCGTGCTTCACGACTCCGTCGATCGTGAGCGTGTCGTAGAAGCCCTCGTGGCCTTCGACGAACTCCTCGATCGCGGTCGGATTGCCGCGGTCGAGCCCGCACTCGCGAATCGCCGACTCGAGCGCAGCAGCGTCGTCGACCTTGTACGTGCCCGCGGCACCCGCGGCCGCGCGCGGCTTCAAGATCAGGGGAAATCCGACTTCCGCAGCGAAGCGCCGTGCGTCCTCGGCACTCTCCGCGCCTATCGAGGCGGCACACGGCACACCCGCGGCTCGCAGTGCGTCTTTCATCGCAGGCTTGTCGCGGCAAAGAAATGCCGTGCGCTCGCTCGTCCCAGGGATCGTGCATGCGGCGCGCACTCGCGCGACCGGCAAGATGTGCGCCTCGACGGTGCACTCGAGGCGATCGACCCACTCGCGCGCCTGACAGCGCCTCACGGCGTCGAGCAGCGCCGACTCGTCCGTCACCGAACGCACCTGCTCGTAGCGGTACAGCCAGCGCTTCAGCTCTTCGTCGAGCGCGCC
>CAIYPP010000085.1 GCA_903928115.1 uncultured Planctomycetota bacterium
CGTCGAAGGTCGCCTCGGCCGCGATGCGCAGCTCCGTCGCGGTCGGAGCAGGCTTCGCGGCGAGCCCGCGGCGCGCGAAGTCGAGCGCGACGTCGCCTTGGAGCGTCCCGCGGGCCGCGCGACTCGCGCCAAAGAGCGCTTCGGGTCCGGCGCCGAGCTCCAGCGCACGCCGCCACGCCGCGAGGGAATCCACGAGGAAGTTCGCGTCGCGGCTCGACGTGGAGGCTTCGAGCAGAGCTTCGGCGCGCAGCGTCCACCCAGCGAGCGACGAGGGTGCGAGCGCCAGCGCATCGTCGAGCGTCAGCAGTGCGTCGAGCGCACTCCCGCGATCGAGCTCGGCCCGCGCGCGCTCGAGGAGCGGCGCAAGCCCGGCGGGCTCACCGGGCTGGGACGAGCGGCAGGCAGCGAGTAGGCACAGGGCGGCAAGTGCGAGAGCGGGGCGCATCGAAGGGCTTCCTCGAAGCCAACTCTAGCCGCTCGCAGGCTCTCCGTCACAGCGCGGCGACTGGCCGCGTGTCGACACGGAGCAGTCATCGACGCGGAGAAGTAACCTGTGTCCCATGCGCACACTCCCCACACTCGTGCTCAGCGGGCTCGCACTCGCTCTAGCTTCCTGCATCGCTCCGACCGGTAGCCGCGTCGATGTCGAGCGACGCTCGCTCGCACAAGGACCGCGCGTCCTCGGTGTGATCGCGCATCCCGACGACGAGCTGGCCTTCGGCGCGACGCTCTACCGGCTCTCGCACCAGCTCGACGCCACGTGCGACCTGCTCGTGATCACCAACGGCGAAGGCGGCTTCAAGTACTCCACGCTGGCCGAGCCGCTCTACGGCATCGAGATCACCGACGAGGCGACGGGGCGTGCGGTGTTGCCGGAGATCCGTCGCAAGGAACTGCTCGAGTCGGCGCGCATCTTGGGGGTCAGCGCCGTGACGTTCCTCGGCGAAAGGGATCATCGCTACACGACCGATGTCGACGAAGTGCTCGGACCCGATGCGAAGGCGTGGGATCTCGCGCGGGTGCGCCGCAAGCTCGCGGAGCAGCTCGCGAGTGGGCGCTACGACTACGTCTTCGCCCTCGCGCCGAGCGAAACGTCGCACGCGCACCACAAGGCCGCGACGGCGCTCGCAGCCGAAGCGGTGCTCGCGATGGATCCCGCGCGCAGGCCGGTGATGCTCGTCTCGAAAGTGCGCGACGCGTCCGAACCGAGGTCCATCGCCTACGCGCCCGAAAATCTGAGCGTGAAGATCGGTCCGTTCGTGCTCGACCGACGCGACAAGCTCGGCCATCAAGACAAGCTCGACTACGGAATCGTCGTGAACTGGGCGATCGCCGCTCACAAGTCGCAGGGCTCGATGCAGCTCTACGCGAACCGCGGGGATCGCGAGGAATTCACCTTGTTTGGCGACCGCAGCGCGTCGAGTTCGCAGCGCGCGGAAGCCCTCTTCACGCTCCTGCGCAACGCGAAGCCGCCGGCGCGCGACTACACCGAGAGCGCGGGCACGAACTACGAGAGCCTTCCGTGAGCGTGGCCCCGGCGGCAACGCGGCTGCGCTCGCTCGATGCACTGCGCGGCTTCGACATGCTCTGGATCGCGGGCGGCGGCGCGATGCTGCAGGCGTGGGCGGACGGCAACGACTGGGCGTGGCTCGATTGGGCGCGAGGCCAGACCGAGCACGTCGAGTGGAACGGCTTCACGTTCTGGGACCTGATCTTCCCGCTGTTCTTGTTCCTCGCGGGCGTGTCGATGCCGATGAGTTTCGCGCGCCGCCGCGCGGAGGGCGCGAGCGAACGCGAGCTCGCCCAGCACGCGCTGCGACGCGGTCTCACGCTGGTGCTGCTCGGGCTCGTCTACAACGGGCTTTTGCGCTTCGATTTCGCCGGGCTGCGCTGCGCGGGCGTGCTCGCTCGGATCGGCCTCGCGTGGATGTTCGCCGCGTGGATCGTGCTCGCAACGAGCACCGTGCGAGCGCGCGTCGCGTGGGCCGTGGGGATCCTGCTCGGGTATTGGGCCGCGCTCACGCTGATCCCCGTCCCTGGCTACGGCGCGGCCAACCTCGAGTCCGGCACGAACCTCGTCGACTGGTTCGACCAGCGCTTCCTTCCGGGACGGCTCTATCGCGAGGTCCGCGATCCCGAGGGCTTGCTCGCGACCGTGCCCGCGATCGCGACCGCGCTGTGCGGTGCGCTGACGGGCGAGTGGCTGCGGCGTGCGGATCTCACGCCGTCGCGCCGAGTGAGCGGGCTCGCGCTCGCGTCGCTCGCGTGCCTCGCCGTCGGCGCGCTGTGGGCACTCGCCTTCCCACTCAACAAGAACCTCTGGACGAGCTCGTTCGTCCTGTGGTGCGCGGGCTGGAGTCTGCTGCTCGTCACGCTGTTCCACCTCGTGTTCGACGTCGCGCGCTGGGAACGCGGCGCGTTCGTACTCGAGGTGATCGGAGCCAACGCGATCACGATCTACGTGCTCCAGTCCTTCGTCGACTTCGACGCGCTCGCCAAGCTGCTCCTCGCCGCGCGGGGAGCGCTCAAGCTGCACCCGGCGCTCGTCGCGGGCGGCGGACTGGCGCTCAAGTGGCTGGTGCTCTACGTGCTGTGGCGCGCGCGAATCTTCCTGCGCGTGTAGGGCCCGTACGAAGGCTTTTCACAGCGCTGTCCCGCTCCGCTGCGGGCCGCGCGGGGGTGCGGGGGCGCGGTTGGTAGACTCCCGCCCGTCCGGTCGATAGACGCCCAGCGATGTCGCAGACGCAGGAGAAGCGCAGGTTCGCCCACTTCGAGTACGACCCGGTCCAAGACCGGCTCGGCGAGGGGCCCCTGTCCGCGGTGTACCGCGCCCGCGACGTCCGGCTCGAGCGCACCGTCGCCCTGAAGATCCTGCGCGCGCACGTCGAGATCGACCCCGAGGCGAACCAGCGCTTCGAGCGCGAGGCGCGGCACACCTCGAACCTCGTCCACCCGAGCATCGCGACGATCTACGAGTACGGCGAGTTCCAAGGCGAGCGCTACATCGCCATGGAGTACCTCCAAGGCCGCACGCTCGACCGCATCATCAAGGACCAGCTGCTCGGCCTCGACGAGGCGCTGCGCATCGCGCAGCAAGTGACGAGCGCGCTCGCGCTCGTGCACCGCCACGGGCTCATCCACCGCGACCTCAAG
>CAIYPP010000086.1 GCA_903928115.1 uncultured Planctomycetota bacterium
CCAGGACGTCCACACGCCGATCGACGAGACGATGCAGACGCTCGACATCCTCGTGCAGCAGGGCAAGATCCGGTACTCGGGCTTCAGCGACCACCCCGCGTGGGTGTGCGTGCAGGCGATGTACGAGGCGGTGTTCCGCGGATGGACGCAGCCGGTCGCGATCCAGATCGAGTATTCGCTCCTGCAGCGCACGGTCGAGTACGACCTGGTCCCGATGGCGCGCAAGTGCGGATTCGGCGTGACGCCGTGGAGCCCGCTGCGCGGAGGCGTGCTGACGGGCAAGTTCACGCGGGAGAACCGGCCGAAGGACGACGGATCGACGCGCGTCCGGAGCGACTCGAAGTACCTCAACGAGCAGACCTTCGTCCTGCTCGATGCGCTGCGCGAGATCGCGGCGGCGCACGGAGCGACCCCCGCGCAGGTCGCGCTGCGATGGGTGATGGACCGCGCCGGCGTGACGAGCACGATCATCGGCGCCCGCACCCTCGCGCAGCTCGACGACAACCTTGCGGCGTGCCGCGTGCACCTCTCCGCCGAGGAGACGAAGCGGCTGAACGCGCTCACGGAGCCGCCGCCGTGCTTCCCGCACGAGTTCATCAACCACCTCATCCCGAGCACGATCCACTGCGGCACGAGCATCAACGGCCGCGAGACGCAGCCGTGGCCGCTTTCCCCGCAGTCCGACGCGGAGCGCTGGTGACCCGCCATGCCTGAGGCGAACTTCGACGGGCTCGTGGGGCCGACGCACAGCTACGCGGGGCTGTCGTACGGGAACGTCGCGAGCGCGCGGAACCAGGGGGCGGCGAGTTCGCCGCGCTCGGCGGCGCTGCAGGGGCTCGCGAAGATGGAGGCGGTCGCCGCGCTCGGGCTCGTGCAGGGCGTGCTGCCGCCGCACGAGCGCCCGCACGTGCCGACGCTGCGCGCGCTTGGGATGAGCGGGACCGACGCGGAGGTCCTCGCGAAGGCCGCGAAGGAGGATCCGGTGCTGCTCGCGCGCGTGTCGAGCGCGAGCGCGATGTGGACCGCGAATGCCGCGACGGTGATGCCCGCGGCCGACACGCGCGACGGGCGGACGCACTTCGTCGCGGCGAACCTGCGCGAGATGTTCCATCGCGCGATCGAGCCGCCGGTGACGGCGCGCGCGCTTGTGGCGATCTTCGCGGACCGCGCCCGGTTCGAGGTGCACGACGCGCTGCCGGCGCGCACGGAGGACGACTTCGGCGACGAGGGCGCGGCGAACCACACTCGGCTCACCGCGGGCGTCGAGAACGGCGGCGAGGTGCGCGGAGTGCACTTCTTCGTGTACGGGACCGCGAAGGATGCACGCAGGAAGCCGTCGAGGTTCCCGGCGCGCCAGACGCGCAGCGCGAGCGAGCGCGTCGCATCGCTTGGAGCGCTCGATCCGGCGCGCTGCGTGTTCGCGCAGCAGAACGCGGACGCGATCGATGCGGGGGTCTTCCACAACGACGTGATCGCGGTCGGCAACGGCAACATGCTCCTCTGCCACGAGCTGGCGTTCGAGGACCGCGCGGGCACGCACGCGGCGCTGCGACGGGCGGTCGGCGAGACCCTCGCGATCGTCGAGATCAAGGCGGACGAGGTCTCGCTCGAGGAGGCCGTCAAGAGCTACCTCTTCAACAGCCAGCTGCTCACGCTTCCGGACGGGACGATGGCGCTCGTGTCGCCGGCGGAGTGCGAGGAGAACCCGCGTGTGAAGGCCGCGATCGACCGGGTGATCGCGGACCGCGGGAACCCGCTCGCGCGCGCGGTCTACATGGATGTCCGCGAGAGCATGCGCAACGGCGGCGGGCCGGCGTGCCTGCGGCTGCGGGTGCCGCTCGCGGACGACGACCTCGGGCGGATCAACCGGTCCGCGGTCATCGACGGCGCCAAGCTGGCCGAGCTGCGGGCATGGGCGACGCGCCGCTACCGCGAGACGCTCCGTGCCGAAGACCTTGCGGATCCGGCGCTGCTGCGCGAGTCCCGGGACGCGCTCGACGAGCTCACACGGATCCTTCGGCTGGGATCGATCTACGACTTCCAGCGCACCTGACCGAGCCGTGCACGGCATGTGCCGCCCAGTGCCTGGCAGTCGGCGGCATGTGCCGTTCAGCCAGCATGGAGTCGGAAGGCTGCTGATGGCCGGTGGCTCGCGTATGCTTCGGGCCTGCACGGCATGTGCCGCCC
>CAIYPP010000087.1 GCA_903928115.1 uncultured Planctomycetota bacterium
CGCGCGCTCACGCGCTCGGGGCGAAGCTGACTCCGCTCTCCATGTAGAAGTTGACGAAGTCACCCGCGTGGAAGTCGCTCGCCGACTGGCCTGCCGCCGGCGTCACCCACATCGGAACGACCGCCTGCACAAGCACGCGGTTGCCGGCGACGTCGGTCGCGCGCACGCGGCCCTGCACGATGCGCGGATGTCCCTCGACCGGCTCGATGAACTCGCCGCCCGCGGAGGCGCGGTGGAACTTCTGCGCGCTGCCCGAGATCACGCCACGCACGCGCTTCCCGACCGCAGCATGCACGGCGCCCTTCACGTGAAGGCGCAGCATGTACTCGGTGTGGGGGACGGAGACCACGAAGCCCTCCGGACCCGACTCCTCGAGACGGACGGTGCAGACGGACGGATCAGACTGGACGCTCGAATCGCTCATGGCGCGGGAAGATACACGCTTCCGAGCCGCGCGTACCATGGCGGCGCGTGGTCCTCCTGATCGACAACTACGACTCGTTCACCTTCAACCTCGTCCAGCGCTTCGGGGAGATCGACCGCACGCGCGAGGTGCGGGTGGTGCGGAACGACCGCATCGGCGTCGAGGAGGCCGAGCACCTGAAGCCGAGCCATCTGGTGATCTCGCCGGGCCCGTGCACACCGAAGGAAGCGGGGGTGAGCGCGGCGCTCATCACCCATTTCCGCGGGCGCATCCCCATCCTCGGCGTCTGCCTCGGTCACCAGACGATCGGCGACTGCCACGGGATGACTGTGCGCCGCAACGACGAGCCCGTGCATGGCAAGACGAGCGAGATCCACCACGACGGGCGCGGGCTCTTCGCGGGCATGTCGAATCCGTTCGTCGCCACGCGCTACCACTCGCTCGTGGTCGATCCCGCCACGGTGCACCCAGACTTCGAGGTGACGGCGTGGACGATGCGCGACGGCGCGCGCCGCGAGATCATGGGGCTGCGCTGGAAGGCGCCCGCGGGCGCAGCGCCCTGCGAGGGCGTGCAGTTCCATCCCGAGAGCTTCCTCACCGTCGAGGGACCTCGGCTCCTGGCGAACTTCCTGGGCATGGCGGCGTCGAGCTGACGGCAGGCCGCGAACGGGCCTAACGCAACGTCGAGCGGACGAGGTCTGCGCGCGCGCCGCGGTCGTCGCGTCCGTTCCCGAGCTCGCAGCCCGTCGCCCGAACGAGGTGGGCGGGCTGGACCTCGAGCAGCAGCCGGTCGACGAGCTCGAGCGGGATCTCGGTGATCCGCCCGAGCGACACGCCGAGGCGCACGCGGGAGAGGAACTTCACCGACTCTTCAAGCGAGAGCAGCCGGCACGAGCGCAGCACGCCGAGCGCGCGGTGCACGCGGTCATCGAGCGACGACGGATCGCGCTCGAGCAGCACGCGACGCGCGCCGCGCTCCCACTCGACGAAGCGGGGGACGATGCCGTCGGCGAACTCCTCGACGAGGTCGCGCTCGCTGCGCCCGAGCGTGGTCTGGTTCGACACCTGGTAGAAGTCGCCGAGCGCATCCGAGCCCTCGCCGTGGAAGCCGCGGATCGCGAGATGCAGCTCCTTCGCGGCACGCTGCACGCGCTCGAGCTCCTGCACGATGGCGAGCGCAGGCAGGTGCAGCATCGCGCCCACGCGGATGCCCGTGCCGACGTTGGTGGCGCATGCGGTCAGGTAGCCGAAGCGGGGGTGGAATGCGTACTCGAGCGAGCGCTCGATGGTCTGGTCGAGCGCGATCATGCGCTCCGAGAGCTCGCGCAGGCGCATGCCCGGCGCGAGCATCTGGAGGCGCAGATGGTCCTCCTCGTTCACCATGATGCTCGTCGATTCATCCGAGCTGATCGCGACGCAGCGCGGGTGCGCCGCGTCGACAAAGGGACGGGAGATCAGGTTGCGCTCGAAGAGGAGCTGGCGGTCGACGGGTGCCGTCGCCTGCACGTTCACCCAGCGCACGCCCGCCTCGAACGGACCGCCGAGACGCGCGGACTGGACGCGCAGCACGATGTCGGAGAGCTGCTGCTGCGTCGAGCGGTTGACGAAGTTGAAGCCGACGAGGTTGCGGGCAAGACGCACGCGGCTCGAGAGCACGCAGTCGGCCATCGGCGCGTCGCCACCAGGGGTGCCGCGGCCGCTCATGCCCCCGCGCTCCCTTCATCAAAGCCACCGTCGTCACGCCCCGCGCCGGCATCCAGTCCGAGCGAGAGCATCTCGTCGCGCAGGCGCGCCGCGCGCTCGTATTCCTCACGCGCCACCGCCTCGCGCAGGTCGCGCACCATGCGGTTGCGCATCGCGGCGCGGTCGA
>CAIYPP010000088.1 GCA_903928115.1 uncultured Planctomycetota bacterium
GTAGCCGCTGCGCAGCAGCACCTGCGTGTCCATCGAGAGCGTGACCGTGACGCGGCGCTCGAGCGGCGCGGCAGGATCGTAGGTGAGCGACTGAACGCGGCCCGCGCGGATTCCGGCGACGAGCACCGTGTCGCCTTGGCGCAGCCCGTTGGCCTGCGGGAAGTGCACGACGAGCTGGTGGCGTTCCCGAAAGAGCGAGAAGTCCGTCAGGAAGAGCGTGTAGACGCCGAGCAGCGTCAGCACGACGACGAAGAAGGCGCCCAGCGCGAGTTGTCGTTGGTTGGCCATGGTGGGGATCAGTCGAGCTTGGCTCCGAGGAAGCGCACGAGCCGCGGCTCGGTGGAGTGGAGGAACTCGTCGGCGGTGCCGACGTAGTTGAGCTTGCCGTTGTCGAGCATTCCGACGCGGTCGGCGACGGTGCGCACCGTGCCGACGTGGTGCGTGACGATCACGCTGGTGACGTGCAGCACGCTCGCAAGCTCGCGCATCAGCTCGTTGATCGAGGTGCTGATCTCGGGGTCGAGCCCCGCCGTCGGTTCGTCGTAGAGCACGATTTCCGGGTCGGTGATCAGGGCGCGCGCGAGTCCGACGCGCTTCTTCATGCCACCGGAGAGCTCGTTCGGCATCTTGTTGTAGACGTCGGGCACCTTGACCAGCGCGAGCTTCGCGTTGACCTTTTCGCGGATCTCCGCGTCGCTCAAGCGCGTCGTCTCGCGCAGCGGCAGCGCGACGTTCTCGCCCGCCGAGAGCGAGGCGAGCAGCGCGGCTTCTTGAAACACGTAGCCCATGCGCGCGCGCAGCTTGCGCAGGTCTTCGGCCCCGATCTTGCTCATGTCGTGGCCGTCGACCTCGATCCGCCCCGAGTCGGGCTTGAGCAGTCCGATGATGTGCCGAATCGTGACGGACTTCCCGCAGCCCGACGGGCCCATGATGCAAAAGGCCTCGCCCCTGTAGACCTCGAGATCGAGGTCCTTGAGCACGACCTTGGGGCCGAAGGCCTTGCAGACGCGCTCGTAGCGGATGATCACCTCGGGCTTCACGTCGCGCTCAAGTGTTGAAGAAGAACCACGACATGAAGTAGTTGGAGATGATGATCGCGATGATCGAGTCGCGCACCGCCTTGCGCGTCGCATTGCCGACGCCGAGCGCGCCGCTCGTGGCCTTCAAGCCCGCCGAGCACGAGATCACCGCGAGAATCACGCCGAATACGAGCGACTTGAAGAGGCCCGTGTAGACCTCCTTCGGAAGATCGAGCGGCAAGCCGCGGTCGTTGAGCGCTTCGAGCACCGAGTCGTAGTACAGGGCCGAGCCGACGTTGAGCTGCGAGTCGGCGATCAATCCGCCGCCGAAGATGCCGATCCCGTCGCACAGCACCGTGAGCAGCGGGCACATCACCGCCGCGCCGATCACGCGCGGCATCACGAGGTAGCTGATGCGGTCGATCGACATGACCTCGAGTGCCGCGAGTTCTTCGCTCACGGCCATCGTGCCGATCTCGGCGGCGAGCGCGCTGCCGACGGTTGCCGCGAGGATCGTCGCGGTGATGAAGGGGCCCATCTCGCGGCACATCGAGAGTGCCACGATCGTGCCGATCTGGTCCTGCTGGCCGAAGTTGGCGAGCTCCAGACCCGTCTGCAGCGCCACGATCATGCCGATGAAGAGTCCGACGAGCAGCACCACGTGCACGACCTTGAGGCCGGACTGGTAGAGCTGGTCGGCGATCAGCGTGCGCCGCCGCAGGATCCCGCCGAACCGCAGGAAGACCGAGAGCGTGAGCTCGAGCTGGAAGCCGATGTCGCGCAGGACTGCGGAGAACATGGAGGTCATCGCTCAGCGTCCGTCGTTGGCGCGCGCCGGCCAGCCGGGCCCCGGGAACGCAGGCCGCAGCCACTCGAACGAGTCGCCCGCCTCACGCCAGCGCAGAAGTCCGAAGAAGAGCGAGTGTTCGCGCACCATGCCACCTTCGTCACGATACTTGCGCTTCGACCACAGTCCACTCAGGTACTCGCGCGACTCCTGCGCGTCCTGCTCTCGCCGCCAGACCCCGAGCCACGAGCGCTCGGCGCACCGCTCTGCGTCGTTCTCGGCGCGATAGAGCTCCCACAGCCACGCGTAGTGCTCGTCGACGTCGGGCATGTGCCAGAACGGAATCAAGGTCGGCAGCCCCAGCCGCGAGCGCCCGCCCTGCTCGCGGTACTGGTACAGCGGCCAGAGCTTGCTCCAGCTCCCGACGCGGCGTCCTTCCTTGTCGTCTTCGATGAAGTGGTCCCAGAACGGGAAGAAGAACTCGCCGTGCCGCTCGCCGTTCGCGTAGGTCTCGTGGCGCTGGTTGAAGAGCGGCCACAGATACGAGCGGCTGTCGAGGCCGTCGCCTTGGAAGTGCGAGTAGAACGGCCAGAAGCGCGTGAGCTCGGGCTCGCGGCTCGTCCCCGGGCGCTGCACGCGGACGAAAGGCCACGGGCCGGCCCACGACCAGTAGCCGGACTCCGCGTCGCTCGCATAGCCGAAGAACGGCCACAGCGCGTTCCACGCCGAGTAGGAGTCCGCGCGCTTCTCGCCGTAGAACGGCCAGAACATCCACGTCGTGGGCTGCTGTGCGCGGGGCAAGTAGATGCGCTCGCGGGACCACGTCACGAGCGGCCACGCGAGAAAGCCACTCTCGGAGTGGCCAGGGCGAGACACGCCGACCAAGGGCCACACGTGGCCGTCGAGCTCGCCGCGCTTGTTGCGGCCGTAGCTGAACACGGGCCACAGCAGGTGGTGGTACACGCCGCCGTCGCGCTCCGTGCGCAGGAACAGCGGGAACATGAAGAAGCTCCGGCGGTCGTAGGTCGCGAAGTTCTCGAACGTCCCTGCGAAGGGGAACACGCCCTTGAGCGTGCGCTCCGTCGAGTCCTCTTCCCACAAGGTCAGCGGGAACGCCGTCAAC
>CAIYPP010000089.1 GCA_903928115.1 uncultured Planctomycetota bacterium
CCCCGCGGCCGTGATGCGTGCCGAGAAGCTCACTTGTCGTCCTCCGAGTCCTCTTCGCCCTTGTCCTTCTTCGCGCGCTCTTCGGCGAGGTGCTTGGCGTGCTCTTCGGGGTCTTCACCTTCGCAGCACACGACCTTGCGCGCGTCGCCGAGCAACGCCGCGCCCATCGCCTGCGTGTTCGCGGGCGCTTGACCGCCGACCAAGTGCTTCACGCGCACGTCCTTCGAGCGGTCGTACACGTCCTTGCCTTCGATCACGACGCGCTCGACCCACGAGGTCACCGAGAGCGGATCGCCCGAGCAGAGCAACACGGTTCCGAACTTGCCGACTTCGAGCGTGCCGAGCTGCTTGCCGAGCCCGAGGATCTCGGCGGGCACCGTCGTCACCGCCGTGATCGCCTCGGCGCGCGTCATGCCGCGGCCGATGCACTGCGCCGCTTGGAACCAAAGCGACTCCGTCGTCGGGTTGGCGCTCGCGAGCGCGAAGCGCACGCCAGCCTTCTTGAACTCGCCCGGCACGAACACCTCGCGCTCCTCACCGGTCAAGGGGTCCGTTTCGACGTACATCACGCTGCCGTCGAGGATCACCGGCACCTTGGCCGCAGCGACGGCGCCCGCCGCCTTGTAGCAGGCGGGCGAGAGCACGAGCGTCGTCTTCGAGAGGAAGCCGTTCTCCTTGGCGACCTCGAGCGCGGTGTGCACGTCCATCGGACGACCGCAGTAAATGAACGCCGGGAGCTTGCCCTCGACGAGGCCCAGCAGCGGCACGAGCTTCTCGTCGATCTCACCGCGCGGTACGAGCTCCAAGCCCGTGACCTTCCACGCCGAGCCTTCCATCGCCTTGCCCTTGGCGTTTTCGCCTTCGAGGTCGCGGCCCTGATAGAGCGCCTCGCGACGCGCGCGGTCGTTGCCTTCCTTCTTCTCGGCGACGAGCTGCTCGAGCGAGCGGCGCAGGTCCGAGAACGCGCGGCGCAGAGTCTGCGCCTGCGTGGCGGCGGAGAAGCCCGTCTTCGGACTCGCCGAGAGCTTCACGCCCGAGGGGATGCGGACGATCATCTCGTCGACCGTGAGCCCCGTGGGGCGCACGACCATGCCCTGACCGGCGATCACGCAGTTGTTGCCCTGCTGGATGTTGATCGTCGTGACGCCCCAGCGCAGCGAGTCCTCGAAGTAGAACGACACGGGGTCGATCGAGTCGCGCACCGAAAGGAACGGAGCGATGTCGAGGTTCTCGTTCGGACGGTCCATGCCGCGCGAGCTGTGCGCCTCGATGTAGCCGGGGACCGCGACCATGTTCGGCGCGTCGATCACGACCGCGTCCCAAGGCACCTTGACGTCCTTGCCGATCGCGGCGATGCGGCCGTTCTCGATCACGATCACGCCCTGCTCGACTTCCGGCATGCCGGGGCCGGCGAGGATCTTGCCCGCCTTGATGGCGAGCTTGCCGTCGGCGAGGGCGGCGGAGGCGAACAAGCAGGCGCCGAGCGCGATCGCGGCGACGCGGGTGGTGGTTTGGATGAGCTTCATGGTGAGTGTGAGAGCGAGAGGGGCTACTTGTTCTGGGTACGCGGATCGAGGACGAGGCGCCCGTCGACGAGGACGCCGATGACGGCCGACGTGGGCTCGAACGGCGGACCGCTCCAGAGCACCAAGTCGGCGTCCTTGCCGGCTTCGAGGCTGCCCACGCGCTTGTCGATGCCGGCGATCCGCGCGGGGTTGATGGTCACGGCCGCGAGCGCCGCGTCGAAGGAGAGCCCGCCGCGCATCGCGTGGCCGGGCTGGTAGCACAGGCGCTCGGAGACCTCCGCGGCGCCGTGGCCGGAGAGCGCGATAGTGACGCCGCTCTCGGTGAGCACCTTGGCGGTGTCGAGCGCGAAAAACGCACTCTCCGTGGTGCGGCCCGTGGCGCTGAACGGCGGCAAGATCGCCGCCGTCGCGCTGCGCACGAGCAGGTCGGGCTCGCGCCACGCCTCCGCAGCCGCATCGACGACGAGCTTGAGCTTGCCGAGGCCCTCGCGCGCGAGCTCTTCCTTCAAGAACACCGCGGTGCGGATGTCCTGCGTCGTCCAAGTCTGGATCACGAGCGGCAGGTCGCCCGAGAGCGCCTTCTGCAGCTCCAGCGTGCCCGGACCGGCGAGCGACTTGTCCTCGCGCGCCATCGCGGCGTCGAAGAACGCCTTGCGCCACTCCCACTCGACGCCCATGCGCGTCGTCGGGCGGCGCGAGTAGAAGTCATCGGGGCGGCCGAACGCGGGGTGGTTCGAGGCGCTCGGCGCGGAACCGATCGCGCCGTAGAGCGCGCTGTCGGCCTTCACGGTGCGCGACTTCGCGTCGTCGCCCGCGGTCTTCACGACCACCGAGAGTCCGCCGATCACTTGGCGCTCGAGCGGGTTGATCATCACCGTGGTGAC
>CAIYPP010000090.1 GCA_903928115.1 uncultured Planctomycetota bacterium
CCAGGGCTACACCGCGCTGTCGACCACAAACAAGGCGCTCGAAGACGAGATGCGCTACGGCGTGGTCGCATGTGCGAAGTGCCACGGGGATCCCGACGAGGGCGGACCGCTGACCGGGCCCACGCAGGGCGACCTGCACAAGAGCCAGCCCACGCGTCAGGCCTGTGGTTCCTGCCACGACGACATCGCGTGGGGGCAGCCTTACACCGCGAACGGACAGACCATGCCGTCGCAGGCGAACAACGCGAACTGCACGCTGTGCCACGAGACTGCGGGCAACGAGCTCGCCGTCGAGGACGCGCACACGCACCCGCTCTACCGCGGCAACTTCAACCCGGGCCTCAACATCGACATCGCATCGGTGAATGAGGCGGGGACGAACAACGCCGACGGCACGATCGATCCGGGTGAGAAGGTCACCGTGACGTTCACGCTGACGGACGACAGCGGCGCGGCGGTCAGCCCGTCGGTGTCTTCCACCTACAGCGTCGTGATGTCGGGCCCGACCACGAACATGAACGCGGTCCTGAGCTACTCGTTCCCGCAGGGCAAGCTGACTGGGGCCCAGCCCTACACCGTCAACTTGCCGGATGTGAAGCTGCTCGAGTTCGTCGGCGACTCGACCGCCGGTCTCGGCGACGTGTTCACGACGGGTGCGACGCCGCACTGGAACATCACCGGCGCTGCGACGAGCGTGCTCGTGCGCACGGCGACGGCAGGCGGGAGCTCGACTCTGTCGAGCGCCGTGCCCGCGGACCAGAACTACATCGACGTCGCGAGCGCCGTGGGCTTCGCGCGGGACGACTACATCGTGGTCGACGACGGGGTGCTCGGCAAAGAAGAGTACCTGCGCATCCAACTCGTCGACGGCACTCGACTGTGGTTCTCCAGCCTCGGCAACACGACGTACCAGCCGGGAACGCGCGTGAGCCACGCCGCAGGCGCCTCGGTTCAGGAAGTGACCTTGTCTCCGAAGTCGGTGACGGTCGACTACACCCTCAACGCTGCCACCGGACAGATCACGGAAGTGATCGAGTTCGGCGCGGGCAACGCGGTGCTGGTCACCTACTGGACCGACTTCGTGATGCCGGCGAAGTATCCCCTCACGTTCAACGCGGGTCCCACGCTCGATGAATCGACGGGCGAGTGGACAGGCAAGCCGATCGTGGACGGGACCTACATGATCGGCATCTGGGGTGCGCGCACCCTGACGCTCGCCCAGTACGGCGAGACCAACAGCTACCGCGGCACATCGTTCACTGCGGCGAAGAACTTCCTCGTCGGCAGCGCGACGGAGGAAGAGTCCTACGCGGCCGTGCCGGATGCGACCTCCTGCTACAACTGCCACTCGGACATGTTGTTCCACGGTGGCGGTCGTCGAGGCTTCGACGCGTGCATCCTGTGCCACGGCGCGCTGGGCACCGAGGACCGTCCGCGCTTCGTCGCGGCGAACGCTCCAGAAACCGCAGGTGTGACCATCGCCTTCCGCACGATGCTCCACAAGATCCACATGGGTGAGGAGCTCGCCAACGCTGCGACGTACACCGTCAACGGCCACAGCTCCAACGCCTATCCCAACAACTTCACCTCGTACCACTACGACGAGGTGGTGTTCCCGGCGCTCCCGGGCAACGCTGCGAACTGCACCATGTGCCACGGCGCGAGCGAGCTGTGGAAGTCTCCGAGCAATCGCAACCACCCGACCGCGCAGATCCTGCCGGTGAAGGAGTGGGCTGCGACCTGCGGAGCTTGCCACGACTCCAGCGCGGCGGCGGCGCACATCTCCGTGCAGACCTCGAGCGGTGGTGTCGAGTCCTGTGCCGTGTGTCACGACGAAGGCTCCGAGTGGGCCGTCGAGAAGATGCACAAGTCCTACTGAGAGCTTGAGTTGAAGAACCGCGGGCGCGGCCCGGCGGCCTACGCAGCACTGCGTAGGACGCCAACCGCGCCCGCGGCGCGTATCGCCCGGGTGCGAAAGAACGCGCGTCCTTTGCACCCTCCGACCTGCGCAATGTGGCCCAGCGTTGACGGATGGAGCGGCACGTAGCTTGCCACGCAGAAGAGCGGGAAACCTCGCTACGAACCATGAACGCCAGCGCCCAGATGCTCTCCCTGCGACGATCCTTCGAGCTCGACGGCGAGCCGCGCTCGGTGGCGGCCTTCGAGCGCCGCGCACGCGCCGAGGCCTTGTTGCTGTGCGCCGTGGCCGTCCTCGGCTTCGCCTCGGTGCTCGTCTCCGTCGCGCGCATGGGTGCGCTCGAGTCGATGCAAGCTGCTGCGACGCCTGCTGTCGAAGGCGCGGCCGAAGGTCGGATGTCTACGGACAACGGCTGGATGAGCACTCGCAGCAGCGTGCCGATGGTAGAGACATGCGAAGAAATCCCCGCACTCTTGCCGAAGCCGCGTGCGGCGGAGCGTGCTGCGCGCGGCGAGCGCGAGCTCCGCGCGGAGTATCTCGCGGTCGCCGATGCGAAAGAACTCGCGCTGCGCGTGGCCGAGGTGCTGCGTCCCGAGGTTGCGCGTGCGGAGCAGATGGCGGCGCTGCAGGCGGCTGTGATGCGTGGCTTGCCCGAGGCGAGCGAGCTCTGCGCGCAGGCGGCGCTGCAACTCCCGCTCGAGTCCAACGCGCAGGGCGAGTCCGTGCCGCGGGCGCTCGTCGACTGGCTGGCTCGTCGCGCGCGAGTCGAAGCAGGCTCTCGACAGGCGCTGGAGACCATCGCTGCGGCTCCGCGCGTCGATTCGCAGGTACGCGCGGCGGCGCTCCGAGCGTGGATCGACGCACTGCCCGAAGACGAGCTCGGCACAGCCGCGACTCGCTTTGGACGAGAAGCCGACGACGTCGTGTACGCGAGCGCTCTGAGCGCGCTGGAGAAGCGCAGCGGGCGCGCGGCCGCCGGAGAGCCGGAGTGAGCGAACAACGCGCCGAGCTCCCTGCTCGACGCATGCAGAGGACAGGACCCCGGAGACTCAGATGAAGCACACGAACATCGGTCGGACCCGGCTTTGGATCGCTGCGGCGCTCGCCTTCGTCGGCGTCGCCGTCACCGCGCTCGCGCCGGAAGGCAGTGCAGCGCAACCGGCGCAGGCCAAGGTCAACAAGTACATCGGCTCGGCGAAGTGCAAGAACTGCCACGCGTCCGAGGACACGGGCAACCAGCACGGCGCCTGGATGAAGATGGGGCATGCGAAGGCCTTCGAGGCGCTGGCGAGCGAGGACGCCAAGAAGTTCGCGGCGAATCTCGGCATCGCGGACGCGCAGAAGGACGAGAAGTGCCTCAAGTGCCACACGACGGGCTTCGGCGCGCCGCCGGAGGCCTTCGACAAGAAGTTCGACATCAAGCTCGGCGTGCAGTGCGAGAGCTGCCACGGTCCGGGCGAAGCGCACATGAAAGCGCGCATGGCCGCGGCGATGAGCGAAGATCCCGCGAAGAAGGCGCTCGGCGAAGGCGAGATCGTCGGTACGCCCGAGCAGAAGCTGTGCGTGACGTGCCACAACACCGAGAGCCCGACGTACAAGCCCTTCTGCTACTTCAAGCGGCTCGAGGAGACGCGCCACCTCAATCCGAAGAAGGAGCGTAGCGAAGCCGAGAAGAAGGCGCTCGCGAAGAAGTGCGGCTGCGCCGACAAGTGCCCGACGGCG
>CAIYPP010000091.1 GCA_903928115.1 uncultured Planctomycetota bacterium
CCGCGCCACCAAGCTCGCGCTCTCTGCGCTGCGCACCCTCGAGGCGCGGACGCCCGTCGACGCCAAGGCCGTCGAGCGCGTCGACCGCATGCTCTCGCGCTGGGATCCCAAGCGCGCGACCATCGAGCGAGCGCAGCGCGATGTGCTCGCGGCCGCCGAGGCCCTGATCGGCCGCTACGAGCAAGCCGCGCGACCGATGATGGTCATGGACCTCGCGTGGCGCCTTGGCCGCGACCTCGAGGAGCCGCGACTGTTCGGCGCCTACGAGCGCGCGCTGCGCGCGAGCGGGCGTTCGCTCACGCTGTGGGAGCTCGCGTACAACGAGAAGAACCTCGAGGGCTGGGACACCGGCGGGAACGACTCGTTCAAGGCTGCGGGGACGTTCCTCGATTCCGGCTTCCGCGACTACGCGCCCGAGCAGTTCGACTACCAGATGCTCGCGCTCCAGCGCGTCACGGCTGGCGACTATTCGCTCGAACTCGACGTGCTCGCGCAGCGCGGCGAGTGCAACTTCACCGGCCTCGTGTTCGGCCGCAAGGACGCAAACAACTTCCATGCTCTCGTGCTCTTCCCGGGCACTCCCCGCCCCAAGGACAGCAAGGCCGCCGACAACGCGTGGGTCGACCTCGCGAGCTTCTACGGCGGCGGCTCGACGAAGACGTGGCGCCACGTGCCGGTCGCCGCGGACACAGTGAACGACGGGCAGAGCGCGACGGCGCGCTGGCGCAAGCTGCGCATCGACGTGGCCGGCGCGAAGGTCGATTGCTGGGTCGATGGAGAGCTGGTCGCGACGCACGAGTTTGCGGCGCGCGAAGTGCTTTCGGGCGCGATGGGACTGCTGCAGGGCCGTGGCCGCGCGCGCTTCAAGGACGTGCGGTTTCTCTCGCGCGACCCGCGCGATCCGGCCGGACGACTCGAGCGCGAGCTGCGCATGGAGAAGCTGCGCTCCTCAGGGGACGAGGCCATCGGCGGCAGCTACGTGGGCTTGGTGCCGCGCTTCCCGCAGGTGACGCGCTGGGCGCAAGCACCGCGCGCGAGCTGGGACGAAGCGGGCCTCGCGCCGCAGCTCTTGGTGCTCTGGTCGATCGAACAGAACGAGCTCATCCCGCTGCACGACTGGCTGCGCGACCTCGACGCGCGCTACGGCAAGCTCGGTCTGCGCATCGTCTCGATCGCGTCCCCCAACGACGACGGCAAGCTCGATGCGTACTTGAAGTCGCACCCGTTCCCTGGCTCGGTCGGCGTCGACCGACGCGAAGGAACAGGCTTGGGCCTCACGCAGAAGCGCTTCTTCATCGAGCGCTTCAACCTGCCGCGTCTGCTCCTGCTCGACATCGACGGCAAGGTCGCTTGGGAAGGTGACCCCGGCTTCAAGATCGGCGACGTGTGGGCCACCGGCGGCGAGAGCTACCTCGACGCGCCGCTCGCCGAGCTCGTGAAGACGCGCAAGCTCGACGTTCTCCGCGAGTGGCTCGACGGCTGGGTCTCGAGTGGCGCGGCCGAGCTCGCTGCGGGCGACCTCGCGAAGGCTTGGCCTCGCCTCGTCGTGGCGCGCGAGCTCGACGGCCGGATCGTCCCGCAGGTGGTGGACGTTCAGCGCAAGCTCGCCGTGCTCGAAGCGGTGTTCGCCGATCTCCCCAAAGAAGGCGCGCGCCTCGAAAAGGAAGGGCGCGCCGCGGCGCTGCGCGACCTCGTCGCGTGGGCCAAGCTCGCCGGAGTCGAGCCCGACAAGGCGCTCGCGACGAAACTCAAGCCCTACCTCGAGGGCTCGCAGGCAGCCCAGTGGGACCGCGTGGCGAAGGTGCTCGAGACCTTCGCGCCGCGCCTCGCCAAGGACCCGAGCCTCGGCGCCGAGCTCGCGACGAAGCTGGAAGCGATCAAGAGTGTCTTCGCAGCCGAGCTCGCCGCCGATGTGCGCGCGGCGAGCAGCGATCCCTCGCAGCTCGCCGCGCTCCTCGCCGCAGCGCCCGGGCGCCCCGCCCGCTGGTTGGCGCGGGAGCGCTTCGGCTGGTGAGCCGTCTCAGAGCCGGAAGTGCCCCACGGCCGCGAGGAGGTCTTCCGACATGCGCGACACCTCGTTCGAGACGTCGAGCGAATGGGACGCGCCCTTGGAGGTCCCCTTCGCCGCGGTCGCGACCTGCTCCATGTTCGCGGTGATCGCCGCGCTCGAGCTCGTCGCGCCGGACAAGTTCTGGCTGATGTCACGCGTCATCGCCGTCTGCTCTTCCACCGCCGCAGCGATGGTCGTCTGTAGGTTGTCGATCTCGCGGATGATCGAGCCAATGCGCGAGATTGCTTCCACGGCGCCGCGCGAGCCCGACTGAATCGCGGCCACCTTGGCACTGATGTCCGTGGTCGCCTTCGCGGTCTCTTTGGCGAGTTCCTTGACCTCGTTGGCCACCACGGCAAAGCCCCGCCCCGCCTCTCCGGCGCGCGCGGCCTCGATCGTCGCGTTCAGCGCGAGCAGGTTCGTCTGCTGCGCGATCGTGTGGATCGTCTTCAGGATCTTGCCGATCTCCTCGCTGGAGCGGTCGAGGTCGGAGACGGTGGCGTTGGTCTCATCCGCCGTCTGCACCGCCGTGCGAGCAACCTTGGCCGCCGCGCTCGCGCTGCGCGCGATCTCGCCGATCGACTGGTTCATGCCATCGGTGCTCTCCGTGACCGTGCGCATCGAGCCGGACACCTTGGAGGCCGCGTCCGCCACGACGTGGACCTGACTGGCCGTTTGCTGCGCTTCGCTGCTCATCTTCTGGCTGACCTCGCCCAGCGCCTCCGACGAGCGCGCGAGCGCCTCGGCCGAGTTGCGGATGCGCTGCATGCTGCCTCGCATGTCGGTGAGCAAGCGCGCGAGCGCCTCGCCCATGCGTCCGATCGCATCGTCGCCGCGCACGTCGATCGACACCGTGAGGTCACCGCGCGAAATCGCGTCGACGCTGAGCAGCATCCGCTCCACCTTGCTCTGGAGTTCCTGCGCGCTGCGCAGCTCGCGCTCTTGCAGCTCGCGGGCACGGCGCTCGGACGCGAGCTTCTCCGTGACGATCTCCCACGAGATCAGCGTTCCGCTGCGGCGCCCAGCGTCGTCGTGGATCGCGCTCAGCGCCAACTCGAGGGTCTCGCCGCTGAGCTCGGTCTGCACGTGCAGCGGCAGATTGGACTCGTTGCCGATGAAGCCGGCGCTCGCGCGCGCGTCGCGGAAGAACCGCGCCAACGGCTGGCCAGAGAGGCGCTCCGGCATGTAGTCCCCGCCGAGGCGCGCGAGTGCGCTGCGTGCAGCGGGGTTCATGTGGCTGATCCGCAGCGATTCGTCCGCGTACATCATGCAGGCGGGCGAGTTTTCGACCATGGCAGCGACACGCGCGGCCTCGGCAGCCAGCGTCTGCGCGCGCTGGGCGGCTTCCTCGGCCTCGCGCGCGGTCCGTTCCATCTGTGCAGCGCTGATCTCGATCGTGCGCTTTTGAGCGGAGAGCTCCGTCGCGCTCTCTTCCATGCGCCGCACCGTCGCCGTGACCGCCTGTGCCATGCGTCCGATCTCGTCGTCCGTGTCGACGCCGCTCAGCGCGACGATGTCGCCGGACTCGAGCACCTCTACGGCCGTGTCGAGAGGCTTCACGATCAGCTTGGCCACGTAGAGACCGAGTGCGAGAGCCAGCGCGGCGCACGTGACAAGGCAGCCGAGCGCGATCGCTCCGGCGAGCGAGGCGACTCGCTCACTCGCATCCACCGCGGCATCGGCATCTTGCTCGATACGCTCGCCGAGCTCGCCGAGGCTCGTCTCGAGGCGATCGAACACCGCCTGCACCTCGGGCAGACGAGCTTCAGCCTCCTCCGGCTTGCCCTCCGCACACAACTGCACCAGCGTGCTGCACCCGGTGATGTACTCCTCGACATCGGGACGCGCGCGCTCGACGGCAGCGCGGGTCTCCGCCCCGATCTCGAGCTCGTCGAGCGCTCCGATGTAGCCGCGGAAGTTCTCGGAAAACTCGGCCGTCTCCTCGACCGCAGCGGCCATGCCCTTGGCATCGCCGTCGTGCGCGATGAGCAGTGCGCGGTAGACGCACGCGAGCATCCCGTCGTGCATCATGTCGCACAGCGTCATGCTGCGAACCGCGGGGAGCTGCGTGCGCCCGACGTCGACCGTCGAGCGACTCAGGCTCCGCGTGGCCCACAGACCCGAGGCGCCCACGGACACGATGCCGAAGAGGCCGAGGGCGACGAGCAGATAGATCTTGCGGGCGACGGAGAGGTTGCGAATCCAGGTCATGGCGCGAGGTGTGGCCGTGGAAGGAGCGGGGTTTGGGGGCCGCTCCCTGTCGGCACGACCGGCGCTATTCCTTTTCAGATTCGCAAAGCTGCGTAGAAAGCGGGATTTCACCCGCCCGCAGCGGGAAGAACCTTCCGAGTCGGGGCCACGGGGAAGGCGCCGGAGAGGTCCTCCCCCACTCCGTCGGCGCGCTTCGAGCGAGCGAAGGCCTCTCTCAGGAGGTCCGCATGGGGCGAGTCCCGCCGCACGTAGACGAGCACCCACCACGGCTCGCCCCAGGCGTCGCCGAGGCGGTAGCTCGCCGCGAACTCGCAGTGATCGCGCAGCCACAGCATCTCGCGCCAGAAGGTCTCGTCGACGCGCGCGGGATCCCAGTGTTCGAACAGCGCGCTGCCGCGCCCACCGCGTGTCCGGCGCACGTGCGCGCTCTGGAAGTTCGGATCGTCCTCGGGACGAGTCGAGCCCGGCGCAGCGGGCGGCAGAATCGAAAACGCGAGGTCGGGGCGCTGCGCATCGAGATAGCTCCACAGCTCTTCGACGCTCAGCGCCTCGCGCCCACTCGCGCGGTTGAGGTTGAGTCCGACCCAGTCGAGTGCGCGGAAGCGCGAGAACCACGGCACCTGTCCGGCGCCGGAGAGCAGGATCGTCGCGTCTTGGCCGAGCGCCGTCTCACCGAGGTCCAAACCAAGGCGCGCGAGCGCGTTGCTCGGCGTGTGCTCCGGCCACCACGAAGTCGCGATGCTGCGCGGGTGCGCGAGCCAGCGCCCGATCGCCGCGCCCGGCGCGGAGGCGAGCAGGGGAAGCGCGAGCGCCGCACAGGCCAGGCTCGCCGTGAATGCCGAGGGCGACTGCATTCGCAGCCAACACAGCGCAACGACCAGCGCGCCGACGAACGGCGCAAGGAGCGGATACTCGTAGCGGAATCCGGCGGCCATCTCGTGGATCGCGCGCGAGTACGCGAAGATCACGAGCGTCGCGGGGACGAGCAGCCAGAAGCCGCGCCGCACCGCCTCCGTCGGCGCGCGCACAGCGGCCGCCACCGTCAAGACCACGAGTCCCAGCGGCAAGAGGCGCTGCAACGCGAACCGCAGCGTCGCATCGGCGCCCGGCAACACGCTGCCGTCGGAGCCGAAGAGGCGGTTCGAGACCTTCACGTAGTAGGGATTCGAGACGACGTCGCCGAAGTAGCTCCAACGCCACAGCGCGAGTCCGATGAGCAGAGCGACCAGCGCGAGCACCGCGCCGGCGAGGCCTCGAAAACTCGCTCCCCAGCCGTGCTCGCCGCGACGCACGTGCGCGAGCGCAGCGAGATACAGGCCGCCGAGGAGACCGCCTTCGGGTCGCGCCAAGGCGAGCAGCGCGAGCGCACTCACTCCCACGAGCAGCTGCGCGCCGCTCAACGCGCGTCCCGTTCGCGCAGCGACCCAGGCCGCCCACGCTGCAACCCACGCGTGCATCGCCGTGAAGAGCAGCGTGTCCATGCCGGAGGCGAGGTGCGTCGCGGTCTCGGGCAAGAGCCCCAACAGCAACGCGACGGCGAGTCCCGCGAGCCCACACGCGCTCGGCGGCGCGCGCGTCAGCGCTGCACCCACGAGCGCGAAGGCCGCCCCGATCGACAGAAGGAGCACGATGCCGAGCGCGCGCGTCGCCGCCAGCGGGTCGAGCCCGAGCCGGATCGCGGCCGCGCTCACCATCACGTGCAGCAGGCTGGATGCGCCCGAAGTCGGCTCGATGTCGCTCGCGTTGTAGCGCAGCCCGTGCCCCTCGGCGACGTTCCGCGCGTAGACGTAGGTGATGTACGCGTCGTCTGCCGGCTCGTTCTTGTGCTCGGCGACCGTGCACGCGAGCAGCCACGTGACGAAGCACACGCCGACGACGAGGAGCAAGCTCTCGACCAGGCTGGATCGCGGACGCCCTTCGTTCATGGCGGGGTGCGGGAGCAACTCCCGCGGACTCATCATGTCGGGTTGCAGGGGCCGCTGGAAGCGTCGCAGGCCCCGCAGGCGGCCCCCGCGGTCCCAACGCCGGGATCCTCCGCAGCGGCCGCCCCTACGGTCACGCTGCCTTGGACGCCGCGTCGATACTATCGTCCCTCGACCGGCCCCATGAGCTCCTCGGAAGCCGCACCGCCTCGGCGCGAGCCGCTCGGCACCGCTCTCAGCCGCGCCGCGGGCCTCGCTGCGCTGTCCGGCGCCGCGATCGGCCTCGTGGAGAGCGCGAAGGTGCTCGCCATGTCCGACGCACGCTACGTGCAGTGGGCCGCGCGCCTCGTCTGCACCGGCACGCTCGGCTATGCCCTCGTCGCGGCGCTCCTCGCGCTGCCCTGCGCACTCGTGGCGCTCGCACTACACGGCCGTCCGCAGCACCGAGCGATCCCGGCGTCCGCGTGCGCAGCGCTCGGCTCGACCCTTGCGGTCGCGTTGTTCGCGCTCGCAGGCTGGATCTCGGCGGAGCTCGCGCTCCCCGCGGCCCTCGCCGCCACCGCAGCAGCGCTCGCGCTGAAGGAACTCCTCGCGTGGTGGTCTTTCGTGACGCGCGCGAGCACGTGGTGGGCGCTGGTCGGCGTCGGATCCGCTGCGTGCATCGCGCTCATCGCGTCTCGCTTTGCTCAAGGGGCGTATCAAGGCGCAGCCTGGGCGCTCGCTCTCGTGAATCTCGGTCTTGCGATTCCCACGCTGCGCGGCTCGCGTGCACCGCATGCCGCCATGTGCGGCGGGCTCGCTCTGCTCGGGCTCGTCTCGATCTCCGCGCCCGAGCGCCGTGTGCCCGAGGTATCGAGCGCGGGCAAGACCGATGTGCTCGTCGTGAGCATCGACACGCTGCGCGCCGACGCACTCGGCTGCTACGGCAATCCGCGCGCACGCACGCCCAACATCGACGCGCTCGCAGCCGAAGGCGTGCTGTTCGAGGACGCGACCGCGCAGGCGAACACCACGGTGCCTTCGCACGTCACGATGCTGACGGGGCTCTATCCGATCGAGCACGGAGCCGTCTCCAACGGACGTCCGATCGCGAATCGGGCGCGCACGCTGGCAGATCACCTCTCGCGAACACACCACAGC
>CAIYPP010000092.1 GCA_903928115.1 uncultured Planctomycetota bacterium
CGACATTGTCCCTCACGGACCCCGAGATCGAAAGAGGTGTCCGCTGGTTCTCGGCATGCGGGTGCGTCCGCGCCGTACCCGAGGGGCGATGCGAGGTGTGGCTTGGCGGCACGCTCGTGGCGGCGTTCGATGAGACGGAGTTCGCGCTGCGTAACGTCACCGTCGTGCTGCTCTCGATGGACCCCAGTATTCATCTTGGCTGGCTCTCGGAGGCGTTCGAGCTGTCGTCCGAGCGCGTGCGGCAGTTGCGCCGCCTGTTCGAGCGCGACGGGCTCGAGGCCCTCGCGCGATCGCGAGGCAGAGGTCGTCCCCGGATCCTCGGCGACCGGGAGATCGGGCGGCTCGAGAAGATGTTCGCGGCCGGCGCCTCCGTCGATCAGGCTCACGCTCGCGTGAAGAAGGGTTCGTACGCGACCATCGCGAACCTTCGCAGCGCGTGGAAGAAGCGCACGGCAGAGCAGGAGATCTCCAAGCAGAACGTCGATGTGCCCGCGGTCGAACAGCTCTCGTTGCCCATGTCGGTCTCGCGCGAAGGGTCCACGCTCCAGGCCGACAAGCCCGTCCTCGATGGGCAGGAGCAGGTCGAGCAAGAGCCGTCCCCGCAGGTCGACGCGACGCGTGCCGCGACGACCGCGAGTCATGTCCGACAGGACGCGCTGCATTCTCTTCGGGGCGAGCGAGCACCCTTCGTGCAACACCTCGGCTCGTGGTTGATCATCGCGATGGCGGCGCGACTCGGGCTGTATCGCTGCGCGGCCGCGGTCGGCGAAGGAGAGGTCGACCTGCATGCACTACGCGTGGTGCTCGACGGGGTGATCACCGCGCTCGCAATCGGCGAGGAGTGCGTGGAGGGACTGCGTCGCATCGAGACGCCCACCGCACAGATCCTGCTGCGGAGCGCGCACGTGCCGTCGGCCACCGAGGCCCGCGCGTTGCTGTCCAGGTTCGCGGCGGGTCACATTGGGATGGCCCCGCTGCGGCTGCAGTACGCGATGCTGCAGGAGTACGCGGCGGACGAACGTAGGACGAGGGAGGACGTTCCGGTCTTCTACGTGGACAATCACCTACGAAAGTACTCGGGCAAGCGCGTCGTCCGGCGCGGTTGGCGCATGCAGGACAAGAGGGTCGCCCCGGGGATCACGGACGTCTACGCGCACGACGAGCAGGGCAACCCGTGGATGCAGATCAGCAGCCCCGACAACGACTCGCTCACCCGCTGGCTCGAGAACGTCGGTGGAATACTTCGATCCGCACTGGAAAACGAAAGACGGATCTTGTTGGCCTTCGATCGAGGTGGGGCCTTCGCCGAGACGCTGGCCGCGCTACGAGATCGAGACCTGGAGTTCGTAACGTGGGAGCGGCGGCCGTATCCCGCGCTGCTTCCATCGGCGTTCACCGAGACGGTGGAGCTGGGGGACGAGGTGCTGCGCTTCACCGAGTCGCGCATCAACCTGGGCGCGGGCCGCGGTCGCGTGCGGCGCATCAGCGTGCGGGATATTCATGGGCGACAATTCAACTTGCTCGCCGCGTCGCAGTATCCCGCGGCGCGTCTCATCGAGATCATGCGTGGGCGATGGGTGCAGGAAAACGGCTTCAAACACGGGGTCGAACGCTGGGGCATCAACCAGCTCGACGACCGCAAGACGATGCCGGTGGACGCGGAGACCGTGATCCCGAACCCCGCGCGTCGTCGTCTGGATCGCGCGCTCCGCGCGGCGCGGCTCGCCGAGGGTGAAGCGCGTCGGAAGTTGGCCGGGCTCCACGCGGAGGATCCGCAGCGGGCGCGATGGGACGCCGCGCTTCGCG
>CAIYPP010000093.1 GCA_903928115.1 uncultured Planctomycetota bacterium
ACCGATGTGCTCGTCGTGAGCATCGACACGCTGCGTGCCGACGCACTCGGCTGCTACGGCAACCCCCGCGCACGCACGCCGAACATCGACGCGCTCGCGGCACAGGGCGTGCTGTTCGAAGACGCGACCGCGCAGGCGAACACCACGGTGCCTTCGCACGTCACGATGTTGACGGGCCTCTACCCCATCGAGCACGGAGCCGTCTCCAACGGCCGCGCCATCTCGAACCGAGCCCGCACGCTCGCGGACCACCTCTCGCGCACGCACCACACCGGCGCCTTCGTATCGGGCTTCACGCTCGTCGACGACGCGTGCGGCTTGGCCCCGCGCTTCGACTGGTACGAGGACCAATTGCTCGCGTGGCGCTGGCTGCCGCGAACGGTCGAGCGCTTGCACCTCGTGGGCGCGCTCATCCGCTTCGCCGAGCGCCGCGGCTCGGATGTGCGTCGCGCCGATCGCCCCGCGGCAGAGACCGTCGATGCCGCCTTGGAATGGTGGTCGACACGCGGAGACGAGCCGCTCTTTACGTTCGTCCACCTGTACGATCCGCATGTCCCCTACGAGCCCCCCGCCGACTACGCGCGGCTGCACGACCCGAAGTTCGAGCAGCCGCTCAACTGGTACGAGCTCGATGCCGCACGACGCGAGGCGCTGATCTCCGACCCTGCGCAAGTGGAGCGCATGAAGGCGCTCTACGCAGGCGAGGTGAGCTACGCCGATGCGCAACTCGGCCGCCTGATCGACAACTTGCGCGAGCGAGGGCGCCTCGAGCGCACGCTGATCGTTCTCGCGAGCGACCACGGCGAAGGCATGGGCAGCCACGGCTACTGGTTCGACCACGGCACGTTCCTCTTCGACGAGGAGCTGCACGTGCCGCTCGTCCTGCGCTTCCCCGACGCGAGCCACCAAGGCCGCCGCGTCCGCGAGCAAGTGCGAATCCTCGATGTGACGCCGACCGTGCTCGACGTGCTCGGAATCGCGCCCACGACGCCGCTCTCCGGCGCGAGCCTTGCGCTCCTCGCGCAGGGCGCGCCCGACGCGCGCCGCCGACCTTCGTTCGCGCTCGCCGACATCGCGGGCAACCTCTCAGGCTTCACGCTGCGCGGCCAACGCCAGTCGCTGCGGACCGGACGCTGCAAGCTCATCTGGACCTCGTCGCACTGGCTGGACGCGGAGCGCGTTCCCGAGCGCGAGGAGTACTTCACCCTCCACACCGACCCGGACGAGCTCGTCAACCTGCGTGCCGACGGCGCAATCCCTGCACAGCCCTTTGACGAGCTGCAGCGTGACCTCGGCGCATGGCGCGCGCAGACCGCACCCGCTGGAAGCGACGCGGAGCTGCGCGACGACGTCGTCGAGCAGCTCCGCAAGCTCGGCTATCTCTGAGCGTGCAGCTCAGATGAACTTCGTCACGCCGGGAATGGCCACCGGCGGCGTCGCGATCGACGTCCAGTCGTACGACGCGGGCGAGAGATCTTCTTGGCTGTTCCAAGCCTTCTCCCACGTGAGCGTCTGCCCCGTGTAGGCCGCCATGCGCGCCATGATCGCCATCATCGTCGACTTGCACATGTAGTCCGAGTTGTCGATCACGTCGCCCTTGCGGATCGCGGCGAAGAGCTCGTTGTGCTCGTTCTGGTACATGTCGTCCTGCTCCCCCTCCTTCTCACGGTAGCGCCAGGCGCTCTCGCCCTCGATCGAGTGGGACTGCAGGTGCGCGACGCCCTTGGTGCCGAAGACGTGGTCACTGACGTCGCTCGACGCGCCGTTCCACTGGCGGCACGAGCTGAACACCTTCACACCGTCCTCGTACTCGTACACCGTGTTGAAGTGGTCGTAGATGTTGCCCCACTTCTCCTCGGTGCGCTGCGCGCGACCGCCGCTCGACGTCACGCGCACCGGGTACTTGTCGCCGAGCGCCCAAGCGACCTTGTCGAGCGAGTGGATGTGCTGCTCGACGATGTGATCGCCCGAGAGCCACGTGAAGTAGAGCCAGTTGCGCATCTGGTACTCCATCTCCGTCCACTCGGGCTGACGGCCGCGGTGCCACAGGCCGCCGGTGTTGTACGTCGTCTGCGCGCAGAGGATCTTGCCGATCGCGCCGTCGTGAACGCGCCGGATCGTCTCGCGCTTCTTCTTTTCGTAGCGGTAGCACAGGCCCGACACGACGTTGAGCTTCTTCTGCCGCGCGACTTCGCAGGCCGCCATCACGCGCCGCACACCGGGCGAGTCCGTGGCGATCGGCTTTTCGACGAACATGTGCTTGCCCGACTGTGCCGCGTACTCGACCTGCATCGGACGGAAGTGCGGCGAAGTCGCGAAGAGCACGACATCGACGGCATCGATCACGCGCTTGTAGTTCTCGAAGCCCGTGAACTTGTGGTCGTCGTCGACCTTGACGCGCGCACCGAACTCTTGGGAGGACTTGAGCGACTTGAGCGCGGTCTCGACGTGGTCCGAGAACGCGTCGCCCATCGCGACGAGCTCGACCTGCGGATCCGCCGAGAGTGCCTGCGCGGCCGCGCCCGTGCCGCGTCCGCCACAGCCGACGAGTCCGACCTTGAGCACGTCCGTGCCATTGGGATGGAAGCCCAGCGTGCCCACAGGGAGCGCACTCGCGATTGCGGAGCTCGCGATCACGACGCCGCCGGTGCGCAGGACATCGCGGCGACTGGGAGTGGAAGCGTTCTTGGTGGGCTCGCTCGTCATCGGTCGGACTCCTTAGGGTGCGCCAGAGGGCGCGGGGGCTGCGGGAAGGGAGAGGATACGCGCCTCGAAGCCCGCTGTGGCGCGCGATTCGATCCCGTCGGCCAACTCGCGCGCGACCCGTGCATCGACTGCGGCGCGGTACGCCAGCGCGAGGCCCTCCCGCGGTCCGAGCACGCACAGCGCCGTGGCGAGCGCGTCCGCGGAGGCGCCGTCGCTCGCGATCACGGAGGCGCTCGTGCGCGTGGTGAGCGCGCGACCCGTGCGGGGATCGACGATGTGTGAGTGGCGCGCGCCGTCGAGCTCGAGCGCCTGATACGCGTCGCCAGATGTGGCGACAGCCTCGTTCACGAGCTGGAGCGTCAGCTCGGCGCTTTCATCGCTGAAAGGGCGCACGGTCACAGCCCAACCCGCGCGCCCCGGTGGGGCGCGGCGCACCGCGACGTCTCCACCGCCGTCGACGAGTGCACGGTCCACGCCGTGGCGCGCCAGCTCGTCGAGCGCCGCGTCGAGCGCATAGCCCTTCGCGATTCCGCCGAAGTCGAGCTTCATGCCCGATCGGGCGAGCCGCGCCGCGCGCGTCGCCGCATCGAGCTCCAGCTCGCGCCAGCCGACGCGCCCGAGCGCCTCGCTCAGCCGCGCATCGTCCGGCACCTCACCCTGCCGCCGCGCACGCCGCCACAGCGCGACCACCGGCCCGACCGTGGGATCGAACGCCCCGTCCGACAGCTCCGCGAAGCTCTGCGAGAGCGCGAGCACGCGCCACGTGTCCGTGGATACCGCCGTGAACTCTCCGCTCCCGCTCGCACCCGAGACGCGCGCCGCTTCGCTGTCGTCGCGATAGTCGCTGAGCCGTCGGTCGAGCTCCTTCACGCGCTCGAACGCGGCCCGCGCCGCGCGCTCGGCCTGCGTCGCATCGCTTGCGTACAGCACGATCCGAAATCGCGTGCCCATCGCCGCATCCTCGAACTCGTGACGCTGCGGCGCCGCACAGGCCGCGAGCGTCGCTCCGAAGGCGACGGCGAGGAGTCGTCGAAGTCGCACGATTTCCATACAGGGTCGACCGTGACGCCACGGCGCTCCCAGCCTACCCTCTGTACGCGATGACTCCGCTCCAACCGCTGTGCCACGTGCTCGCGCTCGCCGCGCTCCTCCCCGCACCGCAAGGCGAGGTTTTCGTCTACCCCGACATGCCCGCAGGCTTGCCGAAACCCCTGCCGAACCCGGACGCCGAGGCCGCGAGCGAGAAGGAGATGAAGCGCTACGTCGAGCGCATCCCCGGCTCGGAGGTGAGCTTCACGATGCTCCCGGTCCCCGGCGGCAAGTTCACGATGGGCAGCCCCGACTCCGAGGCTGACCGCAAGCCGGACGAAGGGCCGCTGCACGAGGTCGAGATCGCTCCCTTCTGGCTCGAAGAGCACGAGCTCACGTGGGACGAGTTCCGGCTGTTCCAGTTCAAGCTCGACATCGAGCTCCGCAAGTCCGGTCGCTTCGCTGCCGGCGACAACGACACGTGGGCCGACGCGGTGAGTCGCCCCACGCCGCCCTACGTGCCGATGGACTTCGGCATGGGCATCGAGGGCTTTCCCGCGGTGTGCATGACCGAGTTTGCCGCCAAGCACTACACGAAGTGGCTTTCGATGAAGACGGGCCGCTTCTACCGCCTGCCGACCGAGGCCGAGTGGGAGTACGCCTGCCGCGCAGGCACGAAGACCGCGTACTCGTTCGGCGACGACGCGAAGGCGCTCGGCGAGCACGCGTGGTACTTCGACAACGCCGACGGCAAGTACCAAAAGGTCAAGCAGAAGAAGCCCAACCCGTGGGGTCTCTACGACATGCACGGCAACGTGGCCGAGTGGGTGCTCGACCAGCACGACAAGGACTTCTACGCCAGCGCGGCCGACAAGCTCGCCTCGAACCCGTGCAACTGGCCGACACAGCTCTATCCGCGCGTCGTGCGCGGCGGCTCGTGGGACGACGACCCCGATCGCCTGCGCTCCGCCGCGCGCCGCGGCTCCGCAGCGTCGTGGAAGGTCCAAGACCCTCAGCTGCCGAAGTCGATCTGGTACCTCACCGACGCCAAGTTCGTCGGCTTCCGCCTCGCCCGCCCCCTCGCCGCCCCCACCGAAGCCGACCGCAAGCGCGCCTGGGACGCCGACCTCGACAGCGTGCAGGAAATCCTCGACCGCCAGCGCAAGGGCGGCCGCTGAGCACTGCCCCGCTCACGGCATCAGCGGAAACTCGAGCGCGTTGCTCAGGTGAGTCGTCTTGGGGCTCGGGGGATCGCGGAACCAGCACTGTGCGTCGACGATCGTGCCGACAGCCGCGCCTGATCCCAGCGAGCCGGGGTGCGTGGCGATCCACGCGAGCAGATCGACCGCGATCACGCCGTCGCACGCTCCGGCCGTACCGCCGGAGCTGACCGTGCTCGTGCGCTGGGTGGGCGACTTCACGCACAGGTAGCTCGAGCTCACCCCCCACGGCAGCGCTCCCCGGCCGCTCAGGCCGTAGAAGATCAGTCCGGACTTGTCGCCCTCGACACCGGTAGCGCGCAGGACGAAGCCGCTCGCGCTCGAGATGCTGGGCGAGCCCGTGGCCGAGAGCGTCGCGTTGCAGCCGTTCGAGGTCGTGCCCGCCGTGCAGTAAGCGACACTCCACGGTCCGCTGGAGAACACGAAGGCCGAGCCCGCGAGCGCATTGCCCGCCACGTTGAGCGCAGGAGCACCGACGAGGATGTCCGGCACGCCGTCGGCGTTCACATCGCCGCCCCCAGCGATCGACGCGCCGAAGCCGCCAGCCGCGACGGGGATCACGCTCAGGCGCTCGCCGCGCAACATGTCGAACACCGCGACCTCGCCGACCTGCGGAGAGCCGAGGGCGAACTCGGAGATCCCGTCCGAGTTGAGATCGGCGAGCTCGGCGATACTCGCTCCGAAGCGCTGCCCCGGCGCCGAGCCCGGGATCACGCGCTCGATCGCATACGAGAGCGGATCGATCACCCGCACAACCCCGGCGTCGGTCAGCGCCCCGACGTCCTGATCCGGGCTGCCGATCACGACCTCGCTGAGGCCGTCTCCATCGAAGTCATGCCCTCCCACCGCGGTGCCGAAGTCCATCTGGAACACCGCGCCCGTGAGCGCCGCGCCGAAGGTTCCACCCGTGGTGCTGTAGTCGTAGGCGAGCACGTATCCGCCCGGAACGCCGGGGGCTGAAGTGATGAAGTCACGCCGCCCGTTTCCATTGATGTCGTCGATCACGACCGTGGTTTGCCCGAGGCGAGCTCCGTTGACTCCCGCGAGAAAGAGCTCGGTCAGAGTCTGTCCGGTGGCGCCGGAGATGAACGCGATCGCACCGCCATTGGTCGTGACCTGTCCCGCCGGGGTAGCGTAGTCGCGTCCCGGCTCGCCGCCGAACAGATCGGGAACGCCGTCGTTGTCGACGTCGACACCGCCCGCCACGGAGAAGCCGAGCTCGTCGCCGTCGGCACTCCCAAACGTCGTGAAGAGCGCGTTGAAGGTCGCTCCAGAGAACACGCGCACGAGTCCCGGCCGTCCGCCGGGACCGAGCGCGTTCGGCGCACCGACCACGAAGTCCGTCGTGCCGTCTTGATCGATGTCGCCGCACAGCGCCACCGCGTAGCCGAAGCGATCGTCGGGCCCGAGGCCCACGCGCGTGACCAGTGGCTGTCCGTTCGCACCCGAAAACACCGTGACCGACCCGTTGTCGAGGAAGCCCCCGACGTCATCGAACGGCGAGCCGACGACGACATCCGCGTGTCCATCGCCATTGAAGTCCGCTCCCCCCGCGACCGCGAAGCCACGCGCGTTGCCCGCGGCCGCGCCGTCATGGCGACGGATCAGGGTCTGGCCAAGGGTCGGAAGGGCGAGCGCGAGTGCAACAGGCAGGACGAGCGACTTCATGGTGAAGGCCAAGTGAGGTTTGCCGACGCTTCTGGACAGCGTTCCGCGCAGCACACGCGGCCCGCCCGAGCCCCTCCAAGCTACGCGAGCCCACCCAAATCGGGGGGAGATCCTGCCTCGATCTCCACTCGCAGCCATCTGCGCGAGCCCGTGGGACCCGACTCCAAAGCACGCGGGGCCCGCGCTCGTCGCGCAGGCCCCGCGATGGAAAGGCCACGAGGACCGCAGGCGCTCAGAGCGCGAGCAGGCCGGGGTTTTCGAGCAGGCGCTTCACGTGGACGAGGAAGCGCGCGCCGTCGGCGCCGTCGGCGAGGCGGTGGTCCACCGAGGCCGAGAAGTTCATGTACTGGCGCACTTCGATCTTGTCGCCCTGCGGCGTCTCGACGACGCCGGGGCGCTTGACGATGCGGTGCACGCCCATGATCGCGATGTCGGGGAAGTTGATGATCGGCGTGGCGAGGATGCCGCCGATGTTGCCCGCGTTGGTGATCGAGAAGGTCGAGCCCTTGAGCTCGTCCGGCTTGACCTTGCCCGCGCGCGTGCGCTCGGCGAGCTCGTTGAGCTCGGCCGCGAGCTGCAAGATGCCCTTCGACTGCACCTCCTTGATCACCGGCACGATCAGGCCGTTGTCGGTGTCCATGGCGATGCCGAGGTTCACGTAACCGCAGCGCACGATCTCCTGCGTCGCCTCGTCGAGGTGCCCGTTGAGCATCGGGTACTTCGCGAGACCGAGCGCGCAGGCCTTCATGATGAACGGCATGAAGGTGACCTTGATGCCGCTCTCTTGGCCCATCACCTTCGCCGTCTCGCGCAGGCGCACGAGCTCGGTGACGTCGACCTCTTCGACGACCGTGAAGTGCGGCGCGGTGAACTTCGAGCGCACCATCGCCTCGCTGATCTTGCGGCGCACACCGCGGAACGGGATGCGCGTCTCGCGCTCCTGCGGGGCGAACGTGACGGGTGCGGCGGCGGGCTTCGCCGCGGCGGCGGGAGCGGCGGCCGCGGGCTTGGCGGCCGGTGCGGGCGCGGCGGTCGAGCGCGACTTCGCGAACGTCTCGACGTCCGCGCGGCGCACGACGCCGTGACGGCCCGAGCCTGCGACGTCGTTCAGGTCGATGCCGAGCTCGCGCGCCACACGGCGCGCGCTCGGAACGGCGAGCACCTTCTCGTCGCTCGCGCGCTTCGCGGCGGGAGCGGCAGCAGCCGCAGCGACGAGCGCCGGAGCCGCGTGCGCCGCCGGAGCAGCGTGGGTCGTCGCCGCGGGAGCGGCCACGGCACCACCCGCGGTCTCGAGCACGAAGATCACGCTGCCGACGGGCACGACATCGCCCGCGTTGGCGCGCAGCTCGAGCAACTTGCCCGCTGCGGGCGCGGGGATCTCGACCGTCGCCTTGTCCGTCATCACCTCGACGACGGCCTGATGCTCCTTCACGCCGTCTCCAGCCTTGAGGAGCCACTTCACGATCTCGCCCTCGGCGACGCCTTCGCCGATGTCGGGGAGCTTGAACTCCAGACGTCCGCCGACGGCCTTCGACGGGCCGTGGCCGCCGTGGTGAGCCGCGGCGGGAGCGGGCGCTGCCGCGGGCTTCGGCGCCGGAGCGGGAGCCGCGGGCGCGTGGGACTTTGCGGGCGCGGGCGCCGCAGCGGCACCGGTGGCGAGCACGAAGATCACGCTGCCCACGGGCACCACGTCGCCGGGATTCGCGCGCGTCTCGACGATCGTTCCCGAGGCGGGCGCGGGGATCTCGACGGTCGCCTTGTCGGTCATCACTTCGACGACGGCCTGATGCTCCTTCACGGAATCACCGGCCTTGACGAGCCACTTGACGATCTCGCCCTCGGCGACGCCTTCGCCGATGTCGGGCAGCTTGAACTCGAGGTTGGCCATTGCGCTTGCTTCTCTTCTCGGGAATTCGTTCGTCGGGGTGTGGGACTAGAAGCCGTGGACGTGCTCGATCGCGTCGAGGACGCGGCGCGCGTCGGGCATGTAGTGGTGCTCGAGCGTATTCGGGAACGGCGTGTCGAAGCCCGTCACGCGCGCGACCGGAGCTTCCATGTACTCGATGATGTTCTCGGCGATCATCGCGCTGATCTCGCCGCCGAAGCCGCAGAAGCGCGGGGCCTCGTGGACGATCACCACGCGGCCGGTCTGCTTGGCGGCTTCGAGCACGCCCTCTTCGTCGAGCGGGAGCAGCGTGCGCAGGTCGACCACGAGGCAGTCGATGCCCTTCTCCGCGGCCTGCTCGGCCGCCTTCAGGCACACCGGCACCATCGCGCCGTAGCAGAACACCGTGACGTCCTTGCCCGTGCGCGCGGTGCGCAAGGTCGAGAGCGGCGTCGTGTAGTAGCCCTCGGGCACCTCGGCCTTGGCGGTGCGGTAGAGCGCCTTGGGCTCCATGAAGATCACCGGATCGGGATCCTCGATCGAGGCGAGCAGCAGCCCCTTGGCGTCCTCCGGCGTGGAGGGGATCACGACCTTCAGGCCCGGCGTGTGGCAGAAGTAGGCCTCGCCGGACTGCGAGTGGTACAGACCGCCGCGGATGCCGCCGCCGTAGGGCGTGCGGATCACCATCGGCACGGTGTACTGGCCGCCGGAGCGATAGCGGAACTTGGCCGCCTCGCTCACGATCTGATCGAAGGCCGGGAAGATGAAGTCTTGGAACTGAATCTCCGGCACGGGACGGAGGCCGTTGAGCGCCATGCCGATCGCCGCGCCGATGATGCCGTCCTCGGAGAGCGGCGTGTCGAAGCAGCGCTCCTTGCCGAACTCCTTGGTGAGCCCCTCGGTCGCGAGGAACACGCCGCCCTTGGGTCCGACGTCCTCGCCGAACACCAGCACGCTCTTGTCGCGGCGCATCGCGCACTTGAGCGCGTCGTTCACCGCCTGAACCATCGTCAACGTAGCCATGTCGAATCTTCCTGCGTGGGTTCGTCGGGGTCAGAGCGGGAACTTGCCGTCGCCAGCGCCGGCGTCGCCCTTGCGCGCCGCGAGCTCGAAGGCGGCCTGGCCTTGGCGGCGCAGGTGCGCGGGGACGGTCGCGTAGACGTCGGAGAAGATGCTCTCCAGCTTCGGCGGCGGGGTGGACTCGGCCTCCTTGACGGCGGCGTTCACCTGCTCGATTGCGGCGGCGTAGAGCGCCTCGCCCTGCTCCTTGGTCCACAGCTTCTTCTTCTCGAGGTAGCGCTCGAAGCGCTGCACCGGATCCTTCTTGGCCCACGCCTCGACGAGCTCCTTGGGCACGTAGCGCGTCGGGTCGTCCGAGGTCGAGTGGCCGCCCATGCGGAAGGTGACCGCCTCGATCAGGGTCGGGCCGTCGCCGCGGCGCGCGCGCTCCACCGCTTCGGCCGTCACCTGACGCATGGCGAGCAGGTCGTTGCCGTCGACGCGCACGCCGGGCATCCCGTAGGCCTTGGCCTTGATGGCGAAGCTCTCGCTCGCGGTCTGCTCCTCGACGGGGCACGAGATCGCGTAGCCGTTGTTCTGGCACAGGAACACCACCGGCGCCTTCCAGACGCCCGCGAAGTTCATGCCGCTGTGGAAGCCGAGCGTCGACGTCGAGCCGTCGCCGAAGCTGACGAGCGCGACGTGCTTCTCGCCCCGCAGCTTCATCGCATAGGCCGCGCCGACGGCCTGCGGGATCTGGGTGCCCAAGGGCGAGCTGATCGAAACGAAGCGAATCGGCTTCTCGAACGAGAAGTGCACCGGCATCTGGCGGCCGCGAGCGGTGTCGCGGTCGTTGCCGAACATGTTGTGCATCATCTCGGTCGGCGTGACGCCGTGGTACAGCGCCACCCCGAAGTCGCGGTAGCTCGGGAAGATCCAGTCGGTGGTCTCGAGCGCACTCGCCGCCCCCACTTGGCAGGCCTCGACCCCCTTGTTGGGGATCGAGAAGCCGATGCGGCCCGAGCGCTGCAGCTTGAGGCAGACGTCGTCGAAGGCGCGCACCAACAGCATGGTGCGGTAGCAGTGCAACAGACCCTCGGGCGAGAGCCGCGGGTCGTGTCCGACCGCGGCCCCGTCCGGGGCGATGACCGAGAGGGGTTCCTGGGCGCTCATGGGGCTCTTCCCTCGGGTGCCGCGCCCCCACTCCGGCGGGAGTCGGGTCGGGACCTCGAAGACGCGCCATCGTAGCGACGCACCCCGCCTCCTTGGAACCCATGCGAGGCCCCCCCATCTGCCCCTTGTCGCGGGCCCTGCAGGGTGCCGTCGGGAGGGCGCGAGTCGCGTTCGCCCGCTCACGGACGGTCGAATCGGACCGAGCCGCCTCCCCGAGCCTCCGGCCCGGGCTCGTAGTCCCGAATGAGAACGCAGCCATCTCACTTCAAGGAGCGAAGGCGAGCTACTAAACGATGCGCCCGAAGCGTTCGATATTCGACCGCCTCAGTCCCTCCCCCGCCGATTTCGACTCGGCACCCTTGTAACGACACGCCATGAAGCAACTCGCAACTCTGCTCGTGTGTGCCTCCGCTGCGATTCCCCTCGCCTTCTCGCAGGAGAAGCAGGACATCCCGTCGCTCCCCAACACCGACGTCAAGTCCGCGCTCCTGCCCGAGCTCCCGACCCTGCTCGAAGAGACCGTGCTCGCCGCCGCCGACGACGAGGACGCGTCCTCGGACGAAACCTCGCCGGGCTTCGCGAACCTCACGACCTGCGGTCAGGTCGTCGTGCGCTGCCCCTCGACGCCGAACTCGACGGGCTTCGGTGCCACGCTCTCCTCCGCCGGCGTCGCCAGCCTGACGACCCCCGGCTTCACGATGTCGGTCGCGGCCGCGCCCGCGAACCGTCCGGTCAAGTTCCTCTACAGCAGCGCCGCGGCGCAGCTGCCCTTCGGCGACGGCTGGATGTGCATCTCGCCGTACACCGGCCTGAGCCGCCTCGGCGGAGTCCTGCTGACGGACGCCGCGGGCATCGCGACGCTGCCGCTGGATTTCGCAGGCTCGCCGCTCCTGAACGGGACTTTCGCCGGCAACTCCACCTGGCACTTCCAGGCGTGGTTCCGCGACACGGGCGTGGTCGGCGGCACGGGCATCAACACGACCAACGCGCTGCGGGTCACGTTCTGCCCCTGATCCGCGCTCGCGCGGACTTCGATTTCTCACGCGGGCCGGATGCCGTCGAGGCCTCCGGCCCGGTTGTTTTCCCGGGGGCATCCGGCAGCGTTCGGGCTGCGTAGACGCCTCTCGACATGGCCGCAGAACGCGCACAGGTCGCCGTCATCGGCGCGGGAATCGCGGGCCTGTCCGCGGCGCGCGAGCTCGCGCGCCTCGGGCGAACGGTGACGGTGTTCGACAAGGGGCGCGGCCCGGGAGGACGCATCGCGACACGCCGCGCCGCACCGTTCCTGTTCGACCACGGCGCCCAGTACTTCACGGTGCGCGATCCGAGTTTCGCGAGCGCCATCGACTCGTGGCGCTCGGCGGGCGTGGTCGACCTGTGGCGAGGGCGCATCGTCGCCTTCGAGCAAGGGCTCGTGCGCTCCTCGAGCGATGTCGTCGAGCGTTTCGTCGGCGTGCCGGACATGAACTCGCTGCCCAAGTTCCTTGCGCGCGACCTCGATGTCCGCTGCAGCGTCAAGGTGGCACGCGCCGAGCGTCTCGCATCGGGCTGGGCGCTCTTCGACGAACATGGCGTCGCGCTCGGAGAGTTCGCGCAGGTTCTCGCCACGCTGCCCCACGCCCAACTGGTCGAACTCTTCCCGCACTCCGCGTCGTTGACCGACCGTGCGCGCGCATCCATCGTGCGTCCGTGCTGGGCCGTGCTCGCGGGGTTCGAAGCACGACTGCCGCTCGACTTCGACGGAGCATTCTGCAACGACGCGACACTCGCGTGGATTGCACGCAACACATCCAAGCCGCAGCGTCCGGATGCCGAATCGTGGGTCTTACACGCGAGCGCGGAATGGAGCGCGGCGAACCTCGAGCTCGAACCGCGCGTGGTCGCCGAGGAAGTGCTGCGTGCGTTCGAGCGTCTCGCTGGGCGTGCTCTGCCGCGGCCGGTCCAGCTCGATGCGCATCGCTGGCGCTACGCCATTCCCGAGGCTTCCAAGGGCCCGACGGACACGGCGTGGCTCGACAAAGAGCTCGGACTCGCCGTCGCGGGCGACGGCTGCACGGGTGGGCGCGTCGAGGGCGCGTTCCTGAGCGGTCGGCGCGCGGCCGAGCTACTCGCCCGCGCCTGACGCTCACCGTACGCGCAAGTCAGCTCTGCGTGGACTGCGCGGCGCGACGCTCGCGCACCAATCGCATCGCGAAGAACTCGCCAGCCTTGTACGACGAGCGCACGAGCGGCCCCGAGGCGACGTACTTGAAGCCGAGCTTCTCGCCGAAGACCTGCAAGTCGAAGAAGCGCTCCGGCGTGACCCACTCGCGGACAGGCGCGTGCTGCGCGGTCGGCCGCAGGTACTGCCCCAGCGTGAGGAAGTCGACGTCAGCGGCGCGCAGTAGTTCCATCGACTCGACGAGCTCGTCGTGCGTCTCGCCGAGTCCGAGCATGATCGAAGACTTGGTGAAGACGCCGGGCTGATGACGCTTCGCTCCGCGCAGAGTCTCCAGCGAACGCTCGAAAGAGCAGCGCGGATCGCGAATCTTGCGCTGCAGCCGCGCGACGACCTCGACGTTGTGCGCGAGCACGTCGGGCGCAGCGACCATCAGGGTCTCGAGCTGCTCGCCTTGGTAGTCAGGAATCAGCGTCTCGACCACGGTCTCGGGCGCGCGCGAGCGGATCTCGCGGATGCACTGCGCGTAGTGACCCGAGCCGCCGTCGGGCAGGTCGTCGCGATCGACCGACGTGATCACGACGTAGCCGAGCTTCATCGCCGCCACGGCCTGTCCGACATGCGCGGGCTCGTCGGGGTCCGGCGGCGCGGCCTTGAGCACGGTCTTCACGGCGCAGAAGCGGCAGCGGCGCGTGCACTCGTCGCCGAGCACCATCAGCGTCATCGTCGCGTGCTCGCCCTTCCAGCACTCGCCGATGTTCGGGCAGCGCGCCTCTTGGCAGACCGTGTGGAGCTTGAGCTCCTGCGTCAGGGTCTTGAGGCGCGCGTAGCCCTCGCCGCCCGGCAGCGGAACCTTCAGCCACGAAGGCTTCGGGCTCTTCATCGGGATCTGCGGGGCGCGGGTGCCGGTCTGCGGGTGTTCTTCGCTCACGCGGGGGCTCTCGAGAACGCGAGAAGATAGCACACCGCCGCCGAGGTTCAGCGGCGAGCGGGCGCTACCGTACGGCCATGCAAGAGCGCGCGGCCGCTATCGACGCTTCGCGACGACGCGGACCACTCCGCGAGGCTTGGAGCTCGCTCGGGCTCGCCGCGAAGCTCGCGCTCGCCGCCGCTGCGTCCGCAGCCATCGCGCGCGCCGTCGCGAGCTGGACACCGGATTGGACGGAGTCGGGCTACTCGCGCGGGCTCTATCCATGGATCCAGCGCGTGCAGAGCGCGGTTGCGCGAAACAGTCCGATCTCCCTCGGCGAAGTGACCACGGTTGTGGCGATCGGCGTGGCGCTGACCCTCTGCGTGCGCGCAGCTCGAGCGGCGCTGGCACATGCTCCCGACCATGCGGCCAACACTGTGCGCGAGCTCCTGCGACTCGTTGCACTCTGCGGCGCCTTGTACGCGGTCTACATGTTCGGTTGGGCGCTCAACTACGCGCGGGCACCGTACGCGCAGGGGACTGCGCTGGAGCTTCGAGCGGCCGATGCCGCGGAGATCGAAGACGCGACGCGCGAGTGGATGCAGCGCGCGCGCGAGCTCCGCGATCAACTCGGCGAAGGCACCGAAGGGACCGTGAAGCTGCAGATCGAGTTCGACGAGCTCGCACGCCTCGTCGACGCGGCTTGGGAGCGAGCGGCCGCCCGTGACTCCCGACTCGCAGGCCCCACGCCGGCGCTCCGCGCGTCGAACGTCTCGTCTTGGATGAAGTCCGCGGGGATCTCGGGCATCTACTGGCCGTTCACGGGCGAGCCCCACATCAACACACTCGTGCCTCCATCGCAGCTCGCCTTCTCGGCGCTGCACGAAGTCGCCCACCAGCGCGGCTTCGCGCGCGAAGACGAGGCCAACTACCTCGCGTGCCGCTTGGGCGCGGACTCCGAAGATGCTCGGCTCGCGTACCCCGCCGCGCTCCAAGCCTTCCTGCACCTCTCGAGGAGCCTGCGGGAGGCCGATGCCGAGCGCGCGAAGGAGCTTGAAGCCGACGTACCCGCGGCGCTGCGTCGGGACCGCGCGGCGCTCGCGGCCTTCTGGAAGCCCTCGACGCAGTTCGTCGCCTCCGTGCGCGAGGTCTCGTCCCAAGTGAACGATGCGTATCTCAAGTCGCAGGGCCAAGCGCAGGGCGTTCGAAGCTACGGACGCATGGTCGATCTCTTGCTCGCCGAGCGCCGCGCCGCGCAGGCGCGGTGATTCGCAGCCTGCGCGCTACTTGCCGCGCAGCTGTCGCGCGCGTGCACTCGACTGCGTGGCAGCTGCCGCGTTTCCAGTGAGCTGCTCCAGATCCGCCTTCAGCTCCCACACCAGCGCGTCTCCGCCGTGGTAGGGAAGCGCGGCATCGAGCGTCGCGAGCCCCTCGGCAAATCGGCCTTCGAGCTTCAGCGCCTGCGAGAGATTGACCCGCGGAGCGAGCTCGGCGGGCTTCACCGCAACCGCACGCCTCAGCAACTCGATCGACTCGGCGCGCGTCGAGGGTTCGCGCAGAAGCATCTCCCCCAGATTGCACAGCGCCACGAACTGCTGCGGGCGGCGAGTGACAACTAAGCGATAGTGACTCTCCGCCTCGTCGCGCTCGCCACGCGCAAGGAGCGACGCCGCGAGCTTGTTGTGCGCTTCGGGATAGAAGAACCCGGCGCCGTCGCGAACTTCGATCGCGCGGCGGTAGCAATCCTCTGCTTCCGCCGTCTTGCCGAGCTGGGCTTCGCTGTCGCCGAGCAGAGTCCAACCCACGGCGGCACCCGGATTCTGCTCCAGCGTGACGCGCCACAAGGACTCCTGCGTGCGCCAGTCGATCGAGCGCATCGCGGAGCGCATGCCGAAGCCAGCGACCACGAGCACGAGCGCACCCCACGCCACCCATCGGCTGCGCTCGATCGCCGCGCCGAAGAGCGCGCCGAGAGCGAGCGCGAACCCGAGCGAGGGCAAGAACACGAGTCGATCCGCGCGTGCCGTGCCGATCGGGAACAGCAGATTGCTGACCGGCAGGATCGCGACGAAGAACCAAGCGATTCCCGCGAGCGCAAGCCAGCCCTTCTGGACGCGCAGTGCGTACACGACGCCGGCGAGCGCCAGCCACATCCCCAAGGATGCGAGCACCCACACGTCGCCGAGCGAGCGCGGCGCGAGATCGCGATAGTCCGAATATTCGGCGCAGAGCTGGAGTGGAAGGAAGAGCTGCGCCACGTACTTGGCGAGCACCTCGCTCGCGAGCAGCCAGCGCTCGAACAGACTCGCAGCGGCCATCGTCTCCTGCACGGCGACCTCGAAGCCACCCACCGCGGACTGGCGCAGGATGAGGAACAGCACGAGCGGGATCGCGTACGCCGCGTAGAGTCCGAGGCGCATCATCACGACGCGCCACGAGCCGCGTGCGACGAGCGCGAAGTCGAGAACGAGCAGCAGCGCGGGCAAGACCGCGACAGATTCCTTGAAACACAGTGCGACGAAGTAGAGCGCGATGGCGACCACGTGCAGCCAGCGGCCGGGCGACGCAGCGGGCTCGCTCGCGACCTCTCCCCGACGCCGTTCCGCGCGCGACAAGACGCGCTCTTCCACACCCCTCGGCGGAGCCACGTACGCGAAGTGCGCCAGCGCCGCGAGCACGCCGAACAGCGCGGCCCCGAGCTCGGCCAAGCCCACGCCGTTCGCCACGACCTCCGTGTGCACCGGATGCAGGCCGTAGAGCAGCGCCACCGCGATGGCGACAGGCCGCGAATCCACGAGGCGACGCACGAGCGCGTACACCGCCGCCGCGAGCAGCCCATTCACCAGCACGTTCGCGAGGTGGACGCCGAAGGGCCCCGCTCCGAAGACCGCCCGCAGGAGCGCCAAGCTCCAAATGAAGAGCGGTCGGTACAGGCCATTGTTGCCGTCCGCGTCGCTCAGGTTCGGCGCCGTGAAGAACAGCCGGAGATTCCACGTGTCGTCGAGCCGCGGGTTGTCCCGAATCACCCCCAAGTCGTCGTAGACGAACTCATTGGGAAGCGAAGTCGCGAAAGCTGCAAACGCGAGGACCGCCACGAGCGCGGCCCACACCCCATCGAGCCCCCACGACCAAGCCCCTGCAGGGCCAGGGCCTCGACTCGACGTCACGCCCCCCGCACTCGCTCTCGACTCGGATTTCATCGCAGATCGCGCGCCCCATTGCTCCGAGGCGTCTTCGCACGTCCCGCAGAGCGGCGAAACGCCGCTGGAGGGTCGAACGCGGAACTCCCGGTCCGACTGGAGCGAAGCGGAAGATAGTCTCCCACCGCTCGCATCCGTCTGACATTCGTGTGAGACGCGGGGCCCTCGCCCAGCTGTGGACGGCCCCGTCCCCGCTCGTGGGGGCCCAGGCGAGTTCCGCCGCCAAGGGCTCTGCCCCGCGGTCCGCAGGTCTCCGAGCACGGGGGGGGCGCCCCGACCAAGGGGACCCTCGCTGCCAACTGGGGCCTCCGAGCTGAGACGCATCTTGATCGAATACCGCGGGGAAACCTCACACGACTTTCGAGAGCGTCACGAGCGCGCCATGCCGCTCACCCCTTCGGAATCCTCGGTCTCCCCCGCCTGCGCCCATTCGGGATCCCTGTGGACCGGCCTGTGGAAGGAAGACCTCAACTTCCTCCTCACCAATCGAATTCCGCGGCGGCTCGCCACCGATTTCATGGGCTGGTACAGCAAGATCGAAAATCGACTCTTGGCCCGCGCCTCGATCGCCGTGTGGCGCCGTTTCGCCCCGGACCTCGATCTTTCCGAAGCGCTTCAGTCGGAGTTTCGCTCGGTGCACGAGTGTTTCATTCGAGAGCTGCGCCCGGGCGTGCGCCCGATCGATCCCAGCCCCGAAGTGCTGGTGAGTCCCGCAGACGCGATCGTCGGCGCACACGGCCGGGTGCGCGATGGTCAACTCGTGCAGGCGAAAGGCCTCGACTACACGCTCGCAGAGCTGGTCGGGGACCGAGACCTCGCCGAGCGCTACCGCGGCGGGCTCTACGTGACCCTGCGACTCAAGTCGAGCTTCTACCATCGCTTCCACGCGCCCGAGCGAGCCAACATCCGTCGCGTGCGCTACATCTCGGGCGACACTTGGAACGTCAACCCCATTGCCGTCGAGCGCATCGAGCGGCTTTTTTGCAGAAACGAGCGCGCGGTCGTGGAGTTCGAGTTGCCCAACGCTGGTGAGCAACTCGCCCTCGTGCCCGTGGCGGCCATCCTCGTCGCGAGCTTGAAGCTCCACTGCCTCCCCGGCGAGCTCGACCTGCGCAGCCGCGGAACCAAGCTCTTCGATTGTGACGCCACGGTCGCCCGCGGCGCGGAGCTCGGGTGGTTCCAGCACGGGTCGACCATCATCGCACTCGCGGACGGTCCCCTGAAATTCAGTGAACACGTCGCCGCGGGACAGCGAATTCGCATGGGACAGCCGCTGTTCCGCCGACTTCCGTCACCCCCGACAACACTCCCCGTTTCCCCTTTCCCACACGAATAGTCTCTGGAGACACGATGAATCAACTCGCCACCGTCCAAGACAAGAAGGGCTTTTGGGCCGAGCTGCATGAACAGCGCTGGGACGACCACCGCTACTACCACCAAAGCCGCGTCAACCAGTCGCTGCACTTCATCAGCGCCTGCAGCTTCGTCGTGACGTACATCTGCATTGCGATCGGCGAGCCGATCTGGGCCGCATTCATGGGCTGGATCGTCGCCATGGTGACCCGCCAATCAGGCCACTTCTTCTTCGAGCCCAAGGGCTACGATCACGTGAACGACGCGACCCACGAGCACAAGGAAGAGATCAAGGTTGGCTACAACCTCGAGCGCAAGGTGGTGTTGCTCTCCATCTGGGCAGCTACCCCGCTGATCGTGCACTTCGACCGCACGCTCTTCGGTCTGATGGAAGATCGCACCGGGCTGCACGGCTACCTCTGGAACCTGAGCCTCCTTTGGATCTGGCTCGGAGCGATCGCCGTGTTCCTACGCACGGCCTACCTGACGCTGACCCGAAACCCGCGTACGGGAATCGTGTGGGCAACGAAGATCCTCACCGATCCGTTCCACGACATCCTGCTCTATCACAAGGCTCCGCTCGCCCTGATGCGCGGCGAGTGGATCGACCCGATGGATGACGTGCGCGAGCAACAGCAGCGCTGAGGATTCTCCATCCTCCTCGCCCGCTGCAAGCAACGGCGCCCCGCTGCCCGAATCAGGGCCGCGGGGCGCCGTTGTTGTCGGTCTTTGGTCTTCGGCGAATCAAGTGCCCAGTCGAACCTTGACCATTTCCTTGAGCACTCGGCGACGAATCGACTTGTTCGTGACGCGCCCGTCGTTCCACCACCAGCCGTCCGCGTTCATCGCTCGCGCCGCGCGCAAGAAGCACTCACAAACCTCGGCGACGTCGGCCTCGGTGTAGTTGTGGCTGAAGATGAAGCGTCCAGAGCCGATCCAGCTCATCGAGAGCCCCTCGGCGCGCAGGTAATACTGCAGCATCCAGTTGTAGCGGCTGGGGGTCGTGTAGAGCGTCGTCCAGATCGAGGTCATGTTCGCGACGCGCACCGGAAGCCCCAGCTCCGAGAGCCGTGCGTTGAGCGCCTGGGCACGGCGATCCCACGTCTCGTCCAACTTGACGTAGTGCTCGCGCACGTCCGGCTGGTCGATGTAGTCAAGGAACTCACTCATGGCCCCCATCACATAGGGATGGGAGTTGAAGGTTCCGCGCGCAAAGCAGATGTCCGTCGGATTGCCCTCGCGGTAACGCTTCATGAGGTCCTTGCGACCGCACACAACACCGATCGGCAGTCCTCCTCCGAGCGTCTTGCCGTAGGTCACCATGTCCGCGCGGACGCCGAAATACTGCTGCGCGCCCCCATACGCGAGGCGGAAGCCGAGGAACACCTCGTCGAGAATGAGCACGATGCCTCGTTGGGTGCAAACCTCGCGCAAGTCCTGCAACCAGCGCGCGTAGGCATGACGGTCATAGCGAGCGTTACGGTCGCTCGCGACCAACGTCGAGTCGCTCGGAGCCTGACCATTGGGATGCATGGCTTGAATGGGATTGACCAGCACGCAGGCGATGTCCGAGCGGGTCTTCAGCACGCGCAGCGTGTCGGCATCCATCTCCTTGAGCGTGTAGACCTCGCGCGGCGGGCGCGGATTGCCCACGCCCGGTTGCACGCCGTCCCACCAGCCGTGATACGCGCCCGTGAAGCGCACCACGTGCGATCGGCCAGTGTGGTAGCGAGCCAGCCTCACCGCCTGCATGACCGCCTCGGTTCCGGACATGTGGAACGAAACTTCGTCGAGGCCGGAGATCGCCTTGAGCCGCTTCACGTTGGAAGCGATCACAGGGTGGTACGAGCCGAGCAGCGGTCCCAAGTCGCGGACCTTCGCGGCACCCCGCTCGATGCAGCGCTTGTAGAAGTCGTATCCAAAGAGGTTCACGCCGTACGCACCGCCGAGGTCATAGGACCAATTGCCGTCGAGGTCGCGCACCTGCACTCCGCAGGTCTCCGACACGAGATTCCCGAGCCGCAGGTTCTCCCGCACGATCGTGCGGAACTGGAACGGCACGCGGTACGCGTTCGTGAAGTCGACGTCCGAAATGTCGCTCTCCAGCTCGCGACTTTCCGCAAGCGTGCGCGGCGCTTTCCCGGCCAGCGTGTCTCGCAGGCGAGCAAATCCGGACCGTCGCTGCCGCTGGATGTTCTCGGGCGCATCGTCCGCGGAGAAGAACGTGGCCTCGTCGTACTCATAGTGCGGAACGAGCCGCGCCACGAACTGGGACATGCGGGCATGGCCGCGCAACGATGGATGCTTGGCCTTGGAGAGCAAGAGTCGGTGCCAACCCTTGCGACACAGCCACAACGCCGGAAGTGCCCCGGCAGCGTAGATCCAGCCCATCATGCTTCCAGCGCGACCTCCCAGCGCATTTCGGTCTGTTGAACCACGGTCGAGATCAGCTCGAACTGAACATGCTCGCGCGGAGCGAGCTCGACTTCTGCTTCGGTCTTCGCAGCCCGCGCGCGGGCGCGGTACGCCGAGGAATCGAGAATGGCTGTGAACGGCTCCTCGATCGCATGAGCTTCGGCAAAGCGTCGCGCGTTGCGCCCAATGCGCCAGCGAACGCGCTCGTCGCAGAGCTTGCGCATCGCATCGACGAGCCCGTCCACGTCGCGCCCACGTACTTTGAAGCCCGTCACGCCGTCTTGCATGAGTTCCTGCGGCCCGCCCATGTCGGAAACCACGACAGGCAGTCCGCTAGCCTGCGCCTCGAGGGGTGCGTTGCCCCACGTGTCGGTGGTGCTCGGAAAGAGCTTCGCGTCGCACGAAGCCAGCGCGCGCGACAGCTCGGCGCCCTCGAGCATCCCGGTGAAGGTGCAAGGCAAGCCCGCGAGCAAGTCTTCGAGCCCCTTGCGGAACGGACCGTCACCGATCACGACCAGGTGGGAGTCCGAGTGCTCGGAATGCAGCTTGCGATACGCAGCCGCGAGCACCTGCAGGTTCTTCTCGACGCTGACTCGGCCCACGTAGACGAACTTGGTCTTTCGCACCGCATCGACGATGCCGTGCTTGTCCCAGTAGGCGTCGACTCGATGGCGCGGGTGGAAGCGCTCGAGATCCACCCAGCGGTCGAGCACGAGCAACGCACGATTGCGCAGCCCGCGCTCGTGCAGCAGCTTCGCGATGAACTTGGACGGCACCACGACCTCGTCCACTGAGTGATAGAAGAGGATCATGTACTTCCACGTGAGTGCTTCGAGACTGATGTCCTTGGTAAAGTCCTCGACGTACTCGGGGAAGCTCGTGTGGTAGGTGGACGAGGTCTCGAGCTGCAAGACCTTGGCGGCGAGCAGTCCCGCGATTCCCACAGTGCCCGGAGTGCTGATCTGCATCTTGGTGAAGCCCTCCTCTTGGAGGTACTTCAGGAGCTCGAGGAACGGCGGAAAGTGAATCTTCAGGCCCGCATACTGAGGCATGCCGCGGCTGGCAACGGAGGTGAAGATTCGCAGCCGTCCCGTGTCGAGCAAGCGCGACACGTCGGGTCGCCCGGCATGCTCGTCGAACTCCTCCGGCGACAGGCAGGTGACCACAGTGAAATCGATGCCGCGGCGCTCGGCTTCGTCCATCATGCGCCGGATCGTGCGGGACACGCCGTTTACGTCGAAGAAGGTGTCCGTCACGAGCACGAGGCGTTGACGCTGCGGGAGCTCGAACGCCCGCTCCACGTCCCGCACGATCAAGCGGTCGCTGCTTTGGTGCAGGTATGCGACGAGGTACGGCAACGACACGAACAAGTTCGACGAGACGAGCGCGACGAGCTCTTTGATCACGCAGACGACATTGCTCATGTCGCTCGCCGCGATGCGGTCGAGATAGTGGGCAAACAGTCGATTGATCAGCGAGCTGACGACGAGGAAGATCTTGTCGTCGGTGCGCTCGCAAGCCGCGAGCGCTGCGCGAAAGCGCGCGTCCCCGACCAGCTGCGAGATTTGGGATGCGAGCACGTCTTCGAACGCCTGTGAGCGGCGTGAGCCCGGCAGCGACGACCGCAGCCAAGACTCGAAGCGAAAGCGGAGCTTCTCACCGATGCCAACGTCGCCCGGCTCGAAGACCATCCGCAAGAGTGTGTTGACGGGGCCGCCGACCCGCAGGCTCTTCGCAGCATTGGGCCCCTTCGCCTTCCGGCCGTCGTAGAGCAGCTTCAGCATGGCGTGGGCGAGCGAAATCGGTCCCCCAAACTGCCCCTGGGGCCGCGTGCGCTGCCCGCGAATCGCGTCGATGACGTCGTTCGGTGTGGGCCTGCGTGAACCGTGCAGGTTGAACTCGGTCCACGTACGCCCAGGGTTGATGCCCGAGTGATCGTCCGAGCCCGCGAGGATGGCCTTGCGCCACGGCTGGGGCCCCTTCGGCGCGATCCCATGCTTGTTCGCAAGGCGTTCGATCGTGGCACGGTCGAGCGAAGTGACGAGCCGGTGTGTGAACTCGTTCAGCGCACGGGTACGCGTGCCATTGCGCACTTCGAAGGCGTTGATGAGCAGCAGCACCTTCTCGATGTGCTCCACCGCGAGCGCACCCTCGCGTCCGTAGGGACGGTTTTGGGTGCTCATCAGGGGATGAGTCATGAAGTACGCCAGTCGGTTGCCGGCGGGGGCCTCGTCCTCGCGCTCGATCTCGCGATCGACGTAGTCGAGCATCTCGTACAAGTTGCCGCGCAGCCGCTGAACTTCCGCGAACTGCGCCTCGGTCATGTTCGCAACCGTGACGTGGATGTTGCACCCATCCTCGGGAAAGGTCGCCGTCATCTCCGAGCTGATGAAGACGTCCGTGTGGCCCTTGTCGAGCAAGACCTTCACGCCGTCGATCGAGTTGTGGTCCGTCAGCGTCACGAGGGACATGCCGCGACGCTTGAGCTCCGCGTACAGCTCGAGCGGGTCCGAGTAGCTCTCTGGAATCGAAAACGAGTTGGCCGCGTAGTAGTCCGTGACGTTGGAGGCGTACGAATGAAGGTGAAAATCGACCTTGACCGTCTGGGTCGGGTTCATCATTCCGTTCCAGTTGTGGGGCTTGCGAGCTCGTGCGCAGCGGCTCATCCGCGACGCCTTGCTCCTGCCAGATCCAAGAAATCCTGCAACAAGGGAAGGTGCGGCTAGCGTGGATCTTTCAACAAGACGTACCGATCGGTGGAAGTCGCGCTCCCACCGATCGGCAGGCTTGCCGCGGGCTACTGGGGAAGAACTCGGAACTGCTGCACGACCGACGGGCCGTTCGCGCCCGCGCCGGGCTCCAAACCCCATGTCGTGACGGTCAACGCGCCATCGGACGACGCGACTTCGAACTCCGTCCAGCCGTACACGTGGGTGGCGACGTAGCTGCCCACGAGCAGAGTGGACTGGACCGTCGAGCCCTCGAGTCCCAGCAGGTCGTAACCGAGCGGCGAGATCTGTGCGTCGACCAGCTGGCGCACCAGCGCGTCCTTGGCGGGAGTGGGAAGCGACAGGTAGAACGAGTATTGGGCCGGCGTCAGAATTCCAAGTTGCGTCGCGAGACCCGCAACGGTCGGACCGAACGGAGAATCGTAGGCGATCGCGCCCGTGGTGATCTCGAAGGCACCCGTGGGGAGTTGCGGCTGTCCCGGCCCGTTCTGGTAGGTGAGGTTGTTCACGAGCGTGCCGTGGATGTCCGCCGCCACGAATACGACGTTGTCGATCCCGTTCTGGACGATGAACGAGAGCAGCTCCGCGCGTTCCGCGGCATAGCCCTCGAAGCGGTCCGAAGCCGCGAGCAATCCGAGATTCTGGACAGGCTCGGGCACCATGACGAACTTCCACGTGACCCCGAGCTGTTGGGCCTCGAGCAAGCCGCCCTTGAGCTCTTGGAGCTGCGCGGCTCCCAGCATGGTGCGCGTGGGATCGAAGGACGCTCCGAGGAAGCCCAGCACGGAAGCCTGATTCGAGGGATCCGCGGCGGGTAGGCCGGCATCACGGAATGACCGTGCGTCGACGACGAAGATCTCGGCGTCCTGCCCGTAGCGACGGGAGCGATAGAGACGGCGCTTGTTCGCCGTGCGCGGATCGCCGGTCGAGCCGTAGTACGTCGCGCTCACCGGTTGGTACTCGACGAAGGCGCGCAGTCCGCGCGCGTAGAGCTCTGTCTCGTTGATGTAGCTCCCAAAGGTGCCAAAGCGCGGATCGGAAAGCGGGCTGGCACCGCCGGAGAAGTCATTTGTGACCTCATGGTCGTCGATCGTCGCGAGCACGGCCGTCGAAGCGCGCAGATCGCCCATGCCGTTGAGACCGTTGAAGCTGCTGAGCACTTCTCCGTGCTTGATGCGGAACTCGGCTAGCGTCTGGGCTTGCGAGACCGTCGGCAGAGCCGGTGAGGCGACGTCGGCGTAGATGGTGTCGCCGAGCAGCACAAACAAATCGAGCTCGCGCGAAGGGACGTTCGAGATCGAATGGAACGGCATGACGTCGCCGCGCGAGTCACCGGAGACGCCAAAGCGCAGACCGAAGCGCTGGGTCGGACGGTGAGGCGTGCGGAAGGTGCCCACGTCGACGGAACCGCAGGCATCGCGGACCTCGAAGTGATACTCCGTGCCGGGGACGAGCCCCGTGGCCCAAGCCTTCACCGGTTGCGCGCTGGAGGCGGCGTTCACGGTGCGGGTGCGAACGCCCACTTGGAATGTCGGATCCATCGAGAAGCGGAAGCGAACCGGGCCGGGACAAGTGGTACGCGTCCAAAGCCACGCACTCGAAGGCAAGACGTCGCCACTCGCGACACGATTGGGAAGAGTTGCGGTGGTCTGCGCGGGTGCCGCTCCACACAAGATTGCCAGCGCCACGATCGCTCCAAGAGTCGTCATCATCTCAGTTCTCCTCAAGAAAACAGGGGAAATAGAAGGTGCTCCGACCTTCAACCGTGCGCAGGAGAACGAGCGAGCACGAAGCGTGCGTTCAAGCTGCGAGAATGGAGCGTGAATCACGCGTGTCGCGGATTCGGCGCGACCTTGTCCAACTCGCGGGCCGAATTCTGCGCTGCAAGGAACGCGCATCAAAAGGTGGCGGACGCCCCCCACTCAGGATTGAGGGGCGTCCGCCGTTGCGGAACTGGCTCTCCCTGCTCTTCTTCAGGGGGCCATGGTCCACTGCGCGCCGTTGGAGAGATTGGTGGAACCCGGTGCGGAGGGATCGCGGAACCAAACTTGAGCGTGGAACACCTGCCCCGCGGTCAGCGGATTGCCCAGCGCGCTCGGGCGAGTCGCCATGAAGTCGAGCCAATCGATCGAGTAGCTGCCGTCGCAGGCTCCGATGGTTCCGCCCGTGCCGGTCGCAGTCATGCGCCGCGTGGGTGACTTCACGCACAGGTAGCTGCTCGAACCGACCGCCCACACCGACGACTTGGGGCCGCTGTTGCCGTAGAACGCGAGTGCGGTGCGATCGCCGTCGAGTGCCGTGCATGCGAGCGTGAAGCCCGAGGCCGCGGACGCACTCGGGCTGCCGCTGGCGAGGAGGTTCGGCGTGCAGCCGGCGACCGACGTGCCCGCGGTGCAGTAGCTCAGGACGAGTCCCGTCTGACAGGCATCGGGCACGCCATTGCCATCGGTGTCCAAGGCGCCGGCGAGCAGCTCGCACGCGTCCCCGACGCCGTCCGCGTCGCAGTCCGACTGGCTGGCATTCGCGGCGCTCAGGCAGTTGTCGCACGCGTCGCCGAAGCCATCCGCGTCGCCGTCCACCTGCAGCGGGTTCGCACTTGCCGGGCAGTTGTCACACGCGTTTGCAAGACCGTCGAGGTCGCTGTCGAACACGACGTTCGGGGTACCGGGATTCAAGGTGACGCCCGAGGTGATTCCGTGCGCCGCGAAGCCGAACACCTCGTTGGCGCCGAAGTCGAACGTGTAGGGCCCCGGGCTCGTACCGAGGACATCACCTGCCGCCCAGCGGCAGGCGGAACCGTCGGCGTTGTAGGTCCGATACGCGGTGTCGGCATTGAAATTGGCGAAGGGGCCGAGGTTCGTGCCACCGACGTCATCCGCGTAGCCCACGTTGGACGCACCATCGTTTTCTACGAGCGCAACGGCGTCGACGACGGTGAAGGTGGCGAGCGCACCTGCGTTCAGGACACCGTCGTTGTCACTGTCGAGATCCGTGCCCACCGCGGGCGGGGTCCCGAAGCCCAGCAGGAACGACGTCGAGCCGTTCTCCATGTCGGGATTGAAGTCGAACACCACTACCTGTGATTGCTGCGCCGGAGCCGGCTGGAGGACCGTCGCGCTATCGCGAATCAGCAAGACGCCGTTGGCGCCGAGAGCGTAGGAGCCAAGGTTGTAGGCCGCGTCCAAGGTACCGGCTCCGGTTCCATCTCCTTCGACGAGCAAGAGGAAGTAGCCCGCGAGCGACGTCCCGGGGACGCCGGCGAGCTCGACGAACTCCTGACCGTTGTCCGTGCTCGGGAGGTCGACACCGAGCTCGGACAGGGTGACCTGGGCTTGGGCAAGGCTCGCGAGGGCGAGCGGGGCGAACGCTGCGAAAAGTTGCTGTTTCATGGAGTGTTCTCGTGTCTTTTTCCCTCTCGTCCTCGCAGCGGTCTGCTGTCGGGAGAGTCGGGCGACACGAGGAGACGCCCGCGCCGCAAAGCCCGGAAGAACTCTCCAACAAGGGCGTGAAGAACCGCCCCCGAGAGACACGCGGCCGGCGTGTCCGCTGGGGACGCGTCGGCCGCATGGATGAGCGCGCGCGGGACTACTTCGCCGCGGCGTCGATGATGGCGTTCAGCGTGACGCTCGGTCGCAGCGCGCTGGCGGCCTTCGCCGCGTCGGGGCGGTAGTAGCCGCCGAGGTCGACCGGCTTGCCTTGGCAGGCGATGAGCTCGCCCACGATCTTGGGCTCGCCTTCGGTCATGGCCTTGGCGATCGGAGCGAAACGCGCGGCGAGCGCGGCGTCTTCCGACTGCGCGGCGAGAGATTGCGCCCAGTACAGCGCGAGGTAGTAGTGGCTGCCGCGGTTGTCGATGCCGCCGACCTTGCGCGCGGGGCCCTTGTCGTTCATCAGATACGTCGCACTCGCCTGATCGAGCGTCTTCGCGAGCACGCGCGCCTTCGCGTCGCCCGTGGTGTCGGCCATGTGCTCGAACGACGCCGCGAGGGCGAGGAACTCTCCGAGCGAGTCCCAGCGCAGGTAGTTCTCTTCTTGGAACTGCTGCACGTGCTTGGGTGCCGAGCCGCCCGCGCCGGTCTCGAACAAGCCGCCGCCGTTCATCAGCGGCACGATCGAGAGCATCTTGGCGCTCGTGCCGACCTCGAGGATCGGGAACAGGTCGGTCAGATAGTCGCGCAACACGTTGCCGGTGACCGAGATCGTGTCGAGTCCCTTGCGAATGCGCGCGAGCGAGAGCTTGGTGGCTTCGACCGGCGAGAGCATGTGGAACTCGAGGCCCTTGGTGTCGTGCTTGGGCAGGAGCTCGGCGACGAGCGCGAGCAGCTGCGCATCGTGCGCGCGCGACTTGTCGAGCCAGAACACGGCGGGCGTGTTCGACAGGCGCGCGCGCGTCACCGCGAGCTTCACCCAGTCGGCGATCGCCTCGAACTTGACCGTACACATGCGCCAGATGTCGCCCGCCTCGACCTGATGCTCGAGGAGCGTCTTGCCCGCGGCATCGAGCACGCGCACCGTGCCCGCCCGCGCGATCTCGAACGTGCGCTCGTGCGAGCCATATTCCTCGGCCTTTTTCGCCATCAGACCGACGTTGGGCACCGAGCCCATCGTGCGCGGATCGAGCGCTCCATTCGCCTTGCAGTCGTCGATCACGGCCTGATACACGCCCGCGTAGCAACGGTCGGGGATCACGGCCTTCGTGTCGGCGAGCTTGCCCTCGGCGTTCCACATGCGGCCCGAGTCGCGGATCATCGCGGGCATCGACGCGTCGATGATCACGTCGCTCGGCACGTGGAGGTTCGTGATGCCCTTGTCCGAATTGACCATCGCGAGCGCGGGTCCGCGCTTGCTCGCCGCCGCAAAGTCCGCCTCGATCGTGGCGCGCTCGCTCTCGGGGAGCGCAGCGACCTTTGCGAGCACGTCGCCAAGTCCGTTGCGCGGATCCGCACCGATGCGCGCGAACGTCGCGCCGTGCTTCGCAAACACATCGGCAAAATAAGCCTGCACGGCGTACCCGAAGAGAATCGGGTCCGAGACCTTCATCATCGTCGCCTTCAAGTGCACCGAGAACAGCACGCCTTGGCGCGCCGCGTCGGCGACTTGCTCCGCGAAGAACGCGCACAGGGCCTTCTTGCTCATGAAGGTCGCGTCGACGACCTCGCGCGCAGCGAGCGCGAACGGCCCCGCGAGCTTCGTGCGCGAGCCGTCCGTGCCGAAGAGCTCGATCGTGGCCTGCGTCGCCGCGGGGAGCGTCAGCGACTTCTCGTTGCCGAAGAAGTCGCCGCTCGCCATGTGCGCGACGTGCGAGCGGCTGTCCTTCGACCACGCGCCCATCTTGTGCGGGTTCGCGCGCGCGTAAGCCTTGACCGCGGCCGGAGCGCGACGGTCGGAGTTGCCTTCGCGCAGCACGGGATTCACCGCACTGCCCTTGACCTTGTCGTAGCGCTTCTTCGCGTCCTTCTCGGCGTCGCTCTTCGGATCGTCGGGATAGTTCGGCAGCGCGAAGCCCTGCGCTTGCAGCTCGGCGATCGCACCCTTGAGCTGGGGAACCGAGGCGCTGATGTTGGGGAGCTTGATGATGTTGGCCTCGGGACGCTCCGCGAGTCGACCGAGCTCGGCGAGGTGGTCGGCCGTGCGCTGGGCCGGCGGGAGCAGGTCCGCGAAGGCCGCGAGGATGCGGCCGGAGAGCGAGATGTCGCGGGTCTCGACCTTGATCCCGGTGCCCTTCACGAAGGCCTGCACCATCGGCAGGAACGAGTAGGTGGCGAGCGCAGGGGCCTCGTCGGTGTGGGTGTAGAGGATCGTCTTGGCGTCGGACATGGCCGGGGGCGTCTCGAAGGCGCTCGGAAGGGGTCGTACGGGTCGAGAAACGGGGCGAGGACGTTAGCAAACGGGCCCTGCGTCGCGGGAGACGGCCCCCCCCGCGCGCCCACCCCTCGATCCTCCGCCGCGGCGACGGAGTGCGACCTCATGACACAGGCAAGGGCTGCTTTTTCCGGACCTTGGTCATTCCATGTCCATGGTCCGCGGCCAACCTACGGCCGCCGTCGTGGCTCCGCGGACTCCGGCGCTCGCCTCTCCTCCACCCGTCGCCGTCCCGCTCGCAACTCCACGACCCCAGGAGCCCCTCCCAGCATGGAAGCCCTCCCCCAGTTCCTCACGGAAGAGGACATCTACGAACGCGGCTGGACGCCGCAGATCCTCGGCGCGTCGCTCGCCCAGCCGATCCAAGAGCTGCGGCTCGAAAGCCTGCCCAACGGTCGTCCGATCCGCGTGTACCTGCTCTCGGAAATCGAGCGACTCGAGCGGCTCGATCTCCTCCAAGAGGCCGTCGCCGCACGCTTCTGCGCGCGCCGCGACACCGACGAGCTCGCACGCCATCTCCGTCGCTTCTCGCAGCTCGCCGAGAATCCCTCGACGCCACTCCCGAGCGAGGAAGTTCCCTTCGCATTCCTCGAATGGTGGCTCGCTCGCTCCGCGGGTGCGCCAACCCTCGAAGAGTCCGAGCTGCAGCGGCGGCGCACACGCCGAGTCCAGTCGCGCAAGCCCCGCAGCTGAGGAGCGCCGAGATGCCCAAGCGAACCCCCATTCCCGTCATCGAGCACAGCTACGACCTCGTCAACGGCAGCTTCTACTGCCCCGCCTGCGGTGCGGCGCTCATGCGCCCCGAGGAGGACCTGCAGAAGTGCCCGCACGTCCTCTTCGCGTGGATCGATCAGGCCGGCGGCATGATCGAATCCACGATCGCTCCCTCCGTGGCGCCGCTGATCGCGGAGTTCGATGCCGCCGAGCTCGATGCTTCGCCGCACAACCCCGAGTTCGTGCAGAGCCTCCCGCCCCGCACGGTCGTCTTCATCCTGTGGGAGTGCTACGGCCCGAGCGGGATGTTCATCAGCTTCGCCATCGAACTGCCCGGAAACACTCCCTGAAACGAGCGCGCTCCATGACCGGCCAACGCATCGACCTCGAGATCAACCCCATCACATTCCGGTTCCACTGCCCGCTGTGCGGCCACGCCATCCTCGTCCCCGAGCAGGAGCCTTCCCCCTGCGACCACTGCACCTTCATCTGGGTGGATGCCATCGGCGAGTTCGACGAGGCCTACTGCGATGCCGACATCCTCGAGCGCGTGAAGGTCGCGCCCGAGCCCGAGGACGAGCCCGAGGAGGGCGAGTTCTCGTGGGCATCCTGCTTCGACGACGACTTCCTCGAGCGTCTGCCCGATGCGACAGTCGCGTTCTACCTCACTTGGAACTTCATCGCCTGCGGACCGAACTCGGAGACGATCGTGATCGGCATCGATGGCTCCTATGAATCGGACGAGAACGACGACGAGGACGCCGCGGACATCGAGCGGGCGCAAGCGTGAGGGGATAGCGACCGCGGTTCGCGCGAGTCGGAGTGCCGTCCGATCCGCAGCGGCGGGCTCCCGCGATTTCCCCCGAGCGCTCCGTCGCTCCTTGGCGCTCCCTCCCTGCAACTCCCTCGGAGACACTCCCATGTCCCAATGCATCGAACGCCACGAGTTCGACGCCGCCGAGCTCTGCGAAGCCGAGCCGCCGCGCGTCACGCACCGCAACAAGGCGACGCTCTTGGAGCTCGCCTACTCGAAGGGCCCCGCCAGCGGGCGCCTCGGCTTCACCCGCTGGAGCAAGAGCCGTCCGCCTCCGCGGCTCCCCGAGACGCGCGCTCGCGTCCATGTGCGCCCGGGCGTGTTCCCCTACGCGGAATCGGATGCCTCCACCCTCCGCTGGCACATGAACTTCGCGGACAAACACCTGTTCGGCTACTACGCCGGCGGACTGTTCGCACAGGACGAGATCCAAGTCGCCGAGCATCCCGCGCTGGCCTCGCTGCGCCAGAGGCTCACGGCGCTCGGGCGACCGCCCGTCACCGTCGAGCAGAGCTCGCCCACGCCGGCGCTGGTCACGAACGTCGAGCGCCGCTGCGCGGTCGATACGCGCGGCATCTACGGCAACTCCTTCGGAATGGCCTCGCGCGAGCGAGTGATCGGCGCCACGCGCGTCCTACACCCCCCCACGCGCAGCAATATCCTCGCGATCGAAGCGCCGAAGCACGGCAGCGGGGTCTACTCGCGCGACGACTTCGATACGGTGCTCGCCACCGCGTACTCGGGCTATCTCGCGCTGCGCGAGGAGAGCGCGAGCCTTGCGCCGGGTGCCGAGACCGAGCTCGTCACAGGCTTCTGGGGATGCGGTGCCTTCGGCGGCAATCGCGTCGTGATGATCGCACTTCAGATCGTGGCTGCGAACCTCGCTGGGCTCGACGACCTCGTGTTCCACACCGTCGATTCAGGCGCCGCACACGCGGAGGAGGCTCTGACGCTGGTCGAGGAGCTCTTCGCCCCGTCGTGCGATCTCGACGATGCCCTCGATGCGCTGCTCGAGCGCGAATATGAGTGGGGTGTGAGCGACGGAAACTAGGCGGGGTGCTGGAGCCAGCCTGCGCGAACGGTGTCCGCGACATGCAGGCGCTCGGCCAGCGCATCCGCTCGCTGCGCTACGCGCTCGAAAATGTCCGTCGGCAGGAAGCTGTCGGCCCGCTCCATCGCGAACCGCAGCTTCTCGCGCGTGTCCGGCGTGAGCAGCGTGTCCACCAACGGAAACACCACGCGGTCTTCCTTGAGCATGTGGCTGCGCAGCATCGCGAGATAGTCCTCCGCGGCGCGCTGGAACGCCGGTAGGGCGCGAGGCGCACCACTCTCCGCCGCAGCGAGCGCCTCGCGCATCCGCGCAAACGCGAGACGTCCGAGATCGTGCTCCTCGGCCATCACACCGAGCGCCCCGGCTTCGCGTGGAACGCCATACGCCGCGACGAAGCCAAACAAGAGCCGCTCTTCCTTGCCATGGTGGAGTTGCTCTCCGAACTCGTCGAGCAACTCGACGAGCTCATTGGCGGTGCCGAAGTCCAAGCGACGATGCTCGCGCACCTCCAGCACCACCGAGTGCAGGCAGTCGAGCAACGTGGAGATCACGCCATGCTCGCGGCGGAGTACTTCGACGGGATCTGTCGGACGCAGGTAGCTCATGGCAAGACCTCCTTCGATGAAGCGAGTGCGGACAGCTCGAAGATCGTGCAGAGCTCGGCGTTCCGCTATCGGCTCGATGGCACGCCACGAATGCCCAGAGCGCACGCCCGTTCTACGCACCAAGACGAAGCCATCTCTCCGAGGCCCAGCGCGAGACTAGGAGTGTGGAGAGCGCGGAATTTCGCGCGCCGCCCACAGAAAGACCCCGGAGCTCCATGCGAGGAAACCTGCGCACTCTCGACGGCAATGAGGCCGTCGCCCACGTGGCCCACCGCTCCAGCGAGGTGATCGCCATCTACCCCATCACGCCGTCGTCGAGCATGGGCGAGCTCTCCGACGAGTGGTCGTCGCGCGGTCAGCAAAACCTGTGGGGGCAAGTCCCCACCGTGATCGAAATGCAGTCCGAGGCCGGTGCGGCAGGCGCCGTTCACGGCGCGCTCCAAGCCGGGGCGCTCGCGACGACGTTCACCGCGTCGCAGGGCCTGCTGCTCATGATTCCGAACATGTACAAGATCGCGGGCGAGCTCACGCCGTTCGTGATGCACGTGGCAGCGCGCACCCTCGCGACGCACGCTCTCTCGATCTTCGGAGACCACTCCGACGTGATGGCGTGTCGGCAGACCGGCTTCGCCATGCTCTGCGCAGGCTCGGTCCAAGAGGCCCACGACTTCGCAGCGATCGCGCATGCGGCGACCTTGCCTGCCCGCGTTCCGTTCCTCCACTTCTTTGATGGCTTCCGCACCTCCCACGAGGTCGCGAAGATCGAAGTCCTCGAGGACGCGGTCCTGCGCGAGCTGTACGACGAGGCTGCGATCACGGCGCACCGCGCGCGCGCGCTCTCGCCCGACCATCCTGCGCTGCGGGGAAGCGCGCAGAACCCCGATACCTTCTTTCAGGCACGCGAGGCGTGCAATCCGTTCCACGATGCGGTGCAGGGGCACGTCGAGCGCGCCTTCGCTCGCTTCGCCGAACTCACGGGGCGCTCGTATCGCGTCGTCGACTACGCCGGTCACCCCGAGGCCGAGCGTGTGATCGTGATGATGGGCTCCGGCGCCGAGACCGCCAGCGAGACCGTCGAGTATCTCACCGCCAAGGGCGAGCGCGTCGGCGTTCTCAAGGTGCGTCTGTACCGACCGTTCCCGCTCGAGCGGCTCGTCGCGGCCCTTCCCACAACGACTCGATCGATCGCCATACTCGACCGCACGAAGGAGCCCGGAGCCACGGGAGAGCCGCTGTATCTCGACGTCGTCACAGCCCTCCACGAAGCGCGCGACTGCGGGCGGACCCAGCTCGCTCCGCGCATCGTCGGCGGTCGTTACGGGCTCTCGTCGAAGGAGTTCACGCCGGCGATGGTGAAGGCCGTCTTCGACGAGCTTCGCTCACCGACGCCGCGCAACCACTTCACGATCGGCATCACCGACGATGTGACTCACCGCTCGCTCGCTTTCGACGCGACCTTCGACATCGAACCGTCTGACGTAGTGCGCGCGATGTTCTGGGGCTTGGGCGCCGACGGGACCGTGGGCGCGAACAAGAACTCGATCAAGATCATCGGCGAAGGCACCGAGCTCTACGCGCAGGGCTACTTCGTCTACGACTCGAAGAAGTCCGGCTCGATCACGATCTCGCACCTCCGCTTCGGACCGCGCCCGATCCGCTCCAGCCACCTCGTGCGAAGTGCGAGCTTCGTCGCATGCCATCAGTTCGGCTTCTTGGAGCGCTACGACGTCCTCGCGGCGGCTGCCCACGGCGCTACGTTGCTCCTCAACGCGCCCTACGAGCCCGAGCGGCTCTGGGAGGAACTACCGCGACCCGTGCAGCAGCAGATCCTCGACAAGGAGCTCCGCGTCTGGACCATCGATGCGGCCAAGGTTGCGCACGAGTCTGGGATGCGCGGACGCATCAACACGGTGATGCAGACGTGCTTCTTCGCGATCTCCGGCGTCCTGCCGCGCGAAGCAGCGATCGCGAAGATCAAGGCGGCCGTCCAGAAGACCTACGGGAAGAAGGGCCAGGAGCTCGTCGAGCGCAACTTCGCGGCCATCGACGCCGCGCTCGCGCACTTGCACGAAGTGGCCGTGCCGGAAACGGTGACGTCGCGCAGCGAGCTGCTGCCGGCCGTCACGAGTGATGCTCCGGAGTTCGTGCAGCGCGTCACAGCCGCGATGATCGCGGGCCATGGCGATGACCTGCCCGTCAGCGCATTCCCGCCGGACGGCACGTGGCCAACGGGCACGAGTCGCTACGAGAAGCGCAACATCGCCGCCGAAATCCCGACATGGGATTCCAAGTTGTGCATCCAGTGCAACAAGTGCGCGCTCTTCTGCCCGCACGCCGCGGTCCGCGCAAAGGTCTATGAGCCCGCGGCGCTCGAGAACGCCCCCGAGACCTACAAGTCGACCGACGTCAAGGGCGGGGAGTTCGCAGGCTCCAAGTACACGATCCAAGTGGCTCCCGAAGATTGCACGGGATGCGGCCTGTGCGTCGCCGTGTGCCCGGCCAAGGACAAGTCGAACCCGCGGCACAAGGCGCTCGACATGACGCCCCAGCTCCCGCTCGTGGCCGCCGAGCGCCACAACTATGAGTTCTTCCTCAGCTTGCCCGAAGCTCCGCGCGAGCGGGTGAAGCTCGACAACAAGGGCACTCAGCTGCTGGAGCCGCTGTTCGAGTACTCGGGCGCGTGCGCGGGCTGCGGCGAGACTCCGTATCTCAAGCTGCTCACCCAAGTCTTGGGCGATCGTCTGCTCATCGCCAACGCGACCGGCTGTTCGTCGATCTACGGCGGCAATCTTCCGACCACGCCCTACACGAAAAATCTGGACGGCCGTGGGCCGGCCTGGGCCAACTCGCTGTTCGAGGACAACGCGGAGTTCGGTCTCGGCATGCGGCTGGGGGTGGACGCGCTGCGCGCCGAGGCGCTCTCGTTGGTGCGACTGCACGCGGCGGCGCTCGGCGAAGAGCTCGTTCGCGCGATCACGGAGTGTGAGGGACGCCACGAGGCCGAGCTCCGCGCGCAGCGCGCGCGGGTGACGCGAGTGCGGGAGCTGATCCATGGAAACACGGAGCCCACCGCGCCTCGACTCGCACAGATCGCGGACTATCTGGTCCGCAAGAGCGTGTGGCTCGTCGGCGGCGACGGCTGGGCGTACGACATCGGCTTCGGCGGACTCGACCACGTGCTGAGCCAAGGTCGCGACGTCAACATCCTCGTGCTGGATACGGAGGTCTACTCCAACACCGGCGGACAGGCCTCGAAGTCGACGCCGCGCGGTGCGGCAGCGAAGTTCGCGGCGAACGGGAAATCGCTCGGAAAGAAGGACCTCGCTCTGATGGCCATGAGCTACGGACACGTCTACGTCGCGCGGGTCGCGATGGGTGCGAAGGACGCTCAGACGGTGAAGGCGCTGCTCGAAGCCGAGAGCTATCCGGGACCGTCGCTCGTGATCGCGTACAGCCACTGCATCGCGCACGGGTACGACATGGCGCTGGGGCCCGAGCAGCAGAAGCTCGCGGTCGGCTGCGGGAGTTGGCCTCTGTATCGCTACGACCCGCGCCGCGCGCAGGTAGGCGAAGCACCGCTCGTGCTCGACTCGACCGAGCCGGCTGGATCGCTGCTCGCGTACATGCGCAACGAGACCCGCTTCCGCATGGTCGAGCAGCAGGACCCTGCGCGCTTCAAGGCGATGGTCGACGAGTCGGAAGCCGAGCTACGAGCGCGCTGGGCAGTGCTGCAGCGTCTCGCAGCCAAGCCCGCGCAACAGGAAGCCGTGAAGAGCTAGGAACCCTATCTATGGATCTCTCGACGTACTACCTCGGCCTTCGTCTGCCTCACCCGCTCGTCGCGGGCGCATCACCTCTCGTCGACGATCTCTCGATGGTGCAGCGCCTTGCCGACGCCGGCGCCGCGGCCATCGTGATGCACTCGCTCTTCGAAGAGCAGGTCCGCGGCGAGGCGCTGGCCCGCGAGCGCTTCCATGACGCCCATGCAAACGCTCACGCGGAGGCGCCGAGCTACTTGCCGCAGCCCGATGAGTTCCGACTCGGCTCCCATGAGTACCTCGAGCAGATTCGCCGGATTCGACGACGCGTGCCCGTGCCGGTCATCGCCTCATTGAACGGCACGACGGAGGGTTCATGGCTGCGCTATGCACCGCTCATGGAGGAAGCTGGAGCCGCCGCGCTAGAGCTCAACCTATACGAGCTCGTGACCTCCGCGCATGTCTCAAGCTACGAGGTAGAGCGCGACGCGATCGACCTCGTTCGCGCCGTCTGCTCGTCGGTCAAGATCCCCGTCGCCGTCAAGCTCTCGCCCTACTACACGGCGCTGCCGGCGTTCGCGCGCGGACTCGTCGACGCGGGAGCAAGCGGTCTGGTGCTCTTCAATCGCTTCTACCAAGCGGACATCGATCCGGATGCACTGGAGGTCGTGCGCACGCTGCGGCTCTCCGACTCCTCCGAGCTGAACCTTCGATTGCGCTGGCTCGCGGTGCTCTCGGCGCAGCTCAACACGAGCTACGCCGCGAGCGGCGGCGTCCACGAGGCACGCGACGCTGTCCGCGCAATCATGGCAGGTGCCGACTGCGTCCAGGTCGTATCCGCGCTCCTCCGGCACGGGCCCGAGCGCATGTCGGGGCTGATCTCCGAGCTTCGCGAATGGCTCGAGCAGCACGAATACGACTCGCTCGAACAGGCCAAGGGCAGCATGAACCACAAGCGCTGCCCGGACCCACGCGCCTTCGAACGAGTTCAGTACGTGCAGGTGCTGCAGAGCTTCCGCTTCGAATAGAGACCTCTACTGGGAGCCCCCCCCGACGCTATTGTGCACTCCTTCGCCGCGCAGTGCGGTGTAGAGGAGTTCGCAGCATGTCCGCTCGTCGCCGCTGGTCCCACTTCCAAGTCCTCGGAGTTCTCGCGCTCGTCGCCTCCTGCGGTGGCGGTGGCGGTGGCGGTGGCGGTGGCGGCGGCGGCGGCGATTCCACGCCGCCGACGCTCGCAGGCACCGTGCAGTTCGTGCCCGCCCCGGCGCCGCTCACCCTGATCTCCCACACCCCCAGCGTTGCGGAGGCGCGCTCCAGCCTGAGCATCCGCCCCGGCGAGGCTCGGCGACTGCGAGGCGAGCTCATCGGCGGGCGTGACCTTGTCCGCCTGCGGAGCAGCGAGCGCGTCGAAGTCCGGCTGCGCATCACGGGCAGCTCGGATGCGCGAGCGGCCCACGTCGATCCGCTGTCGCTCGCGGTCGGGGCCCCCGCGCCCGAGCTCCGCTTCTTTGCGCGAGGCGTCGAGGACATCGTCCTGCACGGCAGCGATGGAAACTATGAGCTGGAGCTCGACGTCCGGCCGCTCCACACGCGCACGAGGCTCGACGGACACATGGGCGCGTTGCTCGCCGGAGACATGCTCACACTGGAGGCGCTCAACGGCGACAGCGGCCAGTTTTCCTTTGCTCAGCCGCTCGACATGCGAGTGAGCGCGGTGTGCGCTCTCGATGCGATCGACGTCAACGGCGCGCTCCTTGCGTCCTTGCCCAACGTCGGCGGCACTCTGACTCTTCCGATGTCGATGCTCGCTCGCGTGACCCTCGTTGCACGTGGTTCGTCGACGCTTCGCATCGAAGCGCTCGAGGCGACGGAAGCCCGCCCGCTCGCGCAGCCTGCACCGGCCGACGCGGAACGGATCGCCTTCGCGCTGGAGCCGAACGCCGCGTTGGTCGCGGAGACCGAGGCGGAGTTCGTTTTCGGACAGGTGCTGGTACGTGGCGCGTCTCCCGCGGAGATCTCGGCGCGCGGAGGCCGGATCACTCAGACGATCCCCGAGACCAGCGACCTCGTCGCATTCGAACTCCCCGAGTCGCTGCTTGCGAGCGATGCCTCGCGGCTGACTCTCGCGGTGCAGGCCGCGTTCGAGGCGAGCCCCGCTGTCGAGTGGGCCGAGCCCAACTTCATCCGCCGCATCGCCGGCGGACAGGTCACGCCGAACGACCCGTTCTACAACCTGCAGTGGCACTACGACCTGATCAAGCTGCCGAGCGCATGGTCCCGCGCCACGGGCAATGCAGGGATCATCGTTGCGGTGATCGACACAGGATCGCGGCCACACCCGGATCTCGATGGCAACACGATCGCGGGATTCGACTTCATCAGCAATCCGAGCATCGCCGGAGATGGCGACGGTATCGATCCGGATCCGATCGACCCCGGCGATGGCAACGGCCTCTCGCCTTCGAGCTTCCACGGCACGCATGTCGCTGGCACCGTAGGCGCAGTGTCGAACAATGGCGTGGGTATCGCGGGTGTGAACTGGAACTGCTCTCTCATGCACCTGCGAGCACTCGGCATCGGGGGCGGCACGGACGCCGACATCGCCCAGTCCGTGCGCTACGCCGCGCGGCTCGCAAACTCCTCGGGCACTTTGCCGCCGCAGCGCGCCCACGTGATCAACCTGAGCCTCGGAGGTCCGGGGTCTAACAGCACGATGCAGTCCGCTGTGACCGCGGCGCGCAATGCCGGAGTCGTCGTGATCGCTGCTGCGGGGAACAACAACTCGGGGGCGGCTTTCTTCCCCGCGAGCTACAACGGCGTGATCTCGGTCTCCGCCGTCGACCTCAACGCCGCGAAGGCCCCCTACTCGAACTTCGGTCCCAACGTCGACGTCGCTGCGCCGGGCGGAAATACCTCCGTGGATCTGAACGCCGACGGCTTTGCGGACGGCGTGCTTTCGACGCTCGTCGATCGGAACAACGGCTTCACGCCTGAGTTCGTGTTCTATCAAGGGACCTCGATGGCCTGCCCGCACGTCGCAGGTCTCGCCGCGCTGATGCTCGACGTCAATCCGGCCCTGACTGTGTCGGAGATCGAGACGATCCTCACGACGACCACGATCGATCTCGGCGCGGCGGGCCGTGACGACATCTTCGGCTTTGGCCTGATCCAAGCTGATCGCGCGCTCGCCGCCGCCGCGGGTCAGACACCGCCTGCGCCGGTGCTGACAGCGAACCCCGGTGCTCTGTCGTTCGGCACGAGCGCGACCCAACTCAACATCGCGATCGCGAACACCGGCGGCGGCGCACTCGACGTGGGGACGCCCACATTCACTCCGATCAGCGGCGGCGCCTTTGCCACGCTCTCGACGGTAGCCGGCAGCGGCTCGACGGATGTCTCGGCGATCGTCGTCACCGTGAACCGCACGGGGCTGACCGCGGGCGCCTACAGCGGAACTGTGACGATCCCGAGCAACGGAGGCACCGCTCAGGTGAGCGTGACGATGAGCGTTGCCCCGCCGCCGGCGCCAGAGAACGTCGATCTGTTCCTCTTGCTCGTCGACGCCGCCACGCTCGACACGATCACGGGCGTCGTCCTGAACCCCACAACGACGCTGTCGTGGCAACTCACGCAGACACCCGAGCTCGCGGACATCCCCGAAGGTACATATCTCCTAGTCTGCGGCTCCGACGACAACGACGACAACCTGATCTTCGGCCCTGGAGACACCTACACCGGTGCCTGGCCGCTCGTGAGCGACATCTCCGAGATCCCGCTCGCTCTGGGAGACCAGTTGACGGGACTCGACTTCGTCGTGGGACCTTCGACACAGGCCTTCACCGGCAACGCGTCGCGGATTCCGCCGCAAGGCTTCGCGCTGCGCAACCTCCGCTAGACGCGGCGGTGTCCTACGAACGCGCAGCCCCGCGGCCCCCATTCAGGGACGCGGGGCTGCGCGCTTGATTCGACGGACGCCGAGGGACTCTCAGTAGCGAACTAGGAGCTCGAGCGGCTCCGTTCCTGCGGGAACCAGGACGATCTCGAACGGGCAGGTCAGCGCTTGCGACTGTGCGGTCCCGGACGCGGGCACCGACTCGAAGGCGTGGACCGTGAGTTTGCCGTCGCGGGGACGAACCGCCTCGACCGAGATGGAGTAGCCGCCGCTCGTACGCTGGCCTGCGATCACGATCGCGGCGCGGTAGCGCGCAAAGTCCACCTGCGGTGCGGGTGGCTGCGGCAACTGCAGCCTCGCGTGCTCGGCCCACAGGACCTTCCAAGCATTCGAATCGCTCGCCACGCGAACGCCCGGCGTCGTGATGCCGCTCTGGGTGCCGCGACCCAAGCTGACAAAGCCAAGCTCCGTGGGTGCCTGAGTCGACTGACACGCCGCGGCGGTGAGGAGGAGCGATGCGAAAGTTGCGAGGCGCATGGTGCGGGTAAGCGTAACGCTCGCAGCGCTCTCGCACACTAGCCTCCAAGGCGCGCAGCCCGGCGTTGCTTGAGGATCTCGAGGTACTCCCCTGGATGGTGATGTCGCAGCTCCTCGCGCGTCATCTTGCCGTGGAACCAGACTCCGTTGCGCAGGAACGAACCCGGCCGCATCTGCACGTGATACATGTGCCAGATGATGATCGCGAGGAACGCGAGCGTCGCCTCGAAGCCGTGCACCACGCGGCAGACATCGAAGGTCCACGCAGGCGTCCAGTCGAGGAACCAGGCCGGTCTCCACAAGATGAAGCCGGTCGTAATCATCACGACGTTGCCCCACACGACCGCCAGGTACTCGAGCTTCTCCACGAGCCCATAGCGGCCGCGGCACGGACGCTCCAAGCCCGCGAGTATTGGGAAGCGGCGCAAGAGCGGCGCGAGCACGATCTGTCGAGAGAGCCAGCGGCCGAGGCCGAGGTTGAAGCTCGCCTCGCCCACGAACTCGAGGACGTCGCGGGGGCGGATGAACATGCCGAACACCCAGCGGCGCGCGCCCGAGGAGAGCGCGAACACGAGCACGTGCCAGGCCGAGAGGGCTATGAGCCCGACCGCACCCACTCGATGCAGCTTGCTGCGCAACGCAAACCCGCCCTCGAGGTCGATGAGCGAGCGCATGAAGCCCATGTCGTGCAGAAACACCGGCACACCGGTCAGCACCAGGAGCAAGAACGAGCTCACGAGAATGGCGTGCTGGAACCGCCCATGTCGGTTCATTCTCACGAAGCGCTCGCCCGGCCCGACGAGCGCGTCCTCATCGGGCCACTCGTTGCGCTTCACATGCTCGGATTCGCGCGGCCCCCAACCCAAGCGGAGGCGCAGCCGACCGTAGAGATCGAGCACGATGAAGAGCACGAAGGCGCCGATGACGCCGACGACGAGCGCGGTGTAGATCCTCTTCACCCAGAATGGCACCGGGTTCGAAGCTTCGTCCAGCGTCGAATGCACCGGCACGCGCGCGAAGGCAACGCCCGCGTTGGGATGGCAGGAGCCGCAGGTGGACTCGAGGTTGGCGGGATTCACGCTGGAACGAGCGTCCGCCGACGGGAAGATCGCATGAAAGCCGTGGCACGACGCGCAGTTCGCCGCGCCCTCGGCGCCGAGCGCGCTGGCGATTCCGTGGTACGAGCTGCCCCACGAGAGGTTCACGCCCGACTTGAGACCGTGCTTTGCCGCGAGCTCCTCATCCCCATGGCAGCGCGCGCACGTCTCGGCTACGAGCGTCGGAGACACATGAGACGACCGACTGTCCGTGGAAGAGACGCCGTGCTCACTGTGGCAGTCCGTGCAGACGGGTACATCCACTTCTCCTTGGTGGAATGCAGCCCCGTGCACGCCGTCGAGATACGTCTCGAGGACACCGAGGTGACACTGGCCGCACGTCTGTGGCACGTTGCGACGCGCAGTCGGCGCGGCCGGATCCTTCGTGGCAAGCACGGAGTGCCCGCCGTGGCAGGACGCGCAAGTCGCCGCGACGACGAGCCCATCCTTGCGCAACGCTTGGCCGTGCGCACCGGTCTCGTATTGTTCGATGCGCGTGCCACCGGGCGCATGATTCGCGTTCGAATCCTCCGAGCTGTGGCAACGCTCGCACGTGTCGGGCAGATTCAGAGGGTGCACCTTGGAAGCTCGCGCGCTCGCCGGGAGCACATCGTGCGCACCGTGGCACTGGACGCAGCCGGGCGCATCCGCCTCACCGCGTGCCAGCGCTGCGTGGTGCACCGAAGACTCGAACTCCGATCCAGCCGGCGTGTGGCATTTCGTGCACGCGGCGCTGTCCTGTTGGCGCAGCGAAACTGCGTCCAACGATTCGCGACGCAACGCAAAGTGCTCGGCACCATGGCAGCCTTTGCAGTCGCGGTGCACTCCCGACTTGAGTTCTGCCGCCTGCGATGCGTGGCACATCGCGCACGGAACGGGACCGAGTTTCTCCGGATGCTCGCTCTCCTGCTCCGGATCCCATGCCGCGAGGTCCATGTGGCAGTCCGTGCAACCGAGCGACGCGTGCGCGCGAGGCATCGCCGGATCGGCCTTCACTTCAGCGTGACAGAGCTGGCAGACCTTGTCCTCGACTTGAGCTGTCGCGATCGACGCGCAGAGGAAAATTGGCGCGACCGAAACCCAAACTTTTGGGTCCTGGACGACTTTGCGGAGCTTCATGACGAGCGCTCCTTTCTCGGCCTCCGCCGAAGCTTGGATTCCTAGGGGTCGGAGAGCGCGCGCAACGCGTCCTCCAAGAGCGACTTGGCGAGCTCGAAGTTGTGGGCACCGTGACTTCCGTCGGCTTCGACCGCCGACAGCGCGGCACGCGCACGGCTCCGCGCCTCGGAGGTCGATCCCCGAGCCTCCAGCGCCTCGCGCACGCGATCTGTGAGCGAATCGAGCTCCGTGAGCCAATTTCGTGACATCTCGTCGTAGCCGGCCTCGTGGCAGAGCACGCACATCTGCGGCTTCGGGCGGAGGATTGCTGGAGCCTCCCCGTGGCACTCCGAGCATTCCATCTCGCCCATGGTGCCGGGCTTGGACTCCGCGAGCATCGAGAGCGACCCGCGAAGCATGGACTCTTGAGCTCCGTGGCAGCGGCTACAGTCGCTCACGTCGAAGCGCTCGCTCTCTTGGTGGTGGCATGTCGAGCACTCGTTCCGCGGGAACGCGGGTTTGCCGTGCTCGGTCACGCTATGGCACGCAGAGCAGTCCATTCCGTCGGAGAGGTGCTTGCGATGCGGAAACGCGCGCTCGGCCTTGGAGATCTCGGCTTCGAGCCCGATCGCCGCATGACAAGTCGTGCAACCTTCCGCGCTCTCCACGGGGAAGCCCGCAACGGCGCTTCCTGCAGCGCCGAGCGAGAGCGCAGCTCGAGCCTGATCCACACGTTCGGCTGCCGCTCGGAGCGCATCGAGAGCGTAGGTGACGTTGTGCGCGCCTTTCGATCCATCGAGAGTGACCAACAAGTAGTTCTGCTCGGCCTCGGCCACCGCAGTAGCCACCGCGCTCTCACGATCTTCCCCGAGCGCCGTCTTCAGGTCCGTGATGGCGGGTCCAAGCCGAGCGAGCTGTGCCGCCACCGCACCTTGCCACTCCACCAACATTCCGTCGTACTCGGGGCCGTGGCAGTGGATGCAATCGATGTTGCCCGCCGAGGCCACCATGCCGCCGAGCGCATGTCCTCCGTGGTGCGCGCCCGCGTCACGGGTCGCCGACGCGAGCTGATTGGAACGACCCGTGTGACACGCATCACACGTGACGCGCGTCTCGTGCATCCGGCTCGGGCTCGCCTCCACCCCAATGGCACCGACACCCGCGTAGATCTTGCTGGCCGCGTCGTGGGTGCTCTCGTGGCAGTTCCCGCAACCTTCCCTCTTCGAGGGCTTGGGCGGTTCCACAGACAAGAGACCGTGGTGAATCTCGTCATGGCACTCGAAGCACTCGACCTTGTGCTCAGTGACGTGCATCTCGTGCATGAAGGCCGTCTCACCGATGCGCTCGATGTGACCGGTCTCGCCGTGGCAAGAGTGGCAGCGCTCGCGACGCACGCGTCCATCGCCCTCGACCACGGGGTCGTGACACTCCTTGCAGTCGACGCCGCGCTCGACGTAGCCGGTGTGATCGAACAATCGACCGGCGACGACTACATCGTGCTCGGGGGCTCCGTGACACTTCTCGCAGTCCGAGAGCTCCGCGACGCGCTCGCCCTCCGCGTCTGGCATGAAGTGGCACATGTAGCAGACCGACTTGTCGACCGACACATGCTCGTCCTGCTGCACCTGCGAGTGGCACGACGTGCAGCGCAGGCGACGGCCCCGACGGCTCTCCAGCAGGTGATGGCGATGGTCGAAGTCGATCTGTCCGAATGCGACGGGCCCGTCGAGGAGTCGCACGGAGTGGCAACCCGAGCGCATGCAGCTCGCGTCGCTGACCTCCGCCCAAGGCTTGGTGCCCTGCGTCCGCGTGACGTACTTCGCGAGCTGCGAGAGCGCCTTGAACTTGCCCTCGAGCGTCTCCACGGAGCCTGGCTCATAGTGACACTCGATACAGCCCACGCCGGAGTGCGCGGACTTCTGCCACGAGGCAAAGTACGGCTCCATGATGTGGCAGGAATTGCAGAAATCCGGCTGCGCGGTGTGGTGGATCGCCGTGTAGGTGACCGCAGTCAGTCCCGCAGTTCCGAAGAGGCCAAGCACGAAGAGCCGTCCGGCCCAAGTCACCATCCTGTCCCAGATGCGACCCGCTGCAGCGCGGAGCTTCATCCGCCGACTCCTCCGCGCCGCCACTTGCCCACGAGCTCGTGCGCATGCATGGAGAGCGCAATGGCGAACGCGATCGACACCGCGAAGAAGATTGCGGTGAAGATCTTGCGATCGCGGAAGATCCGGTTCTTCGTCGCAAGGTTTTCCAAGGTCTGGTCGACCATGGCCTGTCCGCGATTCAGCACGTCGTCGAGCGCGTCGGGATCGAGCGTGTGCGTCATCGTGCGAGCTCGCACGAGCAGACCCCGCGCTTCCTCGAGGTAGCCCCGCTCGATCCCGAGGAACAGCCCACGCTCCGCAGCCGTCGCGATGGCGCTGTCGGCACCGCGAATCGTCGCTTCGAGCTTGCGAACGTCGGTGTCCAGCCTGCGTGCCACGGCGAGCCCCTTGTCCGTTTCCTCCGAGTGACACGCGGTGCACCCGCCTTCCACCGAGCCGACGAACATGTCCGTCGAGGGCGGGCGCGCTCCGTGATCACCGTGGCACGCCGTGCACGTGACCGCCGCCTTCGCGCCGGCGGCGCGGGCATGCGGACTGCGCTCGTAGTACTCCTGTACGACGCTGTGGCAGCCACCGCACGTGCTCTCGATCTCCCCAACGCGCGGCGGCAGCGCTCCGTGAGAGCCGTGACAGCTCGAGCAGGACGGGGCGGCGCTCTGCGCCTTGGCGATGAGGGCGTCGCCGTGCACGGAAGCACGGAAGCTCGCCACCTGATCCGCCGGAAGTCCGTGCGCGACCATGCGCTCGGCGTCCGAGTGGCACTTGCCGCAGGTCTCCGGTTGGCGGCGCGGATGAATCGGCGAGAGCGGGTCGTCCACGCCCAAGACGTCGTGGCTGCCGTGGCAAGTCACGCATGTCGCAACGTCGCTGTCATTCTTCAACGCAAGCGCCGCGCCGTGCTGGCTCGTCCAATACAGCGAGAGCTGATCCGTGCGCAGTCCGAAGTGCCGCATCTGGTCGACATCGGAGTGACACCCTCCGCAAGACTCGACGGACTGGCGCGCGTCGCGCAGAGGCCGCAGCGCGTCGCCGTGCGCCTTCGCAACATCGACTTCGCCCGCATTTCCGCCGTGGCACGTGATGCAGTCCAGCCCAGCGCGCGAATGCACGCTCTCCAGCGCGTGCTTCGCGGGTTCGCCGTGGCACGTGATGCAGTTCTGAGCGCGCGAGTCGGCACGCAAAGTCGCCCCGTGCACCAGCGCGATCGAGACCAGAATGCTTGCGAGGGCGCGCTTCATGCCGCACCTCCGACCGCGAGCCAGCCGATCGCAAAGAGCAACGCAGCCACGGCCCCCACGACGACGAGCCGCGGACGATCCGCCTTTCGATCGAGTCGAGGGAGCGCCACGAAAAGAGCCAACACCGCGACCATGACCGTCCAGGCGAGCCACGACAGCGACTGCGGGAAAAGCGCCAGGAAGCCGGTGGCCGCTCGCCCATACCAAGGCACGACGACCTCGGACGGCGGCGTCCGGAGATCGATCGCGATGCCGATGCCGGGAGGGAGTTGACCCGCGAGCAGCACGAGCACCGCCACGACCACGATCCAGATCGCGAACCACTGCAGCGCGTGATACGGGTAGAAACGGTGCCCCTCGCGGCGAATCCGCGGGCCCGATGTCGCGACGATGCCCTCGACGGCATCGTGCGTGAAGACCTTGCCGGGGCTCGCCACGCGACCGCAGAGCACGTGGAGGACGGGCTTGCCAGCAGCGCGTACGCGGCGCGTCTCCACGCCCTGCGCACGAAGCTCCTCCTCCACCGCCTGCACCTGCTCGGGCTTCGCCCCGCGCTCGAAGACGATCATCATGCTCCACCTGCCCACGCGCGTCGCATGTCCCGCACGATCAGCGCCAAGTTGGACATGAGCAGCATCCACACGAGCCACGGCGCAAACAGAGCGTGCGCGGTCCACGTGCGGCTCAGAGTCGATGCATTCACCTCGCTGCCGCCACGCACAACGTCCGCGACGCCTCGTCCGATGAACGGGATCGTCTCGATATCTGCGAGGAACTCGCGCACGACCCAATACGCTTGATTGTCCCAGACAAGCAGCTCGCCGGTGAACGACAGCACGACAACGAGCACCATGACGAGCGCGCCGAGGTACCAATACCACTCGCGCCCTCGATAGCGAGCGCCCCACAGCGCGCGGGCGAGGTGCAGGCAGCAGACCAGAATCAGACCGGAGGACACCCAGTGATGCAGTCCGCGGAGGAGCCAACCCCAGCTCACGTCGCGCATGATGAACTGCATGCTCTCCGAGACCGCCTCCGGAGACGGTTGGTAGTACAGCGAAAGCAGAATGCCCGTGAAGACCTGCAGAAGGAACAGCGCGAGGATCAGCACGCTCATTCCGAGGTCGCCCCGCAGTTCGTGCGGAATGGGAGCGCGCAGCGCGCCGCGCGCGAGGGAGAGAATCCCAGAGTTCGCGGGTGCAGCCATCGCTCAGGACCCCCGCCGTAAGTAGAGGTCACCGCCGAGTTCTTCGACCGGAAACGTCGGCAGGGGCATGGACGCGGGTCCGCGCACCACATTTCCGTGCACGTCGAACGCACCGCCATGGCACGGACACTCGAGCAGATTGCGCTTCTCGTTCCACTCGAGATGGCACACGTTCATGTGCGTGCAGATCGCGCTGGTCGCGTAGAAGCGGCCGCTCTCGTCGCGCACGAGCAGCATCGAGCGTCCGAAGAGCAACAGCGGCTTGGAGGTCCGACGCCCCATCTCGTCGCGGGTCGCCACCTTGACGAGATTGCCCTCACCGAGCATCCCCTTGGGCGGCATCAAGAAGCCGACCACGGGGACCGAGGCCCCCATCGCCGTGAGCAACCCCAAGCCCACCGCGAGCCCCGTCATCATCCGCCGCCGCACCCGCAGTCGCTGGTACTCCTGCCGCGACAGGATCGGAATCACGTCGACGCTCGGCTGGTCGCGAAGCGCCGCCTCCAGCGCCGCAGGGTCGCCGTCCCCGGAGATCGCCAGCAACGTCTGATCCTCGCCACGCGAGACCTCACATTGCCAGCCGAGCAGCTCGACCGTGCGTCGTAGGCTGTCGAGGAGCTCATCGGTGGCTCGGGGATCTAGGACGAGGATCATCGCGCACTCGCTGGGAGGAAGGAGGCTCGACGTCGGCGGAGTTCGCCCCGCCGCCGTCGGTCCTCGGGGGTCACTCAGCCATCGACGCCACACTTGCCTTCGGCGCACTCCGCGGTCGGGCACTTGTCGCCGCAGCCGCACTTCTTCGCGAGCGCCTTCTTCTCGGCCTCGCTGCGCTCCTTCTTCGGATTGAGGTGGCGTGTTTCTTCGAGCCGCTTGAAGTAGCAGAACGGCTTGTACGTCGGGCTCTC
>CAIYPP010000094.1 GCA_903928115.1 uncultured Planctomycetota bacterium
CGCAACCGCGACGGCACGCTGTCCGACCTTCAGGCCAACTCCGACCTGCCGACCCCGCGCTTCGTCGTCAGTCCCACCGAGTGGCAGACCACCGACTCGATCGAAGCCACCAACCGGCGCGTCGTCTTCATCGGCAACGAGGCACCGTTCAGCGAGAGCCCCGTTCCGCAGGGAACCCCCGACACGGACACGTTTCGCGTGACGATTGGCGACGTCGACCAGCCCACACCCTCCTACTGGCACTACCGGCCGGCGGACGTGGGGCTCTCCGCGAGCACGCCTTCACGCGTCCACGACCTCGCCATCAGCCCCAGTGGATCAAGGGCCGCCGTGACGACCCGGGCAGGACTTCTCGTGTTCGATCTCACGGCGCATGTTGGGTCGCTTCAAGCGCCTCCAGCGCCGCCCTTGTTCTACCCCAACGCGCCCGACCCGCTGCGCTTCGGGAGGAACATTCCCTCCACGAACGCCCAGCAGCCGCCGCTCGAGGAGACGGGGATCGTCCTATGTTCTGATTCCGCGCTCTGCAGCGATTCCCATGTTGTAGCCATCGGGAGGAGTAGGACATCGCCGCCCCGAGGTCAGGTGTTCATGCTCAATCTGAGCAGCGGCGTCAGCTCCACTTTCGACCTCGGCGAAGATCACATTCCGACAGACCTTGCATTGACGCCAAGTGGAACCAAGGTCGCGGTTCGCTCTGTTCATCGAGTTGCTGCGACGGCGCAGCGCTCTCGCATCACAGTGCTCTCCGTGCCGTCTGGAGGCGTGCTCTTGGACCAAACGACTTCGCCCAACTTGCCACAGGTGGAGTTCGGCCATGCGCTGGCTCGAGATCAGATCGAAGCGACTAGCAGTTTCGTGGTAACGGCCGGCGAAGACTATCCGAACACCAACAATTCCGGCACCAACCCATCTCTCGCGAAGGGTTGGGTCCAGATCGTGAGGTTGCAATGAGCGACTTTCATTCTGTTCGGTGCCCATGTTTGCGCACACTCGCGGTAGTTGCGACGTTTGCGCTTCCCTCGGCGGCGCAGCACACGTTGCGCATCGTGGGGGACGAGGACGGTCGCCGGAATGATGAGGACCGGATCGTCGGAAGTCGTTCACTTTCCTCGAACGGTCGGTGGCTGGTGTTCTCGGACGATGAAGGTGTGTACCTGCGCGACAATCAGGGTGGGAGCATCGAGCCTGTGTCGATCGGGTACCAAGGATCGCTGCGTCCCGGCGTCAGCGCTGTCGTCAGCGACGATGGGGCGGTGGTCGCGTTCTTCAGCACTGACGACCAGCTCGTACCCGGTGACACCAACCAGTGGACGGACCTCTTCGCTTGGCAACGAATCACTGGTCAGGTGAAACGTGTCAGCGTCGATTCCAACGGCAATCAGACCCTTGGCAACTTCAGAGGTGCCGTCGTGTCCGGAGATGGATCGACCGTGGCTTTCAGCAGCTTCGCAAGCGATCTGGTGCCGGGCGACACCAACGGTTACCTCGACTTCTTCATTCACCATCTTGCGTCTGGCCTCACCCTGCGCGTGAGCGAAGGGTCGAACGGAGAACAAGGCTGGCCTACTTGCTTCCAGCCAGGCTCCATTTGTCTCCAAGCGCAGTCGCTCGACATTTCTGATGACGGAAGGTTCGTGGCCTTTGCGTCATACATGTCGAATCTCGTTCCCAACGACCAGATCGAGCTCGATGTATTCGTCCACGACTGGTACACGCGCACGACGGTGCGCGTCAGCGAGGCCGCGACAGGGGGGGACGCCAACGGATGGAGCCAGTTTCCATCGCTCTCGGGTGATGGCCGTTGGCTCGCGTTCTACAGCGACGCTTCGAATCTGGTCGCTGGCGCGCCCAACGGGCTCAATATCCCGGCGGTCTTTCTGCATGACCTCACGACCGGGTTGACGCAACCGGTTGGTCTCGATCCTAGCGGCAATCAGTACTCCACGTATCAACCGGTGCTGTCCCGGAACGGAGGGTACGTCGCGTACGTGACTTTCGACAACGTCGCGCCCGACGATCTGGACGGTGACGCGGATCTCTACCTTGAGCGGCTCTCCGACCACTCGATCTCCATGGTGTCGCGGGGCGTAGGTGCGGTCAACCTGCCCTGGGACAAGCCGGGCTGGAACTGGTTCGGGCTGGCGGTTTGGCACACCGTCACGAACACCGGCCAGGTGATGTTCTCCGCCACAGCGGACGCGATCGTGGGGGAGCCGTCGAGCTCGCAGACGCCGTTCACGGTCGTGCTGCACGATCCATCGATGCGCACGAGCGCCGTCAGCGACTACTGCACGGCGAAGACGAATAGCCTGGGTTGCGTGCCGCGCATGACGGTGTGCGGAGCGCCGTCGATGAGCGCGGGGCAGCGCTTCGCGCTGATCGCGGAGAACGTGCGCAGCCACAAGACGGGTTTCCTCGTGTGGTCGACGAGTTCGCTGGCCGCGCCGTTCGATGGAGGGACGCTGTGCATCGGCACGCCGCGACGGCGGACGCCCGCGCAGGACTCGGGCGGCGCGAGCGGTGCTGACGACTGCACGGGCGCCTACTCGTTCTGGTTCGACCCGGCCTACGTGACCTCGGTGGGCCTATCTCCCGGCGACGCTGTCTACGCGCAGTACTACAGCCGCGACCCGTGGCCCTTCTCGCCCAACAACTCCGGCCTCACCAACGCGATCCGTTTCGTCGTGTTGCCATGAGGCCGGTCGAAGGCGCTTAGCAGCTGAAGTGACGGATCGCGTTGAGGTTCCGGCGTAGCTCGGCGTGGCAGCCGGTGTGAGCGATCGCGGTCGGCGGTGCGTGCGCTCTCGCATCACCACCCAGGCTGCGGGCAGCCCTCCGCGGGGCTATGGATGTCTGCGCGGTTGCAGGACCGCACGTTGAGCAACACGCTGCTACTCACCCGGGTCGTGCGTTCCCGCTGCCGGATCGTCGCCGCGTCGACTCTCTTCACCCCGGAAGAGCTCAAGTGCGATCTCCCTGGCCTGCAACCGACGTTCGGACCCGCGTGCGTCTCGGTGCAGGTGGACAATCGCTACGCCCGCGAGCGCCGACTAGCGCCCCGCAAGCGCGAGCCTCGAGTCGCTCGGCATCTTGAGCGAGTTCTCGCGTGACTTGCGGTCGAGCGGCGCTGCGAGGAACTCGAGCCCGACGTTGCAGTGCTCTTCGTCGCTTCGACGAGCGACGAACCTCTCGGCCAACGCGCCCAAGACGAGCGCGCCCCCGCCGCGGGGGCGAGGGCGCGTTTTCGGCTGCACAGCGCGAATCACCGCGCAGGCGCTCCAGCGGGCAGCGGGTCGAAGAAGCCCGCGAGCAGGGCCTCGCGCCGCGTGCGCAATTCGCGGTCGATGCGCGTCGCAAGCTCGCGGTGCTCCTTGTTGCCGCGCATGCGCTGGTCGAGGTCGGCGAGGTCGTCGGCGAGCTGCGTGTAGAACTTCGCTTCCTCGGCCAGCCACTTGCCAATCCGCCGGTAGGGTTCATCAGGCAGCTCGAACAGGCGCGTGGCCTCCTGCTCGAGCTGCAGCGCCCACCCTCCGACCGGTCCCATCCTGCGGCCGCCGCTCATCGTGCCCATGTGGATCGGGAAGCACAGCAGCCCGAGGTCCCCGACGCGCGCGTCGGCGAGCCCGAGCCGCGCGGACAGCCGCGAGTCGAGCACCACGAAGTGCGTGGAGTCGCGCAGCAACTCGTCCTTGAGGGCCCGCGTGCAGGTGCGCGCGAGGACCGCCTTCTGGCCAGCGGCGAGCTTCCGCTCGAGGCGCGTGGCATCGTCGGCCTCGCCCGGCCGCGGCGACAGGCCCAGCTCGGCTTGCGCGCGCAAGCGCTGCTGCAGGGTGGTGAGCATCGAGCGCTCGCGCTCGCGCTCCTGTAGCTTCGACTTCAGGCCTTGGGCAAGTTGCTGGTGAGCGAGCAGCCTGCGTGCCTCGCGGAGGTGCTCCACCTCCGGAGTCGGGATCGCGCGCAGCTCGCCGAGGCGCCGCTCGGCCTCCGCGCGCCGTCCCTCTAGGAACGCTAGCGAGAGCGTGTCGAGGTCGATCACATCCGCGAGCCCGTCCTTGTAGTCCTGCACGGAAGCGGGCGGCGCCGCAGCCGCGCTCGCGGCGGGCGCCGGAGCCGCCGTCGCCGCCGCCGC
>CAIYPP010000095.1 GCA_903928115.1 uncultured Planctomycetota bacterium
CCTCCCCTCCGGGAAGCTCGCGCGGGTGATAATTGACATCGAGAAGAGGCTTGGCCTGGACGGCTCGGCTGGCGCGGGAAAGCCGAAAGGCGACGCCGAGGGGCTGAGGCTCAGGCTCCTCGCGGCGTGGGAGGCCACGGTCTCCTTGGCCGAGCGTCGCTACGCGACATCCCTCCGCATTCTCCCCGATAAAGCCGGGAGTGCAGGCTTGCGCCAACGCACGCTCGCCCTTCTCGACGCTCTCGCGCGCGAGGGTGGCGAGGGTCTCCGCAGGCAACTCTTCGGGAACTGGCCGCGCAAGCAACATCTCCGCCGTCGCAGAGCCGCGCCGATCGAGCAGCTTCGAGCGATCGACCTGCGGCACCTCGGCCGGACGAGGCTTGGAGTTTGCGCGCGCGACGGAGCCCGCGGGGGCCTCCGCACTCGGCTCGGGCCCGCGCTCGATGCCGCGCAAAGTCTCGCGCAGCAGGTCCTGCGCGCTACTGCGCGGAAAGCGCTCCAGGTGCCCGAGCAAGTACTGACGGGCAGCCGCTGCATCCTGTTCGCGCGAGATCTGCTGCGCCTGGGACGCGAGCTCTTCCGCGTCGATCTTCGCCGACTTCAGGAGCTCGGCGCGCAGCGGCGCCAAGTCGCCCGTACGCTCGCGCGGCTGCTCGGAGAGCATCCAGATCAGCTCTTCCGCGCGCTGCCATTGGCGCTCCCGCAGGGCCTCGCGCACTTCGGAGCGGATGCGGGCGATCAGGTCGTCGCGCGCGTCCTTCGGCGTCTCGTCTGCCGGCTTGGGTTTCGACGCCAGCGCGCCCCCCGCGCCACCGCGCTTCAAGAGGAGCTCCTTCAGGTCGCTCAGGGTCTGCGCCACGCGCTCCTTCGACTGCGGATCCTGCGTCTTGTCGCGCAGCGTGCGCAGCCGCTCGCGCAGCTGGTTCTCCGTGGCGCTGTCGGCACTGGCGAGGATCTCCTCGATGCGCGCCTCGACCTTCGCTCGCTCGGAGCGCACCGCCGTGATCTGCTCGCGCAGCGCCGCCGCCTCCTCGCCCTCGATTCCGGAGAGCTTGCGCTCGGCCGACTCGAGCGCGCCGGCCCGCACGTCGGCACGCGCCGCCATCAGACGATCTCCGTCCCCGCCACAGGCGACGAAGAGGAGCGAAGCTAGGACGGAAACCGAGAAGAAGGAGCGCTGGAGCATGGGGCGATGCACGGGGCAAACAGGTTACCCGCGCCTGCCCTCGCGGTCACCGGACGCACGCCTTCGCCACCCGACGCAGGCCCTCGCTCCGTCGCGGGCCGAGGCGTACCTTCTCGGCATGCGCCCCGCCCCGTCGCACGCCGCCCAGCTCGCTGAGACCCTCGACTCGCGCTACGCCGCGCTGCACACCGCGAAGGAGGACGCATTCTGGACGGCCCGCATGGGCCTCGCCGAAGACGCAGGATCCGCCCAGCGCGAGCTCGACCGACTCGACATCGAACTGAACTCATTCCTGCAGGACCCCGCACGTCTCGGCGAGGTTCGCGCAGCTCTCCCGGGCGCGCACGAGCCTGCTCTGCGCACACGCCTCGAAGGCTGGGCGCGCACGTTCGAGTCGCACGTGATCGAGAGCGCGGCCGGTCGCGAGCTCGCAGCGCGCGTGACCCAGCTCGAGGGCGAGCTGGAACACGCACGAGGAGAGATGGAGCTCGGCTACCGCGCCAAGGACGGCTCTTGGGTTCGGGCGACGAGCGTGAAGCTCGCGGCGATGCTGCGCTCCGAGCCGGACGAGGCGTTGCGGCGCGCCGCGTGGGACGGCCTGCGCTCGATCGAACGTTTCGTACTCGACCATGGCTTCCTCGACGTGCTGCGCGAGCGCAATCGCCTCGGCCGCATGCACGGCGCCGAGGACTACTACGACTGGAAGACGCGCCGCGTCGAAGGCATGACGAAGCGCGAGGTCTTCGCCTGCCTCGACGAACTCGAAGCGCTCACCCGCGACGCGGCGCGCCGCGCCGTCGAAGCGCTCGCCGCACGCAGCGGTGCCGCAGCGGCCACGCCGTGGAACCTGAACTTCATGGTGAGCGGCGACTCGACGCGGGAGCAGGACCCGTACTTCCCCTTCCGCGATGCGCTCGCGCGCTGGGGCCGCTCCTTCGCGGCGCTGGGCGTGCGCTACCGCGGCGCCGAGCTCGTGCTCGACCTCGTCGATCGCTCCGGCAAGTACGAAAACGGCTTCATGCACGGCCCGGTCGTCGCGTGGCGACGCGATGCGGACTTCGTACCCGCGCGCATCCACTTCACGGCCAACGCGATCCCCGGCATGGTCGGCTCGGGCCACAACGCGATGGCGACGCTCTTCCACGAAGGCGGCCACGCCGCGCACTTCGCCAACATCGACATGCCGAGCCCGTGCTTTGGGCAGGAGTTCGCGCCGACCTCGGTCGCGTTCAGCGAGACGCAGAGCATGCTGCTCGACAGCCTGCTCGACGACGCAGACTGGCAGCATCGCTACGCGCTCGACGCGCACGGCCGAGCGATGCCGATGGAGATGCACGAGCGCGCGATCGACGCGTCGCAGCCGTTCGCGGCATGGCGCGCGCGAGCGATGCTCGCGGTGTGCTACGGCGAGCGCGCGCTGTACGAGATCCCCGACGCGGAGCTCAGCGCCGAGCGCGTCCTCCGCGAGCTGCGAGATGTCGAGCGACGGCTCCTGTTCCTCGAAGAAGGCTCGCCGCGCCCGATCCTCGCGGTGCCGCACCTGCTCGCCGGCGACTCCAGCGCGTACTACCACGGCTACGTGCTCGCGGAGATGGCGGTGCACCAAGCGCGCGCTCACTTCCTCGCGCGGGACGGCCATCTGGTCGACAACCCCAAGGTCGGTCCCGAGCTCGCGCGCATCTGGTGGCAACCGGGAAACAGCGTGCGCTTCGACGAGTTCGTGCGGCGCTTGTGCGGCAGCGGCCTCTCGGCGGCGCCGATGGCGCGCGAGCTCAACCGCGACCCCGAGACGGCGAAGCGCGAGGCGCGCGAGGCGATCGCGCGGCTCGAACGCGTCCCGAGAGGGCCGCAGCGTGTCGAGCTGGACGCGCGCATCCGCGTCGTTCACGGTCGCGAGACGGTGGCAGTCCTCGACGGAGACTTCGAGGCCTTCAGCGCGGCGTTCGCGCGCTGGATCGACGCGCAGGTCGCGCAGGCGGTCCGCTAGAGCATGTCTCGCTGGCTCGAGTGGCTGCGCCGCTGCGCGCTCTTCGCGATCGCGACCGCGATCGGCCTGCACTATGCGCCCATGGGCTTCCTCCCCGTGGACCAGTCGATCTGCTTCGACGGCGGCTGGCGCATCCTCTGCGGCCAGGTGCCCTTGCGCGACTACGTCGCACCGAACGGATTCCCCGTCCATGCGCTGCAGGCACTGTTCTTCGCCGCCCTCGGCGTCAACTGGCTCGCCTACTGCCTGCACGCCGCGCTGGCGAACGGTGCGGCCGCGCTGCTCGTCGATCGATTCCTCGCGCTGCTCGGACTCGACGCCAAGTGGTCGAGCCTCTTCGCGCTCGCGACAGCCTTCGTGTTCACGCCGCCGTTCGGCGTGCCGTACATGGAGACGCACGCGTTCCTCTTCTCCTTCGCGGCCCTCTTCGCCGCCTTGGTCGCGATTCGCGGCGCGAGCGAGCGCGGACGGCTCGTCGGCGCGTTGTGCGTCGGACCGCTCTTGGCTCTAGCTTTCCTCTCGAAGCAGATTCCTTCGGTTTTCTTCCTCCCTGCGGTGCTCCTCATCGCGCTCGGCAGCGAAGGCGAGCGCGCGCGCACGCTGCTGCGCATGCTCGCAGGCTTCGCAGCCAGCGCAGGGATTCTGCTGATCCTCGCCGGGGTTCTGCGCGTGGATTGGGAGCTCGTGCGCCTGCACGTGTTCGACCTACCTTCCGAAGAAGGCGCCAAGCGCCTCGCGTTCGTTCCGACGCTGGCGAGCCTCGGCGCACGCTTCACCGAGACTCGCGCGGAGCTCGGCGTCGCGACGCCCGTGTTCGTCGTCCTCGGATCCTTGCTGCTGCTCCTCACCCTACCGCTCTGGAGGCTCCGGCCGCGCGCGAGCGGCCAGCCGCGCGCCCCGCTCGGTGCTGCACGCTGCGCCGCGCTCGCGCTCTTCCTGCTCTTCGTCTGCCTGATGTTCATCGCATGGACGAGCAACCAGAAGGCGATCGGCGTGCCGCTCCTCTTCGCCAGCGTCGGGTGCTTCGCAGCAGCCTGCAGCTCCGCCGCCACGGCGCTGCGCGAGCGCGGCCGACGTCGCTGGGCGCTCGGGCCGAGCGTGCTCGTGCCGTTCCTCGCCGTGGCCGCATCCTTCGACACCGCGCACTTCACGCGCGAGTTCGTCGCCACGCGAGCCGTCAACGACCTCGCCTACGACACCGAGCTCGCCGCCCGCGAGGCCTCGCACCTGCCCGATGGCCTCGCAACGCTGCGCTGGAGCGTCCCCAAGCTCGTCACCTACACCCCCGACGAACTTCGCGCGCTCGTCGCGTACCTGCGCGAGCGCGAGGGTGGCCTGTTCCTCTTGGGCGATTGCTCACCGCTCTACGGCCTCGCCGAAAAGCCCTCGACCTTCCCTGCGCTCTGGTTCCACCCCGCGCTCACCTTCCCCTCGACCGCGGACCCGCGCTTCGACGCCTTCGATGCGCGGCTCCTCGCGAACCTCGAGCGCAGCGACGTCCGCACTCTCGTCCTCGAGCCGCGCATCTGGGTCGGCGACCTCCCCGCGCAGAAGCTGCTCACCCTCGAGAGCTTCCCCCGCACCCACGCTTGGGCGCAATCCCGCCTCGGCGCCGAGCGCACCATCGGCCCCTTCCGCATCCTCGAGCTCGCGCCGCGCTAGGAGCCACGGACACGACGAGCCGGCGCGGGCGCTAGCGACGGCGGGCGGCGAAGAGGCCGTAGCTGTGCGCCAAGCTCGGGCGGGATCCAAGCGCGTACACCGCGTGCCAGCACGTGTCGTCCGGCCCGTGCGTCGGCAGGAGGATCGAGTCGCCGGCGTGGAGCACGTAGAAAGTGCCCACGGCAGCGAGCGCGCGGGTGAACTGCGGCGTCGAATTGAGCAGGCGCGAGAGCGCCGCGTCGGAAGTGTCGTCGAGCGCGCGCAGCGCCTTGCGCGACGTCCCAGCGCGACGCGCGAGCGGCCCGCGCGCGAACTCGGCGACGAACTCGGCCAGCTGGCGCTTCGGCAGCGCGAACCAGCCCGTTGCACCTTCGAGCTGGTTGTAGAGAACGCCGAGCTGGTGCTCTTCGTCGTCGTGGTGGAAATGTGCGCCGCCACCGGGCGCGTTGTTGTAGATGATGCGCTCGGAGAAGCGCGGCTTGCAGCCGAGCATGCGCTCGACGAAGGCCACCAACGGCTTCGAGCCGGTGATCGCGGCGCACTCCGGAAACGCCTCGGCGGCGAGCCGATCCGACCAAGGTGCGCGCCGAGTTTCCTTCTGCCAGTCGAGCAGGGCCTCGGAGCCGAAAGAGAAGCGAATGCGCAGAGAACTGTCACGCTCATCGTGAGCGATCCACGAGAGCTTCGCGTACAGATCGCGCGCAGCGACGCGCCGCCCGCGACGGGCATGGACGAAGACCTTCTCGAGCTCGCGCGTGTCCGCGGCATCGATCGTCGCGCCGGCAGCAGCCCAGCGGCGCGGGTCGAGGCGCTCGTGCAGCATGCCCTCGAAGCTCTCGCCGGCGCGCGCGCGGTCGAACAGCGCGAGAGAATCCGTGATCGCGTCCGAATGGCGCTCCCGAGTGCGAGCTGTGGCACCTCGCAGCACGATCGGAAGGTCGGAATCGAAGCGGGTCTGCGCCTGCGCGAGACTTGCGGGGCGCTGCCAATCCCAGAAGAGCGGCACGTCCGCGGGAAGATGCGATCCGTGGCGAACTCCGCGACGCGCGAGCGCGACCGAGCGCGGCTTCGACAACGTCTGCGTGCTGCTCCGAGATCTCTTCGCGCTGGCCACGGGCGGGCATGGTAGCGCTGCGCAAAGGTGACGCTACCCTTGCGCGCCATGAGCTTCGTCGACGCGCGCGCCGCCGTCCGCTTCGCCGCGGACAAGATGCAGAAGGTCAACCTGTTCGAGACGCCGCACATGTTCTGCGACGTCTATTGCCTCGAGCCGGGACAGGCCCAGAAGCCCCACGCGCACCCCGAAGCGACCAAGTTCTACTTCGTTCTCGAGGGGCGCGTGCGCGCCACCTTGGGCTCCGAGACCCGCGAACTGGGTCCGGGCGAGCTTGCGTGGTCCGCGCCGGGCGAAGCGCACGGCGTCGAGAATCTCTCCGGCCAGCGCGCCGTGCTGCTCGTCGCCATGGGCCCCAACCCGAACGCGTCCCCGCGCGCCTAGAAGCCAAGAACAGGGGCGCCGACGGACGTGCCCCTCGCACGCCGGGGGAATCTCCCTCCCCAGCCTTCCGGTTTGCGCATAGGTTGGAGGCGGCGCTTTCGCTGCGTAACGCAGCGCAACGCCCCCGGATTCTCCGGGAGCCCCCTATGAAGCAGCACCTCCACGTCTCCGGTGTCGTTCCCCTCGTCCTCGCCAGCGCCGCCTTCTTCGTCCTGGGAGACCTCACACCTCCGCCCGGCGCCGTCGCGCCTTCGGGCAAGGTCCTGACCGACCTTGAGCCGCGCATCGCCATCAACGCGACCAACACGCCCGGCGACGCGAACTCCGTCTTCCGCATCACCCAGCGCGGGTCCTATTACCTCACAGGCAACGTCCTCGGTGCCGTCGCAAAGCACGGGATCGAGATCGAGGCGAGCAACGTCACCCTCGACCTCAACGGGTTCTGCCTGTTCGGCCTCCCCGGAACCCTCGATGGCGTCGCCTCGACGGGGACGCTCTTCAACGTCACGGTCAAGAACGGCGGGATCGAAGGCTGGGGCGACGACGGGATCGACCTCTTCGCTACCAAGGGTGCCGAAGTGTCGAACGTGCGCGCCAAGAGCAACTCTGGCGACGGCATCTACGTTTTTGACTCGGCAGTGATTCGGGATTGTTCCTCGGTCTCGAACGTCGGCTACGGATTCTTCGCGCAAGACAACTGCACCTTCTCGAACTGTAGTGCCAACGAAAACCTAGGAGACGGCTTCTTTGCCTTCGACAGTCACAGCATTTCCGGCTGCGCAGCCAGCTACAACATCGGCAGTGGGTTTACCGTTCAGGGTGGCTGCAGCTTCTCGGATTGCGTGACGACAGGCAATAGTGGCCATGGCTTTGCGACAGGCGCGGGATGCACGCTGACTGGGACGAACGCCTTCTTCAACCAGCTCCTAGGTTTCACCTTGGGCTCGAACAACGTCGCAACCGACTGCGCCGTATCCAACAACCAAAGCGGCGGCATCGCTGCCAACTCGGGCTGCGCCATCTCGCGCTGTAGCGTCAACAGCAATGCAGGAGTGGGCATCTCCGGGAGCACCGGAACCATCGAAGGCTGTGTCGTGAGTGGCAACGGCGGCGACGGGATCCGCGTCGGCTTCCGCAGCTACGTCCTCCGAAACAACTGCAACTCCAACGGAAGCGGCCTCAGCGACGGTGCGAGCATCCACGCGACGGGCAACGACAATCGCATCGAGGGAAACACATGCTCCATCAGCGACCGCGGAATCGATGTGGACACCACGGGAAGCATTGTCATCCGCAACACCTGCAGCGGAAACACCACGAACTGGGACATCGTCGCAGGCAACTCGGTCGCACCGATTATCAGCACCTCGACCAACGCCGCCGCGATCCTCGGCAGTACGTACGCCGGCAGCCTCGGCTCCACCGACCCCAACGCCAACTTCACCTACTAGCCCGTTCGTGAGTCACAACATGAAGCCCACCAGCTTTCTCTCCGCCAGCGCTCCACTCCTCGTCGCAGCCGCTGCCGTTCTCGCCGTCGGCGATCTGAACCCGCCGCCGGGCGCCATCGCCGCCACCGGCAAGCACTTGACCGAGCTCGAACCCCGAATCGCAATCAACGCGACGAACACCCCGGGAAACTTGAATAGCGTCTTCAGGATCTCGCAGCCAGGCTCCTACTACCTGACCGGCAACCTCACCGGCGTCTCGGGCAAGTCTGGCATCGAGATCGCCGCGAACAACGTCGTGCTCGATCTGAACGGTTACACGCTGCAGGGTGTCTCCGGCAGCTTGTCCGGAGTGAGCGTGCAGCTGGCGGCCGACGCGCTGACGATCCGCGACGGCGTGGTAGCCAACTGGGGCTTCGAAGGTGTTTTCCAGTCAGCCACCTGCACCGGTGCCTTGATTGAAAACGTTCAAGCGATCGGCTGCTCGAGCCATGGATTTGCGCTGGCGGGCGAAGCGACGGTCCTGTCCAAATGCAACTCAGTTTCCAACCTCGGAGATGGATTCAACATGGGCGTCGGGTGCGTGCTCACGAACTGCACCTCGTACTCCAATAACGGGAACGGAATTGTTCTCTCCTCCATAGGAACCATCTCGGACTGTACCGTGCGATCGAATGGCGGTCACGGCATCCGAGCCGAGTCGAATGGCTTCGCCCACATCGCGAACTGCGTCGTTGTCGACAACACGCTCGATGGTATCCGAGTTCGACTCGGCTGCATGGTTCTAAACAACAGCTGCGCCTTCAACGGTGCTGGCGTCGGAATTGGCTCCAACATCCACGTCTTGGGGAGCAACAATAGGATCGAAGGCAACCAGTGCCTGAACGCGGACATCGGCGTCGACGTCGATCTCGCCGGCAACACCATCCTTCGCAACACTTGCGCAGACAACGTGACCAACTGGGACATCGTCCCCAACAATATCTACGGTCCGATCGTCGACCGTCGCGTACCGGCGAGCGCCGCCGTTCTCGGCAACTCCGCGGCGAGCTCGCTCGGAACGACGGACGCCAACGCCAACTTCTCCTACTAGCGCCCAACGTAAAAAACACACCATGAAGCGCTCCACTCTTCTTTCCGCGGGCACGCCTCTTCTCATCGCTGCTGCTGCCGTTCTGGCCGTGGGCGATCTCAACCCACCCGCGGGATCGGTGGCGGCGACGGGCAAGCGTCTCACCGAAATCGAGCCGCGCATTGCGATCAACGCGACGAACACACCCGGAGACGCCACGGCTTTGTTCGTCATCTCGCAACCGGGCTCCTACTACCTGACTGGAAACCTCTCGGGCGTCAGCGGTAAGTCCGGTATTCTCATCTCGGCGGACGATGTGACTTTGGATCTCGGTGGCTTCCGACTTTTTGGAGGGCCCGGCAGCCTGCGTGGCATCACCCTCGCAGGATTTCGCGCCGGACTGCAGATTCGCAACGGCACCATTGTCGGCTGGGGCGGCGATGGGCTTGGTGGCGTCGCAGACAGCAGCACCATCCAAGGGATCAAGTCACGAGCAAACGGAGGATGGGGCCTCAATGGCTCGGGCAGTTACGGTCTGCGAATTGAGGGCTGCAGCGCCCTCACGAACGGGCTGGCCCTCGCGTCAACAGGCGGCATTCGAGGCGGAAATGCGGGCTCCCTGATCTTGGATTGCACGTCGTCGTACAACACGGGGAGTGGCTTCAGCGTGGAGAACGGATCGGAGGTCTCTGGATCCACGTCCGCCGCCAACTCGGGAAGTGGATTCTCCGCGGCGAGTAACTGCACAATCCTGAACTGCAACGCTTATGCCAATGCGGGCGACGGTATTATCTGCAACGACGACTGCCTTATTCGAGACAATCTTGCATCGGATAACGGCTATGGAGCTGCGTTCGGATCCAACATTCATGTGCTCGGCACCGATAACCGCGTGGAAAGCAACAACTGCAACACTGGCGACCGCGGCATCGACATCGACCTCTCCGGCAACGTGGTTCTTCGCAATACCTGCAGCGGAAATACGATCAACTGGGACATCACTCCTGGCAATGCCGTGGCACCGATCCTCAGCGCCACGACCAACTCGAGCCCCATTCTCGGCGCGACCTACGCCGGCAGCCTTGGATCTACGGATCCCAACGCCAACTTCTCCTACTAGGGCCCAACGAGGTTCACACCATGAAGCACTGGGCACTCTGGGCGCTGCTTGCGCTCGCGGCTCCGGCCGCGGCGCAGTCGAACGTCTCGACCGCGTCGAAGTTTGGCTGGCAGGAGAACACGGGCTGGATGAACTGGCGCGACGCCAACGGCGGAGCGCAGGGCGTCGTGATCGGCACGCAGTTCCTCTCGGGCTACGCGTGGGGCGAG
>CAIYPP010000096.1 GCA_903928115.1 uncultured Planctomycetota bacterium
CCAGTAGCCGTAGTTCCAGCGGTAGCTCCACGAGAACGGGTGGCACAGCCACGAGTACGAGTAGCCGCCGAGGCCCCACCAGTACCAGTAGTTGTTGCAGCCCGACCAGCCGTTCCAATACCAGTTCGGCCAGCAGTTGTTGGCCCAGCTCCAACCGTAGGGGTTGCACCAGCCAAGTCCGAGACCGAAGCCGACACTCAGGCCCCAGCCATGACAGCTCGACACGCTGCGGCCGCGGCTCCAGCGCTGCGGCGTCGCGAGCGGATTGCCCTCGTAGGCGTCGCGCACGACGCGCGTGCGCTCCTCGGCGACGCGCGCGGCGCGCTCGGTCTGCTTGCGAGCTTGGTCGGCGCGGTACAGGTCGCGCTCGTTGCGGATCTGCTCGGCGCGGAAGTCGTCGCGGCGTTCCTTGATGTTGCGCGCGCTCTCCTCGCTGCGGAACTTCTCGCGCGCCGAGCGCACGCGCGCCGCCTCGGCGTCGGCTCGCGCCTTGGCTTCGGCCTCGCCGCGTGCCTTGGTGTCAACGGCGTTTTGACGTCGCGTCGCATCCTTCGCGGCCTGCTCGGCGCGGTACGCATCCCGCGCGGACTTGACGGCCTCGTCGCTGCGGGGAGGAGCGCTCGGGGAGCTGCTCGATCCGTCCTTCGGCGCCACGGGTCGTGTCGTCGCTTCCTCAGGCTTGCGCTCGCCGCGGCCATAGCGCTCGAGGATCGAGTCGCGGTCGATCGGGCGTGCGCCGGAGCTCGGCGTCTCGCTGCGCTCGGGGATCGGGCGCGCGGCGCCCGGTGCGAGCGGCGTGCGGCCCGTGCGCCCGGCGGACGGGCCGGTGCGCGCGGGAGCGTCCGGGGCGCTCGGTCGAGGAGCGCTCGGCGTCGTGGGCGCGGTGCGCGACGGCGTCGTCGGCCGCGTGCGAGAGCCACTGCTCGGGGCAGGCGTCGGCGTCGGCGCGGGGAGGCGGGGCCGCGACGAAGGCGCGGTCGGCGCGGGGCTCGGCGCGGGAGCGCGCTCGCGCGACGGCAGACCCGAGCTCGGGCTCGTGTCGCGGCTGTCGCGCCCCGGCGGCATGCGCGGCGCAGGCGTCGCATCGCGGCCGCTCGAAGGGGCGGGCGCGGGCGTGCTCGGACGGTAGGGCGACGAGCTCGACGGAGGCGTCGGGTTCGAGGGCGTCACTGGAGCCGAGGGACGCGTGGGCGCCGGGCTCGGTGTCGGGCTCGGCCGAGTCGGGGCGGGCGAAGGCGTCGGGGTCGAGGGTCGCGTCGGGGCGGGCGACGGAGCTGGCGCCGGGCGCGTAGGGGCCGGGCTGGGCGCGGGGCGAGTAGGCGCGGGGCTCGGCGACGGGCTCGGGCGCGACGGCATCGGGGACGGAGACGGCCGAGAGGGACTGGGGGACGGAGACGGCCGGGACGGTGCCGGGGACGGCGCGGGCCGCGAGGGTGCCGGGGACGGCGAGGGTCGGCTCGGGCTCGGGCTCGGGCGCGGAGAACCTCCCGAAGAACCCTGCGACGGCCGACCGGGGCGCTCGCGATCCTGCGCGAAGGCCTCGCTGGGCAGAGCGCACAGGAGCGAGAGGGCGAACACCAGCGAGCGAGTGAAGCGCGTGTCCATGTGGGGTGCGGAGAGCCGCGGGCGCGGGCGGGGCGGAGGGGCCGAGACGGCGCGCGCAGAGGAGCTCTGCGGGGAAGCTCCGAGCAAATGTGGTGCCTACCTTCTCAAGCCGCTGCGGGGGCGCGCGGAGGGGGATTCCCCCGCCCCGACGTCCACTCCAGAGGACACCGCGCGTCCGCAGGCTCCACTCCGCGGGCTGCGCGGCTAGGGCTCGGACTCGATCGGGAGGAAGAGCTGGAACGGACCGTTGTCGAGCGCGGGCGCCGCGGGGAAGCGCGCGAAAGCCACGCCGGTGCGCGCGCCCTCGGGCAGCGCGGCTCGCAGCTGCGCGAGGCTCTCGGAGAGCGTGGTCGGAGCTCGGGGCAGCGCGAGTGCGAGTGCGCCGTGCTCGCGCGCGCTCGTCACGCCGCTCGGCGGCTCGCCGACGCCCGGCTTGAAGCGCAAGAGGATGGCGCGTGGCGCGCCCTGCTCGTCGAGCTCGACGCACGATCCGCCCTCCAGCCGCCAGCCATCGGGCGCTGGGCGTGCGTAGGGCGTGAAGGCCTGCTGCCAGAGCTCTTTCACTTGCCCCCAGCTCGTCTCCGCGGGCAGCGCGACCCGCAGCCAGTGCGTGCGTGGCACGTCGACGTGCGTCGGACGCGGCCCTGTGTCCGCAGCCGCTGCGCCGGGCCGGAGCTCGGCGGGCAGGAAGAACGAGTCGAGCGCTTGGACGCGAGTCTCGAAGCTGGCGACGTCCTCGCGCCACACGAGCGCACCGTCGACGCGGAATGCGAGCGACGCGGGGATGCGGCGGCCGCGCTCCTCGCGCCACGCGAGCTCGTCGAAGCGCTCGCGGCCGGGGCGCTCGGCGGTGACCTCGAGCGAGCGCGGCAGACCGTCGGCGCCGAGCTCGACGCTGAGCGCCTCGCCGCTGCGTAGCTTCGCGCTGCGGAGGTTTCCGTCGCCCTGCCACTCGAAGCCCTCGGGCCACAGGAACAGCGCGCGCCGTGCCTCCACCGCAGCGAAGCTCGCGCGCCACTGCGGATCGTCCTTGCCGGCGTCGCTCACCAGTCGAGCGCTCGCGCTCTGCGCTTGCAGTTCGAAGAACGCCTCGCCGCAGCGATACACGATGTGGCGCTCACCCGGCTTCGCGCCCTCCGGCGCGAGGGTCCAGCGCGCCCGGTCGGGGAACACGAAGGTCGCTTCGAGCACGTGGGGGCGCGCGCCCTCCTCCGCGAAGCGCACGCGCGAGGTCGTCTGGAGCCCCGCGAGCCCCGCGACCTTCGCGCGCGGCGGCAGCGCCGAGAGGCGGTCGCTCGACGGGACGATCGAGCCCTGTGGCGGCGTCGGAGCGTTCTGCAGTCCGAGGAGCGCGAGCAGGCCGAGCGCGAGCTTCATCGCGGTCGCAGCCTCTCGCGCAGCACGACCGCCGCGCGCTCCAAGGTCTCGCGCTTCTTGGCGAAGCAAAAGCGCACGATGCGCCGTCCGTCCGCGGGATCGAGGAAGAAGCTCGAGCCGGGTACGCACGCCACGCCGCCGCGCGCGACGAGCTGCATCGCGAACGAGACGTCGTCCGAGTCCGTGAGCCCCGCGATGTCCGTCATGATGTAGTACGCGCCGCGCGGAAGGTGAACGCCGAAGCCCGTCTCGCGCAGGACCGTCGCGAGGAGGTCGCGTCGCTCGCGGTAGTCGCGCGCCAAGCCGTCGAAGTAGCTCTGGGGAAACGCGAGCGCGTCGGCCGCGGCCTCCTGCAGCGGCGCGGGCGCACCCACGGTGAGAAAGTCGTGCACCTTGCGGATCGCACCCGAGTAGGGCGGCGGCGCGATGCACCAGCCGATGCGCCAGCCCGTCGCACTCCACGTCTTGGAGAGGCCGCTGATCGTGATCGTGCGCTCCGCCATTCCGGGCAGGGTCGCGAGCGAGACGTGCTCGGCGCCGTCGTACAGGATGTACTCGTAGATCTCGTCGGTGATCGCGAGGACGTCGTGCTCGCGGCACAGGCTCGCGATGAGCTCGAGCTCCGCGCGCGAGAACACCTTGCCCGTCGGGTTGTGCGGCGTGTTGACGACGATCGCGCGCGTGCGCGGTCCAAACGCCGCCCGCAGCGCCCGCTCGTCGAGGCTCCAATCCGGCGCGCACAGCCGCACCATGCGCGGAGTCGCGCCGGAGAGCACGCAGTCGGGGCCGTAGTTCTCGTAGAACGGCTCGAAGATCACCACTTCGTCGCCGGGGTCGAGCACCGCCATGAGCGCCGCGATCATCGCCTCGGTCGCGCCGCAGCAGACGGTGACGTCGCGGTCGGGGTCCGTGGGAATGCCGTTGTACGCCTGCGTCCGCGCGGCGATCGCCGCGCGCAGGCGCGGAGCGCCCCACGTCACCGCGTACTGGTTGATGTCCGCCGCGATGGCGCGCGCGGCGGAGTCCTTCATCGGCGCGGGGGCCGCGAAATCGGGGAAGCCCTGCGCGAGGTTGACGCCTTGCTCGCGCGCGCAGACCCGCGACATCTCGCGGATCACCGACTCGCTGAAGCGTGCTGCCTTCGCGGAGACTCGTGCGACGTGCGTCATGGCTCGAATCTAGTCGAGCCGCGGTCCTGCGGCTACAGCGGTCGGCGGCGCGCCTTCAGGGCAGGCGATTCGCCCACTCGGTCCAGCGCACGAGGTCGTCGCCGTAGTTCACGTCGGCGATCTTCACCAGCGCTGCCATCGCGAGCTCCTTGAGCGGATTCTCGTCCTTCGCGCCGCCCCAAGCCTTGACTAGCGCGCGTCCGGCGGGCCCCTTCGACGACGGTGCGCGCTCGACCATCAAGAGCAGGCTCTCGACCGCCGCGCTCTTCACGAACGGCGCCGGATCGCGGAACTGCGCCTCGATCGCCGGGACCGACTCGCTGTCTCCGAGCAAGCCGAGCGTCAGCGCGCACTGGGAGCGCACGAAGGGCTCGCTGTCGGCGAGGCCGCGTCGAGCCGTGCCCTGCACGCAGGCACCGCGGCCGCCCGCATTGACGATGCAGCGCAGGGCGAACGCGGCCTGCGCTCGCGTCTGACCGTCGTCGTTGAACTCGGCGGCGCTGCAGATCGGATCGAGCGGAGTGTCGGCGCGCGCGAGCACCGCGAGGCCGAGCAGGGCGTTGTGGACCACGTCGGGGTGCGGGTCGGAGAGCGCGGCGAGCAGCGGCGACTGGGCCTGCTGCTGGCCCGAAAAGCCGAGCAGGGCGGCGGCGCGGATGCGGTTGATCGGCGGGCCACCGGAGACCTCGGCTACGAGCTCGACGCAGCGCCGTTCCGCACGGTCGCGCAGCACGCCTTCGAGTGCGCGCAGCTGGTTCTTCTGCGCCGCGTTGGTGCCGGTGAGCGCGAGCTTGCACCACTGGTAGATCGCGTCGTCCGCGTCGGCGAGGAACTTCCCGATCGGGTCTTCGGGCTGGATCTTCGGACGCACGACCTCGGCCTCGAGGGACTCCTCCGGCGCGTCCTTTTCCGACGTCGTCGAGCACGCGCCCGCGAGGGCGAGGGCGGCGGCGAGGAGCCAAGCGGGCGCGGTGCGGGAGGTCGGCTGCGACGTGGGGGAGTTCACGGGATGCGTGGGCGAGGGCTGGGGGCGACAGAGGCGAGCGACGATCGGCGCGCTCCGTTCTTCCCGGTGCGGGAAAACGACGTGCGCAGAGGCTACCGTGGAAGGGATGAGCTTCGAGCTCCTAGACCAGCTTGCGCGCGAGGGTTTCGAGGAGATGGTCGCGCTCCACGACCGCCGCTCGGGCCTGCGCGCCTTCCTCGCGATCCACGACTCCGGCCCCGGGCGCGCCTTCGGTGGGATTCGCCGCTGGAGCTACTACGACGAGGAGGCGGCGCTGCGCGACTGCATGCGGCTCGCTCGCGCGATGACCTACAAGTGCGCCTTGGCGCGCATTCCGGCGGGCGGGGCCAAGATGGTGTTGCTCGATCGGCCCGAGCTGCACGTCGAGAATGCCTATCGCCATCTGGGCGAAGTCGTCGAGCGGCTCTCGGGTCGCTACTACGCGGGCCCCGACGTCGGCACGAACTCCGCGGAGCTCGCGCTGGTCAGCGAGCGCACGCGCTACGTGACAGACCCAGGACCCGACGGCCCGGGCGAGCTCGCCGAGTCGACTGCGGCGGGGGTCGTCGCCGGCATCGCGGCGGCGCTGCGGCACCTCGACGGCAGCGAGGACTGGTCGCGGCGCACGGTGGTCGTGCAGGGCTTGGGCGAGGTCGGCTCGCGCGTCGCGCTGACCTTGCGCGGCTACGGCGCCCGTGTCCTCGCCTCCGAGCTCGACAGCGAGCGCGCGGGGCTCTTCGCCGCGCAGGCGGGCATCGAGCGCCTCGATCCGACTCAGGAGCTCGACGTGCCCTGCGACGTGTTCTCGCCCTGCGCCCTCGGCGGCATTCTCCACGACCTCTCGGTGCTGCGCCTGCGCTGTCGCATCGTCGCGGGCGCCGCGAACAACGTGCTCGCGAGCCCCGAGCACGGCGAAGCGCTGCACGAGCGCGGCGTGCTCTACGTGCCCGACTTCGCGATCAACTCCGGTGCGCTGATGCGCGGCGCGCGCTTTCACTTGGACGGCGTACGAGAGCCGCTCGAGCGCATCGCGGCTCGTGTCGGCGCCGTCGTCGAGGGCATCCTCGCGCAGTCCAAGGAACAGGGGCTCTCGCCCGCGCGCGTCGCCGAGCGCGAAGCGGAATTGCTGGTGGAGAAGCGCCGCTTGGAGCGCTAGAGACGCCTTGGTACCGATGACGCGGCTCACGCTCTTCGCCCTGCTCGCTCTCGTCTGCTCGCCCGCCGTGCGCGCGCAGACCGCCGGTTCCGTCGATGTCGACGAGGCGCTCTTGCCGAAGGCGCTGCGCGGGCCGCTGGTGATGGACCGCGGGCCGGGACGGCAGGAAGTGCACTTTCCGCGCGACGAGGAGCTCGTCTACGTGGTCAGCGTCGATCTCGGCATCCTCGGCGAGCCGAGCGTGGGCCGCGTCACGATGACCTCGCTCGTGCGGCCCTACGTGCGCGACGGCGCGACCGAGGTGCGCTTCGACGAGGAGACGACGCTCGAGCAGGCGACGGTGTCGGCGCGCGCGCGCGGCGAGTATCAGGTCTACACGCTCGACGAGACGATCCGCACGACGCTGCAGCCGCGCTCGTGGCCGCGCCTGCACCACGAGAGCATCCAGCGCGGCACCGAGAGTCGTCAGCGCGAGCTGAAGCTCGGGCTCCGCGATGGCGTCGGCACTTCGACGTACCGCTCCGACACGCACTGCAAGTCCTGCAAGGACGAAGTCCACTTCGTCGACCCGACGTTCTTCTGGAACAAGCGCGAGCACTGCGACGGCTGCAAGCGCCCCGAGCATCGCATCTGGCGCGAGGCCAACTCCAAGTCGGTGCCCGAGGACTCCGTGGACATGGCGACGGCCGTGATGCTCGCCCGCACGGCGATCGCGCAGGGCAAGAACGACGCCAAGTTCACGCTGGTCGACCGTGAAGAGCTCTGGGTGGTCGAGCTCACGCGCGGCAAGAGCGCGCGCCGCAAGGTGGAAGCGGGCGAGTTCGAGGCGGTCGAGGTGCAGCTCCGCACGCGCCCCCCCGAGGGCACCGTCGGCCGCGAGGACGACTTCCGCGGCCTCTTCGGCCTGCACGGCTCGATCTCCATCTGGATGCACCCCGCCACCGGCGTCCCCGTCGAGATCTCCGGCCGCATACCCGCTGGTCCCCTCGAACTCGACGTGATGATCGAACTCGAGTCCTACCACGGGACTCCCGCGCTCTTCACTCCCGTCGCGAAGTAGCGCCGAAACAGGCGGCTCGCGGGCGACTCGTCAGCATCCAACGGCGCGTGCGCGCGCGCTCAGGGATTTCACCCTCTCGCCGCCCGGCGACGGAGCCACAGTGTCCTGATGGCTCGTCCGGGCCCCGCCTCGCGGGTCCTCAGGGCTGGACTCGCAGCATCAGCGCGTTGGAGAGGTTCGTCGACTTGGAGGCCGCGGGGTCACGGAACCAGCCTTGGATGAAGACGCTGTCACCGGGTGCGAACGGCTGCCCCAGCGCCGAGGGATGCGAGGACTGGTAGGCGTTCCAGTCGAGCAGGAGTGTGCCGTCACAGTTGTCGAGCGAGCCGCCGGAGTTGTGCGCCCAAGTGCGTTGCGTCGGCGACTTGACGCACAGGTAGCTCACGCCGCTGCCCCAGATGCTCGGGGTAAAGCCTGTGTTGTTGAGGCCGTAGAACAGTAGCCCCTGCTTCATTCCTTCGACGTTTTCGACCTGGACATAGCAGGCGCTCGAGAGCGACGCGCTCGGATGCCGATTGGCCCAGATGAACGGCGAGCACATGTTCGTCGTGATCCCTGCCGTGCAGTAGGGCATCGGGGCCGGCGGCGTGCACTCGAATAGGAGCTTGCCGTTCCAGACGTACGCGCCCGGCAGGACGCCACCGAAGAAAGCGTCGCCGGCGCTGCCGAGCGAGAGCGAGAGCCCCGGCGTCGAGAAGTTCTGATTGGTCCCGTTGCCGGCGCTATAGGCATGGGACGCGCCGGACAGCACCAAGCTGACGCCCCAAGTTCCATTGAGCACGGTGACATCGGTCACGTCGACGAAGGTCGGCTGGCCCGGGCCGGCGGAGATGCCCTGGCCGACGGTGGGGATGACCCAGCCGCTGCTCGAGTTCTCGAAGCCGTTCCAGCCGCCGGGGCGCGCGTACACATACAGGTTGAACGGCGTGCCGGCCGGGCTGCCGATGTTGAGTTCGATCCCACGCATGCGCAGGCCGCTCAACATGTTCAACGTCATGTTGAAATACATGGCACCGCCGACGGCACCGACGTGCGTCGCCGCGTAGGGCGACACGGTTGCGAGTTCGGTTCCGTTGCAGGGGACTTGAGGTGCCGCGGAAGCGGCGACTGCGAGGAGCGACGGTGCAAGAACGGCGCGCACGGCAGACCGGATGTGATTCATGGATAGCTCGCGAATGTAAAGGGATGACTTCCGCCCGCGGCGTCCGTCGACGACTGGATCCTGAGTCTCGACGCAGGGCGCCGATCCGTCAAGTGCGGCCGCCGGAGCCTGGCTTGGGCCACGCTCGGTGGGTCGGAGAGCCGAGCGATGTGGGTTCAAGCCGTGGCTCGGGCGCTTTTGGAACGTGCGGGCCTACTCGGCGCTGTGAGAACAGCGGCTCAGGCGAAGTCGAGCAGATCGCGCACACGTGCGGGCCGTGGAGGCTCGGTGGACAGTCCGAGGTGTGCGAGGCTTCTTGTGCGCGACAACGAGGGCTGGGAGCCGTGCGATGAGGTGAACTTGCCCGATCTCCTCGAGGACACGTGAGAACGTCGACGGCGGACACGCGTCGCAGCAGCTCCGACCAGGTACAGCGCCGTGAGTGGGAGGCGAAGATGTGCTGGGCGCGGTCGGTGAGTGGGGCGTGAGAGCAGCGTGGAAGCGGACGGCGGGGACAGGCGCTCGCTTGGGCACGACGGGTCAGGCGGAGTCGGGCGCGACACCGGAGGCGGTAGACATGTTGCGCTCTGCGGTGGCCGAGGACGCGGGCGTCGCGTTCGTCACGCCCGAGGCGCGGGGGGCGAGCCCGCGGTGCGCGAGGTGGTCGGGGAGCGCGCCGGAGGCTCGGTGCGGGACACTTGAGTGGCGCGCTCGAAAATGACGGTGGGGGGCGTGCGGCGTCGGATTCGACGCGAGCGGGAAGCGCGCCGAGCCTCTGAGCCCGGCTTCGGCGCGAATGGAAACTCAGAGCGTCGCGATGTAGTCCATCGCTGCTTTGAGGCACTTCGACTTTTCGCGACGGATTTCCTCCCAGTACTGAAAATACTCAGGAGGCAGCTCGTCCTCGTAGATATTCAATTGGACTGTCCAGCCGGATTTGGACCCCCCGGCCGTAGAAAAGACGAGTTTGCGTCCCGATTCGCCTGGAACGTCGGGGAGCGCATACGGGGCCTTTCGGAAGGAGCCACTTTCCCACTTCATGGCCTGAATGTCCGCGAGGATCGCAGATCGCTGGAGGCCGAGGGCGAGCACACGCTCCTCGTAGGGCTTGACGACCTCCTGCAAGGCCTCGAGATCGCGCTGGCCAAGGTTCTCTGGAACATCCGGGAAGACCTGACGAACGCGCTCCCAGCTCGCATAGCGAGTGGGGTCGAGCTCCAGTTCGGACTTCGCATAAGCCTCGCACTGCGCTGGCGTCAGGAGGACTCTCGCGCGCGCGTCGGCTTCCGATTCAGCCCAGCTCGCGATGGGCACGTCCTCTTCGAGCGGTCGATCGAGGAGCGCCTTGCGGTCGCGCTCCAGCTTCTCGCGAAGCCACTCCCAATCCGCGCCGTAATACTCGGCAAGGTAGTCCCGAACCGTGCGACGACGCGGCGGCTTTGGCGCCACTTCCTGCGGTGACTCGACTCGCGAGGATTCGGGCGGGGCAACGTCGGCTTGCATCGCACGGCTCGGCACCGCCGCCTCGCCGAACTTCGGCTCCCTATCGAGGCTTGCGCGGACGATCCACGCGGCGATGCCAATTGATGCAGCAGCGATCCCTACAAGCTGGACTTTGGAGGTCTTCATGGATGAATCCCAGCCTCAGGGGAGGCACTCCTTGCACTCCATCGTGGCAGTGGCCTTCGACTCTCCGTTGGGTCCCGTGGCCTCATAGGTCATTTGGTTCCCACACCCGGTTCGCTTCGTGAGCGTCAGGTTCACGTTCCCGCTCGAATCTGCGCTCGGGGCCGGTGTGACACAGTATTGGGGTGCGCCCGTTTGTTCGTAGCACACGGTGAAGCTTCCATGGGCAGGGCCGGTGCCCGAAACCAGAATCGTGGACAGACACGCTTCCGCGACGCACTCCGCCGGATTGCCATCCAGCGGATGGCATCGGCCGTTCGTGACACCGATAGAAATCGATAGGTCCCAGCCCCCTTCCAATCCGGTGTAAGTCGTGCCCAAAGAGGGTGCACGTTGCGGGAAGTGTTGTTGCCACCGGACTAGCGTACCTCCAGGACGGGGGTCGGGGACCAGTTGACGGCGGGCGGGTAGGGACGGAGCGGCGGGATCCAGGAGAAGATCTCGCGCAGGGTCAGGGGGCGGGAGGCGATGCCGGCCTGCATCGCCGGGGTGCGGCACTCGCGACCGAAGCGCAGGGTGCTGTGGCGGCGCACGAAGTTGTAGTGCAGGCGGTTGAGGTCGAGGGCGTCGGCGAGGCGCTGGGGCTTGCGCATCGGCGAGGGCGTGCGGCGGTGCAGGTAGGCGCACGAGCGGCGGATGTGCAGGTTGAGACGCTCGATGGTAACCGTTGCACGAAGCCCGCATGGACCGGATGACGGCGGCGGCCGAGGCTTGGGGGTCCAAAGGAGGAACGATCCGTGGGACTCTCGAGAGAAGCGGCGCGGCGGCGGCGGGAACTGGTTCAGCGATTGATGGCGGAGCGTGAGGCGAGCGGCGAGTCGTGGCGGTCGATCGCGCGACGGGTCGGTATGAACCACGCG
>CAIYPP010000097.1 GCA_903928115.1 uncultured Planctomycetota bacterium
CGCCCGTGACGAAGGGGTCCGTCGCAGCGCTCGACGGGTAGTCGCCGTAGGAGTCGAGGCACCACTCGTACACGTTCCCGTGCATGTCGAAGAGGCCCCACGCGTTCGGGGCGTGACTGCCGACCACGGAGGTCTGTCCGACGCAATAAGCGTCGAAGCTGGAGCTGTAGTGGTTCGTCTGCGAGCAATCGAGCGCGTCGCCGACGTTCCAGCTCGTCGTCGTGCCCGCGCGGCACGCGTACTCCCACTCGGCCTCCGTGGGCAGCCGGTACTCGTACCCCGACGGCACCGCACCCAGCGCGGTCTGCTGCGCGTGGAGCGCCGCGCAGTACGAGCGAGCGTCGAACCAGCTCACCTGCTCCACGGGAAGGTTCCCGTCGCCTTGGGAATATGAAGGGTTGCTCCCCATCAAAGCCGCGTACTCCGCCTGCGTCACTTCCTTCGCGCCCATCCAGAAAGGAGAGCGGATCGTCACGAGGTGCACGGGCTCCGCGATCCCGACCTCGCCCCTCTGGAAGTTCCCAGCCGGAATCCGCACGAAACCCGCCGGAGTCGCGCCCTCGCCTCCGCCACCGGAGTCGGAAGAGTTCGAGCAGGCGGCCAGCGCGAGCACGACCGCCGCGCACGAGCCGATCGCGAGCGCGGATGTGCCATCGCGACACCGACGGCCGTAGAGGAAATCGTTCATGCGGGCGCCCCGCGGAGCGTGCGTGCGAGCGTCGAACTCCCACCGAAAGAGAGAACTGCTGCGCTCCCCCGATGCTACGTCCGCTCGATCCATCGCGCCATCCGAGCGCAGCGGGATCGGATCGTGCACGGCAAGCACCGCACGTTGATCACACGCGGCCGCCGCCGCGTCACTGCAATGCCACCTCTCATGCGGCGAAACCAGACACGTGCACCACGAGCTCGAACTCGACCGCGCGCCCACGACCCCGCGCGACGGAACTCGCAGCGAATCGCGCGCGATCCACCGTTCGCGTCTCCGCCGCTGGTCCGCGAGTCCGCCTTAGCGTCGGCGCTCGGAATCCCCGTGCCCAAGCCGCTCCGCACGCAACGACACACGCACGTCGCGTCGCCCGCCCGCGGCGCGCGGCACTCGGCTTCGGCATCTACGGCGTCGCTCCGCTCACGCCTCCGTGCCTGCGCTTCGCGCCGCGCTCCACTCGATCAAGGGACGAGAACTGGGGCGAGCACGACCCGGAACCCGAGGGCGATGCCCGCGCCGCCGGGACCGGCGTTGAGCCGCAACGCGGAGCGGCAGTTGTACGAGTCGTCGTTCCAGCTGCCGCCGCGGATGACCCGGCCGGGGCCGCCTGTCACAAACGGGTCCGTCACGGCGCTCGACGAGTAACCCGCATACGAATCGAGGCACCACTCCCAAACGTTGCCGTGCATGTCGTAGAGGCCCCACGTGTTGGGCGCGTAGCTGCCTACGACCGAGGTCTGTGTCCCGATGCATACGTTGTGGTTCGCCTGAGAGCAGCTAAGCGAATTGCCCACGTTCCAGCTCGTCGTCGTGCCAGCGCGGCATGCGTACTCCCACTCCGCCTCCGTCGGCAGGCGGTACTCGTAGCCCGAAGGCACCGCGCCCAACGCGGCCTGTTGAGCGGTCAGCGCGGCGCAGTAGGAGCGGGCGTTGAACCACGTCACCTGCTCGACAGGACGGCTTGCGTTGCCTTGGAAACCCGAGGGGTTCGTGCCCATCAGCGCCGCGTACTCCGACTGCGTCACTTCCGTCGCGCCCATCCAGAACGGGTAACTGATCGTCACCGCGTGCACCGGCTCCGCGACACCCACCTCGCCCATCTGGAACGTCCCCGGCTGGATCGCCACGAACCCACTCGGGATCTGGCACGCGCCCGCCTGCGTCACAGTGAGCGTCGCCACGCAGCTCGAAGTGTTGCCCACCGTGTCCGTCGCCGTGATAGTCACGGGAACCGACTGCACTCCCACGCTCGTCAACGTCCCCGCCAACGGCGACTGGGACAGAGTCACCGAACCACCGCACGCGTCGACCACCACCGCTCTCGCCGTGAAGTCCGGCACGATCGCTTGGCAGCTGCTGTTCGCGCTCACCGTCTGATTCGGGGCGCAATACGCGATCACCGGCGCGGCGGTGTCCGTGACCGTCAGCGTCGAGAAGCACTGGGAGCTATTCCCCGCCGCATCCGTCGCCGTGAACGTGATCACGTTCACACCGAGCCCGACCGTCGCGCCCGCCGCGGGCGACTGTGTGATCGTGGCGCCCGAGCAGTTGTCGCTCGCCACCACGCTGTTCTTGAGGTTCGGCACCACGCCGAGGCAGCCGACGAGCGTCCCGACCGTCTGGTTCGCCGCGCACGTCGTGATCGAGGGCGGCGTCGTGTCCCCGGCGCCCATGCACATCGCGAAGGACAGCGCGTTGCTCAAGTTCGTCTGGTTCGGAGCACTCGGATCGCGGTACCAGCCCTGCGCGAAGATCCCTTGGCCCGAAAAGAACGGCGCACCGAGGGCATTGGGCTGCGCTTGCACGAACGTGTTGAAGTCCACGCCAAACGAGCCGTCGCAGCTGCCCACCACGCCACTCGACTGCTGCGTGCCCGTCCTCGCCACCGGATAGCTCACGCACAGATAGCTCGAGCTGAACGGCGCCCAGTTCTGCGGCGTCGCCGCCGCCCCGAGCCCATAGAACACCAACCCCATCCGCTGCCCCGGCAGCTGATTCACAACAATGTCGAACCCATCCCCATCCGCACCATCCGGCACCCCCACCCCCGCAATCTGCGGCACACACCCCTGCGTCGACGTCCCCGCCGTGCAATACGTACTCACGCTGCCCGTGCAGCACTGCTGCGCCGCCGCCGACCCCGCCAGTAGGCCCACAACTCCGAACACCGCCGCTACCGCAGCACCAATTCGCTTCATGACTACAAACTCCGCGAGCAACTGAACTTCGAACGACGGGAATGCCGAGCCTCTCGAAGTCGCCGCGCGACCGAGAGTCCTCGAGTCATCCAAGTCTACTCGCTCCCCCAATTCCCCGCTCGCGCCTCTGGAGCACGACAACTCCTGCGCTGCGCGCAGCCCTCGGCTCCGGCATCTACGGCGTCGCTCCGCTCCCGCCTCCGTGCCCCCGCCTCAGGCCGCGCTACGCTTGCTCACGGGACGAGAACTGGGGCGAGCACGACCCGGAACCCGATGTTGCTGTTCGCGTAGCCGGGGTCGTAGTAGTCCCGGAACGCGGAGCGGCAGTTGATCGAGACGTTGTCCCAGCTGCCGCCGCGGATGACCCGGCCCAGGCCGCCTGTGACGAACGGGTCCGTTACAGCACTCGACGAGTAACCCGCGTACGAATCGAGGCACCACTCCCAAACGTTGCCGTGCATGTCGTAGAGGCCCCACGCGTTCGGCGCGTAACTGCCCACGACCGACGTTTGGCCAACGCAGTAGCCGTTGCTGTAGTGGTTTGCCTGCGAGCAACTGAGCGAATTGCCCACGTTCCAACTCGTCGTTGTCCCCGCGCGGCACGCGTACTCCCACTCGGCCTCCGTCGGCAGACGGTACTCGTAGCCAGCGGGCACCGCGCCCAGCGCCGACTGTTGAGCGGTCAGCGCGGCGCAGTACGAACGAGCGTTGTGCCACGTCACCTGCTCCACGGGGTGGTTCGCGTTGCCTCCGAAGTACGACGGGTTCGTACCCATCAGCGCCGCGTACTCCGCCTGCGTCACTTCCTTCGCACCCATCCAGAACGGGTAGCTGATCGTCACGGAATGCACCGGCTGCGCGACACCCACCTGGCCCATCTGGAACGTCCCCAGCTGGATCGGCACGAAGCCACTCGGCAGAAAGCACGCCGCCGTCTGCGTCACCGAGAGCGTCGCCGCGCAACTCGAAGTATTGCCCGCGGCGTCCATGGCCGTGATCGTCACGGGAACAGAAAGCGCCCCGGAGTTCGTCTGCGAGCCGACAGCCGGCGACTGGGTGATCGTAACGGGCGCAGAACACGCATCTCGTGAAATCATGCCCGCCGTGAAGTCCGGGACGATCGCACGGCAGTTCGAGCCTGCGGCTACCGTCTGGTTGCTCGCACAGATGAAGATGGTGGGGCCTGTCGTGTCGGCCACCACCACCTGCGTGACACAGACTGCGGTGTTGCCGGATCCATCCGTACACGTCAGCGTCACGGCCGTTGAGCCCATCGAGAGCACCGTTCCAGGCGCGGGGACCTGCGAGACGACGACGCTCGAGGAGCAGTTGTCGATGGCAATCACGCTCGAGGTGAGATCGGGAAGCGCCGCCTGACAGGCCGAGTTGGCGGAGATCGTGTGAGTTGCGGGGCACGATGTGATCGAGGGCGGTGTCGTGTCGCCCGTGCCAGCACAGAGGGTGAACTGCAGTCCGTTGCTCAAGTTCGTCTGCTTCGGGGCGCCCGGGTCGCGATACCAGCCCTGTGCATGGAAGGTCTGGCCAGCAGTGAACGGACCTCCCGTCGCCCCCGGATTCGCACCGATGTACGCGTTGAAATCGAGAGCGAACGTGCCGTTGCAGGCACCTTGAGCGCCGCCCGAATCTTGCACCTGCGTGCGTTGTTGCGGAGAACCCACGCAGATGTAGCTCGTACTGCCGAGCGTCCAAATCGAGCTCGCCGATCCGGCTCCAAACAGGATCAGGCCCGAGCGCTGCGGCGGCAATCCTGCGATCTCGATGTCAAAGCCACTGCCTGCGTCGAAGCTGGGAGTACCCTGGCCGGAGATGAGAGGAACGCAGCCCTGCGCGGACGTGCCCGCGGTGCAATAGGTCGAGATGTTGCCCGTGCAACACTGCTGCGGTGTCGCACGAGTCGGCGCCGCGAAGAACGAGAGAACGCATGCAACAGACGTGACGAGCTGGAACAGTTTCATGGAAGTGCCTGGACTTCAGGGGACGCGGATGGGTGCGAGCACGACGCGGAAGCCAAAGGAGTTGAGCGCGAACGACGGGTCGTAGGGCACCCGATACGCGGAGCGGCAGTGGGCGGAGCTGTAGTCCCAGCGCCCACCGCGCATCACGCGCTGCGAACCGCCGGTGACGAAGGGATCCTGCTGGGCGCCGGACACGTAGGGCGCGAACGAGTCGAGACACCACTCCCACACGTTGCCGTGCATGTCGTGGAGGCCCCAAGCATTCGGGGGAAAGCTGCCGACGACGGCCGGTCCCGTGGAGGCGCAGCTGGCGCTCGAGTGGAACGAGTAGGAAAAGCGCGCTTGGCTGCAATCCAAGATGGCTCCCACGTTGTACTCCGTGGTCGTACCAGCCCGGCACGCGTACTCCCACTCGGCCTCCGTGGGCAGTCGGAACTCGTACCCTGCGGGCAGGATCGTCGCCTGCTGTGCTGTCAGCGCCGCACAGTAGGCTCGCGCCATGGACCACGAGACCTGCTCGACAGGACGCTGATTGTTGCCTTGGTGGAAGGACGGATTGCTCCCCATCAGCGCGAGGTACTGCGCCTGCGTAACCTCGTGTGTTCCCATCAGGTAGGGGTAGGTGATCGTCACACCGTGGGGCGGCTGGCAGTTGCCGTAGTCCCCAAAGTAGGGCGGCCCTAGAGGAGCACTCGAACCGATCTGAAATATCCCCGGCTGGATCGCGACGTAGCCTGTCGGAGGGCACGCGAGAGAGTTCAGGACGCGAAGAGTCGCGACGCAGGTCGTCGAGTTGCCTGCGGCATCGCTCGCCGTCAGCAAGACGGATGTGGTTCCGACACCTACCGCGGAACCGACCGTCGGCGATTGGGAGATGGTGGGCACGGAGCACGCGTCGGTTGCGATCACCGTGCCTCGGAGATCAGGGACGATCGCTTGGCAGGCTGCATCTGCGAAAACGGATTGATCCGGCGCGCAGCTCAGGATGACTGGGGGCGTGGTGTCGACGACCGTGAGAGTCGTCCTGCACAGAGCCACGTTCGTTCCATCTGTGGCGGTGATCGTGATGGGATGCACGCCGAGCGGGACGCTCGTGCCTGCGACTGGAGTCTGAGTCACCGTGACAGCACTGCAGTTGTCCGCCGCGACGACTCCGCTCGTGAAGTTCGGTACGACGCCCAGACACCCCGCGTTGGCCGACACGGTCTGACTCGCCGCGCACGTCGTGATGGTCGGCGCGAGGGTGTCCCCGTTGCCGAGACAGAGCGCGAACTGCAGTGCGTTCGACAGGTTGGTCTGTGCCGCGGCTCCGGGATCGCGATACCAGCCCTGCGCCAAGAGTTGCTGTCCAGCGAAGAAGGGCGTACCCGAACCGCCCGGATTTGCAGCGATGTACGCGTTGAAATCGAGCGCAAACAACCCCGCACAACCCCCGACGAGCCCCCCACTGTCCTGAATGCTGGTGCGAATCACCGGAGCGTTGATGCAGAGAGTGCTGGAGCTGCCGGGCGCCCAAGATGCTGCAGCGGCGGTGGTCCCGTAGAAGATCAATCCGGACCTCTGCCCCGGAATCTGAGCGATGCGGAGCACGAACCCACTCCCCGCATCGACACTCGGAATGCCCGAGCCCGAGATGCTCGGCACACACCCCTGCACCGAGGTGCCCGAGGTGCAGTACGTGCTCACATTCCCCGTGCAGCACTGCTGCGCCGCCGCAAAATTGCCTGAAGCCAAGAGAGCCAGCGCTGCCCCCATCGCCGCAAGAAGATGCTTCATAGGAATTTCTCCGATCCGCCGCCGGATCAAGGCACTCGAATGGGGCCGAGCACGACCCGGAATCCGATCAGTCCGTCGGCGGAGTTTGGGTCCGCGCAAGTACGGAACGAAGAGCGACAGTACAGCGATTGAGCTTGCCAGCTTCCGCCACGGAAGACCCTACAGGGCGAGCCCGTTGTGAAGGGATCGGTGACCGATCCCGATGCGTAGGTCGAATATGAATCGAGGCACCACTCCCAGACGTTTCCATGCATGTCGTACAGACCCCATGCATTGGATGCGTAGCAGCAGCCAACTGGCGAGGTTTGTCCTACGCAGTATCCGTTGATGGACTCGCTGTAGTGATTCGCAGTGCCGCAGTTCAGCGAGTTCCCTACATTGAAAGCCGTGGAACTCCCCGCGCGGCACACGTACTCCCACTCCGCCTCCGTCGGCAGGCGGAACTCGTATCCCGAAGGCAGCGCGCCGAGCGCAGCTTGCTGTGCAGTGAGAGCCGCGCAGTACGAGCGCGCGTCGAACCAAGTCACCATCTCCACGGGTCGGTTCGCGCTATTCGAGAAGCTCGGGCCTTGGAAGTACGAGGGGTTGGTCCCCATCAGTGCCGCGTACTCCGCCTGCGTCACTTCCGTCGCGCCCATCCAGAACGGGTAGCTGATCGTCACGGTGTGGACGGGTTCTGCGAATCCAACCTCGCCCATCTGGAACGTGCCGGGCTGGATCGACACGAATCCAACTCGCTGAATCGGGCCGAGCACGACCCGGAAACCGACGCCGTTGTTGTACGCGTAGCCCGGATCGCTGCTGCCCCGGAACGCGGAGCGGCAGTCGTACGAGTAGTTGACCCAGCCGCCGCCGCGGAGGACCCGGTCCGGGCCACTTGTGACGAACGGGTCCGTCACGGCGCCTGCAGGGTAGTTCGCCACGGAGTCAAGGCACCACTCCCACACGTTGCCGTGCATGTCGTACAAGCCCCAGGCGTTCGGCGCGTAGCTGCCAACCGGACCGGTCCCGTAGGGACTGTTGTTGCAGCCCGAGTTCGAGTGGTAGGAGAACCAGAACCGCGCCTGATTGCAGAACAGCCCGCCGCCGACGTTGAACTCCGTTGTCGTGCCCGCGCGGCACGCGTACTCCCACTCGGCCTCCGTCGGCAGACGGTACTCGTAGCCAGCAGGCACCGCGCCGAGCGCCGACTGTTGAGCGGTCAGCGCAGCGCAGTACGAACGAGCGTTGTGCCACGTCACCTGCTCCACGGGGTGGTTCGCGTTGCCTCCGAAGTACGAGGGGTTCGTGCCCATCAGCGACGCGTACTCCGCCTGCGTCACTTCCTTTGCTCCCATCCAAAACGGGTAGCTGATCGTCACTGCGTGTACCGGCTGAGACGAGTCGCCGTATTCGTTGTAGTAGGGCGGGCCGTTCGCGGCGCTCGAGCCCATCTGAAACGTCCCCGGCTGGATCTGCACGAAGCCACTTGGGATCAGGCACGCGGCCGTCTGCGTCACCGTCAGGCTAGCAACGCAACTCGACGTGTTACCGGCGGCATCCGTCGCCGTGATCGTCACTGGAGTCGAGAGCGCCCCGATGTTTGTGAGCGCTCCCGCCGCCGGTGACTGCGAGAGAGTCACGGCGCCGCCACATGCGTCTGAAGCCACAACGCTGGCCGTGAAGTCCGGCACGAGCGCTTGGCAGTTGCTGTTCGCAGCCACCGTCTGATTCGCGGCGCAGGTCAAAATGACCGGCGCACCACCATCCACGACAGTGAGCACTGCGGAGCACGTCACCGCGTTCTGCGACGAGTCACGAGCTCGAAGCACAATGGGCGTCGTTCCAAGGCCAAGAAGGGTTCCGGGAGCGGGAACTTGAGCGATGGTGACCGCGCTGCAGTTGTCGACAGCCACCACCTGCGAACGCAGATCCGGCGCTGGGACGAAGCACGATCCCGAGGTCGTGGCAAGTGTCAGGCTGCTCGCGCACGTCGTGATCGTGGGCGGCGTGGTGTCGCCGATGCCGGAGCAGAGGGTGAAGGCGAGGGCGTTGCTCAGGTTGGTCTGGGCGGGTGCGGCGGGGTCGCGGAACCAGGCTTGGGCGCGGATCGTTTGGCCGGGGATGAAGGGGTTGCCCAGCGCGTTGGGATTCGCGGTGATCCAGGCGTTGAAGTCGAGCTGCAGGGAGCCGTTGCACGACGCGGAGGTCGCGCCGGTGTTCATCGTGGTGGTGCGCTGCACGGGCTGGGCGACGCACAGGTAGCTCGGACTGAACGGCGCCCACGACTGATTCGCCGGATAGAAGCCGTAGAAGATCGTGCCCGAGCGATTGCCCGGCAGAGTCGCGACGCCAATCGAGAATCCAGAGCCCGCATCGACACTCGGAATGCCCGAGCCCGAGATGCTCGGCACACACCCCTGCACCGAGGTGCCCGAGGTGCAGTACGTGCTCACATTTCCCGTGCAGCACTGTTGGGCGAAGAGTGTGCGAGTCGTGAAGGAGAACAGCGCGAGAAAGAGCACTGCGGTGCGAGAAATGTGGAGCATGCGTGCAGTCCGAAATGGACTTCGGGGGCGCGAATCGGGGGGGGATCGCGCGGGAGAGTCGCGCGGGGGAAGCTGCGGCCGGGGAAACGGCTGCGTGGGACTGAATCTATCAGTAGGGCGAGATCTTGGGGGGCCGTGCGCGGGCGAGGGCGGGCGGAAGCGGGCGAGGCGCGGCGGAGCGGGTGCCAGGGCGGATGAGAAGGCGAGGGATCGCGATGACGGGGCGGGGTGCGCCGGCGCCTGCTTTACATTTTCGATACCGGAGGTTTGGTAGATTTTTGGATAGACTGGGGGGGCATGGTGCGGCGGGAGCGAGGGGTGCGGGTGGAGCTGGAGCCGGGGGTCCGAGGGGCGGAGGACGGCGAGCGGGTGTTCGAGCTCGGGTCGAAAGGGCTCGGGTCGAAAGGGCTCGGGTCGAAAGGGCTCGAGCCGGATGAGACCGGCACAGAAGAGACCGACGGCAGCGAGCAAGGAGAGGCGCGGAGGGCGCTGCTGGAGCGCTCGCGGAGGCGGCTGGAGGGGCCGGGGGCGGGGGCGCGGCCGGGGCGCTGGGACTGGCCGGAGGTGGCGGGGCGGCTGGCGGAGCTGTCCCAGTGGCGCGGAGGGCCGGCGCTGACCTTGGCCCTCCGGCTGGTGCGCGATGCCCAGCGCCGGGGCGAGCCGGTGGCGTGGGTCGGGCCGCGGCAGAGCTCGTTCTACCCGCCGGACGCGGCCGAGCTCGGGGTCGACCTCGGGGCGCTGGCGGTGGTGCGACCGCCGCGGGAGGAGGACCTCGCGCTGGCGGCGGAGTGGCTGGCGCGCTCGGGAGCCTTCGGGCTGGTGGTGATCGACCTCGGCGCGCGTGCGGCGGTGCCGATGGCGCTGCAGTCGCGGCTGGTGGCGCAGGCCCAGCGCCACGACGTCGGCGTGCTGTGCCTGACGGAGAAGGACGTGACGAGCTCGTCCCTGAGCTCGCTCGTGTCGCTGCGCGCGCACGCGCAGCTGCGGCGGCGCGGGCCGGATGCGTTCGAGTGCGTGCTCGAGGTGTGCAAGGACAAGCGGCGCTCGCGCCCGTGGCGGCTGGTCGAGGTGGCCCATGGAGTCGCTGGCTTGCGTTGACGTCCCCGCGCTCGCGCTGCAGGTGCTCGTCGCGCGCGAGAGGGCGTGGCGGGCGGAGCCGGTGGCGGTCGTCGACCACGATGCCCCCCACGGCGTCGTGCGCTGGACGAACGAGCGCGCGCGGCGAGCGGGCGTGCTGGCGGGCATGCGCTACGCCTCGGCCCTCGCGCTGTGCGCGCACCTGCGCGCGGCAACCGTCGAGCAGGCCGAGGTCGATGCGGCGCTCGAGCGACTCGCCACGCGTCTGCGCGAGTTCTCGCCGGACGTCGAGCCCGCGCGCGCGGAGCCGGGCGTGTTTTGGGCCAACCTCGCGGGGCTCGAGCGGCTGCACGCCACGCGCATCGCGTGGGCGCGCGAAGTGCGCACGGCGCTCGCGCGCGCGGGGTTCGAGGCCGCCGTGGCGGTCGGCTCGCGGCGCTTTTCGACGTACGCGATCGCCAAGGCGCTCCACGGCGCGCGCGTACTGGTGCTGGAGGAGCCCGCGGCCGAGGACGCGCTCGCGCGGCGCGTCTCGCTGGCGCGGCTCGCGGTCGCTCCGGGCGCGCGCGACGAGCTCGAGCGGCTGGGAGTGCGCACGGTCGGCGAGCTCGTGGCGCTGCCGCGCGAGAGCGTGCTGCTGCGCTTTGGGCCAGAGCTGGAGCGTCTGCACGCGCTGGCCTCGGGGGCCGTGAGCGCGCCGCTCGCGCCGGAGACGGTCGTGCTCGCACCGCGCGCGCAGGTGGACCTCGACTTCCCGCTGGAGAGCCTCGATGCGCTGCTCTTGTGCGCGGACGACCTCGCGCGGCCGCTGTTTGGAGAGCTCGCCGAGCGCGGTCAGGCGGCGCGCGAGCTCGCGCTGTGGCTCGAGCTGGAGAGCGGGCGCACGCTCGAAGAGCGCGCGCAGCCCGCGGAACCGGCGCTGCGCTGGAGCGCGTTCGAGCGCCTGCTGCGGCTGCGGCTCGAGCGCACGCGGCTCGAGCGCGGAGCCGTGCGCATCGCAGTCGAGCTCGCCGGCGTGCGCGCGACGAGCGAGCAGCTGCGACTCTTCGCGGCCCATCCCGGGCGCGACCCGCGAGCCGCGCAGGCGGCCTTCGCTGCGCTGCGTGCGGCGTTCGGCGAGGATGCGGTGGTCGGCGCGCAGGTGCGCGCCGCGCACCTGCCGGAGGCGCGCTTCGCGTGGGAGCCGCTCACTGCACCGCTCGCGCCGCCACGCACGGGACCGGAGGCACCGCTCGCCCTCGTGCGCCGCATGCTCGCCGCCAACGTGCAGCTGCCCGCGCGCTCGCGGCACGAAGAGGACGGCTGGATGCTGCGCGGCGTCGCGCACGGCGCGGTGGCGCGGCTCCTCGGTCCCTACCTGCTCGCGGGCGGCTGGTGGGGTCGCGAGGTCGAGCGCGAGTACCACTTCGCGGAGATGCAGTCGGGCGAGGTGGTGTGGATCTACTTCGATCGGCGGCGACGACGCTGGTTCCTGCAGGGCAACGTGTCGTGAGCGCGGCGGCTTTGTGGTGCAAGAGCGGCTACTCGTTCCTCGAGGGAGCGAGCCAGCCGGACGAGCTCGTCGAGGAAGCGCAGCGGCTCGGGCTCGCGGCGCTCGCACTGTGCGATCGCGACGGCGTGTACGGCATCGTGCGCGCGCACAAGCGCGCGAAGGAGCTCGGTCTGCAGCTCGTCACGGGCACGGAGGTCACGCTGCAGGATCGCTCGACGCTCGTGCTGCTCGCGGCCACGCGCGAGGGCTACGCGAACCTGTGCCAGCTCGTGACGATCGGGCGCCTGCGCTCGGCGAAGGGCGAGTGCGCGGTCGCGTGGGAAGAGGTCGCCGAGCACGCGCCGGGACTCGTCGCGCTGTGGGGCGGCGAGCGCGGCGCCCTCGGCGCTGTCGAGGAGCCGCGCGCGGCGCGACTGCTCGCGGAGGCCTTCGGCGATCGGCTGTATGCGCTGCTCGCGCGCCATCGGCGCGACGAGGAGGTGCCCGCGGAGGCGCGGCTGCGCGAGCGCGCGCGTCGGCTCGGCCTGCCGCTCGTCGCGGCGCCGGAGGTGCTCTACCACCAAGCCGGACGGCGGCGCCTGCAGGACGTGCTCGAGTGCATCCGCGCGCGCACGACGCTCTCGCAGGCCGGCCGCAGGCTCAAGCCGAACGCGGAGCACGGACTCAAGAGCCGCCACGCGCTCGCGCAGCTCTTCCAAGACGAGCCGGCGGCCGTCGCGCGCACGCTCGAAGTCGCGCAGCGCTGTCGCTTCACGCTCGACGAGCTGCGCTACCGCTATCCGTCCGAGCGGCTGCCCGATGGTCGCACGTCGTCGCAGTGGCTGCGCGAGCTGTGCGAGCAGGGTGCACGCGAGCGCTGGAAGGGCGAGCCTCCGGCCGAGGTGCGTGCGCAGCTCGAGCGCGAGCTCGCGCTCGTCGACGAGCTCGACTACTGCGGCTACTTCCTCACGATGCGCGAGATCGTCGAGTTCTGCCGCGCGCGCGACATTCTGTGTCAGGGCCGCGGCTCGGCGGCGAACTCGGTCGTGTGCTACTGCCTCGGCGTCACCGCGGTCGACCCCGTGCGTATGGGGCTTCTGTTCGAGCGCTTTCTCTCGAAGGAGCGCGCGGAGCCGCCGGACATCGACCTCGACATCGAGCACGAGCGGCGCGAAGAGGTGATCCAGCACGTCTACGAAAAGTACGGCCGCACGCACGCAGCGATGGTCGCCAACGTGATCCGCTACCGCGCGCGCTCCGCGATCCGCGACGTCGGCAAGGTGCTCGGCCTGCAGGAGAGCACGCTGTCGCGGCTCGTGCGCCCGCTGTCTCACGGCGAGGGCCTCTCGCAGCGCGCGCTCGCCGACGCCGGGATCGACCCGCGCTCGCGCGAGGCGCAGCTCTTGTGCGAGCTCGCCGAAGAGCTCGAGGACTTCCCCCGCCACCTCTCGATCCACCCCGGCGGCTTCCTGCTCGGCCACGAGCCCGTCGCGCGCCTCGTGCCCGTCGAGAACGCGACCATGGAAGGCCGCACGGTGATCCAGTGGGACAAGGATGACGTGGAGGCGGTGGGCCTCTTCAAGGTCGACCTGCTCGCGCTCGGCGCGCTCAACCACCTGCACCGCGCGTTCGATCTCGTGCGCCGCCACCACGAGGTCGAGCTCTCGCTCGCCACGATCCCGCCGGAGGATCCCGCGACCTACGACCAGATCTGCGCCGGCGACACGGTCGGCGTGTTCCAGATCGAGAGCCGCGCGCAGATGTCGATGCTGCCGCGGCTGCGGCCGCGCACCTACTACGACCTCGTGATCGAGGTGAGCATCGTGCGCCCGGGGCCGATCTCGGGCGGCATGGTGCACCCCTACCTGCGCCGACGGCGCGGCGAAGAGCCGGTCGAGTATCCGCACGAGAGCTTGCGGCCCGTGCTCGAGAAGACGCTCGGCGTGCCGCTCTTCCAAGAGCAGGTGATGCGCCTTGCGATCGTCGCCGCCGACTACACGCCGGGCGAGGCCGACCAGCTGCGGCGCGACATGGCGGCGTGGAAGAAGAGCGGCCGCATCGGGCAACACCGCGAGCGACTCGTCGAGCGCATGCAGCGCAAGGGCATCGCGCCGGAGTTCGCGGAGCGTGTCTTCCAGCAGATCCAAGGCTTCGGCGAGTACGGCTTCCCCGAGAGCCATGCGGCGAGCTTCGCGCTGCTCTCCTACGCGGGCGCGTGGCTGCGGCGGCACTACATGACCGAGTTCACCTGCGCGCTGCTCAACGCGCAGCCGATGGGCTTCTACTCGACTGCGACGATCGTCGACGATGCGCGTCGCCACGGACTCGACGTGCGGCCGGTCGACGTGCGCACGAGCGAGTGGGAATGCACGATCCCCGCTCCCAGCGCGGTGCGCATGGGACTCTCGACCGTGAAGTCGCTCTCGCACTCCGACGCGCGACGGCTGCTGCGCGCGCGCGAGGCGAGCGCCTTCACGTCGCTCGCGGACTTGCAGCGGCGCTCGGGCCTCGACACGGGTGCACTCTCGGCGCTCGCGGAGGCGGGCGCGCTCGAGGGCTTCGAGGACGGTCGTCGCGCGGCGCTGTGGACCGCGCTCGCGACGAAGTCCGTCCACCAGCCGAGCCTGTTCGAGCTCGACGAGCGCAAGCCGGAGTTCGCGCCGCTCACGCGCTTCGAGGAGATCGGCTGGGACTACCAGCGCACGCGCCACAGCACGCGCGGCCATCCGCTGTCCGCGCTGCGCGCCGAGCTCGCGGCGAAGGAGCTGCCCGACGCGCGCACGCTGAACGCGCTCCCCCACGGCACGCGCACGCGCTACGCCGGCGTCGTGATCTGCCGCCAGCGCCCGGGCACGGCGCGCGGCGTGACCTTCATGACGCTCGAGGACGAGACCGGCTTCGTGAACCTCGTGCTGTGGAAGAAGGTGTTCGAGCGCTTCGAGCTCGTCGCCAAGACCGAGACCTTCCTCGGCGTCACCGGCCGCGTCGAGACGCAGGACGGGGTCACGAACCTCATCGCCGAGCGCCTGTGGCGCCCGGACCTCGAGCTCCCCAACAAGGACATTTCTTCCAGAGATTTCCACTGACGAGAGCCCGCCGGGCCCTGCGGCAGGGGCCCGTCCCCAAGGAAATCGGAAGTCGTGATAGTGTTAGCATCGCGCCGAGCATCATGAAGCTCCGACTGGCTGTGCCCCTGCTGCTCGCGGCAGCCGCGTCGGCGTCCCCCCAGGGCGCGAGCGGCAACGTGTGCGTGATCGTCCTCGACGACGTGGCGCCGGGCATGCTCTCGAGCTTCGACGCTGCCGCCGTCGCGTCCGGACGTCCGAGTCAGGCGCCCGCGGCGACCCCGGTCATCGACGCGCTGCTCGCCGGACAGGGGATCTCCTTCGACCGCGCGTGGTCGTGCCCGACCTGCTCGCCGAGCCGCGCGGCCATGCTCACCGGCCGCTTCGGGCTGCGCAGCGGCATCGGTCAGGTGGTGCCACCGCGCGCGACGCGGCCCTGCCCCGGACTGGAGACCGACGTCGAGCTGCTTCCGGGCCTTCTGCGCGGCGCGCAGCCCCCCTACTCCAGCGGCGCAGTCGGAAAGTGGCATGTCGCGGACCAGCTGCAGCTCGCCGCCAACCCGCAGCACCCGCTCGGCGGCACGACGCAGCCTTGGTTCGATCGCTTCGCGGGCACGTGGTTCAACTTGGGAGCGATGGCGCTGCAGCCCTACCAGTCCTCGGGCTACTACGTGTGGGAGAAGAACTACGCGACGCGGATCGAGTGGCTCGGCGCGAGCCCCTGCCCCGCGGGCGATCCGCCCTGCAACGTCGACATGGACGTCAACATCGCGCCCCTCGACTATCCCAGCGTCGACACGATCGACGATGCGATCGTGCTCGCGCGCGAGCTACCGCAGCCGTGGTTCCTGTGGGTCGCACCCCACGCGGCGCACACTCCGTTCCATCCGCTGCCCGCGGGCCTGCCCGCAGACGCTTGCCGCGGCGTGGCGGCGCCAGGCCCAAGCTGCGTGTACCCGGGGCTCAACTCGGCGCAGTCGGATTCGCGCTGCATGCTCGCAGCCCTCGACCACCAGCTCGGTCGTCTGTTCTGCGAGCTCGACTTCGCCACGACGACGGTGATCCTCGTCGCCGACAACGGCTGGGGACAGCACGTGGTGGTGGCGCCCTATTCCGCAGCGCGCTCGAAGGCGAGCGTCTATCAAGGTGGAATCGAGGTCCCCTTCGTCGTGCGCTCGCCGCTCATTCCGGCGAACCTGCGCGGCTCGCGCAGCGGCGCGCTCGTGAGCTTGGTCGATGTCTTCGCGACCGTCGGAGCGATTGCGAGCGCTCCGGCCGCGCAGAACGCCGAGGACTCCGTCTCGCTGCTGCCGATCCTCACGGGCCAGCGCCCGGGCGTGCGTCGCTTCGCGTACAGCGAGGTGTTTCAGCCCAACTTCACGCCGGACGCCGCCACGGGCTTGCCGCCGACCAACTATCGCTGCATGCGGCACGATCAGGCGCTCACGCAGGGGCGCTTCAAGCTGATCCGCAAGTGGCGGCGCGGGCCGAGCAACAGCCCGCCGTTGCTGACGGAGGAGCTCTACGACCTCGAGCAGGGCGCCGCAGGCGGTCCTGACTGGCACGAGGCATGGAACCTACTCGCCGCCAGCGCCGCTCCGCTCAGCGCCACCGCCGCGACGGCGCTCGCCGAGCTGCGCGCCGAGTGCGACGCGACCTATCCGACGATCCTGAACTGATCCGAGCGGCGTCTGTCCGCGGCGATCGAAGCGCTCGCGTTCCGTTCCAGATTCGCCCCACGAGTTGGGAGATCGAGATAAAATGCTTTCGTGAGACTCTCTGGCGTCCGCTTGCTCGCACTCCTTCCATGGATGGCCTCAGGACTCGCCTTGGCGCAGAGTCCGCGGGGCAATCTCTGCGTCATTGTCGTCGACGATGTCGGTCCCGAATTGATCGGGAGCTGCGACGAGTTCCTGCGCGGGCGTGGATTGCCGAGCGGGAGCCCCGCCGCGACTCCGGCGATCGACAGCTATCTGCGCGAGCAGGGGCTCTACTTCCCCGACACGTGGTCGATGCCGACCTGCACGCCGACCCGTGCGATGATGCTGACCGGGCGCATCGGCTCGCGCTCCGGCATCGGGCGTGTCGTCATGCCGCGCTTGGACTTCGACAATCCGGGGCTCGAGCCCGACGTCGAGCTGCTGCCGCGCTTGCTGCGCGCCGCGCCGCAACCCTACAGCTCCGCAGCCGTCGGCAAGTGGCATCTCGCGTCCGAAGAACAGCTCGAGCTTCACCCGCTTCATCCACTCGGCAGTCCGCTCGGGAGTTGGTTCGATCGCCAAGCCGGTTCGTGGTTCAACTTCGAGACGCCTCCGAGCGTGCCCTACTGGACTGCCGGCTACTACGTCTGGAGCAAGAACTACTCGACCCCGCTCGTCGGCAGTTCCACGCCCTGCGGTGGCGTACCGCCCTGCATCGTGGAGCTGAACGTCAATCTCGACCCCGACGACTATCCGTCGGTGGACACGATCGACGACGCGATCGCGCTCGTGCACGACTTGCCGGAGCCGTGGTTTCTGTGGGTGGCTCTGAATGCGGCCCATGGCCCGGTGCATGAAGTTCCCGCGGGGCTGCCCAGCGCCAACTGTGCGCCGCAAGCGACGATCCAAGCGCCCTGCGTGCATGACGGCATCCCTCAGGACGCCAGCCGGATGCGCTGCGTGCTCTCTGCGCTCGACGGGCAGCTCGCGCGGCTGTTCTGCGAGCTCGACTTCGGCACCACGACCGTGATCTTCACCAGCGACAATGGAACCGGCGACCTCGCGGTCGCACCGCCCTACGACGCGGCGCACGCGAAGGGCAGCGTGTATCAAGGTGGCGTGCAGGTGCCGCTGCTCGTGCGCTCTCCGGAGCTCGCGCCGCAGCTCGTCGGGACCACGAGCGAGGCACTGATCTCGCTCGCCGACGTCTTCGACACCGTGCGGCAACTCGCGGGCGCGCCGAGTGCGAGCGACGCGGAGGACTCGATGTCCTTCTTGCCGATCCTGCGCGGAGAGCGGACCCATGTGCGACGCTCCGTGTACACGGAGATCTTCGGTCCCAACTTCATCCCGGACCCGGCGACCGGCGCGCCTCCGGCAGGCTACGTGTGCAACCGTCACGATCAGGCGCTGCGCGACGCACGCTACAAGCTCGTGCGCAAGTGGCGGCCCGCCCCCACGAGCGGCGCGCCGCTCTTGACCGAAGAGCTCTACGACTTCGTCGCTGGCGGAGCGCCGGACACGAGCACCCAGCCCGCGACTCCGCGCGGCGACTGGTCGGAGCAGAACAATCTGCTCGCGCCGGGGGCGACACTGGACTACTGGGCCGCGCAGGCGCTCCAGCGCCTGCGTCGTGAGCTCGACCTGCGCTACCCGCCCCTCGTGCGCTGACCGCGGCGTCGGGTAGCTTGCGCGCCATGCGTGTCTATCGCGAAGCGAGCGAGCTCGATTTCCGCCTCGAAGACCTGCCCGCCACGAGCGCGCCGCGTCGGGTGTGGATGGCCGACCCGGCGGAGTTCGACGTCGCCTACGCGATCAACCCGCACATGCGCGACGACGCCGGTGCGCTCAAGCGCGTCGATCGCGCGCTCGCCCGAGAGCAGTGGGACGCGCTGCGCAGCGCATTTCTCGAGCTCGGCCTCGAGACGCGCGTGATCCCGTCGCTCGCGGGACACCCCGACCTCGTCTTCTGCGCCAATCAGGCGCTGCCGGTTGCCGCCGACGTTTCCGCGGACGGACGCGCGCGCTTCGTGCGCTCCCACATGCGCTGGCCCGAGCGCCGCGGCGAAGTCCCCCACGTCGCCGGTGCGCTGGAAGCGGCGGGCTTCGAGTCGCTCGAGCTCCACACGAACGAGCGCCTCGAAGGCATGGGCGACGGCCTGTGGCATCCAGGCCGCAGGCTCTTGTGGGGTGGCGTCGGTCCTCGCACGAGCGCGGAGGCTTGGAGCGAGCTCGCCGTGCGCCTCGCCGTGCCGATCGTCCAGCTCGAGCTCGTCGAGCCCGACTTCTATCACCTCGACACAGCGCTGGCGTTGCTCTCGCACGACGCGTGCCTGTGGCTCCCCGAAGCGCTGTCGCCTCGCTCGCGCGCACTCGTCGAGCGTCTCATCCCGCGCCGCATCGCCGCCGACCCACGCGAGGCACGCGAGCGTCTCGCGTGCAACGCATGCTGCCCCGATGGGCGCACCGTGCTGCTCCAAGCGGGCTGCACACGCAGCTGCGCTGCGCTCGCCGCCGCGGGCTTCGTCGTGCGCGAGCTCGAGACGTCGGAGTTCCTCAAGTCCGGCGGCAGCGTCTTCTGCATGAAGCTGCTCGCCTGATCCCAAAAGCCGCGCGCGAGGACGGCCACGGGATGCCGTCCTCGCGCGCTCTCGCATCGTCGGGGCCTGCGCTACTGGTAGCGCAAGCTGACGTTCTCTCGACCCATCTCGCGCAGGCGCTCGATCTCCTTGCGCAGCCCGAGGTTGTGGGCCTTGGAGACGATGCTCTTCACCGAGCGGTTGAGGCGCTGTGCGATCTCGAGGTTGGGCGTCTTGGGGTAGATCTCGCGCAGGAGCGCGAGCTCCTCCTCGTCCCAGCGCGGCATGCGGCTCGCGCCGTCGCCGAGCTGGCGCTTCAAGAAGGCCTTGTCCTTCGCGAGGCAGTACTTCTTCGCGACGCGCTGCACCGAGTCGAGGCTGCGGCCAAAGATCGCGGCGAGGTCCTCGTCCGTGCGCGTGCCGTACAGGCGCCGCAGCTCCATGACCTCGTCGCGCGTCCAGCGCGTGTTCTGCTGGATGCGGCCGAGCTCGAAGATCTGCTGCTGCACTTCGCCCGCGTCGCGGCCGAGGATGCGCGCGATCACCTCCGGACCGGAGGCGCCGAGGTAGCGCTTGAGGTCTTGGATCTCGCCCGCGGTCCACGGACCCTGCTTGCGCGCCGTCTGGAAGAGCTCCTCGGCCATCTTGCGCACGCTCGCCGGCGAGCGCCCGAGGTCACGCGCGATCGCGCTCTCCGGCCGCAGGCCGTACATGTCCTTCAGGCGGTCGATCTCGGCTCGCGTCCAGCGGCCCTTGCGAGTGCCGCGGGCGGGCTCGTCTCCGCTCCAGTTCAGTCGGGGCATGGTGGGCTGTTCCTCCGCGCGCTTGCCTAAAATGCGACTTCCAGCAAGTGCTTCCGGCCATTCCGACGGAGGCAGGTGGAAAAAGGTGCCGCTTTTTTGCGATTTCCTGCTGTTCGGAGAGCCAAGGGCCCGCCGGTGGGACGCCGCGAGGGGGGGCCCCGCCCGACGGCCGCCTAGAAGTGGAGCCGCTCGCGCACCACGGCGAGGGAGCGCTTGACCCCCTCCACGGTGTCCTGCGCCAGCACCTCGCGGGCGAGGTCTTCCGCGGCCGCCAGCGTCGTCCGGCGGACCGCGTACTTGATCTCCGGCAGGAAGTAGGGCGCCACGCTGACCGAGTCGTAGCCGAGCCCCATGAGCAGCACGGCGGTCGCCGGGTCATCGGCCATGTCCCCGCAGACGGAACAGGGCTTGCCCGCGGCGCGCGAGGCCTGCGCCACGTTCGCCAGCGCGCGGATCACGGCGGGGTGGTGCGGCTCGTAGAGCTTCGAAACCCACGGGTTGTCCCGGTCGACCGCGAGCAGGTACTGCACGAGGTCGTTGGTGCCGACGCTGACGAAGTCGACCTTGGGGAGCAGGGTGTCCAAGCAGAACAGCACCGAGGGGACCTCGACCATGATCCCCACCGGCACGTCCGATTCGACCTCCCAGCCCTGCTCCAAGAGCGAGGCGCGCACCCCGTCGAAGATGCGCCGCGTCGCCTCGACCTCCTCCAAGGAGGCCACCATCGGCAGCAGGATCCGCAGGTCGCGCCCCACTCCGGCGCGGAGCGCCGCGCGGAGCTGGACCCGCAGCAGGTCCTGCCACTCGAGGCTGACGCGCAGGCCGCGCCAGCCGAGGGCGGGGTTCTCTTCCTTGGGGGTCTGGAAGTACGGCAGGCGCTTGTCGCCGCCGATGTCGAGGGTGCGCAGCGTGACCGGCTTGGGCGCCATGCGCTCGAGCACACGGCGGTACATGCGGAACTGCTCCTCCTCGGAGGGGAACTGCGCCCGCTCCATGTAGAGGAACTCGGTGCGGCACAGGCCGATGCCATCGGAGTGCGAGACGTCGAAAATGTCGAAGTCCCGCAGGCTCTCGATGTTCACCGAGACGCCGAGCGCGCCGCCGTCGGTGGTCTGCGCGGGCTCTGCGGCGCGCTCCGCGAGCGAGGCGCGACGCTCCTCGAGGCGCGCCCTGCGCTCCTCGAAATCGACGATCGCCTCTTCGCTCGGCCGCAGCTCGACGGTCCCGCGCCCGCCGTCGACAGCGAGCTGCATCCCCTGCTCCAGTCGCGTCAAGAGCCCCGGCAGGCCGACCACGCAGGGGACGCCGAAGGCGCGGGCGAGCACCGCCGCGTGGGAGAAGCGACCGCCGGCCTCCGCGACGATCCCGAGCAGGCGCTCGCGCTCCACGGACGTCACGACCTGCGGCGTCAGCACCGCCGCGGCGAGGATCACCTTGCCCTGCCCCACCTGCTCGAGCTGGGCCACGTTCATCAGCGCCGCGAGGACCTCGCGCCACGGGTCGGAGAGGTCCGCCGAGTAGCTGCGCACGCTGTTGCCCTCCAGGGGGCGCAGCGTCTGCTCCAGCTTGCCGATGAGCTGGTGGACGGCGGTCTCCGCGTTGACCCGGTCGGCCCGCAGCGCGTCCTCGACCTCCCGCACGGCGCTGGGGTCCTGCAGGATCATCCGGTGGACCGCGAAGATCTGTGCGTCCCGCTCGCCGGTCTGCTCCGCCACGAGTCGTTGGCGCCGCAGGAGCTCGTCCCCAGCGACCGCGATGGCCCGGCGTAGGCGCGAAATCTCGGCCGGTACGTCCTCTTCCGCCACGGACCAGTGCGGCACCGCGTCCGGAGCGGCGCGCACGACATGGACGGGCCCGAGGGCCAGCCCGGGGGAGACGGAAGTTCCGTGGATGGTGCGGGCCCGGGCCATGTGGGCGGACACTCTAGCGCGGCACGGCGGTCGGTTTCCCGCCCCAGCGCCATCAAGGGCCGGTAGGGCGAACGCCGAAAGAGGCGGGGTCCAGATCGCGGCACCCCGCGAGCTCCCCTACGCCGCCCACGCAGGCTCACGATGACGACCTACGAAACCAACGCCTCGGCCACCACGACGACTTCGACCACCACCTCGACCACGACCTCGGGGAACGGCCTTCTCTGGGCCATGGGTGCGGCCGCCTGCTGCGCGGGCGTCGCCATCGCCACGCTGCCCCACGTCTCGTACCGCGCGGGTCAGCTCGCCGCGGGGCTCGGCGCCCACGGCGCGATCGGCGCGAGCATCTTCACGGGCGGTGCCCTGCTTCTCGCCCTCGGCTGGACGAAGCGCAGCCTCGCGCGCACGAACACCAACGACTCGACCACGACGCTCTTGCTCGAACAACTCGCGACCGACCTCGCGCAGACCCGCGCCACGCTCGACACGCTCCAGCAGCAGATCGCGGAGACGGCGCAGTGCACGCTGGCCGTGCGCGAAGAGCTCACCAACGCCCGCGGCAACGGCGAGGCGCTCTCGCCGACCGAGGCAATGTTCCAGCTCGCTGCGAGCCTCGACAAGCTCGGCGCGCGCATCGACCAGAAGCTCAAGGTGCACCACACCACGCTCCAAGAAGGAATCGAGGAGCTCGGCACCACGCTGGCCCACACGCGACGCACGCTCGAAGAGCGTCTGAACGCGCTGGAGAGCTGCGGCACGCTCAACACAACGAACACGACGTCGACGACGGTCGGCGGCTTCGGTACGGACGACACGACCTGCTGCACGGACGAGACGACCACCACCTGCGGCGCGAACGGCTCGACGACGAACACCGGTGCGAACACGACGAACGGCGCGGGCTCGGGCTCGCTGCAGCTCGCGTCGAGCGGCTGGAACGGCAACGAGTGGACCACGACGAACACGAGCACGAACACGACCCACGGCACGGAGGAAGTGCCCTGCTGGGACGTCAGCGAGGGCTCGGCCGAAACGGGTTCGCTCGGCTCGCTCGGCGTGCTCGACAGCTTCGGCGACGAGACCATCCCGTCCGCCCTGCCTCAGTCGACGAACCAAGAGCTCCCTTGCGACGCGACGCTCGACTTCGACGCGCTCGATGCGAACACCGACGCCCTGACTCGCGAGCTCGCCGCCACTTCGCGCGCGAACCAGCAGGTCTCGAACACGAGCGAGACGACGCCGACGCTGGATACGGTGCCCGGAGTCACGGACGTCGCTGCGAAGCTCAGCCAGCTGCAGGCCCTGCTCGCCGACCCCGCCCTCGCGGCGCTGCTCGGCCAGAGCCGCACGCGCTAGTTCGCGCTCTCGAAAATGCCTCGCGGGGGAGTCCGACCTTGCCGGTCGGGCTCCCCCGCGAAGTTCTGTGTGCGCAGCGCAAGCTGCGCGCGCGACTAGCTGCCCGCGGGCGCTTCGCCTTCGCCTTGCACGAGCTTCTTCAGGCCCGCGAAGGGGTTGTTGATCGCCTTCTTGGCGCCGAGCGCGCGCAGCTCCTGCGGCGAGAGTCCTTCCTCGCGCTCGCCTTGGGCTGCCGCGTCCTTGAACGGCGGACGACCGCCACCCGGACGACCACCGCCGCCCTGCCCGCCTCCGCCGCCGCGAGGGCCACCGCCCTTGCCGCCGAAGCCGCGGCGACCACCGCCGCCGCCCGTGCCCGCGAGGCCGTCGCGGCGCGAGGTCGCGGCGCGCACCGGAGCCTTGGGCTCCTCACGCTCGAAGCGTCGACCGCCTCGGTCGCCGCGATCCCCGCGCGGACCACGCTCGCCACGCTCACCGCGCTGCGGACGATCTCCGCGCTCGTCGCGGCGCGGCGGACGCTCGGGATCCGGGACGTTCTTGAGGCTCAGCGCCACGCGCGTCGCCTGCCCGTCGAGGATGCGCATGCGCACGCAGTCGCCGATGCTGATGAGCTCGCGCGCGTCGCGCACGTAGCGATCGGAGATCTCGCTCACGTGCACCATGCCGTCGTGCTCGAGGCCGATGTCAACGAATGCACCGAAGCTCGCGACGTTCGAGATCACGCCCTCGATCACGCGGTCCTTCGACAGCGTGACGCGGTCGGTGTCGTGCGAGAGGAAGCGCGGCAGGTGCAGCGGGACGCGCGGATCGCGGCCGGGATGCCACAGCTCGCGCATCAGGTCGCGCCACGTGTGGTCGTCGACGCCGAAGTCGACGCGGCGCAGGCCCTTGGTCACGCCCGGGCGGCCGAGGCTCTCGGCGACCGAGCCGCCCGAGCTCTCGAGCACGCGGCGCGCGGCCTCGTACTGCTCGGGATGCAGGCTGGTGCGGTCGAGCGGCTCGCTGCCGCCCGAGATGCGCAGGCTCGCGGCACAGTTCGTCCACTGCGCCTCGCTCAGGAGCCCCTCGGCGCGCAGCTCGTCGCGGTTCTTGAACGGCGTCTGGCTGCGGTGCTCGATCAGCTTCTTGGCCAGCGCCTCGTCGAGACCCGGCATGTGGCGCAGCACCGAGAGCGGCGCGCGGTTCACGTCGCAGCCCACGAGCGCCACGCAGCTCTCGACCGTCTCGTCGAGCGTGCGGCGCAGGTTGGCCTTGCTGACGAGGCCCTGCTCGGAGCCGAGGCCGAGGTGCTTGGGGTCGACCTTCAGGATCTCCGACAGCGGGTCCTGCAGGCGGCGGCCGAGCGAGATCGCGGCGCGCTGGGGCACCGTGAGCTCGGAGAACTCGCCGCGCGCGGCCTCGGAGTTCGTGTAGCTGGAGAGGCCCGCGTCGTTGACGAGCATCACCGGCGTGCGGTCTTCCAAGCTGCGCAGCGCAGCGCGCAGCTTCGAGAGCGCGTTGCGCGCGGGCTTGGAGTGGCCCAACGCGAGCGCGAGCGGGCGCGGCTCGCC
>CAIYPP010000098.1 GCA_903928115.1 uncultured Planctomycetota bacterium
CCGCATCGCGCTCAGCGGCACGCCGATCGAAAACCACCTCGGCGAGCTGTGGTCGCTGTTCGAATTCCTGAACCCCGGCATGCTCGGCCGCTCGAGCGCGTTCCAGTCGCTCGTCGCCGGCACGGATGACGTCGAGGGCGACAAGGACGTGCGCTCGCTCGTCGCCGCCGCAGTCCGGCCTTTCCTGCTGCGCCGCCGCAAGGAGGAGGTCCTGCGCGACCTGCCTGAACGCGCGGAGCAGACGGTCACGTGCGACATGGATCCCGAGCAGCGCCGCGAGTACGAGGAGCTGCGCGTGCACTTCCGCCGCGAGCTGCTCGAGCGTCGCACGGACAAGGAGCTCGAGCGCGACAAGCTGCACGTGCTCGAGATGCTGCTGCGCCTGCGTCAGGCCGCGTGCCACCCCGGCCTGCTCGATCCCGCACGCGTCGACGAGTCGTGCGCCAAGTTCGACACGTTCCTGCCGATGCTCGACGAGGTGCTCGAGTCGGGCCACAAGGCGCTCATCTTCTCGCAGTTCACGAGCTTCCTCTCGATCCTGCGCCGCCGCCTCGACGCCGCGGGCCGCAACTACGGCTACCTCGACGGCCAGACGCCCGCGGCCGAGCGCGCGGTCGAAGTGCGTCGCTTCCAAGAAGAGCCCGAGCGCAACCTGTTCTTGCTCTCGCTGAAGGCCGGCGGCGTCGGCCTCAACCTCACCGCTGCCGACTACGTGTTCCTCCTCGACCCGTGGTGGAACCCCGCCGTCGAAGCGCAGGCCATCGGCCGTTCCCACCGCATCGGCCAGACCCGCAAGGTCTTCGCCTACCGCATGATCTGCGGCGGCACCATCGAGCAGCGCGTCGTCGAGCTCCAAGCCTCCAAACGCGAGCTCGCCTCCGCGATCCTCGATGTCGACAGCTCCCTGCTGCGCGACCTCACCCGCGCCGACCTCGAGCGCTTGCTCTCGTAGTTCGCGCGGCGCGCTAGGCTGGGCGTATGCGGACGGTTCTTGCAGCGCTGGTGGTGGCGGTCGGGACGGCGGGTGGGGCGCTGGGGCAGGTGGCGCTGCATCCGCTGTTCTCGGATCACGCGGTGATCCAGCGGGGGCGGGCGATTCCTGTGCGGGGGACGGCGCGGCCGGGGGAGCGCGTGACGGTGACCCTGGGGTCGGACGTGGCGACTGCGGTTGCGAGCGCAGATGGTTCGTTCGTCGCGGTGTTGCCGGCACAGGAGCTCTCGCACGAGGGGCGCGAGCTCGCGGTGATCGCGGACTCGGGCCGAGCGAGCGCGAGGGACCTGCTCGTGGGGGACGTCTGGCTCTGCAGCGGCCAGTCGAACATGGATTGGTCGCTGGGCGCGAGTGATTCGAGTGCGGACATTCCGAGCGCGAACTTGCCGCGGGTGCGGCACTTCGGCGTCGAAATGAACTTCGCGAGCGCTCCGCAGTCGACGCTGCGCGGCTCGTGGAGCGTCGCGACGCCGGAGAGCGTTCCGGGCTGGACCGCCGTGGGCTTCTATTTCGCGCGGCGCGTCCACGCCGAGACGGGAGTTCCGATCGGCATCGTCCGCTCGACCGTCGGGGGCACCAACATCGAGTGCTGGATGGCGCAGTCGACGCTGCTCGGCGATCCGGCGCTCGAGCCCTTCGCAATCCGCATGCGCGAGTCGCTCGCGCTCTACCAGCGGGAGCTTGCGGAGGCGCTGCCGTCCGTCGAGCGTTGGGCACGCGAGGCTCGCGCGGCGCTCGACGCGGGGGCTGCGCTCCCGCAGCGGCCAGAATGGCCCGAGTTTCCCTTTGGCGAGCGCATGTTCCGTCCGCGCTGCGTCACGCTTCACAACGGGATGATCGCCCCGCTCGGCTCGCTGCCGATGCGCGGCTTTCTCTGGTACCAAGGGGAGAGCAACGCGGGCTCGGCGGAAGACTGCGCGCAGTACATCGAGAAGATGCGCGCGATGGTGTCGGACTGGCGCGGTTGGTTCGGCGAAGGCCGTGAGCTGCCTTTCTATTACGTGCAGCTCGCGTCGTGGCAGGGAGCGAATGACAACCCCGCGCACAGCGACGACTGGGCGCTGCTCCGCGATGCGCAGCGCCGCGCGATGAAGCTCCGCCGATTCGGCATGGCGAGCGCGATCGACATCGGCGACGCGCAGGACATCCATCCGCGCAACAAGTTCGACGTCGGCGAGCGGCTTGCGCGCTGGGCGCTCTCGGAGGAGTACGGCCGCGCTCTCGTTCCATGCGGGCCGATGTTTCGCGAGGCGCGCGTCGAAGGCGCCGCGCTGCGCGTGCACTTCGACTTCGTCGGCGCGGGCCTGATGGTCGGCCGAAAGAGCGGTCGCGAGGCCGCCGTCGAGCACGCGGGCGCAGCTCTCGCCCGATTTGCGATCGCCGGGGCCGATCGCCGCTGGCACTGGGCCGATGCGCGCATCGACGGTGCGACGGTGCTCGTCTCGCACCCCGAGGTCTCCGCGCCGGTCGCCGTGCGCTACGCGTGGGCGATTCACCCCGAAGGCGCGAACCTCTACAACCGCGACGGACTGCCCGCCTCGCCGTTTCGCACGGACGACTGGTAAAGATCGCTAGTTCTTGCGGGTGTCGTGCAGGGAGATGCGGCGGAAGATCGGCTCTGCGGCGGCCTCGTGCACGAGCAAGCGGACCTGCGCGACCTCGGTGGGGGGGAAGCGGTCGATCTTCTTGTGGCCGATCGCGGTGCCGCGGGCGAGCTCGCGCCAGCCGTCTTGGGTGAGACCCTCGATCGAGTAGCTGCGCACGCGTTCGCCTTGGGCGATGTCCTCCATCGTGATCACGCAGTCGATCGTTCGCGGCGCGGACGGCCCGAGCTGGAGCTTGCGGCCGGGGCCGGCGATGTCCGCGATCGAGGTGCCATAGCGGCGTCGCACCTCCGCGCCGAACTCGGCGGCGCGCTCGACGTCCGCGGCGGGGATCGCACCGGTCGGATCGGGTGTGTGGTTGAGGAGCAGCACTGCGCCATGACCGACCGAGCGCTCGTACATGCTCATCAGCTGCTCGACGCTCTTCAGCGTCGGCGCGTTGCGCGTGTTCCAAAACCACGTGTTGCGCATGCGCGCGTCGCACTCGTTCGGGAGCCAGCGATCGCCGTCGGGCGTTCCATCTTCGGCCGTGTAGACGCCCCACGGTCTTGCGCCGAACTTCACCGAGTTCCACGCCGGATAGGGCGCGACACCGTCCTCGTTGCCCACCCAGCGAATCGACGCCTGCGGGCCTTGGAACACGACGGCGCCGGGCGCGTGCGCGGCGAGGATGTCGCCGACGTCGAAGACCAGACTGCCGTCGAACCACACCTCGAACATCGGTCCGTAGTTCGTGAGCAGCTCCGTCAGTTGGCGTCGAAAGAGCTGTTCGTACTCCTTCTGCTTCTCAGGCGTCGGTGCGCGCCCGCCAACTTCGATGCCGTGCTTCGTGTCCGCGGGAGAGAGGTACACGCCGAGCTTCATGCCGACCTTGGCGCAGCTCTGCGACAGCTCGCGCATCAGATCGCCCTTGCCGCCGCGCCATGGCGTGTTCTTCACGCTGTAGTCCGTCGTGTCGGTCTGCCACCAGCAGAAGCCGCCGACGTGCTTGGCGACGAACACGATGTAGCCCGCACCCATCGATTGCGCGACGCGCACCCACTGGTCGGTGTCGAGACTCTTCGGATCGATGGTCTCGAGCGGCGTCGAGAGCTGGTCGTACTCCGCGTCCTGCCATGTGTTCGGCGCAAAGTGCAGGAACATCCCCACCTCCGCGTCCGCCCACGCCACCTGCTGCGGCGTCGGCAGCGCGAGATTGGATCCGGTCGTCTCGGCTTGGCAGAGGGCGGAGAGAAGGAGCGTGATCAGCATGCCGCGCATGCTAGCGGCGTTCGCTGTGGGCGCTTTTCGACGGGGAGCGGCCGAGCGCGCGCGCCACGGAGCTCCGAGGACTGCGGGACGCGGTGTTTCTCCCGATTTTGGGGCCGCGGAGCGGGGTTGGAGCAGGCCCGATTTCGCGGGTCTTGACCATTTTTGACGGGCCCCGCTAGGCTTCCTAGGTACCGAGAAGCGCCTGCGGTTCGGGGCTTTTTCCCGCCGTGTGCGCCGTCACCACCACCCCCCTCCCGACCCGCGTCGCGAGTCTCAGCAAGGTCCCGCTCGTCCATGGCCAGGGCTTACGTCGGCAACCTCCCCTTCTCCATCCAACAGTCGGACCTCGCGGCGTTGTTCGCGGAGTTTGGCACCGTGCGCTCGGCCGAGATCATCATCGACCGCGAGACGGGGCGTCCGCGCGGCTTCGGCTTCGTGGACATGGAGTCACCGGAGCAGCTCGCCGCGGCGATCACGGGACTGAACGGTCGGCCCGTCGGCGGACGCAACATCACGGTGACCGAGGCGCGCGAGCGCGAAGCTCGTGGCCCCGGCGGTCCTCGCATGGGTGGTCCCGGCGGCGGCTTCCGCCCGAGCAGCCCTCGACCTGGCGGTCCTCCGCGCGACTTCGGTGGTCCGCGTCCCGCCGGGCCCGGTGGCCCGCCGCGTGGACCGGGCGGTGGAGGTCCTGCTGGCGGCGGTGCGGGGCGCCCGGGCGGCGGTCGCCCCGATCGCGAGCCGGAACGCGACCGCGGCTCGCGTCGCGGCCGCGGCATGGACGACTACGATCGTCACGACAAGAGCTGGAAGCGCGGCGGCGACGACTGGGAGTGAGCGCTCTCGGCGCTTCTCGTGCCGTTGCGCGCCGCCTAGCGCGTAGTCTGTGCGGGTGAGCGAGTCCCACATTCTGTCGTCCGTGCCCGCTGCGCCCGAGGGCGGCGTGTGGCCGGTGGTGATCATCGGCTGCGGCGCGGCTGGGATGCTCGCGGGCATTTTCGCGGGCCGCGGCGGCGTGCACGCGCTGCTGCTGGAGACGCGCCCCAAGCCCGGCGCCAAGATCCGCGTCAGCGGCGGTGGACGTTGCAACGTGTTGCCCTCGCGGAGCGAGCTCGACGACTTTCACACCGAAGGCTCGCGCAACGCGCTGAAGAACCTGCTCGCGTCTTGGCCGCTCGCGCAGTGCCGCGCCTTTTTCGAGCGCGAGCTCGGCGTCGCGCTCAAGCTCGAGGACACCGGCAAGCTGTTTCCGGTGAGCGACGATGCGGGCGAGGTGCTCGACGCGCTGCTCGGCGAGCTCGCGCGCGTCGGGGCCAGCATCGTGGGCGGCATCCGCGCGGAAGAGCTCGTACCGCTCGTCGACGCGCCCGATGGGGCGCGGCTCGAAGTTCTGCTCTCCAACGGCGCGCGGCTGCGCACGCGGAACG
>CAIYPP010000099.1 GCA_903928115.1 uncultured Planctomycetota bacterium
CTCGCCCCACGCGTAGCCCGAGAGGAACTGCGTGCCGATCACGACGCCCTGCGCTCCGCCGTTGGCGTCGCGCCAGTTCATCCAGCCCGTGTTCTCCTGCCAGCCAAACTTCGACGCGGTCGAGACGTTCGACTGCGCCGCCGCCGGAGCTGCGAGCGCAAGCAGTGCCCAGAGTGCCCAGTGCTTCATGGTCTGAACCTCGTTGGGCCCTAGTAGGAGAAGTTGGCGTTGGGATCGGTCGAGCCGGGAGCGGCGCCGCCGGTGTTGCCGAGAACGGCGCCAGCGGACGTGCCTTGCACGACAAGGATGGTGTTGCCTGCGACGACGTCCCAGTTCGTCGCGTTGCCGCTGCAGGTGTTGCGCACGATGATATTGCCGGTTCCGTTGACGTCGATTCCGCGCGAGAGGTTGTTGTGCTGAGTGCAGTTATTGTCTTCGACGCGGTTGTCCGAGCCCAATACGGCGATGCCGGCGCCGCTCACGGCCGTGCAATTGGACGAGCACGTGTTGCCGCGTACGATGCACGCAGTGCTGATCACGATCCCGTTGCTACCGTTCAGGTTCGCCGTGCAATCGAGGATCGAGCTGTAGCTCCCAGTGATCCCACTCTGCGTGTTTCCGCTCGCGACGCAGTCACGGATCGTGCTGTCGAATCCGACCGACAGGCCAGTGCTGCCATTTGCACTCGCCACGCACGCGTTCACAAAGTTACTAGATCCAAGAGAAAATCCGTTGAGGACGTTCGCGCTCGACGTGCAGTTGGAGACGCTGCAGCCATTGAAGCTTTCGAAGCCCCTCGCGCCGTTCGACTTGGCTGTGCATCGGTCGACGACGGACGCCCCCCCGATATTCATGCCATTGGCGCCATTTCCGATCGCCTCGACGCGCTCGACAAGCGAGCTGTTGGACAAAAACGTCGCGAGATCGATGCCGTCTCCGCTCCAGTTGCTTACCTTGCCGTTCGTGATGGTGAGCGCTGCGAGCCCTGAGCTCGACGTTCGAATCCCATCGAGGGCGCCGATGAGGCCGCCTCCATCGACGACGAAACCGTTGAGATCGAGCGACACGTTCGAGGCTGCGATCTCGATGCCGTGCTTGCCGACGACACCCGTGATGTTTCCGGTGAGGTAGTAAGAGCCCGGCTGCGCGATTCGAAACACCGAGTCCGCGTCGCCCGGTGTGTTGGTCGCGTTGATCGCGATGCGCGGCTCGAGCTCGGTGAGGCGCTTGCCGGTCGCGGTCACCGATCCCGCGGGCGGATTGAGATCGCCGAGCGCGAAGACGGCCCCCGCAGCGACGAGGAGGGGAGTTCCCGCGGAGAGGAGGGTGTGGCGCTTCATGGGTCGAGGGGATGCGGGCAGATCAGTAGGTGAAGTTGGCGTTGGGTTCCGTCGAGCCGAGTGAGCTCGGCGCGCTGTTTCCGAGGATCGCGGCACTAGCGGGAGACGTGCGGTCGACGATCGGTCCGCAGACGTTGTTGGCGACGATGTCCCAGTTGGTCGTGTTGCCAGTGCAGGTGTTGCGGACGATGAAGTTGCCTCCAGCGTTCACATCCACGCCGCGATCGTTGTCGGTGCAGTTGTTGCCTTCGACGCGGTTGTCGATGCTGGTCAGGAGAATGCCTGCGCCATCTCCCGTGGCCGCGCCATTGCCATCGAGCGTGTTCGCGCTCAGGTAGTTGTCCGTGCCTCCCTCGATGCCATCGCCGGTGTTCGTGTTCGCGATGCAGTCGACGATTCGGCTCCCGTTGCCGATTCCAAAGCCGTCGGTCCCGTTCTCCTCGCTCACGCAATCCGAGAAGTGGCCATGGTTCGTGACGGAGAAGCCCCGAGTCGTGTTGAGCGAGGCAACACAGTCCTTGAAGACGACGTCCTCGAACCCGGTGATCCCGTCGCGGCCGTTGAGGGTGGACACGCAGTCCGCAATGACGGCTTGGTGCACGACAGCGATGCCATCCAATCCGTTGCCTTGCGCACGAATCCCTTGGACGAGCAAACCACTCGCGCTGTTGCTCAGATTGACTCCAGTTTGTCCCCAACCTCGTACCGTTCCGTTGCGCACGGTGAGGTTGCGTTGGACGCCGGAGGTCGTGATGCCCGAGAACGAGCCTGCGACGCCAGCGAGGTCGAATCCGTTGAGGTCGATCGTCACGCCCGTGGCCAGCACGGTGATGCCGTGCTTCGCCGGTTCTCCCGTCACGTTGCCGGTGAGGTAGTAGGAGCCGGGCTGGGTGATGCGAAAGAGCGAGATGCCGTCTCCCGGGGTGTTGGTGGCGCTGATGGCGATCCGCGGTTCCAGCTCGGTGAGGCGCTTGCCCGTCGCTGTCACGGAGCCCGCGGGCGGGTTGAGGTCGCCGACGGCAAAGACGGCGGCGGCGGCGACGAGGAGCGGAGTTCCGGCAGACAGAAGGGTGGCGTGCTTCATGGGGGGGGGCGGCCGTGGGGCCTACCCGACTCTAAGCGGAGGCGCGAAAAGGCGCATCCGCGGGGATCCCTAGAAGCTCTCAAATCGCAGCGGGCGCCGCGAAGGCACTCAGGGGGCGCTCGCGGGGCCCGCGACAGGCCTCAGCGCTGCTCGCCGGTGCCTTGGACGGGCGGCGTCGCGGCCTTGGCCGGGGCCGAGGACTTGCCGATCCGGCGGAAGAAGAAGCGGCGCTTGCCTTGGCCGCGGTTGAGCACGAGGTCGCGCTCGCCGACCTGAACCTCGTATTCGCGCCGAGCCCCCGGCGCCTCGTAGCGCACGATTCCGTCGGGGTCGTCGATGTCGGTGCCCGCGAGCAGGGTCGAGAACTCGAGCGCGAGTCGCGAGTCGTCGTAGCTCCAGCGGTACGTGCCGGCGCTGAAGCCCATGTCGATCAGGCCCGGTTGATCTCGGACCGGATCGGTCAAGCGCACGATCAGCGTGCAGTGCTCGGGCAAGACCGTGAAATAGCCGCGGCAGGCGGTGCCGGTGAAGCGCGTGCCGTCGTAGTCCATCTCGGTCAGCTCCCACGCACCAAGGAGGTTTTCGCGGATGCGATCGCCGGCCGGGGTGCGCTTGGGCGTGACCTCCGGCCGCGCAGGCGGCGTGCCGGGCGTCGCGGGGCGCTGTTGGAGCGGGGCGAGCGGCAGGAGGATGAGCGCGAGCGCGAGAGCTTGCAGCGGTGCGTGCATGATGGGTGTGGCTCCGCAGGGGCGAAGACGGAAGGAGACGTTCGGATCATAGCCCTCGGCAGATCCACGCTCCCGCGGCGCGTAAGATCCCGGCAGGAACGGCGGGCGGACCTAGCAGGGCTCGCCAAGCCGCGTACCCTGCTCGACACCACCGTCGCAGCGACGACCCCACCTTACGATGCACTTCCTTCGACTCGTCGGCCTGTGGCTCGCGGTGCTCCTCGCGCCGCTCGCCGCCTCGGCCCATGCCACCCAGTTCGGCGCTCAGGCGCCCAAGGCCAAGCTGGAGTTCTTCGCCCGCGCCGAGGGCCGCGACGTGCGCGCCGTCGCGCGCATCAAGATCTCGTCGGGCTGGCACCTGTATGGCCGCGAGCTCGGCAACCCGACCGCGGTAGGCCTGCCCAGCGTGCTCACGCTCGAAGGGGACGCGGTCGCGTGGGGCGAGCCGCGCTGGCCCGCGCCGGAGATCGAGAAGCAGGACTTCGGCAGCGACGGCAACCCGACCGAGGTCAACATCTACCACGGCACGGTGCTCGTCTATGTGCGCGGGATCTTGGCCGAGGGTGCGGACTTGGCGAGCGTGGGCGCGCGCCTCGAAGGTCAGACGTGTGAGAGCGGCGGCGTGTGTGTGCTCTACAAGGACAAGGCGACGGTCAACGTCGGTGGTCCGGATACGGTGTTCGCCGCGTTTCCCGCGGACCTGAGCGGACCGATCGAAGGGGCGGAGGCCGCCGCGGCGGACGACGAAGAAGAAGCGAACGACGAGGACGACGAGGGGCCGCTGCCCTTCGAGCCCTACGAGGATCCCGATGCGCACGCGCGTGTCGAGCTCTACACGCGCAAGGTCGACGGCGAAGCGCGCGCGGTGGTCCGCATCGACATCGACCCGACTTGGCACCTGTTCCACGAGGAGCTCGGGCCCGAGGACGCGCTCGCGGTGCCGACGGTGGTGAAGCTCGGCGGGGACGGCATCGTCTGGGGTGAGGTCCTCTGGCCCGAGCCGCACAAGGGCGAGCAGGCCTACGGCGCGAACGGCGAGCCGACGTGGGCGTGGCAGCACGAGGGCACGATCATGCTCTACGCGCGCGGCACGCTGGAGCCCGGCGCCGACGTCGCCAAGGCCAATGTCGACATCACAGGCCAGACCTGCGACCCGCAGGTGTGCGTGCAGTTCTCGGCGGCCGTCGAGAGCCTCGGTGCGGGCGCGGACTCGCTCTTCGAGTCGTTCCCGGCCGCCAACGGGAAGCCTGCAAGCGTCGCTGCTGGCGAGGAAGCTCCGGCTCCCGAAGAGTCGGGATTGATGGAGTTCCTCGGGCTCGCGGTGTTCTGGGGCGTGTTCTCGCTGCTCATGCCGTGCACGTACCCGATGATCCCGATCACGATCTCGTTCTTCACGAAGCAAGCCTCGCAGCAAAAGGGCAAGCGCATCACGCTGAGCGCGCTCTACGGGCTCGGGATCGTCTTGATGTTCATTCTGATCGGGCTGCTCGTCGGTGCGCCGATCATCCAGTTCGCGACGCATCCGACGACCAACCTCGTGATCGGCGCGTTCTTCGTCGTTTTCGCCCTCTCGCTCCTCGGTCTCTTCAACTTGGAGCCGCCCGCGTTCTTGATGAACATGGCGGGGCAGGCGCGCTCGAGCGGCGGCTACCTCGGCGTGTTCTTGATGGGCGCGACGCTGGTGATCACGTCGTTCACGTGCACGGCGCCGTTCGTCGGGAGCCTCTTGTCGGTCGGCGCGAGCAGCGGCGATTGGCAGCGCATCGTGCTCGGCATGGGCACCTTCGGGCTCACCATGGCAATCCCGTTCGTCGCGTTGTCGCTCGTGCCCGGCAAGCTGAGCGCGATGCCGCGCGCGGGCGAGTGGATGAACACGCTGAAGATCACGCTGGGCTTCGTCGAGTTCGCCGCCGCCCTGAAGTTCTTCTCGAACGCGGACCTCGCGCTCAAGTGGGAGATCCTGCCGCGCGAGCTGTTTCTCGCGCTGTGGTTCGGCGTGTTCCTCGTCACGGCGATCTACTTGCTCGGTCTCATCCGCTACCACGGCGAGTCGGGCGAGATCGGCGGCGGGCGCCTGCTCGCCGGCATGCTGTTCTTCTGTTTCGCCATCTACTGCGGTTTTGGTGCTCTCGGGAACAAGCTCGACTCGATCATGACCGCGATCGCACCCCCCTATTCGACGCCGCGAGTGGCGGGCTTCGAGACCTCGGGCGGCGACGTTGCCAAGGCGGACAAGCGTGAGCACGAGATCGTCAAGGACGACTACGAAGCGGCGCTCAAGCTTGCGGGCGACCAGCGCAAGCTCGTGCTGGTCAACTTCACGGGCTACTTGTGAGTGAGCTGTCGCGCGATGGAAGTCGATGTCTTCCATCGCCCCGCGGTCGGCGGGATTCTGCGCGAGAAGTTCGTCGAGGCGCGCATGCACATCGACGACTTCGCTCACCCTGAGGTGATCGAGCGCACGACGAAGCTGCAGGACGAGCTCGCCGGAGCACGGGCGACGCCGTACTACCTCGTGGTCGATCCTGCGACACGGAAGGTGCGCGCGCGCTTCCCCGGGCCGGACGCGCCGCCCGTGGGGGATGGGTCGAAGTTCGCAGAGTTCCTGCGGAAGGCCCTGCACTAGGGCTCTGCAGCGCCGCGCAAGGCTTCCCCAGTCTTGCCCGCGCAATTTTTTCTCAAGTAGCGCCCGTAGCGGCCCGAAAGGTCTTGGCGGAGCCGTGCTTTGCACGGGTGCAATGCCATGACCACAACGCTCGGTGAGATCCTCGAAGACATCCGCAGCATCGAGCCGCTTCCGCAGGTCGCGACGCGGGTGATGCAGCTCTCGGCTCAGCCGGACGTTGTTCCGAGCGAGCTGATCGCGGTGATCCAGTCGGATCCCGGCACGACGGCGAAGGTGCTGAAGCTCGCCAACAGCGCGCTGTACGGCTTCCAGCGCGAGATCGCCTCACTCGAAGAGGCCGGCAACATGCTCGGCGTTCAAACGCTCTCCGGGCTCGTGCTCACGTCCTGCGCCGGGCGCTACATGCGTGACTACGGATACGCGGATCCCGAGGCAGCGCTCGTGCTGTGGGAGCGTTCGATTGCGACGGCGGTCGCCGCGGGCGCGATCGCACAGCGCAGCGGTCGCGTCGATCGCCACCGCGCGTACACCCTCGGACTTCTGGAGAACATCGGACAGATCGTGCTGTTGCGTTTCGTGCCCGAGCACGCCGAGCGCATCGCTGCGTCCGTCGCGTCGGGCGTCGACCCGATCGAAGCCGAACGCGCTGCCTACGGCGTCTCGCACGCGGACATCGGCGCGCGTCTCGCACGCAAGTGGGAGTTCCCTGAGCTTCTCGTCGAGGCGATTCGCACGCACCACGACCCGCGGCGCAGCAGCGGCGACCTCGCGATGGCGAGCGTCGGCCACCTCGCCGAAGTCGCGACGCACCGCTTCCATGTCGGCGAGCGCCCGGGCGTGCCCGAGCCCTGCACGCTGCAGGAAAGCGCGTTCGCTTGGCTCGGGCTCCCGCAGGACGCGCTCGACACGCTCGAGCCGTACTTGCGCGAAGAGCTCGCCAAGGCGCGCAGCATCCTCGAGATCGCCTGAGCGGTCAGGGCGCTTCGAGTTCGAGCAGGAAGCGCTTGCGCTCGACGCCAGCGGCGTAGCCGACGAGCTTGCCGTTCGCGCCGATCACGCGGTGGCACGGGATCACGATCGCGATGCGGTTGCGACCGTTGGCGAGTCCGACCGCGCGCATCGCTCGGGGCTTGCCGATCATCGCGGCCTGCGCGGCGTAGCTGCGCGTCTCGCCGTAGGGGATCGCGAGCAGCGCGCTCCAAGCCAGCTCTTCAAAGGCGGTGCCTGGTGCAAACAGTGGAACGCGGAAGCGACGCAGCTCGCCCGCGAAGTAGCGTGCGAGCTCGTCGCGCAGCTGCTTCAGGTGCGGGTGCGTTCCGCGCACGACACGCGCTTCGAGTTTCTCGCACAGCGCCGTGATCCGCGCATCTCGCGTCCGTGGCTCCGGAAACTCCAGCGCGCACACGCCCTCATTGCACGCCGCTGCGTCCATCGCGCCGAGCGGCGTCGGAATCGAGTCGAGCCAGAGCTCGCGGTCAGGGCTCTTCGCTGCGCGCCTCATGACGTGATTGGACGCGCCCCAGCGTCAGGACGCAATTCGCCGCGGCCCTCAGCCCAGACCGAGCGCCATGCCGCCTTGGTACACGGCGAACGCGAGCAGCCACGCGAGCGCGCCGGTGTACACGAAGAGGAACGTGGGCCAGCGCCAGCCCTGCGTCTCGCGCTTCACAACCGCGAGTGTGCTCATGCACTGGCATGCGATGGCGAAGAACACCATCAGCGCGAGACCGACGAGCGGCGTGTAGACCGGGCGTCCGTCCGAGCGCGACTCCTGCTGGATGCGGCTGCGCAAGCCGACGGTCTCCTCGTCGACCTCGCCACCCATGCCGTACACGACGCCCATCGTGCTCACGAACACCTCGCGCGCCGCAAATGCGCCGAGCAAACCGATGCCGATCTTCCAGTCGAAGCCGAGCGGCTCGATCGCAGGCTCGACCGCCTTGCCGATGCGGCCGCCGAAGCTGTGCTCGAGAGCCCGTGCGGCACCTTCATTTCGGAGCGCGGCGACGAGCTCGTCGCGCGCCGGTCCCTCCGCTTGCTCGGACTCGACGCGCTCGATGCGCGCATCGAACTCCGCCTGCGTCTGCGTATCGCGCGGGAACGACAGCAGCGCCCACATCACCACCGTGCAGCCCAAGATCACGGTCCCGGCCTCGGTGAGGAACACGCGGCACTTGCGCCAGACGCTCGCGCCGACGCTCTTCCAGTCCGGCATGCGATAGGGCGGCATCTCGAGCAGCAGCGGCACGCTCTTGCCCTTCAAGACGGTGCGGCCGAGCACGGCTGCGGCGGCGAGCGCGATCAACGTGCTGAACACGTACATCGCGACCATCAAGAGGCCCTGCACCGGCACGAATCCCAGCACTTCGCTCGGCGGGAACAGCGCCGCGATGAGAAGCGAATACACGGGCAGTCGCGCCGAGCACGTCATCAGCGGCACGACCATCATGGTGAGCATGCGGTCGCGCTGGCGCTCCATCGTGCGCGTGGCGAGGATCGCAGGCACCGCGCAGGCGAAGCCCGACATCATCGGCACGAACGCGCGCCCGTGCAGGCCGATCGCTTTCATCAGGCGATCCATCAGGAACGCCACGCGCGCCATGTAGCCCGAGTCCTCCATCACGCCGATGAAGAGGAAGAGCAGCAGGATCTGCGGCAGGAACACGATCACGCTGCCGACGCCTTCGATCAGCGCATCGCCGACGAACTCGGCGACGAGTCCCTGCGGAAGCAGCGCGAGGACGAGCTCCTTGAACCACCCGACGGCACTCTCGATGCCGCCGATCGCAGGGTCGGCCCAACTGAAGAGCGACTCGAACACGAGTCCCATCGCGAGCAGGAACACCGCGAAGCCGAGCACGGGGTGGAGCAAGAGGCGGTCGACGCGGTCGGTGATGCTCTTCTTCGCAGAGGGAAGCTGGCGCAGGAACCGTGGCGCACGTGCGTCGATCCACTCGTAGCGGCCGCGGATGATCTCGCTGTCGAGCTCGCGTCCGGCGGCGAGCGCCGCGCGCCGGCGTGCGAGCACGACGTCGCGCAGGGACTGCGGCACCTGCGGCAGCTCGTCGCCTTCGTCGAGGGAGAGCAGCGCCCACAGCGCGAGGGCGTCGCGTCGCTGCGTTTCTTCGACGCCCCACTCCTTGGGGAGCGCCGCGCTGACCGCGTCGATGTCCGCGCGCAGCTCGCGCGACGACGGGACCCAGCGCGGACCGGGCCGTGCTGTCGCGGGCTCCGCAAGCGCGCGATCGAGCGCGTTGCGCAGCTCGTCGATGCCTTGCCCGCTCTGCGCCGAGATCGGCACGACCGGCACGCCGAGCTCGCGCGCGAGCGCCGCCGCGTCGATCTCGACGCCTGCGCCCGCGAGCATGTCCCACATGTTGAGCGCGATCACGACCGGCACGTCGGTCTCGATCACCTGCAGCGCGAGGTAGAGGTTGCGCGTGAGCTGCGTCGCATCGACCACGAGCAGCACGAGGTCGGGCCGCTCGAGCGGGTGCAGGCCGCAGATGGCGGAGATCGCGATCTGCTCCTCCGCGCTGCGCGCCGTGAGCGAGTAGGTCCCCGGCACGTCGGAGAGCTCGACTTCGCCCGTGCGCGCGAGTGCGAGCGTGCCGCTCTCCCGCTCGACCGTGACGCCCGGGTAGTTGCCGACCTTCGCGGACAACCCCGTGAGGCGGTTGAACAGCGTCGTCTTGCCGGTGTTGGGATTGCCCGCCAGCGCGATGCGGGGGATCGGGACGGCGCTCACGCTCGTCGCTCGCTCTCGACGGTCACGGGGCGCGCCTCAGCCCTCGAAGGGCACGACCTCGAGGGCGCGCGCCTCGCCGTGGCGCACGGTCAGGCGGCAGCCGCGGACCTCGAGCTCGAGCACCCCGCCGAGGTCGGCCTTGCGGACGAGGCGGACCGCGGTGCCCGGCAGCAGGCCGAGCTCCATCAGGCGGCAACGGAAGGCCCGCTCGCCTCCGATGGAGACGAGGCGCGCGCGGGCGCCGGGCTGGAGCAGGTCGAGGGAGGTCACGTTGGAAGCTCTATCGGTCCGTTGAGACTGAATCTCAATACCAAGAAAGTGTACCCCGCCCCGAGGCGCGCTGGGAAGTGGCCCCCCTGCGCAGGCCCTTCTACGATCCTCGCCCCAGCCCGCGCCCCCGCCGCCGACACGCTCAGGAACCGGACTTCAACCCGCCATGAACCCCAATCCCAAGGAAGTTGCAGGCCGTCGGGCTGCCGAGCTCGTTCGCTCCGGCATGACCGTGGGCCTCGGAACCGGCTCGACCGTCCACTTCACCCTGCTCGCGCTCGCCGAGCGCATCCGAGCCGAGGGCCTCGCGATCCGCGGCGTGCCCACCTCGCTCGACACCGAGCGCAAGGCGCTCGAGCTCGGCATCCCGCTCGTCCCGCTCGACGCGGTCGACTCGATCGACCTCACCATCGATGGAGCGGACGAGATCGATCCGCTCTTCTCGATGATCAAGGGCGGCGGCGGGGCGCTCCTGCGCGAGAAGGTGGTGGCCTCGATCTCGCGTCGCGAGGTCATCGTCGTCGGCCCCGAGAAGGTCGTGCAGCGGCTGGGCACGACGTTCGCGCTCCCAGTCGAGGTCGTCCCCTTCGCTCGGCCCGTGCTCGCGCGCCAGCTCGCGCGCCGCGGCTGCGAGCCGAAGCTCCGCACGGCGAAGGATGGCTCGCGTTACCTCACCGACAACGGCAACGAGATCCTCGATTGCCGGTTCCCCGACGGAATCGCCGACCCTGCGGGGCTCGAGCGCGAGCTCGACTTCCTGCCCGGCATCGTCGAGACGGGCCTGTTCATCGGCCTCGCCCACGTGCTGGTCATCGGTCACCCCGACGGGCGCGCCGAGGTGCGCGAGAAGTAGCCGCGCGCTCGAGCGCGAAACACACAGGGCCGGTCGAAGTCCGCGCGGACTCCGACCGGCCCTGCACGTGCGAGTGCTGCGCCTTCTAGAGGCTCTCGATGTAGGCGAGCAGCGCCTCGATGTCCGCGTTGACGTTGGCGCTCGAGAGGTTCACTTGCACCTTCGAGGCGCCCGCGTGGAACTGCTCGTGCCCGCGCACGTCGTGGAACTCATTGAAGAACTTGTTCATCCCCGGCAGTGCAGGGCCGGTGTAGGCCGGACTGCCATAGACGTTGCTGATGGCCTGAGCCTCGGGGTCGAGGATCGTGCGCAGCGAGTACGCGACATGGTCGTGGAAGTACGGCGCGGTCGAGAACACGCCGAGCTTCGTCGGGATCGAGAACGAGCGCTGATCGCGCTGGAACGTCTTGCGCGGACTGTTCGGATCCGCGGGATTGATCGGGCAGGGGTAGCTGTTGGGATCGTCGCGCTGGAACGGATCGTTGCGGTCGCGATTCATCGGCGCGTAGGTCTCGACGTCGTTGTAGCCGTCCGAGTTGCGGTCGGGATCGGGGATGCCGTCGTTGTTGAAGTCGATGTTCACGCCGCTGTTGATGTTGCGCACGTTGAGCGCGACGAGGTTCGCCTGCAGCGAGAAGCAGGTGGGATCCTGCGTCCCGAGGTTCTCGCCGTCGGTGAGCGTCGGGTCGATGAAGTCGGCCGTGAAGCCGCGCGGCGCGCCCGACGACGGATCCGTCATTGGGTGGCACACGAAGCAGCCCGCGTGGCGCAGGGTCGGGTTCAAGCCCGTGTTGTTCTCGCCGAAGAACAGGTCGCGGCCGAGCTCGGCGAGCGCCGAGCGCTGGCCCGTGACCGGATCGAGGTGCGGGTTCAGCGGGACCGGCGTGATGTTGTGCGCGTCGATCATCGCCTGCTGCTCCGCATCCGAGAAGACGCCGTGGCCGCCGTTCTCGCCGCCGAACATCGGGCCGGTCTCACCGAGGTTGAGGCGGACGCCCTTCCAAAGGAGCAGGCCGGTGCCGAGCGAGCCACCGTAGGTCGGCATCGTGCTGCGCGGTCCCTGCGGACGCTGCCAGACGTGTCCGTCCTCGCCGCCCTCGAAGTGGCACGAGGCGCACGAGTTGTTCCAGCCGCCGATGTCGCCGGGCGCGCCCGTCGTCTGGCCGCGCGAGGCGTCCTCGAAGATCTCTTCGCCGAGGATCTGCGACGCCGTGAGCTGATCGGGGCCGAGCAGCGTCGGGATCTGCGCGCGTTCCTTGGTGATCGTGCGCGCCTGCCAGTCGACGCGCAGCACGGACAGCGTGCGCGTCAGCTCGTTCATCACGTACACGAGCGCGTCGTCGTTCGACGTCGTCGCGTCGGCCGCGAGCGCCATGCCGATCGGCAGGTCGCCGAGCGCCGTCGTCGTGTCGAGCGCGGGGCGCTCCACGAAGTTCACGCGCGGCGGGAACACGGTCGCGAGGTGCAGGTTCGAGCCGCTGACCTCGTAGAGGAACAGGTCCTCCGAGCCGCGGTTCAAGAGCAGCGCGCGGTCGCCCGCCGCGTTGTAGGCCACCTTGCCGGGATGGCCCGCGCGGTGCCCGAGCTTGTTCTGGCCGGTGCCGTTGCGCTCGAAGCGCACGCGCAGGCCGTTCGAGAAGTGCGAGGGCGCGCCCGCGGTGAAGAACACCGCCTGCGCCGTCGTGACCTCGTCGCGCAGGCTCGCGCGCAGCGGGATCGGTACGCTCACCACGCCGCTCGGCGGGATCGGGAGCGCGCGGCGCGGTTGCACGTACTGCGTGCCGAGGGCGCCGTGGGAGAGCGCGGTCTCCGTGCCGAGGTACACGAAGCCCGTCTGGCCCGGCGCCATGCCGGTCACCACGAGCTGCAGCGTGCCGCCCGTGACGGGCTCGCCGAGACCGCCGATCGTCGCGCGGCCCACCGCAGTGCTCGCGCCTTGTCCGAACACGCCGAACTCCGCGGGCGTGACGTCGTCCGAGAGCTCGTTGTGCAGGCGCCGCGACTGGTCGCCCGCCGCGCCGTAGCTGCCAGCCGCGGCGTCGATCACCGTGAGCGCCGGGTACACGCGGTTGGCGTAGTCGCCGGGGAACCACGCGGGATACGACGTGAAGTTCACGTCGTGGTTGATGTTGTGCAGGAGGTGCGGCACGAGCGCGCGCGAGCCGTCCGGCGAGAGCGCGAGGTCGTCGAGGAAGCGCGGCTGGCCTTGGCTCGCGAGCGTTTGGACCGGCGTCGGGTTGAAGAACGGGTCGAACGGGTAGTCGTCGACGCTGATCTTGTCGGAGAGCACGAGTCCCGTCGGATCGCCGTTCGCGTCGAGCGTGACGTCGAGCACCGACACCCACGGCGAGCGGTTGTGCGTGACGTACAGGCGCGCGCTGTCGGCGCGGATCGTCACGGCGCGCGGCTCACCCAAGTCCGCCATCCCGTCGCGGTCGCTGTCGACCTGCGCGATCGTGTAGGGCGCCGGGATGTGGTTCGTGTCCCACAGATACTCGAGCTCGGCGCCGAGGCCGAGGTTCGAGGTGCGGAAGAGCTTCACCGTTCCTGAGCGCAGCGCCGTGACCGCGAAGTAGCGGCCGTTGGGTGCCATGGCGAGGCCGCAGGGCTCGGTGCCGACCTGCGTCAGCGTCGACACGACGTTCTTCGTCGCCGTGTCGATCACGCTCACGGAGCCGCGGATCGAGGCCGCGCCGAAGCCGGTGATCTCGCTCGCGGTGATCGGGATGTTGCCGCGCTGGTTGGCGACGTAGACGCGCGAGCCATCGAGGCTGAAGGCGAGAGCGCGCGGGCGCACGCCGACGTGAATCTCGTGCGTGGCGACGCCGCTCTGGGCGTTGATCACGGAGACCGAGTCGTTGTCGCGGTTGCAGACCCAAACTTGGCCGGGAACCTGCGGGTGCACGGCGACGGCGCTCGTCTGCGCGTGCTGCGCTTGCGAGGCGGGCGCGAGCAGCAGGGCTGCAAGCGCGAGGCGGGGCGTGAAGATCATGGGGCGCATTCGTGGAGACGAGGGCTCCCGCGCGATCCCTCGGTCGGAATCCGAGGTGGCGACCGCGCGCGAGATGGGGCGCAGTTCCGAGGTGCGCGCCATCCCCGTCAAGGCTAACGGACGAGCCCGCGCTTCGGGCAGTTCCCCCGCCAAGTGCGTAGGGACTCGGCGGCTCGGAGCGGGACGCGCGGGGGCAGCTTTTTCCGGTAGTTCCTGGCTGCATGCAGACGAAATTTCCGTCCGCTCCGTCCTGAAGCTCTCCCGAGGGGCTCTGGCGTGGGGTTCCCTGCTTGGCATCGGTGTTGCTCCGAGGTTCCCGCGATGCAGAGCGGCAACACGAGCGGAATTGGCCTGAATTCGGCCGCGAGCGCCCCCTTCGGTGCCTCGGAAGCCCAGCGTCCGCAGGGCGACGGTCCGCGCTTTGCCGAGGCCTTGGAGGAGCGCCGTGCCGCCCGTCGCGAGCGAGCGGCCGAGCGGCACGCCGAGGCTCGGGCCGAGCGCGGAGCCGAGGCCGCGCGCGTCCAAAAGCACGAACAGTCGGCCAAAACGGCGCAGGCTCACGAGGAGCGAGCCGAGACTCCGCAGCGCGAAGCGCAGGAGCCGCGCGCCGACGCGCAGACCCGTGCGAACGAAACTCGCGAGCCGTCGGCGTCCAAGTCCGCAGCCGATGGCGCCGCTCCGTCGGCCGCACAAGCGGTCGACGAGCTCGCGCAGCAACTCACCGCACCGACCGCGGCCGCAGCCGCGAAGCCAGCGAACGCGCAAGCTGCCAGCGCGCCGATGCCGTGGCTCTCGGCGCTTCCGCAGTCCGCGCCCGACCTCGCGCTCGCGCTGGAGCTCGGCGGCGAGAGCTTCTCTCCTGCGCTGACCGAAGGTGAGCTCGCGTCCACGGCCACGAATCCTGCCCCCGCGCGCGGCGGCGCCGTCGCGCAGGGAGTGGAGTCCAACGCACCGCTCGCCAGCGGAGACGTCGCTTCGCGCCCCGCAGAGGGCAAGCCCGAGGTCGCCTCGACCCGCGAGAGCGCGCCGAAAGAGCCGCCGGTCAGCCCCGAGCGCGCCGCGGCGATGCTGCGCCAGATCCGCGTGCAGCTTCACCCCGGGCTGCGCGAAGCGCTGATCCAGCTCGAGCCGCGCGAACTCGGTCGCATTTCGATCAAGGTCGCCGTGCGCGGCGAGGCCGCCCACGCGGAGTTGCGCGTGTCGAAGCGCTCGGCCCTCGAAGCTCTCGAACGCTCGCTGCCCGAGCTGCGCGCCGCACTCGAACGCGCGGGTCTCGGCGGCGGCGAGCTCACGCTGCAGCTCGACCTCAGCGAGCGCGGCGGTCGGGAAGAAAGTTCCGCACCGGCGCGTTCTTTCCGCTCGGGTCCCGTCGATGCACCGCTCCCGCGCGCGCTCGTGAGCGCGCTCCAGCGCCGCGTCCCCAGCTCCGATGGCGTGGACACCTACGCCTGAAAAAACCGCAGGAAAACCCATGCAGATCCCCGGCATCAGCTCGCAAGACCCGCTCTCGCTCTCCGGCGCTCCGCAGTCGGCGCTCGGCAAGGACGCCTTCATGTCCCTGCTCGTGACGCAGATGAAGAACCAAGACCCGATGGAGCCGACCAAGAACGAGGAGATGCTCGCGCAGCTCGCGCAGTTCCAGTCCTTGGAAGAGATGAGCGAGCTCAACGACAACATCGTCGGCCTCGCGGTGCTGCAGCAGTCGAACGCGGTGCTCGAGCAGCTGACGAGCTCCAGCGCGCTGATCGGCAAGGACGTGCGCTACGTCGACCCCGAGACGGAGGTCGAGACGTGGGGCAAGGTCGACGCCGTGCGCATCGAAGATGGCCTCGCCCAGCTGCAGATCGGCGGCAAGAACGTGCCGCTCGCCAACATCCTCGAGATCGGTGCTCCGCCCGCCCCCACGGCCTGATCGCGCGTCCCTTTCTCCAACGAACACGCCTTTTCCAACACGCCACACACCATGCCCAGCGCCCTCTTCGCCGCCCTCTCGGGCCTGCAAGCCCACGAGAACTGGATCTCGGTCATCGGTAACAACCTCTCCAACGCCAACACGCCCGGCTACAAGACCGCGCGCGCGGTGTTCAGCGACCAGTTCAGCCAGACGCTGCGCTACGCCTCGCTCCCCTCGGGCAGCCTCGGCGGGCGCAACCCGATGCAGATGGGTCTCGGCGTGCAGCTCTCGGACATCGGCCGCGACTTCAATCAAGGCGCACTCGCCAACACGGGCCGAACCTTCGACCTCGCGCTGAACGGCCGCGGTCACTTCATGGTCTCGGACGGCTCCAGCACGCTGTACACGCGCGTCGGCACCTTCGGCCTCGATGCGACGAGCCGTCTCGTCGACCAGCGCACGGGCTTCCGCGTGCTCGGCACCAACGGCCAGCCGATCGACCTCGACACGACCTCGCTGTTTCCGCCGTCGCAAACGGGCGCGATCAGCTTCGCGGGCAACCTTCCGGCGACGGTGAGCGGCCCCCTCGCGCAAGTGCTCACGACCTCCGCCGCGCTCAAGCAGGGCACCTCGGCCTCGCTCACGGGCTCGAACGCGACGAACGCGTTCAACGTCCCGGTCGGCGAGACGTGGACGATGGAGATCCTTCTCGACGGTGGCGCGCCGATGACGGTCTCGCTCGCGGGTCAAGCTGCGCCGTACACCGCGCAGGACGTGGCGAACGCGATCAACGCGCAGACGACCGGCATCACCGCAACCGACAACGGCGGCGCCGTGCAAATCACCTCCGACCGCACGGGTGCGGCACGCACGCTGAAGCTCGCGTCGGGTACGAGCGGTCAGGACCTCACGTCGCTGCTCGGGCTCTCGCTCAACCAAGTGAGCGGCAGCGAAAGCACCGCCGCGACCACGACGGGCCTCAACCAGCTGCCGTCGAACCTCGTCGACTACGCCGATGGCGACGTGATCGAGATCGCTGGCGTCGATGCCGACGGTTCCAGTGTGCTCGCGTCCTTCGTGTACGGTGCTGCGAACGACGGCACGACGGTGGGGGACTTGCTCGCGTTCATCGACAACGCCTTCCCCAACGGCACGCCCGCCTTCGATCCGGCCACGGGTCAGATCACGATGACGGCCGACACGACCGGACCGTCGAGCCTGTCGCTCACGCTGCGCGACCAGAGCGGCGTCGGCCGCACGGACTGGCCGCAGCACGCGCTGATCACGACCACGGCGGGCACGGGCCCCGACCGCGCGACGACCTCGATCGAGGTGTTCGACTCCGCGGGTACGTCGCACACGGTCACGCTGACCTTCGAGCGCCAAGACGACGGCTCGTGGAACGTCGTGCCGAGCTCGAGCGACGGAACGGTGTCGGGTCTCGTCACGGGCCTGCGCTTCAACTCGAACGGCTCGATCGCCTCGCTTCCGACGACGTCGAGCTTCCAAGTGCAATTTCCCGGACAGAGTGCGCAGACCGTCACGGTCGACTTCGGCACGCCGGGCCTGTTCGACGGCGTCACGCAATTCGGTCAGGCGGCGAGTGTGTTCGCCGACCAGCAGGACGGCTACGGCGTCGGCGAGCTCTCGAACATCTCGGTCAACTCCGACGGCGACATCCAGGGCTTCTACACCAACGGCCAGATCCAAGTGCTCGGCGAGCTCGGCATCGCGACCTTCGTCAACGACAACGGCCTGCGCGAAGTCGGCGACAACCTGTGGGCCGAGACGCCGAACTCCGGCGTTCGAACGGTCTCCAAGGGTGCGCAGGGCAAGGCGGGTCAGGTGACGGGCGGCGCGCTCGAAGGCTCGAACGTCTCGGTCGCCGAGGAGTTCGTGCGCCTGATCGAGGCCCAGCGCGGCTTCCAAGCGAACGCGCGCGTGATCACCACGACCGACGAGGTCTTGGCCGAGCTCGTCAACCTGCTCTAGATCTGAGCGGAGCTCGTCGTCGCGGCGCTCGCAGGCTCGTCCCGCGGGCGCCGCGCTGCACAGGCCTACGATCTTGTTCGCATGAGAGATTGGGAGGATCGGGGCCAGAATGCTGCTGCGCCTCCTACCCCGACACATTTCCCTCGAAGAGAGTTTGCGATGCGAGTCCTCCTCCGTTCCCCGCACGTCACCATCGAGCAAGACCAACGCGCCGAGATCGCGGAATCCGTCCGCGTCGCGCTCGCCCACGTCGAAAGCCGCGTGGTCTCGGTGCAGATCTTGATCGACGACAACAACGGCCCGAAGGGCGGCGTCGACAAGCGCTGCGAGTGCGTTGCCAACTGCGGCAAGCTCGGCGTGCTGCGCGTCGATGCGACCTCGGCGGACCTGAAGAAGGCCGTCAACGCCGCCGTGACCAAGCTGCGCCGCGCCGCGGAGCATGCCGTCGACCAGAAGCGCGGCGTCCGCAAGGCGAAGGTCAGCCACCGCCGCGCCTGAGATCTCTCAGGCCGCGGCGACCCCCGCACGGCTCCGTGGGATGGCGAGCGCCATCCGGCGGGGCCGTGCGGTCGTTTTTTCCGGGTTTCCCGCCCTAGGGACGCCCGGCGAGGCCCCGCACGGGGTGGGGGGGCGGAGGCCGCGGCTCGGTCGTTGGCGCTCAGGGTCTTGAGAGAAATGCCCGAAAGGACTTCCGGCATGGAAGGAACCTCCCGGGTCTGGAAGCGCGGCACCCCGCCGCGCGGCACGTGGAGCGGGCTTTCCGCGCTGGCACCCCGCTTGCTCTGCGAACTCCCGTGACCGACGGACTCACTCACAGCGTCCAGGCGCTCGGCTCCGCCGAGAAGCGCATGGAGATGATCGCCGCGAACCTCGCGAACTTGAGCGCTCCGGGCTTCAAGCGCTCCGCGGACGTGCAGCACTCCTTCGATCAGGTGCTCGGCTCGCGCGTCGAGCGGCGCACCGTGTCGCGCCGCGAGACGGACTTCTCGCAGGGCACGCTGGCGGCAACCTCGAACACTTACGACCTCGCGCTGCACGGCCGTGGCTTCTTCACGGTCGATGGCCAAAACGGCGAGCTCTACACGCGCGACGGGCGCTTCCTCGTGAACGACGAGGGTGTGCTGCAGACGCAGGAGGGCTTGCCGGTCGCGTGGGAAGGTCCGCGCGGAACCGTCGATCCCACCGGCGCGGCGGTCACCGTCGACGCGGCGGGGATGGTGCGGCAGGGCGACAGCGAGATCGGCAAGCTGCGCGTGGTCGACTTCGAACAACCCGGCGCGCTCGTCGTGCGCCGCGGCGGCTTCTTCGAGGCTCCGCAGGGCGCGGTGCCGCAGCCCAGCGAAGCCGAGGTGCGCCAAGGCTACGTCGAGCAGGCCAACGTTTCGGCCGTCGACGAGCTCGTCGCGATGATCGCCGTACAGCGGCGCTTCGAGATGGGCACGCGCGTGATGAGCAGCATCGAGCAGTCCTACCGACGCTTGACCAACCCGCGCTAGCGCGCGGCGATGAACTAGGGAGACCGACACCATGATTCGAGCGCTGATGACCGCTGCTTCCGGCATGAAGGTGCAGCAGATGCAGGTCGACACGATCGCGAACAACATCGCGAACGTGAACACGACGGGCTTCAAGAAGAACGAGCTCGCGTTCCGCGAGATGCTCTACGAGACCGTGCGCGATCCGGGCGCGCCGACGTCGGCGCAACAGCTGAAGCCCACCGGCCTGCAGTTCGGCAGCGGCTCCGAGGTCGCGGGCTCGGTCAAGGCGTTCCGCCAAGGCGAGATCGCGCCGACCGGCAACAAGCTCGACATGGCGATCACGGGCGCGGGCTTCTACCGCGTCCGCATCGGCAACGGCGAGTACCGCTACACGCGCGACGGCAGCTTCCGCCAGGACGGCTCCGGCACGCTGGTGAACGCCGAGGGCTACCCGCTCGATCCACCGGTGCAGATTCCGCCGGACGCACTCGAGGTGATCATCGGCGAAGACGGCAGCGTCAGCGTCATGCGCAGCGAGAGCGGCCTGCCCGAGCAGGTGACGAACATCTCGATGTTCCGCTTCCCCAACCCCGCCGGCCTCAAGGCGCAGGGCGGCAACCTGTACTCGGAGTCGGCGAGCTCGGGCCAAGCCGCGCAGGCGACGCCCGGCCAAGACGGAACGGGTCTCATCAAGCAGGGCTACCTCGAACGCTCGAACGTGCAAGTCGTCGACGAGCTCGTCGGCCTGATCCTCGCGCAGCGCAACTACGAGATCAACAGCCGCGCGATCAAGGTCAGCGACGAGATGCTCCAGCAAGTCAACAACATGATCCGCTGAGGTCCGACGCATGCTCCTCACACTCCTGCTCGTCGGCGGCGTCAAGATCACGCTCCACGGCGAAGCCACGGTGCGCGGCACCGAGATCTCGCTCGCGCAGGTCGCGACCGTCGAAGGCGACGACGCGGCCGAGGTCGAGCGCGTTCGCTCGCTCAAGCTCGGCTACGCGCCGGCGCCCGGCTATTCGCGCACGCTTGCCGCGCCGCGCGTCTCGGCGGACGTCGCGCGTCTGGTTCCGGGCATCGCGATCGAGGTCAAGGGCGCGCTCGCCTGCCGCGTGACTCCGCAGGTCGAGCGCATCGGCGCCGCGGCGATCGAGACGGCGGCGCGCGCCGAGATGTCGCGCGCGCTGAAGGGCTCGGAGTTCGAGCTCGCGCTCAACACGACGCTCGCCGACCTCGAAGTGCCCGCGGGCAACGCTCCCGTCGAGGTGCGCGCCGTGCTCGGCGACAACGTCCTGCGTGCGGGGCCGGTCAACGTGCCCGTTCGCGTCAGCGTCGACGGCACGCTCTACCGCACGGTGTGGACGAACTGGCGCCTCTCGATGTGGGAGGACGCGAGCGTTCTGAAGCGCGAAGTGGCGGCGGGCGAAACCATCACCCTCGACATGCTCGAGCGTAAGCGCGTGCTGTCGAGCGGCGCCGCCGGAGAGTCCACGCTCGCCGCTGGGCTCGCGCTCGGCGCCAAGACGCGCCGCGATCTCCCGGTCGGGCACGCCCTGCGCGAGTCGGACGTACTGCGCACGGTCATCGTCAAGCGCGGCGACACGCTCTTCCTCGAAGTGCGCCGCGGCTCGATCCACGCGCGCGTCGCCGCCGTCGCGGAACAGGACGCGCATCCCGGCGAGCGCATCAAGGTCACGCTGACGGAATCGAAGCGCACGCTCGCGGCGACCGTCGTTTCGCGCGAGCTCGCGCTGATCGACCTCGAAAGCAACGGCTGAGACGAACCTACATGAAGAAGCTCTTCCTCCACGCTCTCCTCTCGCTCGCCGTCGCGGCGAGCGCGCAGGCGCAAGGCCGCGCGGGCTCGACGTACGACCCCGACCGCAGCCCCGGCTCGCCGATCAGCGCGAAGATCGCGCTGCACAAGGGCGACATCGTCACGGTCCTGATCGCCGAGAACCAGAACGTCCGCAATCAAGAGCAGTCGGACCTCTCGAAGGCGACGAACCTGAACTACAAGGTCAACCTGTTCGACCTGAAGCCCGAGATGTTCTCGCAGCTTCCGACGGTGGTCGACGCCGACTCGACGGACGGCTTCGTCGGTCAGGCCAAGTACGAAAAGTCCGGCGCGTTCACCGCGCGCCTCGCCGCGATCGTTGTCGACACTCTGCCCAACGGCAACCTCGTCGTTAGCGGCCGCCGCGAGATCAAGATCGACGGCGAGACGAAGTTGATCGAGTTCAGCGGCGTCGTGCGCCGCTACGACATCGCCGCGGACAACTCGGTGACGAGCGAGCTCGTCGCCAATGCCACGGTGGTCTACAAGGGCTCGGGTCCGCTGACGGACTCGACCAATCGCCGCGGACTGGGCAAGTGGATCCACGACCTCTTCTCGTGGCTGTGGCCCTTCTGATCGGGAGCACGTTGGCCATGCATTTTCTGAGAATCCTCACTCCGCTGCTCCTCACGGGTAGCCTCCTTGCGCAGGGCGTCGGCGTCGGGCTCGTGCCCGCCGGCGTCGAAGCGCCGGCGCAGCCCGCGACGCGCTCGACGGCGACGTACGAGCGCGCGCCGCGCTTCGAGCCGCGCGCCGCACGCGGCGCGAGCGGCCGCGCGATCACGACCACGGTCGAGACGCTCGTCGATGTCCGCGGACAGGAAGAGAACCTTCTCACCGGTGTCGGCATCGTGAGCGGTCTCGGCGGCACGGGCGATTCCGTGAACATGACGCGGCAGCTGCTCCAGAACGTGCTGCTCGCCAACAACCTGCGCATCGACCTGATGCAGCTCACGCCCAAGAACGTCGCAGTCGTGTCCGTCGAGGGCACGCTGCTCCCCGGCGTTCAGCCGGGTCGACGCATCGATGTGCGCGTGTCGACGCTCGGCGACGCCAAGAGTCTGCAGGGCGGCGTGTTGCTCTTCACCGAGCTGCGCGCGGCGGACGGCACCGTGTGGGCGACCGCGGGTGGCCCCGTCAACGTCGGCGGTTTCATGGCGCAGGGCGCGTCCGCGTCCGTGCAGAAGAACCAAGTCACGGTCGGGATGATCACCGGCGGCGGCAAGGTCGAGCGCGCGCTGCCGAGCGAACTCGTCAGCGAGCACGGCCTCATCTACCTCGACTTGCGCGCGGCGCAGTCTTCCTACTCGAACCTCGTGCGTATCGCGACTGCGGTGAACACGATCTACCCGAAGGCCGCGGAGGCCGCGACGGACGGACGCACGATCAAGCTGCACGTTCCGGCGGATCTGCCGAAGGCTGCGCACGTCGCGTACCTCGAGTCCGTGCTCAAGCTCGAGGTCGAGCCGAGCCAGCAGCCGTACGTCGTGGTGAACGAGCGCACCGGCGCCATCGTCATGGGCGACGGGGTGCGTTTGCGCGCCGGTGCGATCGCGCTCGGCGGACTGACGGTCACCATTGCGGAGTCGCCGGAGACGAGCCAGCCCGGTCCGCTCTCGGGCGGAACGACGCAGACCAACCCGCGCACGGACATCAACGTGCAGGAGAGCAACAACGCGCTGGTGACGGTCCCCGGCGCGGTCACGCTCGACGAGGTCGTCGAGGTGCTCAACGTGCTCGGCACGACGCCGCGCGACCTGATCCAGATCCTCGAGGCGATGAACCAGGCAGGGCTGCTCCTCGCCGAAGTCCGCCGGATGTGAGCGTGAACATGCAACCGATCCAAAGCGACATGGCTGCGCGCGCAAGCGACGCGGTCGCGAGCGCGCAGGGCGCGGGGCTGGAGCGTGCGCGTTCTGCCGCGGGCGCGGGCGACCCGGACAAGGCGGCCAAGATGTTCGAGGAGCTACTCGCGACCATGATGGTGCGCGAGATGCGCCGCGGACTCGACGGCGGCTTCTTCGGGAGCGGCTCGGGCGCGGACGTGTACGAAGGCTGGCTCGACCAGCACGTGGGCAAGTCCCTCGCGGATACGGGCGCGCTCGACCTCGCGCAGTCGATCCGCTTCTCGATCCAAGGCAAGCAGTCTGAGGTGGCGCAATGAACCAAGTCATGACGCTCCTGCGCCAGCTCGAAGCTCACGTGCAGGAGGAAATCGGCGCGCAGGGTCGCGTGCTCGCCGCTCTCGAGGCTCAGGGCGAGGCGCTCCGCTCGCACGAGTCGGCGCGCATCGTCGAGGCCACCGCCGCGCTCGACCGCGAGATTCTCGCGCAGGCGCGTCGCGCCGAGCGCCGGACGGAGCTCTTGACCGCGCTGGCGAACGTGTGGGGTGTCGCGCCCGCGACGCTCACGCTCGGCAGCATCGTCCAGCGCGTCGGCGACGAAGGTCGCCGTCTCGCGCGGCAACGCGAAGACCTCCAGCACGCCGCAGGCAGCGTCGCGCGTCAAAGCCAGCGGAACGGACTCGTCGCTCGCTTGCATCAGCGCGTCACCTCCCAGGTCCTGCAAGCCGTCCTCGTCGAGAGCGGCGACGGCGCGACCCTTACCGATGGCGGCGCGTTGATCAACGCGGAGGGCTGAGCCCCATGTCGAACCTCGGCATCAACATCGGCCTGAAGTCGCTGCTCGCCTCGCAGGCGAACTTGGAGACGATCGGCCACAACCTCTCCAACGCGAACACCGCAGGCTACTCGCGCCAGTCGCTCAACGTCTCGTCGGCTTCCCCTGTGCGGCTGCGCGGTCTGCTGCAGGGCACGGGCGTGAGCGCCGACACCATCACTCGCACGGTCGACTCGATCCTGCAGGGTCGTATCTCGTCGCAGGTTTCGTCGCTCGGTCGCATCGGCGCCCGCATGGAGACGATCTCCAACGTCGAGAGCTTCCTCGGCGGAACGAGCGAGAGCGGCATGCCGGCGCTCTTCAAGAAGATGTTCCAGTCGTTCGCGTCGCTCTCGACGGCGCCCGAAGACTCTGTGCTGCGCACGGGCGCGGTGCAGTCCTCGGTGGGTGTCACGACTTCGCTCAATCAGGCCGCCGGCAACGTCCAGTCGTTGCAGCGCAACGTGTTCTTGCAGATGGATGCGACGGTCGAAGAGGTCAACGCGCTCGCGCGCCGTATCAGCGACCTCAACCGCCAGATCACCAGCAGCGAGTTCGGCACGTCGACGGCGAATGACCTCCGCGACCAGCGTGACCAGCGCATCAAGGAGCTTTCGCAGTTCGTGGACGTGCGTTCCGTCGAAGATGCGCGCGGTGCCGTGCGCGTCCTCGTCGGTGGTCGCATCTTGGTCAGCCCCACTTCGGTGGAAGAGCTCGAGCTCGGTGGCGATCCTGCCAGCGGGAACGTCACGCTCTCCATCGACGGCCAGCCGATCGACTCACTCGGCGGGCGCCTCGGCGGCCTGCTCGCGCTCCAAACGAGCTACCTGCCCGATGTCTCGGGCCAGCTCGACGCTTTCGCGCGCAATCTCGCGCTCGAGATGAACCGCGTGCACTCGACGGGGGTTCCGCGCTCGGGCCCGTTCTCGGTGCTCGTTTCGGACAATGTGCTGAACGACAACAGTGGCGACGGCAGCGTGACGGACGAGCTGCTCTCCCGCGCGGGGCTTCCGTTCGACGTCACGAGCGGCGAGCTCTTCGTCAACGTCGTCGACCGCGCGAGCGGCGCGCTCAGTAAACACCGCATCGCCATCGACGCGGATCGCACGACGGTCGGCGACTTTGTCGACGCGCTGAGCGCAATTCCGTCGCTCTCGGCGAGCATCGACACCAGCGGTCGGCTGCAGATCGTGGCGGACGCGGGCTATGGCTTTGACTTCAGCGCGCGTCTCGACGCCGCACCCGACAGTCTCGGCAGCTTTGGCGGCGGCAAGGCCTCGATCGCGACCGCGCGCGAGCCGTTCGCGCTCGACGTCGGTCAAACGCTCGACTTCGTGGGCGCCAACGGGGCGTTTTCGGTGACGCTCAGCGGTGCTGGGTTCGCGAACATCCAAGCGGCAACGGCCGAAGAGCTGGCCGCCGTGCTTCGGGCTGACGCAGGCTTCCAGACCTCGGGCCTCACGGCGAACGAGCAGGATGGCGCGCTCGTGATTCAGTCCATCGGGACGGGCGCGAGCCAGTCGTTCCAGCTCGCCGGAGGAAGTGCGCTCACGGCGCTCGGCTGGAGCGCCGGTACGACGGTGAGCGGCTCCGATCAGGCGGTCGCTCCGCACATCACCGGCAGCTACACAGGCGCGGCCAACGCGCGCTGGACGTTCCGACCGAACATGGACGGGACGATTGGAACCACGCAGGGCCTGCGAATCGATGTGTTCGACGAGGGCGGTCAGCTCGTCGGTCAGCTCGACGTCGGTCCTGGGTACACGCCGGGCGACGAGCTCGAGGTCAAGGACGGCGTGAAGATCGCCTTTGCCTTCGGCGACGTGTCCGCGACGGCGCGCGATGCGTTCCAGCTCGACGTGGTGGCCGACGCCGACACTTCGGACGTGCTCGTCGCGCTCGGGTTGAATTCGATGTTCACGGGCTCGACGGCGCAGGATATTGCCGTGCGCGACGACCTTGTGCGCGACCCCAGCCTTCTCGCGGCGTCGATCTCCGGCGCCGCGGGCGACGGCGGCAACATTCTGCGTCTGCTCGAAGTCGAATCTCAGCGCGTCGATGCGCTCGGCGACCAGTCGCTCGATGAATCGCTGGCGGGCATCGTGAGCGGCGTCGCGCTCGAGATCGACGCGGCATCCAGCGCGCAGGAAGCTGAGCAGTTCTTGCTCGACGGGCTCGAAGCGCGGCGCGATCAAGTCTCGGGCGTCAACACCGACGAGGAGCTCGTCCGCATGATCGAGCAGGAGCAGTCCTATCAGGCCGCGGCGCAGTACCTGCGCGTGGTCAGTGAGCTCACGTCGGAGTTGATGAACATTCTCTAGAGGACGCCATGAGCATCCGACCCACACAACAGGCGACGTTCACGCAGATCCAGCGCGGCTTGCTCGCGAACTTCAGCTCGCTGGTGCGCTCGCAGGAGCAGATCGCTTCGGGCAAGCGCATCGTGCGGCCGTCCGACGATCCGGTCGGCGCGTCGCAGGCGCTCGCGTTCCGTCGACAGATCGCCGCCGCGGAGCGCAACCGCACGTCCGTCGAAGGCGCGCAGGTGATGCTCGACACGGCCTCGGGGCTGCTGCAAGACGCGGGCGGCCTGCTCGCGGAAGCGCGCGCGTCGCTCCTCCAAGGCATGAACGGTACGGCCTCGGCGGACGATCGCCGCTTGCTCGCCGGCTCGATCGGACTCATCCGCGATCGCCTGATGGAGATCGGCAATGCACGAGCCGGGAACCGCTATCTGTTTGGCGGCACGGCGATCGACGCGGCGCCGTTCGCGACGAGCGGTGGCGGCGTGCGCTACCTCGGCAACGAAGAGTCGCAGGAGGTGCTCGTCGGAATCGACTCGCGCCTCACGAGCACCCTCCCTGGCGACGAGATCTTCGCTGCGCAGCAGCGCAGCGGCACGCAGTTCGCCGGCTTCACGGGTCTCGCCTCGGGCGCCACGGCCGATCAGGGCACGGGCTACATGCACGTGCAGGTCCGCCACGACGCTACGACCGCGAGCGGACTGGCCGGGGGTGTCGCGCTCGGCAGTTCTGCCCAAGACACGATCGTCGGACAGCACGCGCTCGTCGTCGACGGCGCGGCGCGGACGGTGAAGCTCGGCAACGGCGCCGCCATCAGCATCCCTACGGGCACCGGCGTGATCAGCGTGACCGACGAGCATGGCGCGCAAGTCAGCCTCGACTTCAGCGCTTGGGACGGCTCGAGCTTCTCAGCCACGGTCAGCGGCTCCGCTTCGATCTCGCTCGACGGCTCGAACTGGACGAGCGTGACGCTCGCCGAGAGCGACCTCCGTCTCACGGACGCAGCGAGCGGCAACGTTCTGCACGTGGATACGCGCTCGTTGCACCGCGCGGGCACGGAGCTCGTCACCTTTGGCGGCACCGTGAACGTCTTCGACGTGCTGCAGGGCATTGTCGAGGATCTCGAGAACGGCGATGGCCTCGACCCCGCGGCGCAGCGCGAGCGGCTCGACATGTGGCTCGTCGAGCTCGACCGCAACCACGAGAATGTGCTCACGGCCACGGGCGAGCTCGGAGCGCTGTCCCAGCGCGCGGGCGGGCTCGAGGACGCCTACGACACCGAGTTGAGTCAGGTGCGCGGGCTGCTCTCGGGTGTCGAGGACGTGGACTTCGCATCGGCGGTCATGGAGATGAGCCGCGCCGAGCAGACTCTCCAGCTCGCGCAGGCGACCAGCGCTCGACTCCTCTCGACATCGTTGCTCAACTTCCTTCGTTAGCCATGGCACAGGAAATCACCAGAGGCTCTCCGCTACATCGCGCCGCACCCGCTGCGCCGCTCGGCAGCGCCACGGGCACGCGCCCCGGCGCTGCGAATCCGGCGTTCCAAGCCTTGCTGGAGGATCTCGAGTCACGTGCACAGTCGCTCGCGCAGCGCAGCGACGCGGAGCTGGACGTCGGCGCACTCCCGAAGGCCGTGGAGGACGCGCGAGTCTCGCTCGAGCAAGCGCTCGAATTGAAGCAGCAGCTCCTCGAGGCGTGGCGTGCATCGCGCCTGAGCCGCGGCGAGGGTGGGTCGTGAGTCTCACCTCGCGCGAGCTGCGCTGGAGGGCGCTGGATCTGATGGAGCGCGTCATGCGCGACGGCGGGGCGATCGCTCCCGAGTATCCGCTGTGCTTCGACGAGCGCTTCTCAGGTCGCGTGATCGCGACGGAAGAAAACGGACAGGTGCTCAGCGCCTGCGCGACCTTGGTGCGAGACTTCGTGTGCGGCGGTCGCTCGCTGCGGGTCGGGCTGATCGGCTCGGTCTGCACGGCGCCTGAGGCGCGCGGCCGCGGCTTGGCGAGCGCGATCCTGCTGCGCGCGGAGGAAAAGCTCGCGTCCGAAGGCTGCGTCCTCGCGATGCTCTGGGCGGACGACGCGCGCTTCTACGAAGAGCGCGGTTGGCGGCCCATGGGCGCGGAGGTCGACTTCGCGCTCGAGCCCGCGCACGAGGGGCGCTTGGCGGGCACCGCCGGAATTCGTGCAGCGGCGCCGGATGATCGTGGCGCGATCCATCGGCTGTACACGCTGCAGCGCGAGCGCGTGGAGCGTTCCGCCGCAGAGACATCCGCACTTCTCGAAGCGCCCGGCATGGAGATCCTCGTTCTCCAGCGTGAGCGCGATCTCGTCGCTTATTCCTGCCTCGGCCGCGGCAAGGACTTCGCTCACACGGTGCACGAGTGGTCCGGTTCGGATCGCGACGTGCTCGCTCTCGTGCGCGAGCACATGCACCGCGCGCGGCTCCGCGGGGAGAGCGGTCCCACCTTTGTGATCACTCCGCCGACGGCGCTGGGCCTCCACGATCGCCTGCGGGGCATCGGCGCGAATTGGTCCGAGGGCGTGCTCGCGATGGGCAAGCTGCTCGCACCGGAAGGCGCCGCCGCGCTGCTCGCGGAGCTCGCCGGGCCGCAGGCTTCGATTTCCGTGGACTCGGACAGCGCACAGGGAGCGCCGACCGTCACTCTGAGCGGTCCACGCGGTGCGCTCGAGCTCTCTCCCGAAGACCTGCTCGGACTGCTCGTTCCTCCGCGCGGACGCCGCCACGCGCTCGACGAGACCGCGCGCGCCACCGGACTGGACCTCTCCGCGCTTCCGCTGCCCCTGTTCGCATGGGGCCTCGATTCGATCTAGCCTTTCCCATCCGCGTCCGGCCCGTTCCATCTCGCCCGACGCACCGACGTCATGAATCAAGCATCGTCTCCCTACGGCGTTCACTACGAGACTCCCGAGACCCCGGACGGCGTCGTGCGCAAGGTGCAGGTCGCCACGCAAGGAACGCCTGCCGTCCACGTCGAGATCGAGTTCCGGCTCGGCCGCGAGTTCCGTGAGCGCGCCGGCGGAGATCCGCGCCGTGTCGCATTCGCTGCGCGCAGCCGCATCGCGCGTTTGGGCATCGACGTCGAGCCGACCGGGCCGATCACGTTCGAGAACGGCCGTGCGATGCTTGCTGCTCGGCTCTCCGCCAACGTGCGCGAGTATGGCCTCGATCGCTTTCTGCACACGTTGATCGTGCCGGGCATCAAGCTCGGCCGCCTCGTGCTCGTGCGCGAGCAGAACCAGCTCACGCCGGAGCAGATCTACGCTTCGCTGGAGCGCAACGAGTTTCAGCTTCCGAGCGGTTTCTCGATCGACGCCGAGGGCGCTTTCACGATCCGCACACACAAGCTGCGCTACGTGCTCTCGCGCGAACTCACCGAGCAAGACGCGCTCGCGATCCTCACGCAGGACGACGGTAAGAGCATCTTGAACCGCATGCAGGTGCCCAAGCCGATCGAGAACCTCGTGATCCCCGCCGGCCACGGCGTGATCACGTCGTGCTCGATGTTCCTGCACAAGCACTACGTCGTGATCGACCCGGACGCGGGTGCCCTTGGACGCCACCTCAACGCGATCGTGCTCGACCCCGTGTCCACGCGTGGAACGCGCGTGTTCCTCGAGATCTCGAACAGCTCCGACCGACAGATCGTGAACCCGTTCGTGAAGGCGCGTATCTACGCTGCCGACGAGCGCAGCTCCGAGCCGCGCGTCTTCGCGACGCCGCGCGTCGAAGAGACCGGGATCACGCCTGCTGCTGCGGCCCAGCCCGCAGACGCGGAGCTACCGACCTACGAGCAAGTCTCCAGCTACTACGCGCGTCACATGCCCGAGGGCGGCGAGCGCAGCTATCAGAACCGTCCCTTGCTCGTGGTGAACGACTTTGCCGCGCTCGCTGCGAATCGACTGCCCGAGCTCGTCTCGACGCGCCCGGCGGGCGGCACGCGCAGCCCTGCGAGCTTGCGCACCACGCTCGACTACTCGCAAGTCGGCCGCGACGCAGGCCAGTTCGCGACTCGCATGCTCGCGCAGCTGCCGGAGGGCCGCAAGGCGACATTGCTCGTCGAGTACTTCCCCAACCTGATCGAGCACATCGCGATCTGCAACGCGATCCTCACGGGCCGCGTCGGCACGCTCATCTTCCGCCGCGCCTCGTTCGAGCACGGGCAGTTCTTTTCTGCCAATGACCATGTCCGCCTCGCCGACTACGAAGCGCTCGGCGCACGCGTGGTGTGGTGCAGCGAAGATCGCCGCCACCTCGCCGTTCACGCCTTCCGCGGACTGCGTGGCTACTTCGTTCAGCCCAGCGAGATCCAGCGCTTCAAGAACACGCTCGTGCTCGCGGTCTACGGCTCGGCCGAGCGCCTGCTCGATCCCGACGTCGCAGGCTTGCACGAGTTCCTCGCGCAGGTGAAGCAGCTCTTCGGCGGCCAGATCGCGATCCTGACCGGCGGCGGACCCGGCGCGATGCAGCAGGCGACCGACAGCGCGCTCGAGCACGGCCTGCTCGTCGGCGCGAACTACATCGAGACGATCGACCAAGGGACCAACAAGGTCGCGCACTTCTATCAGTGCTTCCAAGATCGCAACCGGCACAACCGCCAGCGCTGGTTCGACATCGCGAGCTTCGTGGTCTTCTGCGTGGGCGGCCTCGGCACGCTCGAGGAGGTTGGCCTCACGATGACGGACATGAAGCTCGGCATGGTCGAGCGCGGTCCGGTCGTGTTCTTCGGCAAGCACGGCGACGACGTCTACTGGTCGCACATGAAGGCGCAGCTCGAGCGCATGGTCGAGGCGCGCCGCGCGCCCGCGTGGATCAACGAGAACGTGCTCTTCACCGGCGAAGCGCGGCACATCGCCGCGTTCTACAAGAAGGTCCTCGGTCTCGGCTGAAGCACAGGTGCGGGGACCCTAGACTCTCCGCCCCTTGTCCACCGGCGCACTCAAGGCCCTCACGACCGTCGCGATCTGGGGCGCGTCGTTTCTCGTCATCCGCATCGCGCTGGAGTCCGCGACTCCGTTCGGCGTGGTCTGGATGCGCAACGCACTCGCGTCGGCGGCGCTCTTCTTTCTGCTGCGCGTGCGAGGCGTCTCGCTCCTGCCCGAGCCGCGCGACCGCGCCCGCTGCGCTCTGCTCGGCCTGATCGTCGGCGGCCACCTGCTGATCCAAACCTTCGCGATGCAGACGACGAGCACGCTGCGCGCGGGCTGGATCGTCGCATTCATCCCGGTCGTCGTCGCCGTCGGCTCGCGCCTCTTCCTCGGGATGCGCATGCGGCCGCTGGGCTGGCTCGGCATCGCCATCGCGACGATCGGCGTGCTCGTGTTCACCGCCGTGCGGCCCGCCCAGCTCGCCGGCGCGGGCCTCGGAGACGCGCTGATGTTGATCTCGACGCTGACGTGGGGCGCCTACACCCTGCTCTCGATCGGTGTGGTCCAGCGCAACGGCGGTCTCCGCGTCGCGGCCTTCGCTCTCGCCGTCTCCGTCCTCCCGACGCTGGCCGCTGCGCTCGTCGCCGACTCGTGGCACAGCGCTCCGACTGCGCGCTCGCTCGCCGCCATCGCCTTCCTCGCCTGCTGCGCGAGCGCCCTCGCCATGTGGCTCTTCGCCGACGCCATCGCCGAGCTCGGCCCCGAGCGCACCACCGCCTTCCAATACCTCCAACCCTTCGTGACCCTCGCCACCTCCATGGCCTTCCTCGACGAGCCCATCACCACCACCCAGCTCGTCGCCGGCCCCTCCGTCCTCCTCGGCGTCTGGCTCGTCCAACGCGCCAAGCGCGCCCCCTGAACGCTACTTGCCCTCGGGGACGGCTTCCCAGTTGCCGAGGACGCGGCCGAGGACGACGGTGTAGACGAGGGAGCCTTCGCGGGCGTCGACGCCGGGGAGGAAGTCCTCGTCGAGTTGACGGAGCAGGGCGGGGACGTCGGTCTCCTTGAGGCCGGAGTCGTCGAGCACGATGACCGTGCCGGCGACGGTGCCGTCGGGGAGGTGGTGCAGGTCGATGGCGGCGATGTCGCGGCCGTCGCGGGTGGCGAGGAAGCGTTCCGAGCTCGGGGTGCGCAGGGTGCGTTTCCAAATGAGGTTCATGCGAAGAGCTCCTTGAGGGCTCCAAGGAGCCCGAGTCCGGCGCAGGCGGCGAGCAGTGCTCCGCAGCCCTTGCGATAGCCGATCCCCGTGCCGGGGATGCTGAAGGTGGTGTAGTTGCGGCCTGATGCGCTGCGACCGACGCGGAATCCGCGTCCCCCGACGGAGTAACCGACTCCGCCGGAGCCCAAGTTCACGCGAAAGGGACCGAAGTTGACCGAGCGTCGATAGTAGAAGCCCATGGCACACTCGCACGGGGAAGCGATGCGGGCGAGCGGGAATCGACAGCGCCCGCGCACGGGCCGATGGCGGACCCGAGCGACGACGCTATCTTACGCCCAAGCGAGGCCATGATGACCACCGCGCTCACGCCGATTCCGCACGTGCAGTGCTCGCCCGAAGAGGCGGCCTCGACCGTGGCGCGCGAGATCTCGGACTTGATCCGCGCGCGTCGCGCGGCGGGCCGCGGCGTCGTGCTCGGCCTCGCGACGGGGCGGACCCCGCTCGGCATCTACGCGGAGCTCGCGCGCCTGCATCGGGAAGAGCGGCTCGACTTCTCCAACGTCACCGCGTTCAACCTCGACGAGTACCTCGGGCTGCGGCCGGGACACCCTCGTTCGTACCGGCGCTACATGCGCGAGCACCTCTTCGACGCCATCGGACTGCTGGCCGAGCAGGCTCACATTCCCTCGAGCGACGTCGCGCCGGGCCAGTGGGAAGCCCACTGCCGCGAGTACGAGCGCTTGATCGCCGACGCCGGCGGTATCGATCTCCAGCTCCTCGGCCTCGGGCGCAATGGGCACATCGGCTTCAACGAGCCGGGGTCGGAGCGCGACACTCGCACCCGCGTCGTCGAGCTCGCCCGGACGACCCGCGAAGACGCGGCGGGGGACTTCGGCGGCGTGGACAACGTCCCCGAGCGGGCCATTTCGATGGGTATCGCGACGATCTTGTCGGCTCGCCGCATCCGTCTGCTCGCGTTCGGCGTAGGCAAGCGGGAGATCGTGGAGCGCACTCTCACCTCTCCGCCGAGCCCGCAGCTCCCCGCGACGTTCCTGCGCGGCCACTCCGACGTGCGCCTCTACGCCGATGCCGCGGCGCTCGGTGCCGCCGGGGGCGCCCGATGACCAGCCGCACCGCGCTGCAGGGTTGGCGCGACCGGGTTCGCGCCGAGCTCTTCGACAGCCTGATCCCGTTCTGGGAGCGGCACGGCATCGACCGCGAGAACGGTGGCTACCACGACCATTTGGACCGCGACGGCACGCGCTTCGACGACAAGAAGCACGTCGGCCTGCAGGCGCAGGCGCTTTGGTTCTGGTCGCGGCTCGTCTCCGAGGTCGAGCGCCGCCCTGAGTGGGTCGCGGCCGCGCAGTCGGGCGTGGCGCTCTTGACGGGCCCCGCACGCCGCAGCGACGGCCGCATGTTCGCGACGCTCACGCGCGACGGCCGCGGCGCCTCGATCGCGTCGAGCCCGCGCAACGACCTGTTCACCGCGAACGCGCTCTCGGAGTGGGCTCGCGCGAGCGGCACGGCCGCGGACCTCGAAGTGGCTCGCAGGTCTCTCGAAGCGGCGCTCGCCACCGCGCGCGCTTCGCAGACCGTCGACAACGAGCGTCTCCCCGGCGCGATCCCGACGAGCTCGCTCGACACGCTCACGCTCGCGTTCGACGCACTGGATTCGTACGAACTCGCGAGCCCCGGCTACGGCGCCGAGCACGAGCGCTTCTGGCGCGCGCGCCTCGCGCTGCACATGCGTCCCGAGTTCGACCTCGTGCTCGAGAACGTTTCCACGGACGGCAGCGTGATCTCGGGCCCCGAAGGTCGGCTCGTGTGCCCCGGCCGCTGGCTCGTCGCGGCGCGCCAGATGTTCGAGCGCGCGGCAGCCGCAGGCGATCAGCGCGGCGTCGACACGGCCCTCTCCGCGATGGAGAGCGCGCTCGACTTCGGCTGGGATGGCGACGACGGCGGCTTGTACCTCTACCTCGATCGCGACGGCTTCTCGCCGGTGCAAATCGAGTGGAGCCGCAAGCTCGCGTGGGTGCACAGCGCCGCGCTGCTCGCGACGCTCTCCGCGTATTCAGCCACGCAGTCGATGCGCTGGCTCGAGCGCTTCGAGCAAGTCGCCGACTACACGTTCGCGCACTTCCCCGACCCCGCGCACGGCGACTGGTTTGCCTCGCTCGATCGACGCAATCGCGTCAGCCAGCGCTTCAAGTCCGGCCCGCGCAAGGGCGGTTTCTCGACGGCGCGCACGCTGCTGCGTTGCGATCAGCTGCTCCGCGACCTCGTCGAGCGCGTGAAGTGAACGCCGCTCAGGCGTCGTAGAGCGTCGCCTTCGCGCGCTCGCACCCAACGGACGCGTCGTGTACCGCCTCAAGCGCCACGGGCGTGACGGCACCTGCCGTCTCTTGTGCCCCGCTGACGTTTCACGAGCGCCTAGCTGTGCTCGTTCCCTTTCCACGCGCCCAACAGTTCCGCCCGCTCGCGCTCATCGCGCTCAACACGGGCCGAGCCCCTGCGACGTGTCTTCGCCGTCGACGTCCTCACCTGCCCGCATTGCGGCGGCTCCCGCCGCCTCGCTCACGCGAACGGTTCGACTTCGCCTGAGCCGCTGCTCTTCACCCCGCAGGGCCCACTCCTCGCCCGCCACCTGCGCCGCCGAGTAGGCCCGGTTGTTCCCAAAGCGCCCGCGCCACCGCCCCAGCGCGCCTGGCTCTGCTCGCCAGCTCACTCACCAAGGCCCAGACCGAGCTCCGACGGCCTCACTTGAAAGGTAGGCGTATCGCAGGGAACCCCAATCTGTGGTCGATGACGAGCGTCTGCGGCGGAAGTCCTCCGCTTGGAATTTCTGGCTGCTTCAAGTCCGGCCCGCGCAGGGGCGGTTTCTCGATGGCGCGTACGCTGCTGCGCTGCGATCCGCTGCTCGGCGATCTTGTCGAGCGCGTGAAGTGGGGGGTGGCTCGTCGCCACCGTGCGACTCAGTAGAGCAGCGCCCGCGAGCGAGCCGCGGCGAAGCTCGCGAGGTCCGCGCTCCACACCTGCTCGATCTCCTCGACCGTGGCACCGGCGCGCAGCTGCTCCAAGAGTCGTGTCGAACCCCAGTGCTTGCCGATGGCGGTCTCGTCCGCGAGTTCGAGACGATCGGGATAGATCTGACGCAGGGTGACGAGGAGCGCGATCGCCGTGCGCAGCGGCTCGAAAGCGCGCGGATCCTCGAGCACGAGGCGCACGCCGCGCAGATGCTTGTCCTTGTACTTGCCATAGAACGGCTTGCACGCGGTGGGCTGGAAGTGAACTCCCGGGAGCGAGTAGCGCTCGAGCTCGGCCGCGAGCATGTAGCCGTCGATCCACTCGGCCGCGATCAACTCGAAGGGCAGGGTCGTGCCGACGCCGTCGCTGGTGTTCGTCGTGGAAGTGGCCACCATTCCGGTCGTCACATAGAGCTGGGCCGCGATGGTGCGCGGAATGTGCGGCGAGGTCGTGGTCCAGCGCAGCCCTGTTTCGTCCCACGTCATCTCGCGCCGCCAGCCGCGCATGGGAACGACCACGAGCTCGCAGCCGAGCGCGAGCTCCGCGTTGTAGAAGCGCGCGACCTCACCGACGGTCATCCCGTGGGTGACGGGCAGCGGCCCCCAGCCGATGAAGCTCTTGAAGCGTTCTTCGACCATGCCTCCCTCGAAGCGCGTTCCGCCGATCGGATTGGGCCGGTCGAGCACGATCAGCGGCTTCTTCGCCGCCGCGCAGGCCTTCATCACCTCGCCCAGCGTCGAGACGTACGTGTACGTGCGCGAGCCGATGTCCTGAATGTCGAAGACGAGGGCGTCGAGCTGCGCGAGCGACTCGGCGGTCGGCGCCTTGCGCGAACCGTAGAGGCTCTGCACGGGTAGCCCGCTCAGGGCATCGCGTTCGTCGCCCACCGAGTCTCCCGCCGCCGCGTCGCCGCGGATGCCGTGCTCCGGTCCGTAGAGCTGCACGAGCTTCAGTCGCTCGTCCGCAGCCATTCGATCCGCGGTCGGCACGAGGTCTCCATCGACGCCCGAGGGATTCGTCACGAGCCCGAGCTTCTTCCCGGCGAGAGACAGTGCCCAGGGGCTGTTCGCTTCGAGCAGCACCTCGACGCCGAGCTGCACGCGCGAGATCGAAGGCGCCGCGCTCTCCACCGGCTCGCTTTCCTTCTCCATCGGCGGCTCGGCCTTGGGCGCAGCGGGTTCGCTCCAGCAGCCGACGAGGAACGTGAGGGCGACGAGCAGCGCGGAGACGGGCTTCATGCACGCAGCTTGTAGCGAGCGCCATCGCCGCACGAAAGCACCTCGGCCGCCACCCTCGCGGATGACGGCCGAGGTGGCTCGTCTCGCTGCACCGATCAGAAGTTCAGGTTGATCATGTGGTCGCTGCGGAAGGGGCGGTTGCGCGTCGCGAGCCCGTTGGGCAGCGTCACCGAGTTGCACTGGTCGACGAAGACCGGCGAGAGCGGGGCCTGCGGCGTCGTCGCGTTGAACGAGAAGGCGGGGAAGCCACCGGCGGTCGTGACGCCGAAGTAGTACTCGCTGCGGCCGACGCCCGTGCAGTCGACGAAGGTGGCCTCGTTGCTGTTCCAGCGCACCTCTTCGACGCCGGGGAACACCGAGGGGTTCGTCCACTGGCCGATCGGGAAGGAGCGGAACGGATCGCTGCCGGGGAAGGGCGTCACCGTCGTGCCGTTCGCGCCGAAGGCCATGAGCATGCCTTCGTAGTAGTTGGCGGGGCCGGCGCTGCACATGCAGGTCATGTTGAGCGGCGAGATCGTGGCGTTGAGCACCTGCTCCTCCGAGCCGCAGCGCGCCGGGAGCGCGGTGGCATCCCAGCGACGCAGGCTCTCCGAAGAGTTGCTGCCGCTCTCGATCGTGAGACCGGCGCCGGGGACGAACCCCGCGGCGGGGCCGACGAAGGTGAACGCCTGACCGGGGTGGAACGTGCCGGCGCGCGGGTAGCCCGGCGCGTGGTCGACCGCGTCGCAGCCGTGGTGGAGCATCCACGCGCGGCGCCACGTCGAGGTCGAGCAGTCGAAGGCGTAGTCGATGTAGCCCGTGACGCGCATCACCGGCGTCGCGCTCGAGATGCAGCCCGGCGTGCCGCACGCCGTCGCGCCGTTCTGCGAGACGATGCGCAGGTCGCCGTTCACGAGGTAGCGCCACACTTGCAGCGGCGCGCCCGAGTTCTGGCCTTCGAGCCACGTGCGGGCGTAGGAGAGGTGCAGGTTGCCGTCCCACACGACGGTCATGCCGTTCAGGATCCGCACGCGCGAGCCGTACCACGCGCAGGACGAGACGCCCGCGGTGTTGAGGTTCATCTGCGTCAGGTTGCCCCACTGCACCGTGTAGGTCGCCGTCGAGCCGACTTGGCAGTTGTTCCAGCAGATGCCGAGCGACTGGTGCTGGAAGTTCTTCTGCGGCACCACGGTCTGAGCCGGGCCGCAGGGGATCGTGTTGTCGAGGTTGTCGAGCTGCAGGCACTGGGCCGCGGCGGGCAGGGAGAGCGCGCTGGCGAGGCCGAGGGCGAGACCGACGTTCGAGGCGAGGCGGGCGAAGAGGGACTTCATGGCAGGAGCTTTCGTTTCAGGAGGTTGGGAAGCGCGGACACCCCCCAAGTGCGCCTGCCGCCTACGGCTGGACAGCCGACCTCCCAAAACCGCTCTGCCCCTGTTCTAGGGGGCTTCCGGGCCTATCCGTCGAGCCGGTAGAGCCGATAGGCGCGCCCGCCGACCTCGCGGGGTGCCTCGTAGACGAGCTGGAGCGGCCCCACGCGGCGGTACTCCGCGGGGTTCTCGCTCATCAGGCCCAGAATCGCTCGCCCCTGAAGTCGGGGCAGGTCCGCGGGCAGGATTCCGCCGAGGTCGGTCGCGTTGCCCCCGACGAACGCGCGGTTCACGAGCAGCCAGCGGCAGCGTTGCGAGCGCAGGTACGCCGCGAGCTGCTCCGGCGAGCCGCCGTACAGCGCGTCGCACAGCTCGCGGATGCGCTCGCGACTGCGGCGCGTCTCGTACTTCGGTTGGTTCAGAATCGGTCGCCGCGCGAAGGCGAGCACCGCCGCGGACGTCGAGTAATCCGCCGCGACGGCCTCGCCCTGCGGCACGTTGGCCTCGACGAAGCGCAGCACGTGCGCGTTCTCCTGCGCGCTCGGAGGCAGCTGGTACCACGCGATCGGGTACTTCGAGGGCATGTAGACCTGATGCGCGCCGTGGGCCGCGACGGCGACGCAAGCGATGGCAGCGGCGATCTTTGCGGAGCGCAGGCGCGAGAGTGCGACTGCAGCGAGGATCGCACCCGAAAGCCCGAGCAACGGCGCGGTTCGCTCGACCATCCAGCTCGCGACGGCGCAGGCGAGCGCGAAGAGGAGCGCGACGGCCACGCGTCCATCACCTTCGCCGCGGAGCCACGTCTTTCCTTCGAGCGCGACCGCGGCGATCAGCGCAATCAGCGCGCCCCACGCACCCGCGACCAGCGGTCCGAGCTCCGCCGTGCGGAACGGCCCCTGCCACAGGAGCCGCACATCGAAGTCCAGCGTGCGCGGATCCGCCGGTGGCTGGCCGAGGTGCGTGAGCTTGGCGAGCAGCAGCTTGAAGACGTGCGAATAGTCGTCGCCGCCGCCGAGTGATTGCGTCGCGAACTTCGAGAGCGCGAAGAGCAGCGCCAGCGCCGCGATTCCGTGCAGCGCGAGCTTGCCGCGCGTCGGGGTCGTCTTGCGTCCGATCCATGCCGCCCACAAGAGCGCATAGCCGATCAGCATCGGTAGCGAGAGCACGAACAGCTTCGAGCGCAGCACGGGGAATGCGAGGGAGACAATCGCAGCCGTCGCCAGCACGAGCCACGCCCGCGCCGCGCCCATCGGATTCCCGCCGCTGCGCAGGAACCACGCGAAGAGCGCGACGGCTTCGATCAGAAGAATGAACAGCGCCGCGTGCCAGAACGCAGCGGACGCCGCGAGCGTGACTCCTGCGAGCACGAAGTCGCGCGCCGATCTCGTGCGCGCCGCTCGCAGCGCGAGCCACAGGTGCGCCGCGATCCACGGGAACGCGAAGTCCTCGCGGATGAACACGAAACCGAGCGTTCGGTAGTCGACCAGCATCGCGGCCCACAGCCACGCCGCCACCGCGGCCCACTCGACGCGCCGCGACAGCTCCCAAGCCGCGCCGAACACGCCGATCACGACCAGCGAAGCCCACAGACCCATCACCCAAACCGCGGTGCGATGCAGCGGCAAGGCTTTGCCCGTCGCGAGCCATGCCCACGCGACGACGTACTCCTGTCCAACGGTCTCGATCGCGGCGATGTCCGTGATCTCGGGCCACTCGACGTTCGGATCCGCGCGTAGATCGGCGGGTGCCACGCCCCCGGCGTCGGCGATGCGCTCGGTCACGTAGTAGAGAAACGCGGGGTCCGTGCGCAGAAGCGCGGCTGCGCCGCCGGAGCGGAAGCCGGGATCGCGCAGCGCGAAATGGATGCGCGAGGTCGCGGACACTGCGAAGGCGAGCACCAGCGCGAGCGCGCCGAGCCACCAACGCATGCGACCCGTCCCGCCAGTCGCCGCGTCGCTCAAGGACGACGCTCCAAGAGTGCGATGGCGTGCCGCGTCCCCGGCTCGAACGGCCTCTCCTTCGGGTCGATGCTCCACAGCTTCACGGGACGATACCGCGCACGAACCCACGAGTAGAGCTGCACCCCGTAGTCCTTGCCGAAGAACGGAACGCCGTACTCGCTGGTGTCGCGGTGCAAGAGCACGATCGCGTCCGGCGGCGAGGCCTTCAGCGCGTCGAGCATCGCCTCTTCACCGAACATCGCCACCTCGGGTGGCATGTAGTTGAAGAACGACGTCGGTGTGCGCCGCCGCGCCGCGTAGTTGATGAGTGCGCCTTCCGGCAGGACGAGCACGGTCCCTTGCTCGGGGCAGCGCTCGGCGACCATGTCGATCGCTTCCTGAAGGAATGTCGCGCGCGGGCTGGTCACTAGCCGATCGCCCCCGCGGCCGAGCTCGACCGTGTTCATGCGTCGCGCGGCGGCCATCGGAAACACGTGCCCCGCGATGAGGGCGGCGAGGAGCGGCGTCGTGGCGGCTCGCAGTGCCGTGCGCGACTGCGGAAAGCGCGACGGCAGCCAGCCCAAGAGCGCCACGACGAGCAGCACGAGCGCGGGTGCTGCGAGTGCGAAGCCATAGAACTCGACGCGTCCGTTGAGCGCCATGCGCAGCATCAGGAGCAGTGCGAAGGCACTCCACACGGCGGGCAGCGCGCCTTGTTGCGGGAGTCCACGGCGACGCCACGCGAACACGAGCGCGGCGAGCGCGAAGAGCGAGAGCGGATAGAGCGCATCGTTCCACGGAAGCGCGGCGAATGCCGCGACGACGATGACACTTGCGAAGACGGCGCCGAGCAGCGCGCCCTTGCGCAGCGCGAGCCAAGCGACGAGAGCGATCACTGTGATCGACCCCACCGACCAGAGCGCGATGCGTCCGAGGTGGAAGTCCAGCGGCTCGAGCCCCATCGAGTAGCGATAGAGCGGAAAGTCGGAGGTGCGCGAGTCGAGGGCGTGCGGCCAAGCGCCGAGCACTCCCATCAGCGCCCCGCGCGCCGGAAGCGCGCTCGCGAGCAACACCCACGCCGCAATCACGGGAACCAGCGCGAGGACGAGCGCCAGCGCGCCATGCTTCGCCCGCTCTTTCCCCGACACGGGCGATCCGAGGAGCGCGACCAGACACGCTCCGCCGAGCGCCACCGTGAACTCGAGCTTGGTCAGGAACACGAGCCCAAGGCCGAGACCGATCCACGCAGCGCGCCCGAGCGAGGGCCGCTCCAGCCAGCGCGCCACCGCCGTGAGCGTCCCCAGCGACAAGAGGAAACCCAGCGGCATTTCCTGCGAATACGGCCAGATGAAGTTGTAGTTCCCGCCGCCCTTGTGGAGTCCGAACGCGCACAGCACGGTGAACGCGATGCACGCGCCCGTCGCCGCGAAGCGATCCGAGAGCCGAACCGCAAAGCGATACAGCAGCGTCAGCGTGACGCAGAGCAGCGCGAAGTTGACGATCGCGATCGTGGTGAGGCTCGCCCCGCCCAGCTTCATCGCAACGCCGTGCAGGTACGGTGCGAGCGGGCCGGTGAAGTACGCGAGGTCGCGGTACAGCACATCGCCCTGCGAGATGCGCCACGCGACGTAGGCTTCCCCGCCGAAGTCGACGATCGGATCGGCCCACATGCGCCATGTCCACGCCGCCATCGCCGCCGCGACCAACGCGACGAGCGCAGGGCCAAGCCAGACTCCGCGCGAGGTTTGCGTGGTCGCCTCCATGGGAGGTCAGAGACTAACAGCGTGAGCGCTCGACGCGAGGTGACGAAACGGCGCCCCGTGAGCGCGGGACGGGCGCGCCGTTTTCACGGGCGAACGAGCGCGTCGAACGCGTCAGGACTCTTGCGCCAGCCGCTCGAACAGCGCGCGGTGTTGGGGCCAGCGTGCCGTGAGCGCCGATCGCGCGCCCAATTCCCAGGCGTTGAACTCGAACGGCGGCGCACACACGTTGGCGCCCATGGCGAAGGGCTCGCCGGGTGCGAGCTCTGCGGCCTGCCACGCATCGCGCGGGACCGCCACGACGGGCTGTTCGCCGTGCGCGACGTCGAGACCGAGCCGATGCGTCGTCGCCGCTCCATCCGAATCGAGTACGTGCAGCAAAATGCTGCCGCGCTGCGCGATCCACAGCTCCGCGCCGTTGCGCACGCGATGGAAGGCCGCCGAGCGCCCCGGCGTGAGGAGCCAGAGACCGCAGGTACGGTGCGCGTCGCGCTGCGTCTCCACGAAGCGCGGTCCCTCGGGGTGGTCGAACCAGCGCTGGGACGCGAGCAGCGCGTCGAGCTCCGCCGCTTCGCGTGCGTCGTCCGCGGCGAGCTCGCTCGGCAGCGCATGACCGTCGTCGTGCGGCTTCAACGCATGGACGCGACGCAGCGCCGCGAGGGGCAGCGACCCGTACACGTGGGGGAAGCCTTCGCTCGCATTTGGCGGTGCTTCGACACGCGTCGGGCCGACGCTGCGCGCATCGAGCTCTAGGAGCGCGAGCTCGCCCGCGCCGCGGAAGTATCGCTGCAGCACGCCGGCGATCTGACCGCGAAAACAGCAGTGAACGAAGCCTTCGGTCGCGAGCGAGGCGGGACGCAGCGCGCCCGTCGAGCGTAGGTTGGCAGCCTCGGACGGCGAGCAAATGTGGAAGATGAATTCCGGCATTCTACTTCTGGTATCTAGCTCGCGAGCACCGCGCGCGCCGCGCGCAAGCCGGAGCCGAGAGCGCCGTGGATCGAAGACGTCTCGCGGTGATCGCCCGCGACGAACAGGCCGTTGTCGAGCTTGACCGCGCGCTCGACGGGCTCGAGCGCGGGCGGCGTCTGGTCCGGCTGCGCCCACGGGATGCGGTAGGTGCGAAGGTGGCGCCACGACTCGACGGTCGGCGAGTCGTACCAGCCCGCGAGCTCGTAGCGCACGCGCGCGAGCAGCGCCGCGTCGTTTTCGTCGGGCACGCCGAGCACCGTGACGCTGATGAGCGAGCGTCCTTCCGGCGCATAGCCCGGCGCGACGTCGCTCGGCACGCACAGCGAGTTCACGCAGCCACCATCGGCGTTCAGCACGAGCTTGGGCCCCTCGACCGGCGAGCTAGGTGCGTCGAAATAGAGCGTGGTGCAGCCACGCGCGCGCGGCGCCGCGATCGAGCCGAGCAGCCTCGCTGCAACGTCGCCTTCCGTCGCCACGACCACCGCGCTCGCGCGGAGCTTCTCGCTACTCGCGAGCGTCACTTCGTGGCGCGCCACCGAGCGAACCTCACAGCCTGTGCGCAGCACGCTCGACGGCAGTCGCGCCGCGAGCTGATCCGACAGCTTGCCCATGCCGCCCGCGGGCAGGCAGGTGTCTCCCTGCGCCATCATGCGGAACACGAACTCCAGCATCCGGCTCGAGGTCTGAAGGTCGCGCCCGAGGAAGATCCCGCCGAGGAACGGCTCGAAGAAGCGCCGGACCATCGCATCCGAGAAGCCGAGCGCGCGCAGCGCCTCGCGCGTCGTCGTCTCCTTGCGTGCGAAGAGCTCTTCGAGGGTGCCGTCGAGCGCGCGGCGGCGAAGCTCCAGCACGCGCCCCTTGTCCATCAGCGATCCGATGGGATTGCCGAAGCCGCCGAGCGCTTCGCGCGTCGCGCGGTAGGGATCTGCGACCAGATGCAGCTCGCCGTGGAAGCGCACGAACGAGCCCGGGAAAAACGGGTGCAGGTCGAGCGCCTTCAGGTCGAGCTGCTCGCGCGCATGCGGATACGCGTCGAGCAAGACCTGAAAGCCGCGATCGAGCCGGAAGCCCTCGCAGTCGTCCGTGCGCACGCGCCCGCCCGCGCGATCGGACTTTTCCAGCAACACGACTTCGCGCCCGGCCTCGGTCAGCGCGCGTGCACACGCGAGTCCCGCGAGACCCGCGCCGACTACGATCACTCTTTCGCTCATCGTGCGCAGTGTACGAAAACGCCCACGTTGCAACGCACGTGCGACGTGTGCAGGATTGCCGCATGAACTCGATCCTCCGCTGCGCACTTCCGCTCGTTCTCGCGCTCTTCGCCGCCTGCAAGTCGACTCCTCCGCCCGCACCGCCGCAGAGCGTCAAGCCGGGGATCAACAAGGACTTTCTCGACCCCGCGCTCGATCCGCAGAAGTTCGTCGAGCGCTTCGAGACCGAGAGCCGCGAGATCTTCACCGAGCGCGCGGCGATCCTCGCGATGGTCGGCTTGAAGTCGGGCCAGCGCGTCGCCGACATCGGCGCAGGCACCGGCCTCTTCACGCTGCCGTTCGCCGAGGCCGTCGGATCGCAGGGCCACGTGTTCGCCGTCGACATCGCGCCCGCGTTCGTGGAGCGCATCGAAACGATGGCGAGCGAGAAGGGGCTGCGCAACGTCGAGGGCGTCGTGTGCGCCGAGGACAACGTGCGCCTCCCCAAGGCCTCGGTCGATGTCGCGTTCGTGTGCGACACCTATCACCACTTCGAATATCCGGCGCAGACGCTCGCGTCGCTTCACTCCGCGCTGCGCAAGGGCGGCGAGCTGGTCGTCATCGAGTTCCACCGCATCGAAGGCGTTTCGCGCGAGTGGTGCATGAGCCACGTACGCGCAGGCCAAGAGGTTTTCGTCGCCGAGATCGAGGCCGCTGGGTTCGAGCGGATTCCGCAGGAGCAGGTCGCGGGCTTGAAGGAAAACTACGTCGTGCGCTTCCGGCGGCGCTAAGAACGTCGGAGACGCTCGCTCGCCTGCTCGACGAGGCCGCGCGCAATCTGCACCGCGTTGTAGCCCGCTTCGATGCGGACCAAGGGCTTGCCGTAGCGATCGCACAGTCCGCTGACTTCTCCATAGGCGTGACGGCTCCAGCGAATCAGGAGCACGACCGCGGCGACCTCGACACGCGCGATCCACGGCTCGAATGACCCCACGTCGGGCGTGTCCTCGCGAGTCTGCGGCCAGTGGAGCTCGGAGAGCTCGAGCGAGGTTCGCAGGCTCTCGGCGTGCTCGTTGCGACGATCGCCGCCGAGGAGCAGCAACTCGCGGCCGCGCACGAGCTCGGCAGCTCGCTCTTCGAAGCTGCGTTCGCGCGGCGGCTCGACACGTACGCGCGTCTTCGCCTGCTCCAGTTCCTTGGAGAGTCGACCCCAGTCGCTTGGAAGGTGCCAGCTGCGAAGTGCGGTCGCGGAGCTCTGCAGCAGCTTCGCGACGCCGTTCGTCTGCGCGTCTGGCTTCTGCGCGAGCAGCTTCTCGAGCACCTCGACGATGACGGCCCAGTCCTTGTCGCTCGCGCTGCCGTCCACGGCGCGCCGGAAGTGGAACTCGAAACGGTTGAGCAGCTTGCGATCCATGGCGACACCTAAGATCGAGAATAACCTCGCGCGTCGTTGTGCGCAGTCGAGTGGCCGCGCGTCCGTAGTGTGCAGCGGCTCCCCCATGTTGGGACTACGCTTCCAAAGGCTCGGTGGGTGTGCGCTAAGCTCCGTCGAGACCTGAGATGGCATCGCATTCCGCTTTCGAAATGAACGAGCCTTGGCATGCGCGGGACGCGGGCGACGCCGTGCATCGCCTCGACTCGGACATGCAGCGCGGGCTCGGTGCGGCCGAAGTGCGCGCTCGCCTGCAGCGGTACGGTTCGAACGTATTGCCCCAAGCGACGGGGCCCGGCTGGGCAGCTCGCTTTCTGCGCCAGTTCCGCAGTCCGCTGGTCGGGCTGCTCGCCGCTGCTGCCCTGCTCGCATTCGCACTCGATCAGCGCATCGACGCCGCGGTGATCTGCGGCGTGATCCTGCTCGGTGCGGTGCTCGGTGCCGTACATGAAGGTCGAGCGGAGCGGGCGGTCGCCGCGCTCGCTCGCCTGACGCGCGCGCCGTCGCGCGTCGTGCGCGACGGCCGCGAGCTCGAAGTGGCCTCCGCAGAGCTCGTTCCGGGCGATGTGATCCTGTGCGCCGCAGGGGACGCGATCGCTGCGGATGCGCGGATCCTCGACGCGCAGCGATTGGGAGTCGATGAGAGCGCGCTCACCGGCGAGTCGGCACCCGTGGCGAAGTCGGTCACCGCGCTTGCGGAGTCCACCGTGCTCGCGGAACGGGCCTGCATGCTCTATGCGGGGACGCAGATCACCTCCGGCCGTGCGCGCGCGCTCGTGGTCGCGACGGGGATGCAGAGCGAGCTCGGGCGCCTCGCGCGGCTCACCGTCGGAGACCCGGGCGCGCGGACTCCGCTGGAGCAACGCCTCGACCGGCTCGGTCGCGGGCTACTGCTCCTCGCGCTCGTCGTGTTCGCCATCATCGTCGGCTTGGGCACGTGGCGCGACATGCCCGCAGGCGAGCTGTGGATGGTCGCGATCAGTCAGCTGGTCTCGACGGTGCCTGAGGGCCTGCCCGTCGCGCTCACGATCGCGCTCGCCATCGGCGTGCAGCGCATGGCGGCGCGCCGCGCGATCGTGCGGCGACTCGCGGCGGTCGAGACGCTCGGCTCGACCAGTGTGATCTGCTCGGACAAGACCGGCACGTTGACCTGCAATGAGATGACGGTGGTGTCGCTCTGCTTGCCCGCTGGGCGCGATGTCGCCGTCGAAGGCGTGGGGTACGAGCCGAGCGGCGCGCTGCGCGGCGGTCAGGGGCTGTGCGACGCGTCGACGGACCTCGCGCTGCGCGAGCTCGTCGATGCTGCGGTCTTGTGCAACGACGCGGACGTTGTGCTCGATGCCGACGGGCGCTGGCGAGCGTTGGGCGATCCCACGGAGGCGGCGCTGGTGACTCTGGCTCGAAAGTGCCATGTCGACGTGGGGGAGTTGCGCGCGCGGCACCCTCGCACGGCCGAGCTGCCGTTCGATCCGGCGGCGCGGCGCATGGCGACGGAGCACGGCGGCGCGCGCACGATCGTGAAGGGCGCGCCGGAAGTGGTGCTTCCCGCGTGCCTTGGGGACGGAGACGACTGGCTGCGGCGCGCGGAGGCCCTCGCCGCGCGCGGCTTGCGCGTGCTGGCGCTCGCCGTCGCGGAGCAGCCGCTCGCGTCCATGCTCGAGAGCGACGGCGCGACGCTGCGCTGCTTGGGCCTCGTCGCGCAGCTCGATCCTCCGCGTCCGGGCGCAAAGCAGGCGATCGCCACCTGCACGCGCGCGGGAATCCGAGTCGTGATGCTGACCGGAGACCACCGACGCACGGCGGGCGCGATCGCAGAATCGCTCGGTATTCAGCCGCAGTCCGCTCGCGTCGTGGAGGGGAGGGAGCTCGAGGGGGCGGGTGAAGTCGAGCTCGATCGGATGTGCGCGGAGACGCGCGTGTTCGCGCGCGTGCAGCCGGAGCACAAGCTGCGCTTGGTCGAGGCGCTGCAGCGGCGCGGAGATGTCGTTGCGATGACTGGAGACGGCGTCAACGACGCGCCCGCGCTCGTCGCCGCCGATGTCGGCGTGTCCATGGGGCGCAGCGGAACGGAAGTGGCGCGGCAGGCGTCGGACATCGTCATCACCGACGACGACGTGTCGTCGATCGTCCATGCCGTCGAGGAAGGTCGGCTCGTCCACCGCAACTTGGAGAAGGTCCTCCTGCTCCTGCTCTCGACCCTGCTCGCCGAGGTGCTCGTGCTGCTCTTCGCGCTCAGCGCAGGCCTGCCGCTCCCGCTCGCCGCCGTGCAGATCCTGTGGCACAACGTCGTCACGGAAGGCGCGGTGACGTTCAACCTGAGCTTGGAGCCGCCGGAGGGCGATGAGATGGCTTCGCCTCCGATCCCGCGCGCCGCGAGCCTGCTTTCCCGCGCGTTGCTCGCACGTCTCGTGCCGATGAGCTTGGTGATCGCGGCCGTCACCGCAGGCTGGCTCGCGTGGGGGACCCATGCGGGCTGGGACCCCGCGCAGGTGCGTACGGGCACGTTCTTCGCCATCACGGTCTGCGACTGGTTCAACCTGCTCAACTGCCGCTCGGCGACCCGCAGCGTCTTCTCGCGTCATCAAGGCCCGAATCGTTGGCTCGCGATCGGCCTCGCGGTGTCGGTGGCGCTCCAACTCGCGGTCATGTACGTCCCTCCGCTCTCGAGTCTGTTCCACACCGCGCCGCTGCCGCTCTCTCACCTCGCCGCCATCGTCGGCCTCGGCAGCCTCGTGCTGTGGATCGAAGAGCTGCGCAAGCTCGTCCTGCGCCACCGCCGCGCCGTGTCCTAGGATTTCCGTCGATGAAGCTCGGCAAGCTCCTCGCGCTCGCGCTCGCAGTTGGCGTGGCGCTCGTGCTCGCGCGCTCGTGCGCACGCGAGTCGTCGTCGGAGGCTGCGAAGCCCGAGGTCGTTCGAGAATCCGGCGCGAGCGTGCCGGATCCAGCCACGCGGCAGGAAGCGGAGCCTGAGCCGTCGCGGGAACCGGAAGCGCGCGTCGAAGCGCTGCTTGCGCTGTCGGTGGAGAGCTGGCCCGAGCGCGAGCCCTTGCGTGCGGCTCGCATCGAGCTCGTCCGTGGTTCGGAGCTCGCCGCGGCGGCGGAGAGCGCGGAGCGTGCAGGGCGCTATGAGGCGCAGCTCGCTCTCGGAGACTGGCTCGCGCGCGTGAGTTGCGATGGCTTTCGCGATTCGGAGGTCGCGGTCCGCGTGAGCCCTGGCGGCGCGGACGTGCGCGTCGTGTTGCTGCGCATGGACACCACGCTCTTGCGAGCACGCTCCTCCGATGGCGCGACTCTCATCGAGCTCGCGCGGGGGCTCGACCAGCCCGCAGCGCAGTTCGTCGAGAGCTACGCGAGTCTGTGGTGGTCCCGCGATGGGAGCGAAGAACTGCGCGCGCTCGTTCCGCTGCGCCGCGTCAAGGACACCGAGCCGTACTTCGAGTGGGTGCGCGCGGAGCTCGACGAAGGCCGCGAGATGGACCTGCTCGGCGCGCTGCACCATGCGGACGGGCGCGGCACGTGGCTTTCGCTCACCGTTGGACCCCGCAGCGGTGAGTGGATCTTCGTCGCTGCTCACGAGCGCGACGTCACGCTGCCCTTCGGCCTCGTGCGCGACGAGTTCCGGCGCCCAGACGTCGTGCTGCGCGTCGCAGGTTCGACGACTTCGCTCGGCGCGCGTGCGTGGCTCGAGTCGCTCGATCCGCGGCGCGCGGGCCGCGAGCCGCAGGAGGTGCCCGCAGGTGGAGTCGTTCGCTTCGAGGCTGTCGAGCCCGGTGAGTACTTTGCCTGCGTCGCGCCGCGCGACGGCGTCGAGGAGCGGCGGCTCGCGCGTGTGCGACTCGGACGCGACCTCGACTTGGGAACATGGACGCTCGCGCCGAGCGCGACGCTGGAGGTCGTGTTGCTCGACGAGGCGGGGCGTTCGCTGCCCGCGCTCGTGCAGGTGGGCCCGTTCGACGCGGACTCGCGCCGTCCGCAGGGCTTCGCGGCCCGCGGTGTGCGCACGGACACGGCCGGCGTCGCGCGTGTCGAGCTCGGCGGCGGGGACGTGGCCTTGAGGGCGCGCGCGCTCGACGGTGCTCCGCCGAGCTTGGTGGGCCACGAGTCCGCCCCGCTGCTCGTGCTCGGCGCCGAGCGCCCCAAGCGCATCGAGCTGCGCATCGCCGAGCCCGCGCGCGTCGGCATCCGTGGCTCGCGCGGGCGGCTCGCGGTCCTCGACGGGGCGGGGATCGTGGTCGACGGCACGGTCGAGCTGGGCGCCGAGTGGGGGGGCTATCTGCAGCCCGGGAGCTACCGCGCCGTGGACTGGGCGCTCACGGGCGAAATCCTCTCCGAGCTGCCTTTTTCAGTCCGAAGCGGGGACGAGCGGGTCCTCGACCTCCGCTAGGGGCCGCTCGGGGCCGTCCTAGGCGCGGAACCAAGGAGCCGCTCGTGTGTTGCGCCTTGAATACGGGGGTCTGCGCCGCCGATGCTCGGTGGCGTCGCACCTCCCGAAGGATCCCAGCCATGCTCAGCCACATCGCTCTCGCCTTCCTCCTCGCCCTCCAAGGTCCCGGTGGCTCGCCCGCCGGAGGCGCCGGCGGTCCCGCGCGCGGGGGGGAGCAGAAGGGCGGCGAGAAGAAGCCCGAGAAGGGCTCCGAGACGCCCGCACCCGGCACGCCGATCGACGCCAAGACGATTCAGGACACGGTCGCGGCCCTCGAAGCCGCCTTTGGCAAGGACGGCTCGACGGCCAAGAAGACCGAGGCGATCGCCGCCGCGGTACCGGTCGTCGACGCGCGCGTCATCAGCGCGATGCAAAAGGGGCTCACCGACAAGGAGTCGAGCGTGGTCGTCGTGACCGTCGAGTCGCTCGGCAAGATGAAGCACCCCTCCGCGCTCGACGCGCTCGTGAGCTTCTACAAGCGCGAGCACAAGAAGCTCGCGGAAGACCTCACGATCATGCCGGCGCTGATCAAGGGCATCGGGCGCCATGGCAGCCCGACGACGATCGCGCTCCTCAAGGAAGATGCCTTCGACCAGAAGACGTACCTCTCGGGTCAGGCGCGCATCCTCTCGCTCGGCAACATCCGCACCATGGAGGCGCTCGAGGCGCTGATCGACCTTTCGAAGATGGTCGGTCCCAACCGCATGGATGCTCTGCGCAGCGACATGCGCGTCTCGCTCGGTCAGCTCACGGGCCTGGACCTCGGACCGGAATCGCTCGCTTGGACCCGCTGGTGGAACGACAACAAGAAGGGCTTCGAGGTGACCAAGGAGCCGCCGAAGCTCGACGCCGCGTTGCAGCGCCCGTGGGATGCCTACTGGGGGACCGGCGACGGTGCGCGCGGCTCGCGTCGGCGCACGGGCGAGCCCGGTGCGGAGCCCGGCGGTGAGGGCGAGGGTGAAGGCGGCGGCGAGGGCGGCGGCGAAGGTCGCGGCGGTGGTGGTGGCGGCAGTGGCCGTCCCGGTCGCGGTGGCCTGCCTCCGGGCGCCGGTGGGGGGCGCGGTGGACTTGGCGGCGGGGGCGGAGGTCGCGGCGGCGGCGGTGGCGGTGGCGGCCGCGGTGGCGGCTGAGCGACCGAGCTCCGCGTCGTAGTTCCAACAGTGAGGCGTGCTCGCGTGCGGGCGCGCCTCACGCGCTTGGGTGCGCGGCTCCCGCGCGCGGACGAGCTCTGGCGTGGCGGGGAGGTGGTAGGCCACACTGCGGATCGCGCCGCGCGACGTCGGCGTCCAGCCCAGCATGTCTCCCTCCACGAACTCCAGCCGAGAGCGCGCTGCTCGCACGGTGGCGGTGTTCGTGGGAGATGCCGCGGACGCTCCGGCGCTCGTGAGGGCCGTCGCGCGCGTCGGGGCGGAGATGCGCGCGCGGCTCGCGGAGCTCACGGTGCTCGTCGGCGTCGAGCGCGAGGGACAGGAGCCGCCCGCCGAGCTGCGCGAGCTCGCAGCACGCGACGCGCTGTTGCGCCTGCACGTCGACGTGCGTCGTTACGGACATGGCGGCCGTCGCAAGATGGCCTATGAATACGCGCTGGGTCACGGGTTCGAGCACGTGGTGGTGCTGCGGCCGGACGAGCGCCATCCACCCGAGCAGCTCGGTGCGTTGCTCGATGCTGCCGACGCGGGGGCCGAGCTCGTCATCGCCGCTCGCCGCGGCCACTCGCAGGGCGGTGGACTCATCAACCGCGTGCTCGGCCTCGACGTCGGCGACTACACGTCACCTTATCGCGTGCTCTCGTGCGCGGCGCTGCGGCGCGTTCCATTCCACCAGAACAGCGACGGACGCGAGTTCGACACGGAGCTCGTGATCCAGCTGCGCGCGCTCGGGGCGCGGATGGCGAGCGTCGAGAGCGATGTGAAGCTCGACCCCGCGTTTTCGCCGATCGGCGCACTGCGCGTCGCACTCGGCTATCGCGCCCACCAACTGCACCTGACGCGCCGCGGACAGTGGTTCGTCGACCACGACGTCCACTACACGCTCAAGTCCCACGACTCGAGCTCGCACATGCAGGTGCTCGAAGCCATTCGGCCGGGCTCGCTTGTGCTCGACCTCGGCTGCTCGCAGGGTCTCTTGGCCGCGCCGCTTGCGGAGAAGGGCGTGCAGGTGGTCGGCGTCGACGTGCGCGAGCCCGCGAGCGTCTCGCTCGCACTCGCGCGCTACTACCAGCGCGACCTCGAGCAACCGCTGGAGATTCCCGAGGGCCGTGTCTTCGACTACGTGGTGTGCTCGGACGTGATCGAGCACGTGATTCACCGCCCCGAGCTGCTCGCCAGCGTGCGGCGCTATCTCAAGCCCGACGGACGGCTCTTGATCTCGACGCCGAACATCGCGATCTGGTTCTACCGCCTCTCGCTGCTCGTGGGGCGTTTCGAATACGGCCCGCGCGGCGTGCTCGACGAAACCCACGTGCACCTCTTCACTCGCGCGACCTTTCGGCGCGAGGTCGAGAACGCTGCGTTCCGCATCGTGCGCGAGCGCGTCACCGCGCTGCCGTTCGAGGTCGTGTTCGAATCGACGGGCCGAAGCGGCGCGGTGCGCGCGATCGCGAGCTCGTACCACGCGCTCGCTCGCCTGTGGCCCGAGATGTTCGCGTATCAGTTCCTACTCGAAGCGGAAGCGGCGACGCTGCTCGAGCCAGAGAAGCGCTAGTTGCCCGGCGTCATCGGCACCAGTTCGCGGACGCCGACGAGCAACGCGGTGATCGGATCGTACCCGTGGAACTTGAGCCAGATGAGTTGGTAGTCGGACCAGCTCGTCCAGCAGAGAAGTGCCACCGCGGCGCAGCACATGGCCAAGCGCGTGCGCGAGCGTTCCGCGGCAAAGAGCTCCCACAACAAGAGAACGGCGAGCACCCGCAGCGGGACTTCGAGCAACGTCACATAGCGCAGGTTCTTGGTGAACGGCGCGAGGCAGAGCAGCTGCCCCACATAGACGAGCGACAGACAGACGGGCACCGACAGATATTCGCGTCGACTCCAGCGCCACAGAGCGATCGCGACGGCCGCGATGCCTGTGAGCGTGGCGGTGGGCGACATCAAGAGCTCGTCGACCGGATAGCGGAACCAACCGCCCGACCCGTAGCGGATCGCGTAGTCGTTGGTCGCGGGCGAAAGGAGCACGATGCGCATCACGCGGTACAGGAGGATCGGACTGCCCGCTGCAACGACCCAGACGAGGATGGTCGCGACGACGGGCGCAGCGAGCACGATCAGCGTTCGTGCCACCGGGACATCGCGACCCGCTTGCCACCGCTCGACCGCGGCCCACGCAGCGAGCGGAACGGCGAGCAGCACGGCGATTTCTTTCGTCAGAATCGCAAACGTGAACGCCGCACCGAACGCCAGCGTGCGTGCGAGGGAGCGCGGCGCACGGACGTACTCGACGAAGAGGGCGAGAACCAGAAACTGCGAGAGGGTGATGAAGCTGTCGGTCAGCGCGTGTCGCGCGAGGCCCAAGCACAGGGTCGAGGTCGCGACGAGAGCCGTGGCGAGCAACGCGCGCGCGACGCCGAACCAGCGGCTTGCGAAGCCGTACACCGCGAGGATGAGCAGCAAGTGCGACGCGAGCGAGAGCTTTGAGAGCGCGGGCAGTGACGCCTCAGTGGCGACACCCCACGCGGCGCTCACGACCGCGAATCCGACGCGGCTCGGGGGCGGGAAGATGTGATGTCGCGCGTCGCCCAAGTAATAGCGGAACAGGTCGGGGAAGGCCCCGAGGCCTTGCTCGCCCACGTCGCGCATGTACTTGAGGTAGTAGCCCTCGTCCGAGGTCGGTTGATAGCGAACCTCGCCGAGCGTGCGCGCCAGCGCCATGCCGACGAACACGGCGAGCGCGAGCGCGACGCCCCAACCGAGGAGCTGCTGCGAGAGCGAAGGCTTCGACGAGGTCTCCATGTCCGGTTCTCTTGTACGGCAAGCAGGCACGGGGCTGCCAGCGCACGTTTTCGGACGTAGCCTGAGGGCATGATCGCTCGCGCAGCTTTTTCCGGCGGAGTGCTCGTGCTGGCGTTGTTCGCCGAGCAGCCGAGGCCGGTCCCGCGGGACACGCTCCCGAAGGAACTTCCACTCGCGGTGCCGCTCGGGTTCGAGAGTGCACCGCAGGCGCCGGCGGACAACGAGTTCAGCGACGCGCGCACCGCCTTGGGACGCGCGCTCTTCTTCGACCCCATTCTCTCGGGCGATCGCACGGTGGCCTGTGCGACGTGCCACCGACCCGAGCATGGCATGGCGGACAACGCGACCCGCTCGCGCGGCATCGAAGGTCGGCTCACCAAGCGCAACTCGCCGTCGCTCTTCAATCGTGGACATGCCGGGCCGCAGATGTGGGATGGCGCGGCGGAGAGCCTCGAAGAGCAGGCGCTGATGCCGCTCGAGAACCCGGACGAAATGGCCTTGCCGATCGAGGACGCTCTCGCCCGACTTCGCTCGGACGGCGCGTACTCGAAGCACTTTCAAGATGCCTACGGCGAGCTCTCGCGCGAGTCGCTCGCCCGCGCCATCGCGCAGTTCGTGCGGCGTCTGCAGCTCGGCGACAGCCCGGTCGATCGCTTTCGCGCCGGAGATGTCTCGGGCCTCACGGCGCAGGAGCGCACCGGCATGTGGCTCTTCGAGAGCCGTGCAGGCTGCTGGCGTTGTCACGCCGGACCGAATTTCTCGGACGAGCGCTTCCACAACACGGGCGTCGGCGTGCGCGACGGGCTGGCGGAGCCGGGCCGCGCGGCGATCAGCGGCGAGCCCCTCGATCGCGGGCGCTTCAAGACCGCCAGCCTCCGCGGGCTCGCTCAGACCGCGCCCTACATGCACGACGGCAGTCTCGCGACCCTCGAGGACGTCGTGGAGTTCTACAGCCGTGGTGGAAACGCCAACGGCTTCCTCGATCCCGAGCTGAAGCCGTTCGACGCGAGTGCGGAGGAGCGCGCAGCGCTGGTTGCGTTCCTGAAGGCCCTCTCGCGTCCCTGAAACACGGACTTTGCAGAACTTCGCGCGGAACGCCGCGGCATTCCGTGGGTTTCGGTGGTCGTCCAACTGGAGTTTTCCGCCATGAAAAAGCACCTCACGCTCGCTCTCGCCGGCCTCTTCCTCGCCCTGACTTCGGATCTCGCGCTCGCCCAAGAAGGCCGGCGCGAGGCACCGGGCACCGATGGTGCGCGCAAGGAGGCCCGCAAGGACCGCGAAGGTCGTCGCCACAAGCGTCACCGCGGTCGCCGCCAGCGCGGCGGCGAACGCCGCAACAACATGCGGAAGTTCGCACAAGAACAGCTGGGCATCACCGAGCAGCAGAAGGCCGCAGGCCGCGAGGCTGCGCGTCAGCTCGCTCCGATTGCAGAAGAGACTCGTACGCGGGCGCGCGAGATCGTCGAGCGTGCCCGCGCGCTGCGCGATGGCGGCGACCGCGAAGGCGCTCGCGAGTTGCTCCGCAACGAGCTTCGTCCGCTGCTCGAAGCTGCGCGCGACCGCGCGCTCCCGATCACACGTCCGCTCATCGACGGGCTTTCGCAAGAACAGCGCGCGAAGATCGAAGAGCATCTGCAGCGCCGCGGCCGCAGCTTCGACGCGGATCGCGCTGCCGCTCGCCTTGCGTGGCGGCTCTCGCGCCGGCGCTGAGCCTTCGCTCTTTCCACACAATCGCCCCGCTCGCGCATCACGACGCGCGAGCGGGGCGAGCTTGTTTTCGAAGCGCCGCTAGTAGTTCTTCGGAAACATCCGCCGCTCGACGGCCTCGATCACGATGTGCAGCACCTTGATGTGCACTTCTTGAATGCGATCCGAGGTCTGCGCCAGCGGAACGATGATCGGAATATCGACGAGCGTCGCGAGCTTGCCGCCGCCCTTGCCGAGCAGCCCGACGACGCGGACCCCGCGCTTGTGCGCCTCTTCGACGGCGCGCAGGCAGTTGGGAGAGTTGCCCGACGTCGACATCATGACGAGCAAGTCGCCGGGCTTGCCGAGTGCTTCGACTTGGCGCGCGAAGACCTCGTCGAAGCCGAAGTCGTTCGCGATGCAGGTGAGCTGGCTCGGGTCGGAGAATGCAATCGCCGGAAGCGCAGAGCGGTTGCCGCGGAAGCGCCCGGTCCACTCCTCGGCGAAGTGCATGGCATCGCACATGCTTCCGCCATTGCCGCACGACAAGAGCTTGCCGCCTCGCGCGAGCGTCTCCGACGCTGCCTCCACGAAGCGCTGCACGTTGGGCAGCGCCTCCGGCGACGCCATGAAGGCCTGCAGGGTGGCGAGCGCCTCGTCGAACGACGCGCGGACAGGGTCGGTCTGGCTCATGCGGCCGATTCTCCCCGTTCTGCGCGGTTCCCTCAAGCTCGCCCCCACTAGACAACTCGCGGCCCACGACCGATTCTCTTTCCGCACGCATGAACAAGTACGCCCTCGTCGCCCTGCTCGTCGTCGCCGGATCCGCCGCGGCCTGGGTCGCGCTCCGCGCCAAAGATCCCACGTACAAGGCCCCGGTCCTCGCGGACCCGTCGACGATTCCCTTCCTGCTCTCGTCGACGCCCGGCGAGGGCGAGCTCGTGCGCGTCTTCGAGGTCGACGGCATGTGCTGCGGAGGCTGCCGCCCAAAGGTCCACGCGGCGGCGTTGGCCGTCGCCGGAGTGCGTGAAGCCGCGGTCGATCAGGAAGCGGGGACCGCGACGCTGCTCGTGCGCTCGGACGTCGCGACGTCGATGCTCGAGCAGGCGCTCACGTTCGACAAGTACGAGGCGCACGCGCGCCCCTGAAGTCTCGGTCAGGGCTTGGTGGAAGCCGAGCTCGGCGGCAGGCCGACGATGTCGGTGCGCAGAACGCGCTCCTGCATTTCCAGCTCCTGCGGGGCCTCGTGAAGCCCGCCCGCAAGCTCCGAAGTCTCACGGGCCTTGGGCAACAGCCGACTGTTGTACGAGCCGACGGCGTCGTTGAACGCCTTGCTCGCAGTGTCGAGCCCCTTGCCGACCTTCGCGAGATGCTCGGACAAGGTCTGGATGCGGCCGAGCAACTCCTGCGCGCTCTCGCCGATCCGCATGGCGTTCTCGTTGAACTGCGCCTGCTTCCACTGCAGCGCACACACGCGGAGGAACGCGAGCAGCGTGGACGGCGTCGTGATCACGATGCGCGCGTCGAGCGCCTCCTTGAAGAGGTTGCCGTCGTACTCGAGGGCTGAGATCAGCGCGCTCTCCACCGGGATGAACAGAACCGTCAGCTCCGCCGTCCCGCCGATGGCCGCCGCGTAGTCGCGCGAACCCAGCACCTTGACGTGACTCCTCAGTGCCGAGGCGTGTGCCGCTCGTCGAGCGCTTCGCTCCGAGTCGCTGTTCTTCGTGTCGATCGAATCGAAGTAAGCGTTCATCGGAACCTTGGCATCGATCGGAACGGAGCGCTCGCCCGGAAGACGCACGATCATGTCCGGCCGCAGGCGCGCGCCGTCATCACCGTCGATGCTGGACTGCTCGACGAAGTCGACATGGGCCGTCATGCCCGCCATTTCGACGACGTTGCGCAGCCCAACCTCGCCCCACTGACCGCGCTGCCGATTGTCTCGCATCGCGCTCGACAGCGTGTTGGCCGCGTTCGAGGCCTGAATTTGCAGGTCCGCGATCTGCTTGAGTTGCTCCGAGAGCGCCTTCGAGTCTCCCTCGCGCTTCTCGCCCAGCGACTGCACGAGCTTCTCCTGCTTCTCCAGCTGCTCCTTGAGCGGCGCGACCAGCGACTCCACGGCCTTCTGCCGCGCTTCGAGCTCTTGCTGCGAGAGCTGCTTGTGGCCCTCGAACTGCTCCTTGGCCTGCTTGAGCAGCGACTCGGCCGTCGTCCTCAAGACGTCGGCACCCGTCGCTTTGAACGTCTCAGTGAGCTGCTGCTTCGATCGTTCCACGGTGAGCCTCAGCTCTTCGAGCGCACGCTCGCGCTCGCCGAGCTGCGTTTCGAGGCGACCGAGCTTGGTCTGCACGGTCCCGTGCTCCCGCACGGCGTCCTCCGCGCGCTTGCGCTCCGCAGCAGCACTTGCGTCGAGCTCCTTCACCCGCGCTTCGCTCGCCGTCGCGCTCGCCCTCGCCGCAGCCTCGGCGACGAGGAGCTGGTCGTTCGTCTTGCGCAGAGACGTGCGTTCGCTTTCAGCCCGCGCGTAATCACTCTTGGCGGCCTCGAGCTGCGCTTGCAGCGTCGCAGTCGCCGCCGACGACTTGCCGCGCGCGAGCAGATTCGCGACTACGAAACCCAAAACTGCGCCGACACCGAACCCCGCGAGGAGCGAAATCCCGTCCATGGGCGCGACTCTAGCGCGACCCCTTGGTCGTGCAAGGTGGGCGGCGTGCGCTAGATTCTTGGCCGTGACGGATGTCGACCAACGTGCCGCCGAGCAGCGCGGCAAGCGTGCGCGCGCGGGCCTCGTGCTCATCGCCCTCGGGATCTTCGGAATGCTGTGGGGTGTGTTTCACATCCTCGATAGCGTTCCGAAGCCCGCCAAGCGCGAGTTCGCGTATCGCACGACCGACTTCCAAGCGCGCTCTGCCGTCCACGACTCGTTCTTCGGTGGCTTCGCGCGCGCCATGGTCGGGCTCGGCCTCGCGCTCTACGGCGGACGACTCCGCAAGCGCGCGAGCGGCGACGAGAGCCCTTAGAGCGAGCGCAAGAAGTCGAGCGAGGCTCGCGCCAACTCGGCCGGTGCCTCGTGCGTGGTCATGTGGCCCGCGGCCGGGAGCTGCGTGAAGCGCGCGCCTGGAATCGCTTGGGCGATCCCCGCCATTTCCGTCGGTGAGGAGATCGCGTCGTGCTCTCCGACCACCACCAGCGTGGGGACGCCGACGCGCGGTAAGAGCTCATTCGAGTCCGCACGCAGAGCCATTCCGCGCAAGGATGCCGCGATGCCTTCGCGCGGCGCGACTTCCATGAGCGCGCGAACCGCTGCGGCGACTTCGGGGCGCTTCGCGAGCGTCTGCGGCGCGAGAAGGCGCGGCAGCATCGCCTCGATGACCGGACCCGGCCCTTCGGCGAGCGCCTTCGCCGCGAGCGCCGCTCTTCCTGCGGCCGCCTCCTGGGAGTCTGCGATCGCGCGGGTGTTGATCAGCCCGAGCGCGCCCACGCGCGCGCCGTGACGACGCAGGAAAGCAAGCGCGACATACCCCCCCATGGAGAAGCCGAAGAGCGTGACGGGCCCGCGGATCGCGAGCGCGTCGAGGAGCGCCGCGACGTCGTCCGCATGCTGCTCCATGGTCCACGCTCGACCTGCGACCATGTCCGTGAACGCACTGCCACCAAAGCCGCGTAAGTCGGGCGCGATCACGCGTACGTGCCTGCCGAGCTCGCTGCCCAGCGCCCGCCACTGACCGCGGTGAAACGGAAAGCCGTGCAACAGCACCACGGGCTCTCCCGAGCCCCATTCTTCGTGCGCGAGAGTGCTGGGCGTCATGCGTGGCTCCTTCGTTTTCTACGGCCTTCGGCGTAGGACTTGCCGCGTCCGCGGGCGCTGCCGTCCTGCTAGGTTCGAAGCAGTATGAGCGAACACGCACGGAAGCTGAAGGCGCCGGATCCGGCGCGCGCGCACGGCGCGTGGGTCTACCTCGTGATCTCGATCGTCGCGGGCGTGCTCAGCGCGGCGCGCTACGACATGTTTGCCGCGCTGCTCGCCGGGGCAGCTTTTCTCGGTGTTTTCGTTCTCGCGGGCGCTGCCGCGGGGTATCCCAAACACTGGCACGCGCGCCTTGCAATTGGCAGCGCGATCCTCGCCGCGAGCCTGATCGCTGCGGTGAGCGCTACTCCCGACCCGTCGTTCCTCGCGTACGGTGCTGTCGCCGTCTTCCCCGCCGCGGCCGCCGCATGGTTCGGCTTCCGCCATGGCTTCCAGTCCGGTGGAGCGCTCTCGTTCGCGGTCGTAACGCTCGTTGTCGCCGCGCCAGCGTCTCTGTGTGCGGGTGGTGCGCCTCACACGCTCGGCCTGTTGCTACTCGGCTTGCTCGCGCCCTTTTTCGCATGGCGCACGTGGCACACGCGCGAGGCTCTGCGCGACAGCCACGGATGGAGTCGCGCGAAGCTCCGCGCGCTCGGCTGGCGCGAGGCGCTGATCGCACTGCTGTGGACGACGTTCGCCGTCTCGCTCGTGCACGTCCTCGCGGATCGCGCCTAGCGCGAGCCTTCGAACACGACGACGCCCTCGATCACGGTACCCACGCAGTGGGTGGTGTACTCGAAGGGATCGCCGTCGTAGAGCGCGAGGTCGCCGTCCTTGCCGACGTCGAGGCTGCCGAGCCGCGCGTCGAGGCCGAGGATCTTCGCAGCATCGAGCGTGATCGAGCGAAGGGCACGCTCGGATCCAAGCCCGTAGGCCGCGGCGACGCCCGCTTCGTAGAGCACGACGCGCGTCTTGGGCACGTAGCTCTCGTAGCCCGACTGCAGTGCAAACGTCAAACCCGCGTCCGCGAGCTTGCGGTAGGTCGAGCGACTCGCGTTCTCGAGCTCTTCGACAAAGCGTGCCATCGGCGCATGCGCGATGATCGGAACCTTCGCTGCGCGCAGCTCGTCGAGGACGACGTAGCTCTCGCCGCCGCCGTCGAGCACCAGCTGGAAGCCAAACTCCGCCGCGAGACGCAGCGCCGAGACGATGTCTTGATGGCGGTTGGCTGTCACGAGCAGCGGCGCCTTGCGTTCGAGCACGTCGACGAGCGCTTCCTTGCGGAGATCGCGCTCCGGCCGCTTGGTCGCGTCGTCGCCCGCCGCTTTCAGCTTCTTCTGGTATTCCTGCGCCCCGAGCAGCGCCTCGCGCAGCATCGAGAGCTGCTTGCCGGCCGTTCCCGGCGACTTCGTGCGCGATGCGGTGCCGAGCGTCGCGGCAATCATCGCGCGCGGAACGACTACGGCTTCGTCGATCGTCTCGCCGCGGGTCTTCACGACCATCGTTTGACCCGAGATGAGCGCCTGCGGCCCATGGCCTGTGTGCAGGGTGGTCACGCCGAAGCCGCGCACCCATTCGACGAGCCGCTCGCGAGCGTTGTACGCGTCGATGGCGCGCAGCTCGGGCTGGATCGGGCCGGTCGGGTCGTGCTGGTCCTGATCGTGCGGCTGGTTCAGATAGCCCGCGAGGCCGACGACGCTGTGCGCATCGACCAAGCCCGGCGTCACGACCTTCGCGCTCACGACGCGCACGTCAGCCGGCGGTTGGACCTGCCGCTCGTTGCCGATCGCGACGATCTTGCCGCCCTTCACGATCACGATGCCGTTCTCGATGACGGCCCCCGAGACGGTGTGGACGCGCTCCCCGCGCACGACGAGGTCCTGCGCCGCGAGCGGCAGCGCAAGAGCAAGCGAAGCGACGACTTGGAAAACCTGCTTGAACATCACTTCACCTCCTCGCCGACGCAGCAGAGCGCACCGGCACGCGCGAGCCCAGCTCCCCAGCCACCTTCCGCCCACACTCGGTCCTCTTCGATCGCGAGGTCGAACACCTTGGCGCCCTCGACCCACGTCTGCTCGACGCGGGTGTAGACCGAGAGCGGCTCGCCCGAGAGCACCACGAAGTCCGCGTCTTTTCCCGGCTCCAAGCTGCCGACGCGGTCGGCGAGATCGAGCATTTTCGCCCCGTGGAGCGTCAGACCCGCGAGCGCCGTTTCGCGCGAAACGCCGGCGCGAACCGCGAGCGCCGCGCTGCGCAGGAAGAGCCGCGAGTCGGTGATCCAGTCGTCGGTGTGGAACGCGACGAGCTGCGGCGCGCCGAGCCGCTCGAGCTCCGCCGCCGAGCGCGCGTCGAAGTCCATCGCCTCCAGCTTGCCGCCCGGAGTGTCGAGCACGATCAGCGAGCACGGCGCGTTCGCGGCGACGATCTCGTCTGCAACCTTCCACGCCTCGCTCACGTGGTGCAGCACGACGCGGAAGCCAAACTCCTTCGAGAGGCGCAGGACCGTCACGATGTCGTCGTGGCGATGCGTGTGGTGATGGACGATGCGACGTCCGGAGAGAATCTCGAGCATCGCCTCGTGCCCCAGATCGCGCCCAGGCAGCTTGGACGCGTCGCCCGCGGCGGCGTCGATCTTGCGCTTGTACTCCTGCGCAGCAAGGAAGCGCTCGCGCACGAGCGCCGCCGACTTGCCGCGCGTCCCCGGGAACGGCGGGTCCTGCTGGCTGTTCGTGCCGTTGGCCATCTTCATCCCGCCCATGGGCGCGCCGTCCGGGAAGCGATAGCACTGTTCCTCGATCGTGCGGACGTCCTTGTTCTTCAGGTAGATCGTCTGCCCGCTCATCAGGTGGCCGCTGCCGCTCATCACGTTGAGCGTTGTGATGCCGCCCGCCTGCGCGCGCTGCAGGCCCGCGTCGCGGCAGTTCACCGCGTCGAGCATGCGCACATCCGGCTGGATCGGCGCGCTCGAGTCCGCACCCCAGCCGCCGCCGACGTGGCTGTGCGTGTCGACGAGGCCGGGCATCAGCACCTTGCCCTTCACCTCGACGACCTTCGCGCCCGCGGGGACTTCGACCGAGCCACGGGCTCCGACGGCGCGGATGCGTCCGAACTGAACCACCACGATGCCGTCGTCGATCGGCGCACCGGCGATCGGCAGCACGCGCGCGCCGACGAAAGCGTGGGGGAGTTCTTGCGCTGCCGCAGGCACGGACAGCGCGAGCAGAGCGAACAGGAGAGGAGCGTTGCTTCGCATGCAGCCAAGAGTACGGCCGCAGCGCACACACGCGCCAGTCTCTCAGGGCTACTTCGCGCGCGCGGCGATCAGCGCATCGAGCTCGCGCCGGAGCGCGGCGAGGATGTCGTCGTAGCTGAACGTCCCAGCGTCCTCGGGCCCGCGCTTGAGGTTCACGAAGTTGGGCCTGCACCACAGGCCCAGATCGGCGTCATCCGTCTCGCCCGGCCCGTTCACGCGGCAGCCCATGACCGCGATCGTGAGGTCGTTCTCCTTCGCGTAGGCCGTCATCTGCTTGACGTCCGCCGCGAGCCCGACGAAGCGCGCGTTCCCCGATCCCGGGTCCGAGCCGCCGTACTCGAGTCTCTACCAGCAATTCCGAAACAGCCCGCGACCGCGAGCCTCTCCGTGCCTTCGTGGCCCCTGTGCTTCTTCTGCTTGACTCAGAGAGAACACAAGAGCCGCGGAGGTGCGGAGCTCCGATCCCGGCCCCGAGCCGCCGTACTCGAGTCTCTACCGGCAATTCCGAAACAGCCCGCGACCGCGAGCCGCTGCCGACAGTCCGTGGCTTCGCATGCAGCTGCGCAGCGAGATCCACGTCCGGCGTCGGCGCAAGCCCGAGCGCGGCGCACTCCACCAAGTGCTGCTCACGCACGTCGAGACCTTCCTCGAGCGCGCCCGTGCTCCCGATTCCTGCCACGGCCTGCCGCGTTTCGTCGAGCGCGAGCTGCGCCGCTACCTCGAGTGCGGCCTGCTCGCCCACGGCTTC
>CAIYPP010000100.1 GCA_903928115.1 uncultured Planctomycetota bacterium
CTATCCGTTTTTCTTCTCCCCTTCCGAGCAAGTGGAGGCCGCGAAGCTCGAGACGAGCGAGGTCGGCGTCACCTTCGGCCGTCACGTCGTCGACTACGAGCAGTTCTCCTTCGGCGGCGCGCGCACGATGCTGCGCACGCTGGCGAACTATGAGCCCGGGCTCGGGGTCTTGCTCCTGCTCGCGCTCGGCCTTTGGATCGCGCAACGACTGCGCCGCTCGGCCGAGGCGTCGCCGGCTTCGCACGGCGCGGCGCGCGTGGTGCTCGCCTATGTGCTTCCCTACGGACTCGTTCTCGCAAGCTTCAACGACACCTACGATCGCTTCCTGATCTCGCTCGTTCCCTACGCTGCCGTGTTCGCGGCTTGGGGCTTGGAGCGCGCGACGGGCGTGCGTGGAGCACCTCGCATCGCATCGATCGGCCTCGCCGCACTCGCACTCGCTCTGCAGGCGACCGCGTGTGTGCGCTTGAGCTGGCTGCGCGCCGAGGACGACCCGATGGAGCGCGCGGCGAGCTACGTCGCGACGAGCTTCGATCACGCGACCACGCCGCTCTTCGTCGCGCCGACGATCGATCTCCCGCTCGCGCGCACGGAGGAGAGTCTCTTCAACAAGCGCGGCGGGCGCCGCATCGCGTACTCGCGCTGGGCGAAGTACCAAGCGCACCGCAAGGACAACCCGCCGCCGGAGCCGCGCTGGGACATCCGCTACTTCGGAGCGTCGAAGGAGCTCGGCTTCCAGACCGCCGATTCCATCGCGGAGGATCCCGCGGGCTTCCTCGACGCGCTCGGGCCGGGAATCTACGTGGTCGACTCCGGCAAGCTCTCCGGCCACCCCTCGGAGCGCGCGTTCTACGAGGTCGTGCGCGCGCGCGGCGAGCTCTTGTGGCGCGACGCACCCCACGCTGCGGGCCCGTGGCGCGAGACGCCGATCAGTTTTCAGCCCATGGATGCGGCCCCGAGCGTGATCTGGCGCGTGCTGAGTGCCTCCGCGGTCGGCACGCCCGTCGAGATCTACCGCGTCGGCGCGCGCTGAGGTCCGCCCGCGCGTGCGAGGGCGCCGCGCGGACGCTATCCTCTTCGCCCGCCATGGCCGACAAGATCATCTTCCAGCTGCAGGACCTGAAGAAGTACTACGGACAAGTCGAGGTGCTGAAGGGCATCACCTTGTCCTTCCTCGAAGGCGCCAAGATCGGACTGATCGGCCCCAACGGCGCGGGCAAGTCGACCTTGCTGCGCATCATGGCCGGCGAGGACAAGCAGTTCGAAGGCGTCGCGCAGAAGGTCGGCGACTACTCGATCGGCTACCTGAGCCAGGAGCCGCCGCTCGACGAGACCGTCGATGTCGCGGGCAACCTGAAGCAGGCCGTGAAGGAGCTGCACGAGCTCGAGGCGCGCTACAACGAAGTGTGCGCCGACATGGACGGCAAGGAGGACCTCTTCGCCAAGCTGCAAGAGGAGATGGACCACAAGGACGTCTGGAACCTCGAGAACCGCCTCGAGCAGGCCGCCACGGCGCTCGACCTGCCGCCGATGGACGCGGACGTGAAGAAGCTCTCGGGCGGCGAGCGCCGCCGCGTCGCGCTCTGCAAGCTCTTGCTCGCGCACCCCGACATGCTGCTCTTGGACGAGCCCACCAACCACCTCGACGCCGACTCGGTCGAGTGGCTCGAACAGCACCTCAAGGAATATCAGGGCACGGTGATCCTGATCACCCACGACCGCTACTTCCTCGACAACGTCGTCGGCTGGATGCTCGAAGTCGAGCGCGGCCGCGCGATGCCGTACAAGGGCAACTACTCCGACTACCTCGGCGCGAAGCAGAAGCTCTTGGCCGAGCGCGCGTCGAAGAATGAGCAGCGCGAGAAGCTGCTCGCCAAGGAGCGCGAGTGGCTCGGCCAGTCGCCGGCGGCGCGCCGCAAGCGCGCGAAGTGGCGCGAAGAGCGCTACAAGCAGTTGATGACCGAGCGCGCAGAAGACGCGATCGAAGCTGTCGAGCTGCGCATCCCGCCCGGCCCGCGCCTCGGCGACAAGGTGATCCACTTCAAGGATGTCTCGAAGAAGTTCGGCAGCCGCGTGCTCCTGAACAAGCTCTCGTTCGAGATGCCGCCGGGCTCGATCCTCGGCGTGGTCGGCGCCAACGGCGTCGGCAAGTCGACGACGCTCAAGATCATCATGGGCAAGGAGAAGCCCGACAGCGGCACGGTCGAGCTCGGCTCGACGGTGATGCTGCGCTACCTCGATCAGTCGCGCGCGATCCTCGACGACCAGAAGTCGGTCTACGACAACATCACCGAGGGCAACCCGCAGATCCCCTACGGTGGCAAGATCCTCGACGGGCGCGCCTACGTCGCACGCTTCAACTTCAAGGGCGAGGACCAGCAGAAGCTCTTGGGCGAGTGCTCGGGCGGCATGCGCAACCGCGTGCTGCTCGCGAAGATGCTGCGCGAGCCTGCGAACGTCATCCTCATGGACGAGCCGACCAACGACCTCGACCTCGAGACGCTGCGCGTGCTCGAAGAGGCGATCAGCGAGTACCCCGGCTCCGCGATCGTCGTCAGCCACGACCGCTACTTCCTGAACCGCGTCGCGACGCACATCCTCGCCTTCGAAGGCGAGGTCGAAGAGGGCAAGGGCCCCGAGGTCAACTTCTTCGCCGGAGACTTCGAGGCTTACCACGAGTGGCGCGAGGCCGAGCGCAAGCGCCGCGGTCTGCGTCCCAAGTCCCGCGCGGGCAAGTACGCGCAGCTCCTGCGCGACTGAGCGCGTCGGTGACGAACGGCTTCGACCTATCCGGTGCCGCACGGATCGGCGATCCGTGGCTCGCGCCCACCGAGGAGCTCTCGCGCGCCTACCACCTGCTCGACCACTACGAGCCCGTGGACGAGGCGCAGGAGGCGTTCCAGCGGCGCATGCTCGACTTGATCGAGCGTCATCCGCTCGACGCGCACCGGCGCACGCTGCTCGAAGGTCACCTCACGGCGAGCGCGCTGGTCGTCGACGCGGGCTTCGAGCGCGCGCTGCTCACCCACCATCGCAAGCTCGACCGCTGGCTGCAGCTCGGCGGCCACTGTGACGGCGACGCGAACCTCGCACATGTCGCGCTGCGCGAAGCCATCGAGGAGAGCGGCATCCCCGACCTCGCCGTGCTGCCCGTGCCCATCGACCTCGACATCCACGCGATCCCCACGCGCGGCGCGGAGCCCGA
>CAIYPP010000101.1 GCA_903928115.1 uncultured Planctomycetota bacterium
CAGTGGATGTGGGGCCAGCTCGCGAGCAAGCTCGTGCGCATCGGCACGGCCGACGAAGGCGGCCCGCAGATGTCGGGCGGCAAGGACCTGACGCAGCACGAGCAGCGCTGGAAGACCGCCGCCGACTTCGTGCTCACGCTCTCACCGGACGTCGGCACCTCGACCAACGTGTCGCCGGTCATGGACCAGCGCATCTACGGCCCCAAGGCCGACGTCGACGACTCGCCCGCCCGCGAAGCGCGCCACCCGTCGCTCGTGACCCACGAAGAGGTCTGGACGCGTCACATCCGCTTCGAGATCGCCGAGGCCAATTGCATGAGCGCCGCGGCGAGCTTCGGGAAGATGGCCCACTACACGGGCCTGCCGTTCTTCCCGATCATGACCGTGTACGACTTCTTCATCAAACGCGCCCTCGACCAGCTGTACTACAACCTCTACTGGGGCGCGGAGTTCGTGATCATGGGCACGCCGAGCGGCGTGACGCTCGCTCCCGAGGGCGCTCAGCACTCGTGGAAGAGCGACATCCAGATCCCGAACCTGATCACGTGGGAGCCGCTCTTCGCGCTCGAGGTCGACTGGATTCTCTCGGACGCGATCAAGCGCCACATGGAGGACCGCAACGACGGTCGCCGCGGCGTGCTCATTCGCGCGGTGACGCGTGCGATCCCGCAGAAGCTCCTGCTCGACAGCGTGCGCACCCACGCGAAGTCGAAGGTTCCCGGTTCGTGGAGCGGAGCGCTGGCGCCCAAGGCCTCGGACTGGAGCGACGCGACCGATGAGTCGATGGTCGCCACCCTGCCCGACGCGGACCTGCTCGCGCGCGTGCGCGAAGAGTGCCTCGCGGGCGCGTACTACCTGCTCGACTGGCGCGGCTACGCGGGCTACGAGCCCGGCGACAACGTCGTGCAGCTCTTCGCCATGGGGTCGGTGGCGACGGAGGCCGTCGAAGCGGCCCACAAGCTCCTCGCGCGCGGCGTGTTCGCCAACGTGATCGTGATCTCGAGCCCCGAGCTCCTGCTCGGCATCCTCGGCGAGCACGACGACTACCGCCACCTTCGCGACGGCCTCGGCATCGACGGCGACCTGCACGCCGTCGCGCGCGAAGTCGGCGACGAAGCGGAGCTCGTCAGCATCGCAGCGCGGCGCGTGCCGATCGTCGCCATGTGCGACGGCGAAGCCGGCCTCGTCGACAACATCGGCTCGATCGTCGGCGTCAAGCAGACCACGCTCGCCGTGCGCAAGTTCTCGAAGTGCGGCCGCCCCGATCAGGTCTTCGCGCTGCACCACCTCGACGCGGACTCCGTGGTCGAGGCCTGCGGCAAGGCGCTCTCCGAGACGGCGCTCGAGGACCTGCGCGTGCCCCGCGAGCTGCTCGAACGCCTCGCCGGCCGAGCGCCCGCGAAGTCCGATTGGCGCTCGCTGTGGCCCGACTCGGGCGCAGCTCACTGAGCGCCCGCCCAACGCCATGAACTCCGCCGGATCGAGCGACGCGACGCCGCCGCCCGATCCGGCGCCGTTCGAGCCCTATGGGCTCGTGCGCTCGCGGCGCATCTATGAGTCCCGCTGGGTCAGCCTGCGCGCCGACGACGTGATCTTCCCCGACGGATCGCCAGGCGTGCATCACGTGGTCGAGATCGGCCCGGCCGTCGTCGTCGTCCCCGTGCTCGCGGACGGTCGCTTCGTCCTGATCGGCCAGTACCGCTATCCGCATGGCGAGACGCACTGGGAAGTGCCCGCGGGCCGCCTCGCTCCCGGCGAAGACCCGCGGCTCGGTGCCGAGCGCGAGCTGCGCGAGGAAGCGGGCGCGAGCCCCCGCGAGCTCGTCGCGCTGCCGGGGTTCTACGCGATCAACGGCATCAGCGACCACTACGCGCACGTGTTCGCGGCGCTCGATTGCGAGCTCGTCCATGCGACGGAGCACGAGCCCAGCGAGCGCATCCGCGTCGCTACGTTCCAACGTGACGAAGTCCGCGCGCTCCTCCGCAGCGGCGCCATCGTCGACGCCTTCTCCTCGCTCTCCCTCTACCGCTACTTCGACATTTTCGAACGCAGGTGAGTTCCATGCTGCTCGTCACGCTCGTGCTCGCGTCGTTGCCCGTCTCCGTCGGCTCGAACTCTGCGCCGCGAGCTGCCGCGCAGACGGCACAGGAGAAGAGCGTGCGCGAGCGCTTCGTCGAGCTGCACGCCGCGAAGGACGAAGCGGGCTGTCGCAAGCTGTGGGCCGCGCATCGCCACGAAGTTCTCTACACCATCGACGAGGACCTCGAGGGCGCGCTCGCCACGTGGGAGAAGTCCCCCGCCAGTCCGGACAAGGCGACGATCGCCGCGAAGCAGGAGCGGGCACTCTGGGGCGCGAGGCTCGCGAGCGCCGAGCTCGGCCACCCGATCTTCCTCGACTACACCAGCGCCTTCGTGAGCCAGAGCGACGCGCAGAAGGCACAGTTCCGCGCCGGGCAACGCACGCACTCGGAGTCGCGCGCGGCGCTGAAGGCCGGGGATGTGAAGGCCGCGGTCGCGAAGGCGCAGGAGTGCATCGCGAACGCCGCTCCGCTCGGCGACTGGTGGGGACACGCGATGGGGCTCTCCGCGCTCGGGGCCGCGCACGCTCAAGGCAAGGCACCCGCCGAGGCGATCGCTCCGCTCGGCGAGGCCGCACTCATCTACCGCGACCTCTTGCTCGTGGGCGACGAATACAGCGCGCTGCGCAAGCTCGCGACCTGCCTCGTGGAGACGGCTGCCAAAGAGCGCGCGAAGGTCGTGATCGCACGAGCCCTCGAGCTCGCCAAGCTGCTCGGCGACACGAAGGGCGAGGCCGATCTCGCCGCGCTCACGAAGTCGCTCTAGCGCGCGATCCGCGCACGCCAAGAAGGCGGAAGCGCGTCGATCGGGTGCACGTACCCGATCTGCCCCGATCCATTCTCCACCGTGGAGCTCGGCACTCCGATCAGGAGTCCGCGCTCGTCGATCGCGGCGCCGCCAGAGTTGCCGCGCGTGATCTCCGCATCGGTCTTGATGAGGCGACCGAAGTCGGCGCGCTCGAAACCCGACACGATCCCGCGCGTCGCGGTGATCGTCACGCGACTCCCCGTGCCCCCCGTCGCCGGATAGCCGACGAGCCACAGGGGCGCACCGAGGCCGAGCGCCGCAGGCTCGCCGATCTCCAGCGTCGGCAGCTCGTACCCGTCCGGCAGCGGCTGGTCAAAAAGCCCCCCCGTGATCTGAATCAGCGCAAGATCGCGCGCGACGTCGAGCTCGACCGCCTGCGCACGGAAGCACTCGACCGCAGGCCGCGCTGCGTCGACAAGCAGCGACACCACGATCTCCGCATCCATGTCGTTTCCGAGCACGTGCGCGTTGGTGAGAATCCAGCCATCGCGCGAGAGGAGCGTCCCACTCCCCATCGCCTCCTTGGTGGTGATCTCGACCACCGCGCGCGCCGCCCGCTGCACGGGCGTCTCGCCGGGCGTCGGGACGGACCGCGGAATCTCGAGCAACGCCGCGGGAACGTCCGCGTCGAAGCTCGCATGGATCGTGAACGGCAGGCGTCGGTTCGGCCCGAGCGCGTCCTGCACGTCGATACGCCATTCGCCAGAGACGAGCGGCGGCTCACTCTGCGCATCGAGGAGCAGCGTCTCGCGTCCCCAGCTGTGCTCCGCGAACGCAACCTCGGGCACGAAGTCGAGCACCGGTCCGCCAGCGCGGGCATAGATGTCGAGGTCGCTCTCGACGTCCGACAAGTCGATCCGCAGTGCCTTCGCGTCGGGCGGCACGATCAAGCGGAACGAGCGAAAACCCCCGCTCTCGTCATCGAGCCAGCTGCGCACGGGCACGCCGGGCGCGAGCTCCGCATCGACGCGCGCGCGGTGCACTTCGACTTCGAGCGAGATCGCCGCGGCGTCCTGTCGTCGATCGCCGATGCGCGGCCGCTCCAGATACGGCCAGTGCACGGCGAGATGCCAGTCCGTACCGCCGACCGGATCGGGCCCGAGGGAGTTCAGCGTGAGCTGCGGCGGCCCCTCGAGGTCGTCCAACATGTACTGCGCGTCGTCGAGGTCGAGCACGCGCTCGCTCGGATGCGCGTGCAGATCGACCTCTGGAACGTCGCTGAGCAGCGTGACGCGCGCGATGACCGTGTCCTCGGGGAGCTTGAGCACGAAGTCCTTGCGCGCGTTCGCTTCGAGCGTGAGTTCACCGCTCCACGTTCCACTCAGCGGAAGCTCGACAGGTGCCGAGGATCCGCCGCAGCCCGCGAGGGCGAGCAGCGCGAGAGTTCCGAGCTTCACTCGTTGGTGTCGCATGACTTCAGCGCGGCAAGGCATAGAGCGAGAGACGCGGTCCGGGGCGAGAGACTTGCCAGAGCCCCGTGAGCGGGAAGTCCATCTCGGTCGGCAGGAACGCCTCACGGCACGGCTCTGCCGGGTCTGCCGAAGGATCGAGGACCCACGCAGGCTCGAGGCCGGATACGAGCGGTGCGAGCGGACGCTCCTCGCGGCGCGGACGCCGCTCGACGAGCACCAAATGCGTGACGCCGAGGCTCGCGAGCACCTCGCGGGGCGTCGTCCCGAGAGCACGAACCTTCGGAACGAGCTTCACGCCGTAGCTCAGCGTCGCTGCGTCGATGCCGAAGAGGTCCTCGCACGCGATCGCGTCGACGCCCGGCCCGTTCGGCGGCGCAACCTTCGCCTCGAAGTACGCACGGCGCAGCTCTTCCCGAGCGTAGAGCGGGCGGATCGTCGCGAGGCGGACGAGCGCGGACTCGCTCAAGTCGACCTGCGGACCGTAGTGATCGATCGCGACCACGCTGGCGGCGGGAAGACGGGCGAGCTCGCGCTCCGCGACCTCCCGCGTATCTCCCGCGCTCATCACGTAGTCAAAGCGCACGGCTTGCACGAGTGGAACGAGCAGCAGGACCATCGCGAGCCACCGCGCTCCGCGCCGCTCCCACAGCCACGCGATGCAGGCGCCCGCCGGCAGCGCGAGCAACATGCACGCGGGAAGCAGGTAGCGAACGTGATCGCTGGGATTCACGAGCGCAGCGGCGGCAACGACTGCGCTGCCGAGCAGCACCACGCGCGCGGAGCGCAGACTCCATGCGAGCACGACGCCGCAGAGGCCGAGCACGACCAACGTCGGGTCGTACCCAAAGAGCGCGGTGAGCAGGCGCGGCACGCCGTCGAGCTCGAAGTCAGTGCGAATCGACTGTCCGCCGATCGCCACCGTGTTGTCGTGTGCGCCCCCGCCGATCACTTGCTCGCCGCGAGGCAGTCCATGCACGTAGTACAGGTGGCCGCTGACGAACGCGACGAGCGCGAACGCTCCGGCGCACGCCACGCCCTGCGCCAGACGAGTGCGCAGCTCGCCGCCGCTCCACTTCCGCGGAGCGAAGCCCCACGCGAGCGCGGGGAGCACGGCGAACGCGAGCCCCGACGGATGGCACGCGAACGACAGGCCGACCGCAGCTCCGGAAGCGAACAAGGCTCGCGCTCCGCCGTCGCGTGCGTGCACCACCGCCGCCCACGCGGCGAGAGCGCCGAAGAAGATCGTCGCGGCCCACGGGCGCTCGTGCGTCGAGATCTGCACGTTCAAGAGGCACGTCGCCGACAGGTACGCCGCCGCGAGCGCGCCCCGTTCCATGCCCGCAGCCCGCGCCATGCGGTACACCGCCCACGCCGTGAGCGCGCCGAAGAGCGCCATCCACGCGCGCGCCGGAACGTGCAACAGCCCCGGCCGCAGCGTCACTTCCCGCTGAAAATCCTGCGGATTTCCCCACGAACCCGCCGCGCGTCCGAGCGCGTACTCCGCCGCGTAGGTCGGCAGAAGCAGGTACGGCACGAGGTAGGGGTAGCTCATGTCCGCCGAGATCGGCGGCGCGAGGCTGCGCTCGCTCGCCATCACGAGCGAGCGCTTGATCATGTGGTGATCGGGCACGTAGCGACGCGGCAGTCCGTGCTCGATCGGCGCGAGCCGCAGCGCGAGCGCGAGCAAGACGAGCGCGAGAAGGAGCTTGCGGGCCGAGGGCATGCGCCGTGGGCGTCCGTGCGGCTCAGGCGTCGGGGTCGACGTCGAAGCGCTTCAAGAAGTCGTCGAGCTTGTCGACGTTCTCGAGCTTGTGGACGAGAAGCTCCATCGCCTCGGCGAAGTTCATCTTGAGCAGCACGCGCCGCAGCACCTGCACGCGCCGCAGGCGCGTCGAGGAGTGCAGCTTCTCCTCCTTGCGCGTGCCCGAGCGCTCGATGTCGATCGCCGGGAAGATGCGCCGATCCGCGAGCTTGCGCGACAGCACGATCTCCATGTTGCCCGTGCCCTTGAACTCCTCGAACACCATCTGGTCGAGGCGCGACCCCGTGTCGACGAGCGTCGTGCCGAGAATCGTGAGCGAGCCCGCAGTCTCGGTGTTGCGCGCCATGCCGAAGAACGCGCGCGGCCGCTCCATGGCGCGCGAGTCGAGACCGCCCGACATGGTCTTGCCCGAGGTGCCCGCGTGGTTGTTGTAGGCGCGCGCGAGGCGCGTGATCGAGTCGAGCAGCAGCACGACGTCCTGCCCGAGCTCCACGAGCCGCTGGCAGCGCTTGAACACGACCTCGGCGATCTCGACGTGGTTCTTGGTGTCTTCGTCGTTCGTGCTGACGAACACCTGCCCCTTGGTGCTGCGCTGCCACTCCGTCGCCTCCTCGGGCCGCTCGTCGACGAGCAGCACCATCAGGTTCACGTCGGGATAGCCCTCGGTGATCGCATTGGCGAACTTGCGCATCAGGATCGTCTTGCCCGAGCGCGGCGGCGCGACGATCAGGCCGCGCGAGCCGCGCCCGACCGGACAGACGACGTCGAGCACGCGCATCGACACGTCGCCCTGCACGTCGCCGACTGCGTAGTGGAAGTCGGGGTCGATGCTGGTGAGCTTCTTGAACTGCGGCACGTCGAGCATCTGCCGCGGGTCCTTGCCGTCGACCTGCTCGACCGAGAGCAGCGCGTACTTGTGCTGCTGACCGCGACCGCAGGGGCCCGTGATCAGCGAGCCTTCGCGCAGCTTGAGCCGCTGCACGAGGTGCTGGGGCACCCAGATGTCTTCCTTGCTCGGCAGGTACTGGGCTTCGATGCGCCGCAGCACGCCGTGGCCGCTCTTCTCCATCACGAGCATGCCGGTGAGCACCTGCGCCGGCGCGCGCTCTTGATGCGGGCGATGTCCGTGTCCGTGCGGGGCGCGCGCCTCGGCCGGGCCCTCGCGCGGCTCCGCCTCCGATTCCACAGCAGCGGGAGCACCGTCGCTCGTGGGACGCGCCTCACCCTCGGTGCGAGGACCGCCCTCGAACCCGCGTCCACCGCGGCCGCGGCGGCCGCGCCGACGGCGGCGACGACGACCGTCGCCCCAGTCGCCGCGGTCCTGGCCGCCGCCCGAGGCCTCGCCGCCCTCGGCCTCCGGCCCGTCCCAGTCCCCCTCCTCGCCCTCCGCGCCCTCCGCTAGCTCCTGTTCCTCGCCTTCCGGAGCGCGCGGCGGCGCCTCCGTGCCGCGCGCTGCGGCCTCGCCCTGCTCGCTAGGGCCCTGCCCGCGCCCGCGTCGCCCTTGGCGCTCGTCACCGCGGCTCGGACGGTCGTCACCGCGACCGGGGCGCGCGTCTCCGCGTCCGCCGCGCTCATCGCCCGGAGCACGCCTCGGGGGCGCAGGCTCACGGGGCGGGAGCGGCGTGGCCGGGCGGTTGAGCGGCACCGTCGGCTGAAACTCCGTCGGGGCAGCGGGCTTGGGCGGCTCGACGTCCGGAGGGACCTCGAGGGCGCCGAAAGGAATCTCTTCCCAGGACTTGGGCTTGGAGCTGTCGTTCACTGCGTGGCTCTCCGCCGCGTGCGGCGGGGTCAGGGTACGTGCGAGTCGAGTGCGGACCTCGGAGCACCTCGGGAGCCGACCGCGGACGCTCCGTCGCGCCGCGCGGGCGCTGGAGAGACGTCCGAAGCCGAGCCTCGGAGAGAGCTCGGTCGCCGGCGACCGATCGCGTTCCGAAAGCGACGCACCCGAGGAGGCCCCCGCGACGCGCGCGGGGAACGTCCCCGGAGGCCCGAGCGGGCCATCGCCGGAGCGGGGTCACCGTGGATGCGCGCGGCGGTCGTCGGGCGGCACGTAGCGCCCGAGGATGTTCACCGTCCGAGCACGCGGCCCGTGCGGTGGCCTGACGCACCCTGTGGGGTGCCGAAACAAGGGTCTTGGATCACCCAGGCCGCGGTCCGTGACTGCGACTTGGAGCCAAGCAGAAGATCGAAGGCGAGCTCGCATTCGGCGCCACGAAACCTTGGAAGACCGGCAGGTCGATTCCGATTGGCCGTGGCGCGGCGCAACTCGCAACCCGCGCACCGCAGAGCTCGAAGCAAGCTCCTCGGAGCGCGAGCGACAGAAGGAAGATGCCCGATCGATCGCCGCGAGCGAAGGGAAAATCGCCTTTTTTCGGGGGCGAACACCGAACTGTCCGTTTCTTAGAGCGCAATCGGCCACGTTCCAAGCCCCCCAAGCCGCTCGCTCGGAGCGCGGAAACGAAAGCGAAACGTGCCCGAGCTCAGCGCCCGGGCCGGAACACCGGCCGCGCCGGTCCCAGAGACGCGCGCAGCCGCGCTGCGAGCGACTCCGCGGGCTCCTGCGGTGCTTCGGGCCAGCCGAGCAGCTCGGCAGCCGCGCGGAGCTTCGAGTCCGCCGACTCGCGCGCCCCAGCCTCGCCGAGCGCCAGCTCGCGCTCGGCCCAGATGGTGAGCACCTGCGCGCGCGCACGGGCGTTCGTCTCGCTGGCCTCGATCGAGTCGGCGCGCACCGCGGCGTCGAGCGCGACGCTCAAGTACGCAAAACCCTCGGATGGCGCGCCACGTCCGAACGCGCGCAGCGCTTCGCGCAGCTCGGCATCCGCGACCGCGCTCACCCAGCGCGAGGCGCCGAGCTCCGAGCGCGCCGACTCGCCCTTCCACTCGCGCGCGAGGTCCTCGACGAGCTCCCTCGCATTCACGGGGCTCGCGCCGCTCGTGCGCCACTCGAGCACGGCGTCGACGAGGTCCACGCCTTCCCGATCGAGTCCGTCGCGCACCCCAAAGATCTCGGGACGACGCCGCACGGCCTCCGTCAAGCAACGTGCCGCCTCGGGGCGCCGATCTGCAGCGAGGTGCGCGAACCCGCGGCCGAGCGCGCACAGCGCGAGATAGTGCTCACAGGACTCGCGGAACGGCGAGTCGCTGGCGCGGCGGAACGCAGCCTCTGCGCGCTCGTAGCTCGCGACGGCCTCGTCGCTGCGCGAGCCGCGGCGCTGCCACTCGGCGTGGAGCACGCACGCATAGCCGACGTACCAGTCGAGCTCCGGCCAGCCCTGAAGGGCGTGCGCGCGCGCGAGCGCCTCGCTGCGTTCGACGAGCATCTGCGGCTCTCCGAGCGCCCAACACGCGGCCGCGAGCTCATTTCGGAGTGCGACATCGACGGGGTACTCGAACAGGCCGGCATACGCGAGTTCGACGCGCTCGCGCTGGCGACCGAGCGCACCGTAGAACGACGCGAGGCTCAGCCAGTCGGTCGCGTCGTGCTCGGGTCCGAACGCGGCCTGCGACAAGGCGAGCGCGCCGTTGCGCATCCCGTTCGCTGCAACCCGCACATCGCCGCCCGCGCGAGCGCCGAGCAGGCGCGCACAAGCGTCGCCGAGCCAGCGCGCCGCCTCCGTCATGTCGTCGTCGAGCGGCCCGCCGGCGAGGTCGACCTTGCGTGTGGCGAGCGCGGCGAGCGCGAGCCGCTCCTGCTCCTCGAACTCTTGGAGATAGTTCGCGACGCGCGCGCGGTCGAGCATCAAGAGGACGTCGTCGGGTCGCGCCTCCTGAGCCTTGGCAAGTGCGAACTTCGCGTCCTGAAGCAGCAATTCGATGCCCGAGCCGCCGCTCTGCATCCGCGAGCGCGCGAGCATCAGCGCTGCGCGGCCGAGTTCCCCCTGCGCCGTCGCACTCGAACGATCGCGCGTGAGTCGTTCGTCCGCCTGCTCGAGTTCCAACTCCAGCTGTTCCGCGGGCGGGAGCGGCGGCTTGGGCTTCGACTCTCGCTGCGCGTCGCGCTGCGGGGTTCCGCGCGAGAGCACGTCGAACGCGGTCGGCCATGCGACAACACCGACTTGCCCTTCGATCGCACGTCGTGCCGCTGCGCAGTGAAGCTCGCTGCCGAGCACTGCGTGAGAGAGGGCGAACGTGCGCAGCGCCACGTCGTCCCAACCGAGCGCCGCGAGCCCCGGCACGCCGAGCTCGGGATGCGCATGCCCGTCGAGCGCGAGCGTGCGAAGCGCGGAAGCGATCACCAGCGTCGTTCCACTCCGCACGCCAAGGTCGAAGAGCTTCGTCTGCACCGCCTCGTCGCGCGTGTCGAGCCGCGGCAGCACGCGCCACACTTCGTCCGCGATGCCGCGGTCGATCGAAGCACGAGCGAGGGAGTCCTCGAGCCACGCGAGCGGCTCCGCACGCGCCGCGAGCTCCTCCCGCGACAGCCGCACGCGATGGATCGACGCATCGCTCGCGCCGGAATCCGCGTCTGCGGAGCTGTCCGGCCAGCGTGCCGCCGCCTGCGCGAGGCGCTCGTCGAGCGAGCGAAAGTCGAACAACAAGAAGAGATCGAACTCCTTGCGTCCGTCGGCGAGAACCAGTGCGTGGCGCGGCGAGATGCGCTGCACCACGCCGTCGTCGACGACGATGTGCTCGCCGAGCAGGTAGCGCTCGTGCAGCACGGGCTCGAGCGCGATGTGCTCGCCGCAGGTCACCTCTCCGAGCCGCGGACACTCGATACGCCGCCCCAGCGGGTCGTGGTCGCGCGGCGTGTGCCGGAAGTACGACCCGACCACACAGTGGAACGAGCGTGTGAGCGCGACGAAGCGCGGATCGCGGTAGCGCTCGGTCACGATGCGCTCGCTCGCGGACTCGCCATCGGCGTTGATCACGACCAAGATCGGTCGGCCGTCTCGGGCGACTTGGCTCTGCGCGTCCTCCAGGCTGCGCTGCCAGTGGATCTGCCGCTCGGGCTCGACGGGGGCGCTCTGGAACGCGAGGAGAAGCAGCGGAAGGAGCATGGCGGGGACGAGATCCTAGTAGCGGGTCCGGCGGGACGCTCCTACACCCCAAGGCCGCACGTCCCCGCGACCCTTGGAGCGCGACGCCCCACAGGCGACAATCTCCGAGCTCCGATGCGCGCTCTGTACCTCTCCGCGGCGGCCCTGTTCGTCGTCCTCGCCACGGCCGGCCTGTTCCTGCCGCTCCTGCCGACGACGCCGTTCCTGCTGCTCGCGAGCTGGTGCCTCGTGCGCTCGTCCCCGCGCCTGCACGCCCATCTGCTCGCCTCCCCCCTCTTTGGCCCCATGATCCTGGACTGGGAGCGCCATCGCGGAGTGCGGCTCCACGTGAAGCTCTCGGCGCTCGCGGTGCTCGCGCTGGTGGTCGGCTTCGGCCTCGCGAGCGAGAGCCTCAGCCTGCCCCTCAAGTTCGCCCTCGCCGCGCTGGCCGCGGTCGGTGCCACGGTGATCCTGCGCCTGCGAACGATCCGCTCGCCGCTCCCGGTGGCTCCGAGCAACTCCGAGGTGTCCACGGACGCCTCGCGCAAGGACAGCGCGGCCTAGGACGCGGGCGGCGCCGAGTCGGCCCCCAGCTCCGCAGGCATCACCTGCGGGAGACCGCACGCACCAGCGCGCGGAAGGTGGTCGGGGTGAGAGGATTTGAACCTCCGACCTCTTGGTCCCGAACCAAGCGCTCTAGCCAAGCTGAGCCACACCCCGACCGAGAGGGCGAGGAAACATACGACCGCCGGGGGGGAGCGTCAACCCCAGCCCGCCCCGCTCGCCGAGCGCGGGCCGGACGGTCGGAAGAAACGTCTCGCGCCGCCCCGGGCGGGGGCGCAGCAGGGGTGCGCGCCGCGCTCAGCGACCGAGGTCGACGAAGATTCCGCCGTTCTGCTCGGCGAGCACCTTCATGAAGTCCTTCTGGAACTCGCCGATCGCGATGGTGTGGATCACGACTTTGCGCAGCCGGTTGAGCTCGCGGATCTCGCGCGCCACGTCCTGCGGGTCGACGTAGTCCCCCACGGTGGGCCGCCCGTCGGAGAGGAAGAAGATCGTGTCGATCACGCACTCGTAGGCCTTGTCCTTGGTGCCGCGACCGCCCGCACCGAGCGCCGTCGAGAGCGCCCCGTAGGTGTTGGTCTTGCCAGCCTCCAAGTTCGCGGAGCTCGTCAGCCCCGCCTGCGCGAGGTCCTCCTTGGACGCGCCGCCGAGCGCCTCGAGCTTGCGCACCCAGTCGACCGCCGCGGTCTTGTTGACCACGTTGGCCTTGACCAAGTCCTTCTTCCACGGGCGCACCGCGGTGGCGAACGCGATCACGTTGAACTCGACGTAGGGCTCCAAGCTCTCGATCGTGCGCACGAGCTCGGTCTTGCAGATGTCGATGCGCAGGAACGACGGATAGCCGCCGTCTTCGAAGCGCTCCTTCTCGACGACCAAGTTCTCCATGGAGCCCGAGACGTCGATCACGAACATGATGCGTCGGCTCGGCGTCTCGATGCCGTGGTAGCTCGTCCCCGCCTTCTCCGGCTTGTACTTCGCGGCCTCTTCCTTCTGCTTCGCGCGCAGCTTGGCGAGCTCCTCGTCGGTCGGAATCTGGAAGCGATCCTTGTAGGCGCCCCAAAACTGCTGCCAGAGCTCGATGCGCGTGCCGAAGCTGCGCCCGGTGATCTCGTTGAGCGCGTCGCCGACGTCGACCTGCAGGCGGCCGTCTTCCGCCGTCAGGCGCGCGATCAACGGCTCGATCGCGTCGCGGCTGCGGACCTTCTTGAGTGCCACGATCGCGCTCACGCGGACCTGCCAGACCTCGTGCGCGAGCGAGTCGATCGCGGGCTTGACGACGAGCGTGCTCTTCAGCGCCGCGAGCCCTTCGAGCGCCGCACAGCGCGGCGCGGGCTCGGAATCGGCGCACAAGGGCAGGATCGCCTCCGCCACGCTCGCGTCTCCGCTGGCGACCAGCGCATCGACCGCGCGCCGACGCAGGTCCCACGACTTGTCGACCAAGAGCTTCTTCAGCGACTCGTTCGCGCCGCTGTACTTGCCCGCGGCCGCCGCCTGCAGGAGGCCCGAGCGCACCGCCTCGTCCTTCTGCGCTTCGAGCGCCGCAAACAACGCCGCTTTCGGCGCGTCCGACTTGAACTTCGAGAGCACGCGGATCGCCGCGCGCACCACGTCGGGGTCCTCGGTCAGCTTGAGCACCGGGATCAGTGCCTCGACCACCGCGGCCGAGTCGGCATCCTCCAGCGAGAGCACGGCGTCGACGCGCGTCGCCGTGTCCTTGTACTGCTTGAAGTACTTCTTGAACTCGGCCACGATCTCGTCGTCGCCCGCGTACGCGGGGGCGAGCGAGAGGCAGAGCGCAGCGAACAGCGCCAAGAGGCGCGCGAAGGTGGCACAGGCTTGGGGCATCGTCGTCACCGTGGGGCCACTAGCGGCCCGCGGCTGCGAGGATACCCCCGGAGCGGTCGAATTACGCCGCGCGCCGAAGGCTCAGGGCTTGCGCTTGACGCGGACAGTGTCCTTGGGCGACTCGCCGAGCGGCGAGACGTCCGAGGACGGGACCGTCATGCGCGCGCCGCTGTCGAGCAAGATGCTCGCATTCGCGCCGTCGTCGCTCTCCAGGGTGCCCGTGAGCATGCCGCCCGGGGCGTTGACGCGCACGCGGCGGACACCGGCCGTGCCCTCTTCCGCGACGTCGAGCCGCTCGACGCTCTTCACGAGAGTCCCGTTGAGCCCCATGCGGCCATAGCTCGTGTCGATCCAGACGCAGCCCTCGCCGACGGCGTTCAGGCGACCTTCGAACAGCTCGCCGGAGAGCAGGGTGACACGGACGCGACCGATGCGCGGCGTCGCGAGCCGCGTCGCGCGCGAGATCTCCTCGAGCGGCACGCGCGTCTCATTCCACACTCCCGGCCGCTGCGCGGTGTTCTTGCCGACGGGGCGCGACATCAAGAGCAGCGACTGCACGTCGAGCTTCGTCACGCGCGGCGCGCCGCTCCACGTCGCCGGATCGCTGACGAGCTCGCCTTCGCTCTCGCCCTCGACCCAAGACGGTCCACAGAGCTGGCCGGGCTCCAGCCACTCCAGCAGTGCCGGAGCACCCAACACGCCCTCGGGCAACGTCTCCAAAGCCACGACGGCCGCCGGCGTCGTCACAACGGGCTCGGGCGTCGTCGCAACGGGCTCGGGCGTCGTCGCAACGGGCTCGGGCGTCGTCGGCATCGACATGGCCTCGACCTCGGCCGCGAGCGCAGCGGCGCGCACTTCTTCCACACGCGCCTTGCGGCGTGCGCGGAGCTCGGCGCGAGCCTCGCGGCGTGCGAGCACTTCCGCGCTCGGCTCCGCAGGGGCCTCGCTCGAAGCGGCAGCCGTCGCGCTCGGAGCGCTCGACGTGCTCGCATTCGTCGGAACATTCTCCACCGCAGGAGTTGGCGCGAGCGGCTCGGGCTCGAGCGGCTCATTCGACACCTCGGCCGTCATCTCCGCGGTGGTCTCGAGCTGCGGCTTCGACTCGAGCGCATGGGACGCGCTCGGAGCGACGTCGGTCGTGCGCACGAGCGGCTCGCTCGGCGCGGCCACGGGGTCGATGACCTCGAACGGATCGGACTCGGCGCTGTTCGTCGAGGCCGTCGACTCGAGCGGGACGCTCGGCGTCGAAGTCTCCGGGGTCGCGCGCACTTCGAGCTCGCGCGGCGCAGAGAGCTCCACAGTCGTGGGTGCCGCGGTGCGTTCGACGACCGTGAGCGGCGACACGTCCTGCGACGGGACGCGGGCCGGCGGCACCGCGACCTCGGTCGAAGCGGTCGATGCAACCTTGGCCGCACGCTGGAGCCGCGCCTCGCTCGCGGGCGGTCCGTCGGTCGCGCGATCGAGAGCCGGGTAGCCGACGAGCCCGATGGCCGCAACGGTCGCCGTGACGAGCAGCGGCGTCACCCAACGGGTTCCGCGCAGTCGCGACGAACTCTCGCTCCAGCTCGTGTTCAGGATGGGTGACGGCTCGACCTTGCTGGTCGTGGGCTCGGGGGTCGGCGCGCTCGCGACAGGCGCGGACTCCTCCGGTGCATCGAAGAGCCAGCTCTCCCCCGGCGTCACGCTCGGGCGCGCGGGCGCGGAACTCGTGTTCGTGGCCGACATCTCGCTCGCGCCATGGGCCGCGAGGTCCGCGTTCAGCCCGAGGAAGTCCTCCCCCCCACCGGCGGTGCGTCGCGTGCTGCGCGCGAGCTCGCCAGCGCCGGTCTGGCGCGCGTTGGAGGCGGGGCGGTTGATCGGACCGGGAGTGTGAGAATCGTGCGTCATGGTGCGAGAGGGCGCTCGGAGTCCTCCGCGGACCCACGGGCGGCTCTTTCATCGGCTCGCGGCGGGCCCGAGCCGAAGTCGGGCGGAACTTCGTTCCACTCCCTTGCGGCGGCGCGCGGAACGACGCTATCGAGGCCGGAAAGGAATTCCGCGCCATGCTGCTGCCCCTGCTGCCGTTGATGCTGGTTCTCGCTCAGGCGACTCCCGAGCGAGACGCCGAGGCCGCCCTGTGGAGCCGCGTCGACGCGGGGCGAGCCCAGCGCCGCGTGCGCGAGCTCGTTGCGCTCGGGCCGCGCATGGGCGCGACGCGCTCGGGCGACGCCGCAGCGGCCTATGTCGCCGCCGCGTTCGCGGAGCTCGGCCTCGAAGTCCAAGTCGTCGAGACGCCGGAGCGCAACGCGTGGCAGCCGCTCGCATGGAAGCTCACCGCACAGCGCATCGGCAGCGACGAGCCGGCGCACGCGCTCGAGCGTGCGTGGCCTTGGCAGAACTCGCCCGACGCGAGAGGCAGCGCCGAGCTCGCGCTGGAGTCTCAGGGCGGGTTCGCGTGGCTCACGGAGCGCGCCGGACGCGGCGCGAGCAACGCTGCGGTGATCCTCGCGACGCGTCCGACGAATGCGGACGGCAGCTGGCCGGTTCCAGGGCGACTGCGCGAGGGCGCTGCGCAGCCGTGCTTCGGGATCTCGAAAGGTGACGACGAGCTCTTGCGCCGCTGGCTCGGCGCTGGCGCGAAGGTTCGCATCGACTACGAGCTCGACGGAGAGTCGCGCAAGGCGCCGATTCGCACGGTCGTCGCGCGGCTCCCCGGACGCGCGGGCGGCGCGCCTTGGAAGGCGCCGTACTTCCTGTTCTGCGCCCACGGCGACGCAGACTCCGGCGGCCCGGGCGCCGACGACAACGCGAGCGGCGTCGCCACGGTGCTCGAGATCGCGACCGCTTGGAAGCGCGCGATCGACGCGGGCGCTCGCGCACCGGCGCGCGAGGTGCGCTTCGCGATCTGGGGCAGCGAGATCGACTCGACGCGGCACTACTTGGAGACGCGCGTGCCGCAGGATGGCGAGCTGCTCGGGGTCCTCAACTATGACCAGTCCGGCTTCGGAAGCGGCGCCGATCAGGTGAACATCGAGCCCGATGATCTCGAAGGCAACGCGGCGCTCGTGCGCACCTTGCTCGCGGTGCTCGCGGAGCGTGCGCCGAAGGACGCGACGACGCCGGGAGAGTTTCCCGCGCGCTACGCGACCAACCGCAGCCTCGGCGGCACCGACAGCTACGTATTCAGCGGCTCCGAGCTCTTCAAGTCGAAGCGACTGCCTTCCGTCAGCGTGTTCTCGAGCGCGTGGGGTGCCGCGGGCGAGCACAAGCGCACCCCCGGAATGCCCGGCGAGTCGTGGCGCGAGCGCGACAAGGTCTCGGTCGACTACGACCTGTACTACCACTCCGCGGGCGACCGGCCGGAGAACACGACCGACAAGGAGCCGTGGAACATGGTGTGGTGCGCGCGCATCGGCGTGCTCGGCGCAGCGCGCTATCTGGAGAGCCTGCCGTGAGAGACAGCCTGTTCGTCGCAGCGTCGTCGCTGCCGTGGCGGCCGACGCCCTGCGCCGGAGTTCAGTGGAAGAAGCTGTACTTCGACGCGGAGAGCGGCGAGTCGGCCGTGCTCCTGCTCTTCGAGGCGGGAGCGACTTACGACGCGCACCGCCACCCCGAGGGCGAGCGCTACCTCGTGCTCGAAGGCGAGCTCGAGGACGGCGGCCGACGCTACGGCCCGCTCACCTACGTGCGCCACGCGCCCGGGAGCGCGCATCGGCCGCACTCCCCCACGGGCGCGCTCGTGTTCGTCTCGCTGCCGAAGCCGATCGAGCCGCTCGACGCGCGCTGAGCCTCAGCGCTTCTTGAGCACGCGGTTCGCGCCGAGCCGCGTGGTCACACCCTTCGAGTCGAAGTACTCGAGCAGTGGAATCAGATACTTGCGCGTGGTCCCGAGCGCGTCGCGGAGCTCGGGGATCTCGAGGTGCCCGTGCTTCGTGCAGTTCTCGACGACGAGCTGCTTCACCTTCTCGACGGTCGTGGTCGCCATCACGAACTCGGGGCAGATCTTCTGGAGTGAGCCCTCGTCCGCGCACAGCGCGATCAAGCGGCTGAGGTCCTTCGCAGGTGCGCCCAAGAGTCCCGCAAGTTCCTCGACCATCGGCGGCTGGTACGCGCGGGCTTCGAGCAGCGCGAGCAGCTTCGTGCGCAGCGCCGCACTTGCGTCGTCGAGCTTCACCTCGCGCCCCGCCGGAGCGACGAGGCCGCCGGGATGGCGCACGAGGCGCCCACGGCGCGCTTCCTCGTCGATCAGCGCGTCGAGGAACTCCGCCTCGAGGCCCGTGAGCCTGCGCAGCTCGATCACTTCCATCACGCGCCGCAGCGCGTTCTCAGCGAACCACTTCGAGAGTGCGCCGCGCAGCTTGACCAGCGACTGCTCGAGCTTGTCCGCGTGGATCCAGCCGTTCTTCGGCGGCAGCGCACGCGCGCGCTTCTCCTTGTAGAGCCGCTCTAGGAGCGCCTGCGTGACCTCGAGCGGCTGCTTGATCGCCTGCGCGAGCTCTGCGACGGGCACGAGCGTCGCCCCCATGCGCGCGAGCGTCGTCTCCAAGAGCGCCGCGGGATCGCCGAGCGCCTGCGCCTGCCGCGAGAGCTCCTCGATCACGAAGCCCTTGAAGCGCTTGAGGCGATGGCGACTCTCCTCGACGATGCGGCCACCGCCGAGCGTGACCGACGGCGACGCGAGCCGCAGGATGAACGCATCTCCGGGCGCGCACACCAAGGGCTCCGACAGACGCACCTGCACCAGCCCTTCCTCGCCCGGCTGCAGCACCTCGTGATCGAGCAAGACGAGCTCGCCGAGCGGATCCGCGGTGCCCGTGTGCAGGCGCACCTCCATCCGGTCCGTCACCGGCCGTCCCAGCGAACGCAGGACGCGCAGACGCGCAGCCACCATGCGCACGGGGCTGAAGAAATCCGGCGCCGCCGCCACGTGCCCGCGCACGACGAACTCGGTGTCGACATCGGCGAGGTTGATCGCGGTCGAGTGCCCGGCGCGCGCAACGTCCGTAGCCTTTCCGTACGCGTGGAGGCCGCGCACCTTACCGCGCACTCCCGCAGGCAGGATCTCGAGCACGTCGCCGATGCGCACCGTGCCCGACACCGGCACTCCCGTGACGACGGTGCCGAAGCCGGGCTTCGAGAACACGCGCTGGATCGGCAGCCGAAAAATGCCTTCGGCGGAACGCGGCGCGGTTGCGAGCGCGAGCTCGACGATCGCGGCGCGCAGCTCCTCGACGCCTTGACCGGTGCGCGCAGACACGCGCAGGATCGGCGCACTCTCGAGGAACGTACCTTGGACCGCCGCGCGCACGTCCTCCTCGGCGAGCTCGACGAGGCCGGGCTCGACCATGTCGACCTTGTTGAGCGCGATCAGCCCTCGCCGAACGCCGAGCAGGCCCATGATGTCGAGGTGCTCGCGCGTCTGCGGCATCACGCCGTCGTCGGCGGCGACCACGAGCACGACGAGGTCGAGGCCGGTCGCGCCCGCGACCATGTTGCGCACGAAGCGCTCGTGGCCAGGGACGTCGATGATCCCGACCGTGCGGCCGTCCGGCAGCGCGAGCGGCGCAAAGCCGAGGTCGATCGTGAGGCCGCGCTCCTTCTCCTCTTTCAGGCGGTCGGGATCGACGCCCGTGAGCGCACGCACGAGGCTCGACTTGCCGTGGTCGATGTGGCCGGCGGTGCCGATGACGATGGGCTGGATCTGCATCGAACGTGAGAGCGCGAGGATAGCGTCGGAGCGCGCTATCCTGCGCGGCGATGGAGCCCCTGCGATTCCGCACCTTCGGCGCGTGGACGCGCGAGCGCTTTGGCGCACCGCTGCACCGCGTGTCGCTCGACGCGGGCTCGCAGTGCCCCAACCGCGACGGGAGCAAGGGCTACGGCGGCTGCGTGTACTGCGACGTCGAAGGCTCCGGTACAGGTGCGCTGCGCGCGGGCGAGGACCTCGCGCAGCAGCTGCGCAGCGGCCTCGCGCGCGTGGCACGCCGCAAGAATGCCGGCCCAGCGATCGCCTATTTTCAGTCCTACTCGAACACCTACGTATCTCTCGAGCGGCTCGAAGAGGTGCTCCGCGTGGTCGAGCCTTACGTCGGCCGCGAGGTGGTCGCGCTGAGCGTCGCCACGCGCCCCGACACCCTCTCGGAATCATCGCTCGATGTGCTCGCGCGCTGGAACGAGCGTCTTCCCGTCTGGGTCGAGCTCGGGCTCGAGTGCGCCGATGACCAACGACTCGTGGAGATCCACCGCCTGCACACCGTGGCCGAGTTCGAGGACGCCGTGCGGCGCACTCGCGCGCGCGGACTGCTCGCCGTGGGGCACGCGATCCTCGGTCTGCCGGGGGACGGGCGGGACGGCGCGCTGCGCACCGCGGAGGTGCTCGCGCGCACGGGCTGCGAGGGCGTCAAGGTTCACCAGCTGATGGTGCTGCGCAAGACCGTGCTCGAGCACTGGTGGCGCGACGGCAAGGTCGAGCTGCTCGACGAAGCGACGTACGTCGACTGGCTCGCGGACTTCGTCGAGCGGCTGGCACCGGAGCAAGTGCTCCATCGACTCCAAGCCGACGCGGAGCCGCCGCACCTTGTAGCGCCCGCGGCGACGCCGCATGCGACGGCCGTTCGCGACCGACTCGAAGCCGAGCTCGCGCGTCGCGGGACGCGCCAAGGCTCGCGCTACGCCGCGGCTCAGGCGCCCGCGACGTAGAAGATGCGATCGCAGGACGGGCAGGTGACGACCGCCGTCCCGCGCGCGACGCGCACGTAGAGGTTCACCGGCACCTGAATGTAGCAGGCCTGACAGACGCGCTCCTCGAGCGCGGCGAGCGCGATGCCCTCGCGCGTCTGCAGCAAGCGCTCGTAGTGCTGGAAGATCTCGGGCTCGATATTCGGCGCCATGCGCTGCTTGCGCTGCGCTTCGAGCTCGCCGAGCCGTGCCTGCGCCGTCGCCATCTCCTTGTCGACGTTGCCCGAGAACTCGGCGAAGACCTTCTCCGCGGCGTCGATCTCCGCTTGGATGCGCTTCTCCTCGGCCTCGAACGTCTCGATCTCCGTCATGTGCGTGAGCGCCTGCTCGTCCGCGAGGGAGATGTCCTTCTTGAGCGACTTGATCTGGTGCGCGTAGGCGGCGTGCAGCGCGACGTCCGCGCGCGAGTGCGCCATCTCGTTTTCCACCTTGCGAATGCGCTGGCGGGCGACGGTGGAGACGTCTTCGAGTTCCTTGACCTTGACCTTGAGGTCGAGGGCTCGCTTGTGGGTCTCGTCGCGGCGCCCGACGAGCGCGTCGATCTGGGCGCGGCGGGTCGCGCGCTCGGCCGGCAGCCGCCGGAGCTCGTCCTTCACGCGATAGAGGTCGGAGTCGAGTTCCTGAAGAGCGAGCAGTGCTTGGATCGTGTCCTGCATGGATTCCTTCGCCGCGCGGCGCGAGCAGTCTAGCGACCGTCTGGCCCCGCTAGAAGGCGCCCGCGGCAACTCCAACGCAAGCCGGCCGTCCCGCGAGCGTCGCGGGGCGGCCGGAGTGGATAGGAACAGCCCGCAGGGCCCTTGGGGGGCCTGCGGGGCGCCTTTCAGGGCAGGGTCGTGATCGGCTCGTTCTCGTCGGGGATGGTCACCCCATCGAGGAAGCTCGCGAGCTGGCGCGCGCGGACCGGGTGGCGCAGCTTGCGCACGGCCTTGGCCTCGATCTGACGCACGCGCTCGCGCGTGACGCGGAAGATGCGGCCGACCTCTTCGAGCGTGTAGGTGTAGCCGTCGCCGATGCCGTAGCGCAGCTTGACGATCTCGCGCTCGCGGAACGTCAGCGTCTGCAGCACCTCGTCGATGCGCTCCTTCAGCATCTCGTGGCCAGCGGCCATCACCGGGCTCTCGGCCGTCTCGTCTTCGATGAAGTCGCCGAAGTAGCTGTCGTCGGACTCGCCGATCGGACGATCGAGCGAGATCGGGTGCTTGCTGATCTTGATCACCCGCTTCGCCTCGTCGACCGAGATGCCCGTGGCCTCGGCCACTTCCTCGACCGACGGCTCGCGACCCTTCTGCTGCACCAGCTTCTTGGTCACGTTGCGCAGCTTCGACATCGTCTCGATCATGTGCACGGGGATGCGGATCGTGCGCGCCTGATCGGCGATCGAGCGCGTGATCGCCTGACGGATCCACCACGTGGCGTAGGTCGAGAACTTGTAGCCGCGGCGGTACTCGTACTTCTCGACGGCCTTCATCAGGCCCGTGTTGCCCTCTTGGATGAGGTCGAGGAACGAGAGCCCGCGGTTGCGGTACTTCTTCGCGATCGAGACCACGAGGCGCAGGTTGCCGCTCGACAGCTTGCGCTTGGCGTCTTCGTACTCGAGGTAGTGCAGGCGAGCCTGCTCGACGCGCCGCTTGAGACGGTCGGCGGGCTCGAGCGCCGCGGCCTCGAGCTCGAGCAGGCGCGCGGAGAGTTCCTTGACCTGATCGGCCTTCTTCGCCGCCTTCGCGGCGGCGAGCTTGCGCTCGATCGCACGCATCTCGCGGTGGTGTGCGTCCATCGCGTCGATGTACGGCTTGAACTTCTTGACCTGGAGGTGGCACTCCTCGATCAGGATCACGAGCTTGCGGCGCAGCTCCTGCACCCGCTTGAGCGCTTCGGAGCGCTCCTTGCGCGTGGTCTTCGCGTCGAGCAGCGGCGCGTACTCGGCCTTGATGCGAGCGAGCAGCGTCTTGATGGTGACGATGTTCACCGGCAGACGACGCGCGAGGAAGTTCTTGCCCAGCGTCTCGACGATCTTGGGATCGTCGTCCGGCTTGGGGTTGGGGTTGACCTTGAGCGTGCGGTCGAAGGCGAGCTCGCCGCGCTGCACTTGCTCGAGCGTGCGCAGACCGGAGTCCATGCACATGCCGGAGCCGACGCACTTCTTGCGGAAGCGCTTGCGCGTGATCTCGATCGTCTTCGCGAGGAAGATCTCCTCGTCGCGCGTGAGCAGCGGGATCTCGCCCATCTGCGTCAGGTACATGCGCACCGGGTCGTCGATCTTCTCGGGCATCACGCCCTTTTGGAACGCGGGCTCGGGCACGCCTTCGTCGTCGCCCGTGTCGACCGCCTCCTCTTCCTTCAAGCCCGGATCGTCGTCCTCGCCGCCGAGCACGTCGCCCGCCGACGGCGTCTCCGCGTCGTCGAGGATCTCGATGCCGTGGTCCTCGAGCTGGACGAAGAGCGCGTCCATCTTCTCAGGCGGCAGGAACTGATCTTCTAGGAGACGGTTGATCTCGGAGAAGGTGAGGTAGCCCTTCTTGCGGCCTTCCTCGATGAAGAGCTTTGCGGTGTCTTCCGTTTTTTCAGACATGGGTGCCTCGGTTGAAGCTGTCCTTGAGCTGCGCCTCGAACTCGCGCAGTTGGTCGGGTGAAACGGCGACCCCCGCCGCGAGATCGCGCAGGATTTCCTCCCTGCGAATCGCGAGACAGGTCGCCAAGATCGTGTCGCTCTCCTCTTCGAAGAGCGCGCGTGCGCTGTCGGCGCTGGAGCCATGGGCGACCAGCGCGGAGATCTGCGAGCGTGCGGGGTCGTCGCCGAGCGCGTTGAACACGTCGTCGAGCGCGAAAGTCCCCAGCGTGCGCGCGTGGAGCTCGGCCAAGACCTCGAGGATGCGCCGCATGTCGCGATCGGCCGCCCACTCCGCGTAGGAGAGGAAGTCCTTGGCGAGCGTCGGCTCGAGCAGCGCCGCAGCCGCGAGCCCGCGCAGCGCCTGCGCGAGGCGCCGCTGGTGGATGCTCGGCAGCGCCGGAGGCGACGAAGGCTCACCGCTCGCGCGCTCCGTGTCCGAGTCCCCCATGCGCGCAACTCCCGCCGACGAGGCTCCGTTCGACGAGCCCCCCATCGGGGAGCCGACCGACGAGTTCGGTCCACGAGCGGCCCCTGCGCGCTCGCGCCGCGCGCGCTCGAGTGCTGCGCGACGCTCGGGCAGACTCTCGTACTGTGCCCGAACGCTTTCCACCGGCACGCCGAGCTCGCGAGCGAGCACGCTCATGTGGTCGTCGCGAGCGATCGGACGCGAGAGCTTCGAGACGAGGCCGAGCACCGTATCGAGGGCCTTGTAGCGCTCGTCGCCCTCGCAGCCACGCACCCAGCCGAGCAGGAAGTCGAACCACGGCACGGCAGCCTCGAGCTGGCGCTCGATCGGGCCGGCGCCGTCGCGCACGAGCACGTCGCACGGATCCTCGTCGCCGGGGATGCGCACCACATCGATCTTCACGTCGAGCGGCAGGAGACCGCCGAGCGCGCGCACCGTGGCCTTCAAGCCCGCCGAGTCGCCGTCGAAGAGCAGGCTGATGCGCCGCGCGCCCGAGCGCCGCACGAGCGCGGCGTGGTACTCCGTCGTCGCGGTGCCGAGCACGGCCACCACCGTGCGCAGTCCGACTTGGTGGGCCGCCATCACGTCGGTGTAGCCCTCGACGACGATCAAGTGCCCCGTGCGGCGCACGTGGGCGAGCGCGTGATCGAGCGCATAGAACACGTGGCCCTTGTGGAAGAGCGGCGTCTCGGGCGTGTTGACGTACTTCGGACCGGCCTCGTCGTCGTCGGACAGGCGCCGGGCGCCGAAGCCGAGCGTGCGGCCCTTGTCGTCGCGCACAGGGAACATCACGCGACCGCGGAAGAAGTCGTAGGGACCGCGCTCGTTCACGCGCGCGAGTCCGAGCTCGACCAGGCGTTCGACGGGGATCTGCTGGCGCGAGGTGGCCTCGACCAGCGCGCGCCCGTTCGGCGGCGAGAAGCCGATGCCGAAGGCGTTGAGCGTCTCGTCGGTGAGCCCGCGCCCGCGCAGGTAGGACAACGCCTCGGCGCCCTCGGGCCGACGCAGGAACTGGCCGTAGAAGCGCTGGGCGCGCGCCATCAGCTCGAAGCGCGGCTCGGCCTCCTCGCGGCGACGCTCGTCGTCGCGACGCTGAGGCAGCGCGACGCCGCAGCGCTCGGAGAGCGTCTTCAGCGCCACATGGAAGTCCACGTTGTCGTGGCGCTTGATGAACTCGATCACGTCCCCGCCGGTGCCGCAGGCGCCGTAGCAGTGCCACGTGCCCCGCCGCGGATCGACCTTGAAGGACGGCGACTTTTCCTGGTGGAACGGGCAGCACGCCTGCCACAGCGCACCCGCGCGCTTGAGCTCGGGGACGCGCTCGCGCACGACCTCTTCGATCGGGCTGCGGAGCTTGATCTCCTGCTTGGCGTTCTCGTAGTCGGTGAGAGACACGGGTGGCGGTGCGCGTGGCCGGGACGGGCGCGGCGCGTTGGGTGGAGGACGGTCAGCCCCGGAGGGCATGGCCCGTCGGGTTTCCGTCGGTGGAGGCGGTGGGAAGGGTGGTTGGGAGCGACCTCACGCCGCAGAAGGAGGGGGCGCCACCGAGGACATGGCTGTCCGCGGCTGGGGCGCGCTCTACTGCTGCGTGCGATCCGTCGAGGAAGACTACCCCTGTTCCGAGCACGGGGTCGGAAGTCCGGACAAAGCCCCCCCGCGAGGGCAGGAAAGCGCCGAGAGCCTGGAAATCCCCCGCCCGCGGACCCGACGAAGGGGCACGGAGGTCGCTGGGCACGGGGAAAACGCTTCGCATGGGGCCGGACGAACAGGCGGGACTCGGGCGGGTGAGCCAGAGGCCCGACGCGGCGAAGCCGAGGCGGGCGGGCACGCTGTTTCGCAGGGGAAACCGCGGCTTCTCGCTCGGATCGCGGGGACGGAGCGCCGCGCTCCCCGGGGGAGGGGTGCGGCCGACAGGGACGGGTTGGGCAGGCGCTCGGTCGGGGTGGCAGCGGCTGCGAAGGTCGGCGCCGGTCAAGGCCGTGCGGCGAAGCGTGGAGTCAGCCGGACCCCTAGATATCCGAAGCGGGGGTGTATAGCCCCGACCCAGAAAAAAGCCAAGAAAAAAAAGCTCAGCGATCCGTGGTCCGACTGCGCAGCAGGGAGATCCAAGGCCCATGGCCGACGTCCTCGGGCCGCAGCAGCGGATCGAGCCCCACGAGCGCGCACAGCCGCTCCGCCTCCTCGCCGCTGCCGAAGTGCTCCGCCAGTCGGTTGCGGATCGTCTTGCGCCGCTGGGAGAAGAGCGTGTCGAGCAGCCGGTCGAGGTCCGAGAGCAGGGCGGCACTCGGGCGCTCCGCGCGCAGCTCGAGCCGCAGGAGCGAGCTGTCGACCTGGGGCCGCGGCCAGAAGAGCTGTGGGCCGAGGTCGCGCAGGTGCTCGATCGCGTACACGGCCTGCAAGCGCGCGCTGATCGCGCCGTAGGTCTTCGAGCCCGGCTCGGCCGCGAGGCGCAGCGCGAGGTCCTTTTGCAGCAGCACCGTCGCCGAGCGCGGCGGGTTGGGAAGTCGCGCGAGCGCCGCGAGGATCGGCGTTCCGGCAGAGTACGGCAGGTTCGACACGAGCTTCCACGGCCCGCTCTGCGGCAGGGCCGCGAGCAGCTCCGGAGCGAGCGCGTGCTTGCCTTCGAGTGCGTCGCGCACGATCCACTGCACGCGTTCCTCTCCGAGGAACTCGCGCGAGAACTGCGCGAGCCGCTCGTCGATCTCGACCGCGATCACCTTCGCGCCTGCGGCGAGCAGCTGGGCCGTGAGCACGCCCGCGCCCGGGCCGATCTCCAAGACGAGCTCGCCGGGCTCGATGCGCGCGTCGCGCACGATCGCGCGCAGCATGTTCTCGTCGACGAGGAAGTTCTGGCCGAGCGTGCGCGAAGGCTCGAAGCCTGCCATCTCGAGCGCGGCCTTGATCTCGCTCCAGCGCGCGCGACGCGGAGCTTCGTGCTCGGGGCCCGTGCTCACCGCGATGCCCCCGCGATCAAGTGCGTGAGCGCCGGTGATGCGCCGGGACGCTGCGCGAGACCCTCGAGGAACGCGCGCGCGCGCACACCCCAGCGATGGCCGAGAGCCTCGTAGCGGCGTGCGACCGAGCGCTCGGGGCGGGCGGAAGGCAGCTGCGCGAGAAGGTACTCCTCCGCGTCGGCCACACAGCGCAGCCCGACGTCGTCCGCGCGGCTCTCGCGCGAGAGAGCGCGCGCGAAGAGCTCGCTCTGGCCTTCGATCCAGCGCGGATCGAAGACCGGACGCGAGCGGTTGTGAAAGCTGCCTCCGAGCACCGAAACACGCTCGTCGCCGGCGAGGCTCTCGCGCTCGGGGGCGAGATCCGAGCACCATTCCGCGACGTTGCCGACGAGGTCGTACACGCGCTGCGGCGAACGTCCGGCCTCGAACGTGCCGACGGCCACCGCGCGGTCGAGCCCGAGCTCGAGCGTGTTGGCGACGCTGCGTTGGTCGGTCGCGCCCCACGGGAACGGCAGAGCCTGCGGGCCGCAGGCGATGAAGAGCCACTCCCCCACGCTGGGCAGCCGCATTCCCACGCTTCGCGCGAACGCTTCCGCCTCGACGTGCGAGACGAAGCTCGCGGGCCACTCGCCGGAGTCCGCGCTCCACTGCGAAGTGTGGGCCACGAGCTCCGGCGCGGCACTCGACCCGAGCGAGCGCTGGAACACGAGCCACTCGGCGCGCGTGACCTCGTAGCTGTCGACCAAGAGCGGTGCGTGCACCTCGAAGCTCACCACGCCGCGCCCCGAGAGCGACAGCGAGACCTGTCCCGCCGGAACGAACGACAGCCGCTCGATGCGGCCGAGCGAGAGCTCGGCGTCGGCTGCGGGCGAACACGCCGCGCACGAAAGCGCGAGGAGCAGCGCCAGCCCGAGGGCCCGCGCTGCTCCCGCTTCGCGCGCGCAGCTGCGCCTACTGCTTCGTGGTGTTGCCGGTGCCTTCCGCATCGCTCACGAAGATATCCACGCGACGGTTCTTCTGCTTGTTCTCGGCCGTGTCGTTGGCGACGACCGGATCCGACGAGCCGAAGCCCATCACGACCACGCTCTTCTCTTCGAGCTTGCCGGTCGAGCCGAGGAACGAGCCGACGGAGACGGCGCGCTCCGCGGAGAGCTGCAGGTTGCCGAGCGGGAACTTGGCCTTGGTTTCGGGCTTGGCGATCGGCGTGCTGTCGGTGTGGCCGCGCACGTAGACCTTGCCGAAGGGACGGCTCTTGATGTCTTCGCAGATCTCGGAGAGGACCTTCTTGCCGTCTTCGCTGAGCTCGGCCGAACCGAGGCCGAAGACGATCGAGTCCTTCATGCGGTAGACGTAGCCACCGTCGACGGCGAACTTCGTCACGTCGCCGGGGTTGCCGCCGATCTCGGCGAGGATCTTGCGCAGGTTCTGCAGGCGCGCGTCGACGGCCTCGGCCGAGAAGCCCGCTTCGGCGAGGCTCTTCTCGCTGGCGTCGAGCTGCGCGCGCAGGCGGCGGTTCTCGTCTTCGAGATCCGACACGCGGCGCTCGGCCTCGATCGTCTTCGACTGGTAGTGCTTGGCGGAGAGTTGCGTGTCGTTGTAGCGCTCCTGCGCGACGCACGAGGCGAGCGAGAGGAACGTGGCGGCGACGAACGCAGCCTTGTGGAACGAGGTGACAGAGGTGTGCTTCATGGACAGGTGATCCCGTTCGACTGCGATGCGCGCGGTGCTCGACCGTCCGACGCTCCCCGCCCGAGGTAGGGCGCGCGAAAAGGAGCGCGGCGCGGTGCGCGCGCGGATCGCGGGGCGCGAGCGGAGTGCTCGTGTCCCGACGGGCAGAGCCTAGCGGTCCGAAATGAAAATTCGAAGCACGCGAAAACCGGAAAAGCGACGCGCCCCGCGACTTCGAGCGTCGAAGCCGCGGGGCGCGTGGATCGCGACGCGGGCGCAGAGGCCCGGCCGTGGCCCTAGTTGAACCAGCTCGCGACGGTCTTCGCGAAGGCGTTCGAGTAGCCCGACTGGAGCGAGAGCAGGATCGGAATCGAGGCCACGAGCAGGCCGCCGGTGGCGCACATGAGCGCGATGGCGAGGCCGCCCTCGAAGGGCTCCTTCTCCTCGCGCACGGGCACGTACTCCTCGACCTCTTCGGCCTCTTCCTCGACCGCCTCGGCCGGCGCTTCCTCTTCGAGGATCGTGTCTGCCTCCGAGATCTCCTCGGTTGCCATGCCGGCATCGAGCTCGGTGTCGTCCTCGAAGACGATCTCCTCGGTGGCCTGACCGACGTCGACGACCTCGCCGCCCTGCAGCTCGGCGCGCAGGTTCTCGACGTCGGACTTGCGCAGCTTGACGACCTCACCCTCGCGGATGGCGCGGATCTCGCCTTCGCTGACGAGGCGCTTGAGCTCCTCCTCCTTGAGGCGCAGCTCTCGCAGGGCTTCGTCGAAGCTGTAGAACTCCTTCTCGGCCACGGGATTCTCCTGTACTTGCGTTGTCTGTCGGTTGTCGGGGGGTGTGGGACGGCCCCGCGCAGGTGCGCGTGGGCCGGGAACGAGCGGGCTACTGGCCGCGGGGCTTCTCCGCGGGCAGTTGCAGGAGTCCCTTCTCGGCGAAGAGCTTCTCGAGCTCGCCGAAGGGGTACTCGGACTTGTCGTTGTAGCCGTTGAGCTCCATGTCGAGCTCGATGCGACGCGCGCCGACCAAGCGGACCCCTTGGTAGGAGCCCGTCGATGCCGCCGCATACACCGCGAGCCGCATCTTCTCGGTGTCGACGAGGTACAAGACCGACGCGCCGGTGATGTCCGTGCCGGTCACGGCCACCATGCGCCCGTTGGAATCCGCCGTCGAGCCCCCCGAGATCATCGGAATGGCTTGGGTCGGATTGGGGGCGGGCGGCGGGGTGCCACCACCCTGCGTCGGCGTCCGAGACCAGCCCACGGCCGCGAAACCCAGCGCGCCAGCGGCGAGCAAGGTCAGCGGGGACGGCGGCGTCTTGAGCCAGTCGGACAGGCGGGGGTGCATCGGAGGAGCGGGCGCGCGGCCCGCGGACGGATCTATACCGGCCGCGCAGGATAGTTCCCCCGCGGCCCGGCGAAAAGACCTCACCAGCGGGAGAGCTCGCCGGTGACCTCTTCCACCACGTCCTTGAGGGTCACCCAGCCCAAGGGGCGCTGGGGCGAGCCCACCAGAGCCGCCCGCTGGCCGCTCTGGCGCAGGCGGGCGAGGGCGCGGTCGAGCGGGGTGGCGGGGTCGAGCGCGAGCAGAGGCCGGATCAAAGGCTCGAGCTCGCTGCCGCGGGGCAGGGCGAGGAACTCGAGCTGGTGGATGTATCCGACGACCGCTCCCGCGCCATCGATCACCGGCAGACGCGAGAACTGGGTCGTCGAGAACTGCTCGAAGGCACCCTCGGGCCCGCGCTCGAGGCGCAGGGTCTCGACCTTGCGCCACGGCACCATGACGAGCTCGACCTTGCGCGAGCGCAGGTCCATCGTGTTGAGAGCGAGGCGTTCGATGTCCGGCAGGGCGGGGCCACCGCGCTCGCGCAACAGCTCGAACACCCGCTCGCGCCCGTGGACGTAGCGGAACCCGTCGCGCTTGCCTCCGAGCAGCACGCTGATCGCGTCCGTGAACTTGGAGAGCGGCCACGCCAGCGGACTCACGAGGACCCGCACGAGGGCGAGGACTGGCGCCGCGATGCGCAGCAGGTGGTGCGGGCGGCGGCGCGCGAGGTCCTTCGGGAAGAGCTCCCCGAGCAGGACGAGCACCGGCGTCAGGGTGAAGGCCACGACCACCTCGCGCCACGCCACGGGGATCGGCAACTGGGCGAAGAGCTCGTCGACCGCGAGCGTCGAGAGCTGGTTGACGAGCGTGTTGCCGACGAGCAGCGACGCGAGCAGCAGCGCCTCGTTGCGCACGAGCCGGTGGCTCAAGGCCTGCAGCCAGCCGCCGCGCAGCGCCTCGGCTTCGACGCGCGTGCGCGACGAGCTGTAGAAGGCCACTTCGGAGCCTGAGAAAATCGCGGACAGCGCGAGGCACAGCGCTAGAAGCAGGAGCCAGAGGAACGTCACGACGACACCTCCCCGCGCTCCGCGCGCGCCTCGACGATGCGGAGCGACACGCGCTCGATGCGGCGCCGGCGCATGCGGAGCACGCGAAACTCGAGCGGCCCCGACGTGCACGTGTCCCCGACCTTCGGCAGGCGCCCGAGCAGCGTCGTCACGAGCCCGCTCAGGGTCTCGAACTCGCGCGGCACGACCCACTGGCCGAAGCGCTCGTTCCAGTCGCGGATCGAAAACGCGCCGTCGACCTCGAAGCTGCCGTCGGGGAGCTCGACCACGGGCTGGTACGCGGCTTCGCCCTCGACGCGCAGGTCGCCGACGACCTCCTCGAAGATCGTCTCGACGCTCACCATCCCGGCGGTCCCGCCCCACTCGTCGATCACCACGCCCTGCGCGACGTGCTGCTCGCGCAGGTGCCGCAGCGCAGCCACCGCGGGCGCGACCTCGGGCACGAACACGCAGGGCTCGAGCATCGAACGCACCGGACGCGTGGATTGCACAGCGAGGTTGCGCGTGCGCACGCGACCGATCACCGCATCGGGGTTGCCATCGACGATCAAGACCCACGGCACCTTCTCCGCGAGCGCGCGGCGCGTGACCTCGTCGCGACCTTCCTCGGAGACGTCGAGCACCACGAGGTCGACACGCGGGGTCATCACCTCGCGCACGCGCATGTCCTCCAGCCGCACGATCGCCGAGACGAAGCGCGCTTCATCCCCGAGCAAGTGCCCCTGCTCCGCGGACTGACGCAGCGCATCCGTGATGGCAGACGTCGAGATCCCCTGCTCCTGCTCGCCGAAGCGACCAAGCATGCGGTACAGCGGCACGAGCGCGATCTCGAGCACGCGCGCCAGTGGCGAAGTCAAGACCGCCAGCGCCGAGAGGAACGGCGCCGCGAAGCGCGCGATGGGCTCCGGCGCGCGCATCGCGAGGTTCTTGGGAAGCACCTCGCCGAAGACGACGACGAGCGCGAGGGCGATCAAGCCGTCGACCCAGGCCGGAACTCCGTCGGTGGTCTCCGACCCGCGAGCGGAGTACGCAAAGAAGAGCGTGTTGACCGCGACGTTGGCGATCAGAACCGTGCTCAAGAGCTTCTGCGGCCGGGCGAGCAGCGCTTGAGCGCGCGGTCCCACGCGCCGCGCTTGTTCCTCGTCCAAGCTGAGGAGCGCCGTCTCCGAGCCGCTGATCGAGGCGGACAAACACAGGAGGAGCACCTTGAACGCGAGCACCATGGCGTCCATCAGGAGGCCTCCCCGCGCACAGGCAGCGCGATGCGCACATGGAAGCCGCGTCCGCGCTCACTCTGCAGGTCGAGTCGCCCACCGTGGCCGACCACGACGCTGTGCACGAGCGACAGCCCGAGCCCCGTGCCCTTGCCCGCATCCTTCGTCGTGTAGAACGGGTCGAGCAGGCGCGGCAACTCCTCGCTCGCCACGCCCGGCCCGTCGTCGTGAACGTCGAGCAGAACGCAGGCACCGAGGCCCTCGACGTAGCCGCCGCGGAGCACCAACTCGATGCGGCCGCCGCCGGGGCGAGAGTCGAGCGCGTCGAGCGCGTTCACCAAGAGGTTGAGCACGACTTGTCCGAGCTCGTTGGCATCGCCGACGACGCGCGGAAGCTCCGCGAGCGTGCGTGCGAGTTCTTCGGGCAGCACCTCGGCCGCGCTCGCGTGCGCACCGTCCGAAATCGACAGCACGACGCCGGAACGCGCAGCGCGATGGCGCACGAGCCCGACGGCATCGAGCACGGGGACCGCCAGCGACAACGGAGCGCGCATCGACTGACGCGGCGTCAATCGCAGAAGCTTGCCGACCGTGTCGCGGATGCGCTCGAGACCGCCCGCCAAGAGCTCCAGGTACTGCGCCCGCTTCGGCGCGGGTAGATCCTCGCGACGCAGGCGCTCGACGGCGTTGAGCAGTCCTCCGAGCGGATTGTTGATCTCGTGCGCGACGCCCGCCGCGAGCTTGCCCGTCGCCGCGAGTCGCCGCTCGGTCATCGCGGCCTGCTCGGCGGCACGCGCCTGCGCCGTCGCGTCGCGCACCTCGCGCTCGAGCCGCGCGTTGAAGTCGCGCACCTCCGCGACCATGCCGTTGAACGCGCGCGTGAGCTCACCGAGCTCTCCCGCGCGCGCCGTAGTCGGCACCGAAACCTCCATGTCGCCCGCTGCGACGCGCCGCGCCGCCGCCGTCAACCGTGAGACGGGCGCGAGCACCTCGCTGCGCAGCACGAAATACAACGTCGCCGCGATCGCGAGCGTGGTGACGCCGAAGAGCAGGAGGAACGTGCGCACGAGCCGCGTCGTGCGTCCCTGATCGCGGTCGATGCGATACCAGCACGTTCCCCACACGCCTCCGGGCATGTCGATCGGCAGCACGCGTCCGCCCTCGACATCGTCGACGGGACGTCCCGTGCTCTGCGCGAGGTACATGTTGCTGTACACGGTGCCCGCATCGAACTCCGGCCCGCGCCGCGACGAGCCGAGCGGATTGAGCGCGATGCCCTGCGGCACGACGCTGCCGTCGGGCGCGAGGGCGAGGTTGCCATCGAGGATCAGCGCGTCCTCGAACTTGCCCCACTCGTCCCAACCGAGGATGCTCGCCGCGTTCAGGCCGCCTCCGGGCCGGATCTGCGAGCGCAGGTTGCCGACGAGCCCGCCCGCGAGCTCGAGCGACTCCTGCTCGCTCGTGCGCGCGAGGTTGCGTCCGAAGAGCGCGAACTCGAAGCCGAAGGCCGCAGCGTGGATCAGCACGATCCACAAGAGCACGCGCTGGCGCAGGGAGAGGCTCACGACTCCCCCATGCTCGCGCCCCAGAGGCCCGACGTCAAAAGTCGCGTCTCAGCCGCCCGCGGAGAGCTGGCTCATGATCGTCATCAGCGGCATGAAGAGCGCGACGACGATGAAGCCGACCACGACCGCCATCACGATCAAGAGCGCGGGCTCGATCACCTTGAAGAGCGCGTCGATGCGCCGGTCGACCGCGATGTCGTAGGCGTCGGCGACCTTGAGCAGCATCTTGTCGAGCTCGCCGGTCGCCTCGCCGACGTCGACCATGTTGACGACGAGGTCGTCGAACACGCCGCTCTCTCCCATCGGTCGCGCGATGCCTTCACCCTCGCGCACGACCTTGCGGATCTGCTCGACGCCTTCGACGAGCACGGCGTTGCCGGTCGTGTCGCGCACGATCGAGAGCGCGTCCAAGTGCGGCACGCCCGCCTCGATCAGCGTGCCGAACGTGCGCGTGAATCCGGCGATGTTGGCCTTCGCGATGACCGTGCCGAGCACGGGCACGCGCAGCAGGAGCTTGTGCACGCGGTAGCGATAGGCGCCGCCCTTGCGCATCAGCGAGAAGTGCAGCATCACGAGCCCGAACGGGATGCCGAACACGACATACCAATATGAGATCGTGAAGCGCGACGTGTCGAGCAAGAGGCGCGTGATGCCCGGCAGCTCGGCCCCGAACGAGTCGAAGATCTCCTCGAACTTCGGGATCACGAACACGATCACCGCGCTCACGACCGCGACGGCGACGACGGCGACGACCGCGGGATAGATCAGCGCGCCCTTGATCTTGGCGCGGATCGTCGCAGCCTTCTCGCGGAAGGCCGCGAGGCGATTCAAGATCCCGTCGAGCACGCCGCCCGCCTCGCCGGCCTTCACCATCGACGAGTAGAGCGAGTCGAAGCACTGCGGGTGCTTGGCCATCGCCTCGGAGAGCGCCGTGCCGGCGGACACGTCCTCGACGAGCGCGCCGAGCACCTCCTTGAACGGACCGGGGCGTGTCTGGCCTTCGAGGATCGTGAGCGCCTTCACGATCGGAATCCCGGCGGCGGAGAGGGTCGCAAGCTGGGTCGTGAACTCGGTCACGAGCTGCGCGGGCACACGTCCGCCGCGGCGGCGCGCGCCGCTCGCGGCTTGGCTCTCGCCCCCTTCGCTGCGGGCGGGCGCGGGCGCGGTTCGTTGGAGTTTCTTGGCCATCGGCGTGCGTTCGTCGGGGGGAAACGGCGTGGGACGTTGCGGTGGTTCGGTGGCAGGATGTTGGAACCGCGCGGCTACAGGAAGGTCTCGCGCAGAACCTCTTCGATCGTGGTGCGGCCCTCGCTGACGGCGACGAGTCCGCTCTGGCGCAGCGGCCGCATGCCGTTGCGGATCGCAGCGGCGCGCAGGTCGGCGGTCGAGCCGTCGGCCAGCACGATGCGCCGCAGCTCCTCGTTCATCAACATGATCTCGTACAGACCCGTGCGGCCGCGGTAGCCGGTCTGGTGGCACTGGTCGCAGCCCCGACCGTAGTAGAACGTCGCCCCCCGCAGGCCTTCGCCGTCGGGGCCGAGCTCGCGCAAGAGCTCGTCGTCGGGCTGGTAGCTCGTCTTGCAGTTGCCGCACACGCGGCGCACGAGCCGCTGTGCGATCACCGCCTCGAGGGTCGCCGTGATCATGAACGTCTCGACGCCGATGTCGACGAGGCGCGTCACAGCGCTCGGCGCGTCGTTGGTGTGCAAGGTCGAGAGCACGGTGTGACCGGTGAGGGACGCTTCCACCGCGGTCTGCGCCGTCTCGGCATCGCGGATCTCGCCGACCAAGATCTTGTCGGGGTCCTGACGCAGCATCGTGCGCAGCACCTTCGCGTAGGTCACGCCAATCTCGTCGTTCACCGGCACCTGCACGATGCCGTCGATGTCGTACTCGACAGGGTCCTCGGCCGTGATGATCTTCACGCCGGGCTCGTTGGCTTCCTGCAGCATCGCGTACAGGGTCGTGGTCTTGCCCGATCCGGTCGGCCCCGTGATGAGCACGATGCCGTGCGGCAGCGCGACCAAGCGCCGCAACAGGTCTTCCTCCTCCTTGCCCATGCCGAGCACGGAGAGGTCGAGCTGCACGGCCGAGCGGTCGAGAACGCGCAGCACGCAGCCCTCGCCCGCGATGCCCGGCAGCGTCGCCACGCGCAGGTCGACGGGCCGACCGTCGATCGAGAGTTCGATGCGACCGTCCTGCGGCATGCGCGTCTCGGCGATGTCGAGGTCGCTCATGACCTTGATGCGTGCGACGAGCGGCACCGCGAGGTGCGGCGGCGGCGCCTCGACCTCGTAGAGCGCGCCGTCGACGCGATAGCGGATACGGAAGTCGCCGTCGAAGACCTCGAAGTGGATGTCGCTCGCGCGGTCGCGGATCGCGCGGTGCAGGATCGAGTTCAAGAGCCGCACCACGGGCATGCTCGCCGCCGCGGAGGCCGCGTCGGAGCCCGTGCTGGCCTTGGACGCTGCGGCGATCGCGTCGGAGATCGAGCCTTGCTCGCCGTAGGCGTCGCGGATGCGCTGCTTCAAGAGCTCGGCGTCGCCGATCACGCCGCGCACGTCGAGCCCCGTCTGGAAGCGCAGATCTTCGAGCACCGCCGTGTTGAGCGGGTCGCCGATCGCCACGGTGAGCGTGCGTCCCTGCACCGCGAGCGGCAGCACGCCATACGCGTGGGCCGTGTCGCCGTCGACGAGCGCGAGCGCCGCCTTCTCGGGCGTGCCCTTCGCGAGATCGACGATCTCCATGCCCGCCTGCTCGGCGAGGGCCAGCGCGATGTCGCTCGACTTCGCGTGCCCGAGCTCGACCAAGATCTGGCCGATCAGGCCGCCCGACTTGCGCTGCTCGGCGAGCGCCTCTTGGATCTGGCCCTCGCGCACGACGCCGCGCGCCTTGAGGATCTGACCGAGGGGACGCCTTCCGGCGCCCTGTCCGGGCGCGAGCGGACTCACAGGCGCGCCTCGAGGTCCTTGGGATCCTGCGCGGCCTCGAGCGCCGCGTCGCGCGTGACGACGTCGCGCTTCACGAGGTCGTACAGGTAGTCGTCGAGCGTGATCATGCCCATGCGGCGCGAGGTCTGCAGAGTCGAGGCGATCTTGTTCGTCTCGTTCTTGCGGATCAGGTTGCCGATCGCAGGCGTCATCAGCATGACTTCGAAGCCTGCGACGCGGCCCTTCCCGTCCTTGCGCGCGAGCAGCACTTGGCTGATCACCGCCACGATCGAGACGGAGAGCTGCGCGCGGACCTGCTCCTGCTGGTTCGTTGGATACGCATCGATGATGCGGTCGACCGTGCGCGCGGAGCCGGTCGTGTGCAGCGTGCCGAACACCAAGTGGCCGGTCTCGGCCGCCGTGATCGCCGCCGAGATCGTGTCGAGGTCGCGCATTTCGCCGACGAGCACGACATCGGGGTCTTGGCGCAGCGCGCGGCGGATCGCCTCGGGAAAGCTCGGCACGTCGGCGCCGAGCTCGCGCTGGGTCACGATGCCCTTCTTGTGGCTGTGGTAGTACTCGATCGGGTCTTCGATCGTGATGATGTGCGCGTCGCGATTCGAGTTGATCCAGTCGATCATCGTCGCGAGCGTCGTCGTCTTGCCCGAGCCCGTGGGACCGGTGACGAGGATCAAGCCGCGCGGGCGCGTGAGCAGCTCCTTGCACGCCTCGGGCAGACCGATCTGATCGAACGACAGGAGCTTGCTCGGGATCAGGCGCAGCACGGCCGACAGGCGCCCGCGCTGACGGAACACGCTGGCGCGGAAGCGGTTGCCCGTGGGGTGCGCGATGCCGAAGTCCGTCGTGCCGACGTGCTCGATCTCGGCCCACTGCTTGTCGTTGCACAACTGGCGCGCGAGCACCGCGACCGCCGCGTCGTCGAGCGTCTCCGCGCCCGGCAGAGACACGAGGTCACCGTGGATGCGCACCACGGGCGGACGTCCGGGGTTCAAGTGCAGGTCCGAGCCACCGCGCTCGATCACCGCCGTCAGAAGGTCCATCGCTTGCACGTCGCTCTCCTTGCG
>CAIYPP010000102.1 GCA_903928115.1 uncultured Planctomycetota bacterium
CACGCCGATCGTCACAAGGCCGCCCGCTGAGATCGAGGCCGAGGCCGTGCCCAGCGCCCAAGCCTGAGCGAAGCCGCCCAGCTGCGCGCTCGCCGTCTCGATGCTCGACGAGGCACCGTACTGCATCTGGCTGCGCAGGCCAGCGTTGCCCTTGACCGAGAGCGAGAGCGGCCCGATCGGCACCGACATCGTCACGCCCGAGCCGGGCAGAATGTTCAGCGGCGGCATCACGATGCTCACGTTCGGCGTCTCTTCCACCCAAGAGACGAGGTTGTTGAGCAGCTCGATCCGGAACTCCTGGCCCTGCTCGAAGCTCGGGCCGCTGCGGACGAGCCATGCCTCCGCCGTGAGCTTCGCGACCTGCGCGCTGTGGCTGAAGAGGCGCGCGTTCTTGGTCAGCGTGCCGCGCGCGTAGGCCTGGCCCTCCTCCGTCTCGGGGTCGTAGGTGCCCTCGATGACCGTGTGGACCGCGAGGTTTCCACCCGCGAGGCTGGGGCCGTAGGGCAGGACCCACGCCGCCGACTTGGAGACTTCGATCGGGTCGCCGCTCTGGGCAGAGACCACGCTCAGCGAGGACATGGCGCCGAGGACCAGCAGGGAACCGAGGAGCTTGAGCTTCATGGCGGGGAGGGCTTTCTTGTCGGAGTCTTGGGCGAGGTAGCGGGGACGCCAAGGTGGATGGCCATGCACCAGAAGCCGTGACCGAGATTTCCAAGAATTCTCGCCATGAAGAGCCCCCCCCCCCGCGTGCTGGGGGCGCGGGCAGCCTCGCAACCAACGGCGGGCGGCGCCGAAGCGGGGGGAGAGGACGAGAGGTTCAGGTCCGCTCGCGCTGACGGGCAGCGGGGACAGATTCGCGGGCACGCGGTCGTGGCGCGCGACCCACACGCACGCCGCGGCAACTGCGCCGGTCCAGCGCACCTCGCTGGCGGCTGCGCACGCCGCTCAGGCGCAGGACCTTACAACGGCGTTCTGCCGCGTCACTTCGGAGGGTGAAGTGGTGAAGCAGAAAGGCGGAGAGCCCTGGAGGGGCGGAGCCCGAGGGAGTCGTCGCGGTACTCCGGCGTGAAGTTGAGGCGGAACGCCGAGCGCGCGTACGAGGCGGCGGCGTAGAAGCCGCCGCCGCGGGACACGCGGTTGGAGGAGCCGGACCATGGCGACAAGGGATCCTTGCCGACCTGCTTGCCATAGAAGTCCGAGTCGTAGCCGTCCAAGCACCACTCCCACACGTTGCCGTGCACGTCGTGCAGACCGAACGCATTCGCTCGGAACGAACCCACACGCGCGTGAACCGTGTTCCCATCGTCGTGGTCCTTCTCCCACACACTCCACGACTGGCTCCCATTCGCCTTGGCGTACGCGTCGCTCAGGTTCGCGATACCGGCAAGCGACGCTAGGTCGTCGCCGCTCCAGTACACGCTCGCGCTGCCTCCGCGTGCTCCGCACTCCCACTGCGCCTCGCTCGGAAGCGACAGACCGAGGCTCTCCGTGAGCGCCACGCACATCGGCCAGTTCACCTGCTCCACAGGATGCAGCGAGCTCCAGCCGTTCCCTTCTCGGTTCCACGACTTGGAGTAACGCCACGGTCCGTACAAGCTTGGATTCACAGCCGCGATACGCTGCCACTGACCCTGCGTCATCTCGTACTTCGAAAGGAAGTACGGGCTCAGCTCCACCTCGTGCACCGGGCCTTCATCGCTCCGCGCCTGCGGGTCGTGGTTTTGCGCACCGGGCTTGTTCTGCGCTCCCGTCCAGAACTTACCGCCGGGGATCAGCACGAACACCAAGCCCGTCTCCTCGGTCAGCACGAGCTTGCCGTCCGCGCCGCGCACAGCCGGATTACCCGTCTGCAGGTGCGCGAACTCCCACAACTGCGAGTTCGGGTCCATCCCGATCGGCAGGAGCCCCATCTGCGGCACGATCTCGAGCCCGCCGTACTTCGGTGAGGCCTTGATCGCCGCGATCGCTTCGTCCCACAGGCGCCTTGCCTCCGGTCCGTCGATACTGCGATCGCCGATCGTCTGCGCGAATTCATAGCGCTTGGCCACGCCCCAGCCGAAGGGCTCCGCCAGCACGTCGTTCATCAGGCCGGTCTTCGGATCGCGCAGCTTCTCCAGGTCGCCGACCAGCTTCGACAACGAACGGTTCCACCACTCCTGCTCCGGATCCTCGAATTCGTAGGTGCGGCGCTCGTTCACCAGCGTTGTGAGCGCGGCGACTTCCTCCGACAGCTTGTCGCGCTCCTCGCGGCGTTTCGGCGCCTCGTCCCCGCGCCAGGCGGCGACCGCCTTCTCCAATGCGCCAGCCGACTCCTTCAGTGCATCACCACCCGGCTCCGACAGCGCCGTGCGTTCCTCCGACAGCGCCTCGTCGAAGCGACCGAGCCTGAACAGCGCCCATGCCAGCGTGTCGCGGATGCCAGAACGTTTCTCCTCGCTCGCCGCGTCCACTGCGCGACGCGCCAGCAAGAGCGCGCGCACTTCCTCGCCGTAGACCGGCTTTGTCGGATCCACCAGCGGCCAAGCGAGTCCGTTGAGCGCGTCGGCGTCGGTGGGTAACGGCTCGGCCGCGAGCTTCGCCGCGACGCTCGCATCGCTCGGCCACGCCTCGAGGCCCAAGATCCGCGAGCGCCAGAGGAGCTCCGCCTGCTTCGCCTGCAACTCCGCGTACTGCGGATGCGACTCGCGCTCGGCCTGCATCTCGGCCTCGCTCAGCGGATTCGCGTCCGCGCGCAGCTCCGCCAACTTCGCCTGATGTTCCGCGAGACTCGGACGCTTCTTCAGCCCATTCGCCTCGTCCGCCGCACGCCCGTCGATCAGCTCGTTCGCCCGCCGCAGCCAGTCCTCGTACGCCGGGATAATCTCCGGATGCGCTGGCCACAGCTTCGCCGCCTCCGCTACCAAGTCGTCGTGATCCTTCTGCGCCGACAGCGACAGCACGTCGTTCGCCTTCTGCGTCGCTTCTTCGGCGTTGCGTTTCGCCTGTTCGGCGTTCTGCCGCGCCTCGTCCGCGTTCTTGTTCGCCAGCACCAAGTTGTCCTTCGCCGCGCTCTCACCCGCCTCGGCACGCTGAGTCTGCGCCGCGAGGTCGACGTTGGACTTCTTCAGTTCGTTCGCCGTCCGCACCTGCTGCACCAAGAGGCCCGAGATCACCGCCAGCGCTGTCGAGCCGACCGCGATGCCGACGCTCGCCGCTGGGTGCCGCAGCATCCACTTCCGCGCCTTCTCCAGCCGTGTCGCAGGCGTGGCGAGGATTTCCTCGTGCTTCAGGTGCCGCTCGATGTCCGCGGCGAGCTCCGCCATCGTCGCGTAGCGCTTCGCCGGATCCTTCTCGAGCGCCTTGCCGCAGATCACCGACAGGTCGCGCGGGCACTGCGTGCGGATCCTGTGCGCGTCGGGCGGATCGGAAAACAAGATCTGCTGTGTCAGGGCGTGCGTATCCCCTTCGAACGGGCGCTGCAGCGTCAGG
>CAIYPP010000103.1 GCA_903928115.1 uncultured Planctomycetota bacterium
CGCCGGCCGGACCTTGGAGGCCTCCCGCGCCGCCGGGGCGCTGCCGGCGGCCTGGGGTGCGCCGGCCGGACCGGCGCCCAGCACCAGGAGGAGCGGCAGGGAGCTCGCGCATGTTCTCGAGGAACCACGGGTCGATGTTGGTCGCGTCGTGGATGCGCTCGGCGCTCCAGCCGGCGCGGTAGGCCGCGCGCACCGCGAGGATGCGGTTCTGGTTGGGCACGCGCAGCGCGCGCACGAGCTGCTCCTCGTCGGTGACGAGCGCCTCGGTCGGGTCGCGCGGGTCGAGGCCGAGCCCCGGCCGCCCCGTCTCGAGGCCGCGCAGCGCCTTTTGCAGCGCCTCCTTGAAGGTGCGGCCAATCGCCATCGTCTCGCCGACCGACTTCATCTGCGTCGTCAGCGTCGCGTCCGCGCCCTTGAACTTCTCGAAGGCGAAGCGGGGGATCTTCACGACCGTGTAGTCGATCGTCGGCTCGAAGCAGGCCGGCGTGGACTTGGTGATGTCGTTGCGGATCTCGTCGAGCGTGTATCCGACCGCGAGCTTGGCCGCGAACTTCGCGATCGGGAAGCCCGTCGCCTTGCTCGCGAGCGCCGAGCTGCGCGACACGCGCGGGTTCATCTCGATCACCACCATGCGCCCGTCGTCGGGGTTGATGGCGAACTGCACGTTCGAGCCGCCGCACTCGATGCCGATCTCGCGCATGATCGCGATCGACGCGTTGCGCATGTTCTGGTACTCGCGGTCGGTGAGCGTCTGCGACGGCGCGACCGTGATCGAGTCGCCGGTGTGCACGCCCATCGGGTCGAAGTTCTCGATGGAGCAGACGATGACGACGTTGTCCTTGTTGTCGCGCATCACCTCCATCTCGAACTCCTTCCATCCCGCGAGGCATTCCTCGACGAGGATCTCGGAGTTCATCGAGAGCGAGAGGCCGCGCGCCGCGATCTCTTCGAACTCTTCGATGTTGTAGGCGATGCCACCGCCGGAGCCGCCCATGGTGAAGCCCGGGCGGATCACGCAGGGCAGGCCGATCTCGGCCATGACGCGCCGCGCGTCTTCCATCGTGTGCGCGACGCCCGAGCGCGCGCTGCCGAGCCCGATCTTCGTCATCGCGGCGCGGAACATGTCGCGGTCTTCGGCCTTGCGGATGACATCCGCGCGCGCGCCGATCATCTCGATGCCGAGGCGGTCGAGCACGCCTTGGTCGTAGAGCGCGAGGCCCGTGTTGAGGCCCGTCTGTCCGCCCATCGTCGGCAGGATCGCGTCGGGCCGCTCCGCCTCGAGGATCTTCGTCAGCGCTGCGACCGTGATCGGCTCGATGTACGTCGCATCGGCCGTCTCCGGGTCGGTCATGATCGTCGCCGGGTTCGAGTTGACGAGGATGACCCGATAGCCCTCTTCGCGCAGTGCCTTGCAGGCCTGCGTCCCGGAGTAGTCGAACTCGCAGGCCTGACCGATGACGATCGGCCCGCTTCCGATGATCAGGATCGACTCGAGGTCGTCGCGTCGCGGCATGGGGGTGGGTGGGGAGAGAGCGCGGCGGCGGCAGCCGGGGAGTGGGACATCCCCGCGGCGAACCGCGGGGCGTAAACGCGCGGATTGAAGCACGCGCCGGGCCCGCTGTCGACCGCCGGGACCGCTTCCCGCGGCCCCCCGCGCCGATTTTTTTCCGACCCCTTCGGAGAAGCCCCAGCGCGGGCCGACAAGGACTCGGAGCACCCCGCTGTCGCCATGACGAACCTGTCCTTCGAGTCGGCCATCCTGCTCGCCGTGAGCTTCGCGGCGGGGGCGTTGGCGACGTGGCTCTTCCAAGACCACCGCGCGCGCGCCGAGCGCCGCCGCTTCGAGCAGGAGATGCTGCGCGTGCTCGAGGCGCGCTATCAGGCCTACGAAGGGCTCGAGCGAGAGGTGCGGGCGTTCGTGGGCACGCGCTCGGGCGCGCCGTCGATCGAGCCCGGAGCGCCGCTGCCCGCGCGCGAGAGCGCGCCCGAGACAGAGCCGCTGCGCTAGGCGAGCAGCTCGAGCAGCAGCGTCGAGTCGAGCTCGACGTCGAGCTGCAGCGCGCCCGCTCTCCGCGGCAGCACGAACTTGGGCTGTGCGTCGCGCGCCTTTTTGTCGAGCTTCATCGCTTCGAGGAGCTCGCGCGGCGGGAGCGCTCCGTGTTGCATGCGAAGCTCTCCGAGCGAGCGCGGCAGGCCGAGCGAACGCAGCAGCGCGTCGACGCGCGCCGTCAACGTGCGATCCTCGAGCAAGCCCGCGCGCTCGCTCGCGGCGAGCGCGAGCGTGAGCCCACATGCGACCGCGACTCCGTGGGGGATCGCGCCGAAGCCTGCGACCTTTTCGAGCGCGTGCGCGAACGTGTGGCCGAGGTTCAGCGCCTTGCGCGGACCGCTCTCGTGCGGATCCGCCGCGACCACGCGCGCCTTGGCGCGCACGCAAGCCGCGATCAGCTCGTCGATGCTGCCGAGCTCGCGCTGGGCGAGCGCGCGGGCGTCGCGCTCGACGCGCGCGAGGAGCTCGTCGCCATCGACGAGCGCGGTCTTCACGACCTCGCCGAGCCCGGAGCGCCACTCGCTGTCCGGCAGCGTCGCGAGGGTGCGCGTGTCAGCGAGCACCGCGACGGGCTGGTGAAACGTGCCGACGAGATTCTTGCCTCCGGCGATGTTGATTGCGGTCTTGCCGCCGACGGACGCGTCGACCATCGCGAGCAGCGTCGTGGGGCAGGAAACCGCGCGAATGCCGCGCATGTAGAGCGAAGCGGCAAGTCCGCCGACATCGAGCACCGCGCCCCCGCCGAACAGCAGCACCACGGAGCGCCGGTCGAGTCGCTCGAACGCCATCGACGACAGGGTTGCCTCCAGCGTCTCCCACTCCTTGGCGGCCTCACCCGAAGGAACGACCTGCGTCGCAAAGAGCGGAGGCAAGAGCCCGGCGTGGGCCTCGAAGACGGTGAGCTCGGAGACGCAGAACGGCCGCTCGCCCGCGTGCTGCCCAGCCTCGGCGAGCGCTCCGGCGCCGATCACGACCGGGTAGCTCCGCTCGCCCGGGAGCGCGACTTCGACGCGGATCACGCGCGGCTCTCGCCCGCGGGCGCCGACGAGCGTGCGCGCCGCTCACGCCGCCGCCGCGCGAGCTCGGCGTCGAGCTCGGCCGCCTTGGCGCTGTCGCGGCGCAGCAGGTACCAAAAGATCGCGACGATGCCTACGAACGTGCCGCCGACGATGTAGAGCACGAAGCTGAACACCGACTCCTTCGGCAGCTCGTAGGGCTCGAGCGCAGTCAGCACGAACACCGGCGCGCGTCGCGTCCCGCCGACCGCCTCGTACTGGTTCATGCGCACGAAGAAGCCGCGCGCCGTGACCTCGCTTCCGATCTGGAAGCCCGGATCTGGGAGGAGCGTCGTGAACTGGATCACGGGGTTGGGCGTGCGCAGCCACTCGTTGGCGCCGATCCAGCCCTCGGTGAGCTGCGCCACGCGCGCGGGATTTTCGCGCTGGCGCTGCGTCCAAATGTCCTGGATGCGGCACGGCGGGATGCGCAGCGGGACCGCGAGGAACTGCGCGGGATCCTCGCTCAGCTTGCCCATCGTCTCGGCATCGAGCACCGCGGCCTTCGCCCAGTCGATCGAAGCGGGATCGACGTCGCGCGCATAGCTCACGACGCGCCAGTACTCGACGCGCTCGTTGGTCGAGACTTCGTCGTAGCGCCCGAAGTCCTCGCCCCAGTCCGCGCGCGCGAGCGTCGCGACCTTGCCGAGCGCGGGGAACGAGACCTGCGCGCGCGGACCGACGACGAGCGGCGCTTCCAGCCACGTCCCGCCGACTTCGCGGCCGAGCGTCTTCACAAACAGGCCGTCGACGTGCACGTAGTCGTCGTTGCCAAACTCGTACTCGACGCAGCTCTGGAAGACGACGAACACCTTGCCGCCGTCGTCGAGGGTCAGCAGCGCGCGGAAGTGCGCGGGCAGCGACTGCGACTCGGGATACGAGACGAACTCGGAGAGCACTCCCCGCAGGCGCACCACGCGCGCGCGCGCCTCGCCGGGATTCGCGACGAGCTCTGCGGCGAGCGGCGCCGAGAGCTCGACGCCCTTCATCGGGACGAAGTGGTCCCACGTGTAGAGCCGCGCGTCTTCGAGCGCGAGCGCGAGGGCCGGCGTCTCGATGTCCGCGCGCTCCTCGCGCGTCGCGTCCTTCACGCGGGCTGCTAGCTCATCCCTGCGGAACGTCGGCGTTGCGATCTCGCTCTGCGGCGCGCTGTCGCGCCGCCGCCGCGCGTCGGCCGCGGGCACCTTGCCGCCGCTCGTCACCACCCCCCAGATCATGCTGCCCGTGACTGCCGCGAAGAGCAGCACCATGAAGAGCAGCTTGCGGCGCTCGCGGTCGGTGAAGAGCTTGCCGTCGCTCGGCGCGTTCCCCGGAGTCGAGGTCGTCTTGAACTTCATGGCGCTCCTAGCTCCCTATCCGCGAGGTCTCGCGCGGATACCGACGGGCGATGCTGCGCGTCGCGGCGGCGAACACGAGCGCGCGGAACAGCCGATCGTGCGGCGTGCCCTCTGGCGCGAGCTCGGGGTGCCACTGCACGCCGACGAGGAACGGATGCCCCGGCAGCTCGAGCGCTTCGACGAGACCCTCTGCGTCGCGGGCGCCGATCTTCCACGCGGATCCGACCGTTCGCACGGCCTGATGGTGGCGCGAGACGACGTCGAGGGACGGAACGTCGACGACGCGCGCGAGCAGCGAGTCGCGCTCGATCTCGACTTGGTGCACCACGCCGCCGGAGTGCGGGTTCTTGCCTTGCCACTCTTCCGGCAGGTGCTGGTACAGCGCACCGCCGCCGACGAGCCCGAGGAGCTGCATGCCGTAGCAGATCCCCAAGGTCGGGATGCGCGCCTCGAGCGCGGCCTGCGCGAGCGCGACGTCGAAGTCTTGCTTGGCGCTCGGCACCGGCTTCGCCGCGGGGTGCGTCGGGCCGAGGCCCATGCGCGCCGTGTCGAAGTCGTCGCCGCCCGAAAGCACGAGACCGTCGACGCGCTCCAAGAGCCGCGCGATGTCGCTCGGGCCGCCGACGGGCGGGATCACGACGGGCACGCCGCCGGCCTTGAGCACGGCGTCGGCGTAGCGGTTCTTCAGCGTGACCGCGGGGCTCTGCCCGTCGATCATCTCGCCGTTGATGGCGACGAGCGGCCTCTCGCGGTCGATCATGCACGCATCTTAGCCCGCGGCGCGCGCGCTTTCGGCGGTGCGGCGCTCAGCGCACGACGCGCAGAATCAGCGGATACGTCCAGCGCTCGCCGTTGGCGGCCTTCGCGGCGGCGACGAGCATCGCCACGAGCTTCACGACAGGCAGCAACACGAGCATCGGGATGCCGATGAAGCAGCAGCAGATGAGCGGCAGCGCGAGCACCTGCCACGCGAGGACGTTGAGCTGGAAGTTGAGCGCTTCCTTGCCGTGGAAGTTGGCCTCGGGGTCGGTGTCGCGCTGCGCGAGCCACACGACGAGCGTCGCGAGCAGGCCCGCGAGCAAGAACGACACGCCGAAGTCGAGCAGGCCGACGAGGTGACACGCGGTGGCCCAGCCGCTCGATGCCCGGGGCGTGGGCGCGGCGGGAGGTGGAGGCGAGGAAGGGGCCATTTCTGCGGGGATTTCGCTGCTCATGACGGTCCCTACAGGAGGCTCTCCGCGGCGTTACAGCCCACGCGGAGTCCGCGGAGCCGCGCAGCGTCGTGGCGCCGTTGCGCGCGAAAACGCCGAGGGAAAGGGCTCGTTGTCACTCCGCACGCCCGCATCGGCCGCGGGGCCTCCGCAGGCCGCGAGCTCGAGGCGCACGGGGTTGGCGGCGGTACCACAGCGAAAACTCCGACGAAAACAGGGCGCGCGGAGCCTCTGCCGCGCGGATCGGCGTGTTTTCTCGACGGATTCGGTCGCCGCGCGGCGCGACGGACAGCTTTCGAGCCCGAGGGGGGGCGCCGGGGCGGGCTCCCGCGCGGTTCCGAAGCGGGGGGCTCACCCGCTGTCCCGCGACAATCGGCGCAATTTTTTGGACGGCCCTCGGGAGGCGGAACGTGCCGCCGGAGCCCTTTCAAGCCTGTCCAAGTTCTTTTTCGAACGCTCTAAATCTTTGTCTCCAATGAACTTGTGTCTTTACAGGACCGCGGCCCCATCCGCGGAGGGGGGCGCCCTCGCCCGTCAACCCCGAATCGGGGCAAAGCCACAACCTGTAGGGGCTGCTCGGTCCTTGTGCCCCTAGAAATTGCGCCGCTAGCATCCCGCCCGCGCTGCGGGGGCGGCGCTGCTCAGGAGGGGTTCTCGGGAGCAGTCTTGCCTCCTCCCTCCGCGCCTCGCCTCGCCCCCCGACGAGTGCGTCCCGCACACACCCCGCTGAACACCCACGAACTGTCGACCCGCGCTGGAGAAGTCCCATGGAGCTCGGAACTCAGGCCACCTCGCAGAAGCTGAGCCAAGTCGAACTGCAGCCGCAGCAATCGCCGCCGAGCGAGGCTGCGCGCCGCGCCGCCGCAGCGAGCGGCGAAACCCGCATGCGCGTGCGCAAGCGCGCCGGCAACCTCGAGCCGGTCGACGTCACCAAGATCGTGCGCGCGATCGAGCGCTGCGCCGCGGGCCTCACCGAGGTCGACTCGATGCGCATCGCGACGCGCACGATCTCGGGCCTCTACGACGGTGCGACGACGCAGGAGCTCGACCAGCTCTCGATCCAGACGGCCGCCTCGTTGATCGCCGAGGAGCCGCAGTACTCGCGCCTCGCCGCGCGCCTGCTCGGCGCCTTCATCGACAAGGAAGTGCGCAACCAGAACATCATGAGCTTCTCGCAGTCGGTGCGGGCAGCCCATGAGCACGGGCTCGTGTCGAAGGCGACGGCGGACTTCGTCGCGCTGCACTCGCGCAAGCTCGACCAAGCCGTGATCGCGGAGAACACGGACCTGTTCGAGTACTTCGGCCTGCGCACGGTCTACGACCGCTACCTGCTCGTGAACCCGCAGTCGCGCGAGGCGCTCGAGACGCCGCAGTACTTCTTCCTGCGCGTGGCCTGCGGCCTCTCGCACAACCCCAAGGAAGCGATCGAGTTCTATCAGCTGATCAGCTCGCTCGAGTACCTGCCGAGCTCGCCGACGCTCTTCAACTCGGGCTCGCAGCGCTCGCAGCTCTCGTCGTGCTACCTGCTCGACTCCCCGCTCGACGACCTCGCGTCGATCTACGCGAAGTACGCGGACGTGGCGCAGCTCTCCAAGTTCGCGGGCGGCATCGGCCTCTCGTACACCCGCGTCCGCGCGCGCGGCTCGCTGATCCGCGGCACCAACGGCCACTCCAACGGCATCGTGCCGTGGCTCAAGACGCTCGACAGCTCGGTCGCCGCCGTCAATCAGGGTGGTCGCCGCAAGGGCGCGTGCTGCGTGTACCTCGAGACGTGGCACGGCGACATCGACGACTTCCTCGAGCTGCGCGACAACACCGGCGACGAGGCGCGCCGCACGCACAACTTGAACCTCGCCAACTGGGTCCCCGACCTGTTCATGAAGCGCGTCGAAGCCGACGCGATGTGGTCGCTCTTCGACCCCAAGGTCGTGCCGCACTTCACCGATCTCTACGGCGCCGAGTTCGAGAAGGCGTACGTCGAGGCCGAGGAGAAGAAGCTCTTCCTGCGTCAGGTGAAGGCGCGCGAGCTCTACTCGCGCATGATGCGCACGCTCGCCCAGACCGGAAACGGCTGGATGACCTTCAAGGACGCCTCGAACGAGAAGTGCAACCAGACCGGCGCCGAAGGCCGCACCGTGCACCTCTCGAACCTGTGCACCGAGATCATCGAGGTGACGAGCAACGACGAGACCGCGGTGTGCAACCTCGGCTCGATCAACCTCGGCAAGCTCGTGAAGAACGGCGCTTTCGACTTCGCGCGCCTCGGCGAGATCACGCGCATCGCGGTGCGCCGCCTCGACCGCGTGATCGACATCAACTACTACCCGACCGAGACGGCGAAGAACTCCAACTTCGCGTGGCGCCCCGTGGGCCTCGGCGTGATGGGTCTGCAGGACGTCTTCTTCAAGCTGCGCCTGCCGTTCGACAGCCAAGCGGCGGTCGAGCTCTCGTCGCGCATTCAGGAGGAGATCTACTTCAACGCGCTCTCGACGAGCTGCGAGCTCGCGGTGGAGTCCGGCCCGCACCCGACGTACGCGCAGACGCGCGCGGCGAAGGGCGAGCTGCAGCAGGACCTGTGGGGCGTGAAGTCGACCGACGAGAAGCGCTGGGATGACCTGCGCGCGCGCATCGCCGTCCATGGCCTGCGCAACTCACTGATGATCGCCATCGCGCCGACGGCGACGATCGCGTCGATCGCGGGCTGCTACGAGTGCATCGAGCCGCAGGTGTCCAACCTGTTCAAGCGCGAGACGCTCTCGGGCGACTTCATCCAGATCAACCGCTACCTCGTGCAGGAGCTCAAGGAGCGCGGCCTCTGGAACGAGGACATGCGCAACCGCATCAAGGCGGCGGAAGGGTCGATTCAGGACATCGGCGACATCCCCGCGGACCTGCAGGCGCTCTACCGCACGGCTTGGGAATTGCCGCAGAAATGCCTGATCGACCACGCCCGCGCGCGCGGCGCGTGGATCGACCAGTCGCAGTCGCTCAACCTCTTCATCGAGAACCCGGTGATCGGCAAGCTCTCCTCCATGTACATGTACGCGTGGAAGAGCGGCCTCAAGACCACCTACTACCTGCGCTCGCGTCCGGCGACGCGCATCCGTCAGACCACCGTCTCGACCACCGCCGCCGCCGCGGCTCCGGTCTCCGACGCGCAGGCCGTCGCCTGCTCGCTGGAGAACCCGGAGGCCTGCGAGGCCTGCCAGTAACGGATGAACCCCGTTCCGAACGACAAGCGAGCATCACCTATGTCCGTCGCACTCGCCCAGCGCCCGATGATCCTGAACCCCGGCCTCGACCTCACGTTGCGGCCGATGCGGTACCCCGACTTCTACGAGATGTACAAGTCGGCGATCCGCAACACGTGGACGGTGGAGGAGGTCGACTTCTCCAGCGACCTCGTCGACCTGCGCAGCCGCCTGCTGCCCGCAGAGCGCCACCTCGTGCACCGGCTCGTCGCGTTCTTCGCCACGGGCGACTCGATCGTGGCGAACAACGTCGCGCTCAACCTCTACAAGCACATCAACTCGCCTGAGGCGCGCATGTACCTGTCGCGCCAGATCTACGAGGAGGCGCTGCACGTTCAGTTCTACCTGACGCTGCTCGACAACTACGTGCCCGACATCAAGGAGCGCGAGAAGGCCTTCGCCGCGATCCACAACATTCCGTCGATCGCGCGCAAGGCAGAGTTCTGCTTCAAGTGGATGGACTCGGCGTTCCAGCTCGAGCGCCTTGCGACGCCGGAAGACCGCCGTCGCTTCCTGCTCAATCTGATCTGCTACGCGTGCTGCGTCGAAGGCCTCTTCTTCTACGCGGCCTTCGCCTACGTCTACTTCATGCGCAGCAAGGGCCTGCTCAACGGCCTCGCGTCCGGTACGAACTGGGTGTTCCGCGACGAAAGCATGCACATGAGCTTCGCTCTCGAGGTCGCGGCGACGGTGCGTCGCGAGGAGCCCGAGCTCTTCGACGCGCAGCTCGAGCGCGACATCCACCAGATGATCGACGAAGCGGTCGCCTGCGAAACTCAGTTCGCGGAAGACCTGCTGCAGGGCGGGATCCCCGGCCTGTCTTCGCGCGACATGCGCCAGTACCTCGAGTACGTCGCCGACCAGCGTCTCGGCAACCTGAGCCTCAAGAAGCGCTACAACGCGAAGAACCCCTTCGCCTTCATGGAGCTCCAGGACGTTCAGGAGCTCTCGAACTTCTTCGAGCGCCGCGTCAGCGCGTATCAGATGGGCGTCACCGGCGAGGTGGCCTTCGACGAGGCGTTCTAGGCGCCTGTTCCCGAGCTTCCAGCGCCCCGGCGCGGCCCGAGTGATTCGGCCCGCCGGGGCGCTGTCATTGGAAGCCGCTTCCCGGTGCGCGTAGGATCCCCGCCCGTGGACGAGCACAAGGAACTCGACGACATCGCGCGCCCGCTCGGGACCCGTGTCCAGCGCGCCGGACTGCGCTCCCTCTCGGAGCCCGAGCGCGTCGCCTACCTCGTGTGGGCCTTCGCGCCCGAGCTCGACAACGGCGGCGCCGACACCTTCTTCTACAACGAGAGCGGTCGCTTCGCGGAGCAGACTGTCGATGCGCTGCAGTCGATCGCGGCGCGCGACCTCGCCGAGGCTCTCGAAGCGGTGATCGAGTGCTTCCCCGACGGCGAGGTGCCCGCGGACCAAGACGAGCGCACCGAGGCGCTCGAAGACGCTGCGCGCGACCTCGAGGACGTGCTCGACGAGCTGCGCGAAGCCTACGAAGAGCGCGGACCGGATCGCGTGCGCAAGGCGACGCTGCGCTTCTACCAAGCCCAAACGGGCACGGCGCCGGCAGAAGAGTGAGCGCGCGCGGCGCTCAGCGCCACGCCTCGAACTCGGTGCGCGAGATGCGGTAGACCACGCGCGTCGTCGCGGGATCTCCGGCGACGAGCTCGCGGCGCTCCTGCAGACGCGCCCCGATGCGTTCGAGGGCCCGCTGCGAGCGCAGGTTGTTCGGGCCGACATGGAAGTCGACGACGCTCGCCCAGCGGAACGCATGGGCGAGCATCAAGTTCTTGAGCTCGCGGTTCGTCGCGCCGCCCCAGTGCGAGCGGGCGAGGAACGTGTAGCCGATCACGACAGTGCGTGCATCGGGGTTCCAGAGATAGAAGCGCGACGAGCCGATCACGGTCCCACTCGCTGCTTCGCGGACGCACAGTGCACCGCCGCTCGCCAGTGCGGCCGCGAAGAAGCGCTCGAACACGGGCCGCTGATAGCGCGTGGGTTCGGGATGCTGCTCCCACAACAGCGGATCGCGCGCCACGGCGTAGAGGGCTTCGAAATCGGCCTCGCCGAGAGGCGTGAGCGCGAGGTGCTCGCCGTGCAGCGTCGGCTGCCAATTGGGCGTGTCCAGATTCGGCATCGGGTGGGGCGGAGCGGCTCAAGATAGACTTCGCCGCGGACTCCAGACGCAAGCGCGGAGAAAAACCCAATGAGCAACCTCGGCAGTTTCTTGCGTGGCGTGGCTGCGGCGGTCGTCGGTGCCTTCGTCGGCGGACTGGTCAACATGGGGCTCGTCGTCGCGGGGGCGAAGCTCCTTCCGCCTCCGGCCGGGGTCGATGTGAACGACGTCGCGAGCATCGACGCGCACATCGGTGAGTACTCGCTCGCCCAGCTGCTGTCCCCGTTCTTCGCGCACGCGCTCGGCACGCTCGTCGGAGCCTTCGTCGCGAGCCTGATCGCGGCTTCACTGCGCGCGCGGCTGCGCGCAGCCCTCGTCGTCGGGCTGCTGTTTCAAGTGGGCGGCATCATCGCCGTGACGATGATTCCCTCCGCGCCGCTGTGGTTCGACGCGCTCGACCTCGTCGTCGCGTACGTTCCGATGGCGCTGCTCGGACACTGGCTCGCGATGCGCGTGCGCAGAGCGTAGCCGTCGCTCAGGCGCGGCCTTCGAATACGCCCGTCGCGCGATTCTTGTGCGCGTCGGCCCAGCTGAGCGCTCGGCCGTTCATCGCCACATACGTGCCGCGCGGCAGCGACTGCGCGAAGGCGAGTGCGCTGCCGAGGTTGAAGAGCCCGTCGGAGCTGCCGAACGTGTAGGGCACCATCGCGCCCGTGAGCACGATCGTCTTCGGCAGGCTCGCCTCGCCGAGGGCGCGCGCGGTCAGCTCCATCGTGTCCGTGCCATGGGTGATGACGATGCGCGACTCCGGCGCGCGCCGACAGGCTTCGAGCACGCGGGCGCGGTGCTCGTCGGTCATCTCGAGGCTGTCGATCAGCATCAACGTCTCGACGACGATCGGCAGCTTGCAGCGGCCGAGCCCGAGCATCTCCGGCACGTGCGTCTCGCGAAAGTGAAGGCGGCCTTCGAGTTCGTTGTAGTTCTTGTCGAACGTCCCGCCGGTGACGAGGACGCGGATCGCGGGCACTTCCATAGCGCCGTGCATCCTAGCAGCCGCCGCAGCGCTCTCGCCGGGGCTTTCCGCGCCGCGGGCCGAGCGCCCTAGCTCGTCTGCTGCTGCGCGTCCCCGCGGCCGTGCGGCGCGAGCGCTCCATCGCGCTGGAGCACGCGATCGAGGATCGTGATTTTTTGCCAAATCTTGCGCGAGAGGCCGTCGGTGAGGTCCTCGATGTCGCCGACGGCGGCGAGTGTCTCACGGTCGTCAAAGCTCTGGACGTGCAGGGCGGCGGCCTTGCTCAAGAGGGCGAGCGCTTCGGAGCAATAGTCGAGGTAGCGCACGAGCTCGAAGGGCGTCATCGAGCGCTGCGGCGAAGACGCGGTCGCTTCCTGTCGCGAGCGCGTCACCATCTCCGGGTCCTTCGTCAGCTGGTGCATGTCGATGATGTGCGCCAGCGAGCGCAGCCCATGCAGCGACTTCAGCGCTTTCCGACGCTTGCGGCGGGGCTCGAGCTGCCAGAGGAACCAGATCGCCACGCCGATGAACACAAGGTCGTTCACGCCGGCCTCGAGGCCTTGCAGCAGCTCGGACCAGTCTTCGAAGCCCGCGCGGAGCGTGGAGATGAAGCTCCAGCCCAACCCGACGACGGCGGCTGCGAGCAGGCCGACGAACAGCGCCACAAGCGACCGTAGACCCCAGTGCTCCCGCACGAGCTCGGCCTGCACTTGCTCGACGTTCCGCATCGTCGCAGCGACCTCTCCGCAGACTTGCGCGAGGCCCGAGCGAGGAAAGCGCTCGGCAACACGCCGCTGAAGCTGCTCCGCCGTCTCGACGAGGCGCTCGGGGACGAGCTCGCGGTAGTTCGGGCCTGCGGGGGCTGCCATGGGCGAGGCGGAGGATAGCGCGGACACGCCGCGCTACCCTGCCCAAGCCTCTGCGGGAATCTCCCAAGAAACCCTCCCGCGGCGGCGTTCTTCACCGCAAGAGCACAGAAACCATGGACCAACCCTCGGATGGCGCGCTCCTATCCGCCTTGCGGCGGGGCGAGCGACAGGCGATCGCGCAGCTCGTCGAGCGGCACCAGCAGGTGCTGCTCGGCCACGCGCGGGCGCTCGTCGGGCCGGGGGGGCCGTTCGAGGACGCAGTACAGGAGACGTTCCTGAAGCTGCTCGAGAGGCCGCCGGAGCTGCCCGCGCATGTCGCGGGGGACGCGGGGGCCGAGCGCGCGCACCTGCGTTCGTGGCTCCACAAGGTTGCGAGGAACTGCTGCATGGACACGTTGAGATCCGAGACGCGGCGCCGCAGTCGCGAAGAGGTCGCGGCGCGCGCGGAAGTCGAAACGCCGAGCGAGCTCGCGGAGGCGAAGGACACGCGGGCGGCCGTCGAGCGCGAGCTGGCGAAGCTCCCGCAGGAGCAGCGTGAGGTGCTCGTGCTGCGCCTCTTGGGCGAGCGCTCCTACAAGGAGATCGCCGAGATCACGGGTAAGAAGCTCGGAACCGTCGGTTGGTTGGTGAGCGAAGGGCTGGCGCGACTCTCGACGGGCCTCGCGCCGCTCGTGCAGGACGGAGCGGTTCAGCGTGGGGGACGCGCGTGAGCGCGGAGGAGGAAGCGATGAAGAACGAAGACTTGAACGGAGTGGCGACGAGTGAGGTGGAGCGTCAGCGCGCTCTTCTGTGCGCCTATGTTCTCGGTGAACTCGAAAGCGCCGCGGAACGGCTCGAAATCGAAGCCGCGTTGGCAACAAGCGCAGAGCTGCGCGCAGAGCGTGCGCGCATCGAGGCGACGATTGGAATGGTGAGCGGCGCGCTCGCGCAGGGCGAGCCGAAGGAGCTGTCCCCCGAGTCCGTCGCGCGACTCGACGGCACCCGCGCTGGGCGCTCGGCGCGTCCTTGGCATGCGCGTCCCTGGCTGCGCATCGCTGCAGCTGCAGCGCTCTTGCTGGGTGGTTCGCTCGTTCTGATGCAGTCGCCGACCGAGAAGAAGCTCATCGTGGCTCTCGTCGAGGAGCGCGAAGAAGCGAGTGACGTCGACAGGTTGGCGCAGCCCTCCGCCAGCGAAGTCGATCTCCAGCGACGCCTGAAGTCGAACTCGCAGGAGACTGCGCCCGGTGACCTCATGGGGCGTGCGTTCGATGTTGTCGACGCGCAGCCCGACAGCGCGTCAGGCCGTCCGCAAGGTTTCGCTGGCGGGCTGGTTGCGGGCGGCGCTGCGGAGCCCGCGGGCGGTGAGTGGTCCGCCGCGAAATCCGCGCCGTCGACGAGCGCAGCTCCTGAGACCAAGGCACGCGCGCTCACCGGCGGCGGCAAGAAGCAAGAGCAGCAGTCCGAGTCCGTCGGGTTCGGGTATCTCGCGGGAGATTCCGGCGTTGCCCCGGAAGCGGGAGCGGAAGATCGAAGCGAGATCATCAGCACGCGCGAGCAACTCGCGAAGCCCGTGCTGCGCGACTCGGAGGTCGCCGACGCGGGGCGATCGGAGTCCGTCGACGAACTGCACCGTCGCCTCAAGGACATCGCGCTCCTCTGCCGCCACGTGCCGAGCGAAGTGCCGCGCGACATGTTCTTCCGTTACTGGGGCGACAATCCCTTCGAGCTCGCGGCGCTCGACCAACTCTCGACGTTTTCCGCCGACGTCGATACGGCGAGCTACGCGCTCGCGCGGCGCTACCTCGCGGACGGCCACCTCCCGACGAAGGCGCAGGTCCGCACCGAGGAGTTCCTCAACTACTTCAAGGGCGACGTCGAGGCGCCGAGCGAAGGCACGTTCCGACTCCAGCTGGAGCTCGCGCCGAGCTTGTTCGGCGAATCGAGCGACACGTGGATGCTGCGCGTGGCGCTGCGCGGCCGCGAGGTCGCGAAGCAGTCCCGCGATCCGCTCGCGCTCACGTTCGTGATCGACGTATCGGGCTCGATGGAGGAGGAGCGGCGGCTCGAGCTCGTGAAGCATGCGCTGCGGCTTCTCGTGAGCCAGCTCGATGCGAACGACACGATTTCGATCGTGAAGTTCTCTTCCGACGCGTCGCTCGTGCTCCCTGCGACCTCGGTCCGCCATCGAGACTTGATCGAGAGCGCGTTGCAGCCGCTCGCGCCGGAAGGCGGCACGAACACGGAAGCCGGTCTGCGGATGGGCTACGCACAGGCGAGCGCTGCGCTGACGCAAGGGGCGCAGAACCGCGTCGTTTTGCTCACCGACGGCGTCGCGAACATCGGCATCACGGATCCCAACGCGTTGGTGGCGATGGTCGAGTCGAGCCGTCGTCAGGGCATCCTGCTCAACACGGTCGGGGTCGGCATGGACAACCACAACGACCACTTGCTCGAACAGCTCGCCGATAAAGGCGACGGCCTGTGCAACTACGTCGATGACGAGCGCGAGGTGCGGCGCGCGCTGGTCGACAACTTCACGGGCGCATTCCAGTCGATCGCGCGCGACGCGAAGCTCCAAGTGGAGTTCGATCCGGCGCAGGTCGAGAGCTATCGCCTGCTCGGCTACGAGAACCGCGCGATTGCGGACCTCGACTTCCGCAACGCGCAGGTCGACGCGGCCGAGATCGGCGCGGGCCATCAAGTCGTCGCGCTCTACGAGATCGTGCGCAAGCGTTCGACGCAGGCCGACGGCCCGCTCGCGGTCGCGCGCGTGCGCTGGAAGGCTCCGTACCGCAACGGGGTCGCAGACGCGGCGAGCAACGAGTCGGAGTCCGAGCTGGAGAGCCAGCTCTCGGCGCGGGACGCGGCGGGCGGCTACGCGCAGGCCAGCGCTGGGTATCGGCGCTCGGTGCTCGTCGGCCAGTTCGCCGAGTTTCTGCGGCGCAGTGTTCACGCCCGTGGCGACTCGGTCGATCGACTGCTGGTGGAGGCCGAGCGCCTCGAGGCCGAGCTGCGCGACCCGGAGTTCCGTGAGTTCGTCGCGCTCGTGAAGCGCAGCCGCGAACTCGTGCTCGCCGAGCTGCGTCGGCGCGACTGGGTCGATGACTGCGGAGACGCGCTGCTGCACCACGAGTTCCTGCGAGCGCGCTGCCGCGAGCTCGAAGAGCGCGGTGCGGAGAGCTCGACGACCGAAACCAAGACAGACTTCGGCGCGGAGTTCGAGCGGCTAGCTGCGGAATCGGAGGAGTCGGCGAGCGCAGCACTCCGTGAGCTCACCAAAGAACTCCAAGCCGAGAACATCCGGCTCCAGCGCCGGTTGAGCGAGCTCTCCGATGTGCTCGCGCGGCAGGCGACGGACTCGGGCAAGCGCTAGCGGCGCGCGCGGCATCGCCCCGTTGCGGCCGGAGCCTTGCAACGGAGCAAGTCACCGTGCAACTTGGCGGCGATGCCCGAGCTCCTCGAGAAACCGACCGGCACCGTCGCTGCGCTCTTTGCAGCGCTCGCGCTCTTCGGCGCGAGCGTCGCGGTGCGCGCGATCGACGGCGGCCCCTTGCTGTCACCGGCCGACCGCGACCGCGAGCGTGGCGCAGTGCAGGAGCCGATGCAGCTCCTCGGTCGCAGCGCATCCGCACGCGTCTCGGAGCTCGACCTGCGCGTGAACAAGGAACTGCGCCCGGAGTGGATGCGGCTGCGCAAGGCGATCTTTCAGCTGCCGCGCTGTCCGCGCACCGGCGAGTGGCTCGATTCGTCCGACGGGTTGGCCTTCGAGCGTCTCTTCAACGAGCTGCGGCGCGGCAATCGCGACGAAGCACTCGCGGGGCTCGTACTGCTGACCGAGGTGGCCCGTCGCACCGAATGGGAGCCGGGGCTGCTCGCCCGCGTGCAAGACGCCGAGCGCTTGTCCAATCTTCAAAGCGAGTGGCTGCGCACGTGGAGCGCGCGCGCCGCGCAGGATGCGCAGCTCTCCGACCCCGCGCTCGCAACGCTCTTGCTGCACGCGCGCGTCGAGCGCGCGACGTACGTGCGAACCATCGGGCGCGATCGCGATCGGCAGGAGCGCGCCGCCGAGGCATTCCGGCGACTGCTCGAAGACACGCAGGGCCAGCCCTCCGTCTTCGCGCGCGCCCTCGACGTGCGTCACCCCGGGCTCGTGACGGGCATGCGCGATCGCAAGGACGCACTCGAAGCGCTCGACACCGCAGCAGGCCAGCTGTTTCCGGGCTTGAACGGAGAGTGCAAGTGACGCCGAAGCCTCGCGAATCGTTGGCGGCACGACAGCTGATGTTTGCGTGCGCGCTGATCGGCGTCGGGGGACTGCTGCTCGGGCTTCAGGTCGATGGCAACGGGGAGTTCGTCGGCACGGGCTTCACGTCGCTCGGCGTCGGCGCGCTCGTAGCCCTCGCGGGCATCGTCTTCTCGAGTTGGCACGAGCGAGGTGCGCCTCGGGACGTGATCACCGCGTTCTCGTCGCTCGGTGGATTCCTCGGGCTCGCCTTCGTCGTCTCCGGCGTGCTCGCGCCGGGCGGCGGCTGGATGTTCTTCGAGGTGCTCGTGCTCGCGGTTGCGCTGTCGCGCTCCGAGGCCGCACGTACGGCGCTATCGCGGGGCACCGTGATCCTGCTCGCGCTCATGTTGCTCTTCCGGCTCTGGATCAGCTATCAGGGCAGCCAGCACCGCTGGGAAGTGATGAGCATCGAGGTTCCGATCCTCTCGTCGCTCCCGTTCTCGTTCCTCGCGCCGATCCAGTCGGTGGAGCTCGGAGAGTTCACACCGCGCGAGCTCGGTTTCCCTCTCGCAGGGCTCGCGTTTGCTCCTTCGCTTGCGCTGTGGGCCGCGGGTTTCGTGTTGTCCGTCGCAGGCTTGGCGTGGCGCGCCCATGCAGCACGCGAGTACGAAAACGACCGAATTCACGCAACAATCTGCGAGCTGCCGCCTGCGCTCGCGCAGCTCGTCGAACGCGTCCTGCCGGAGTCACAATGGGGCGAGTTGGGGCTCCACGGACTCGCCGATCGACCGCTTCGCAAGCGCATCGAGGAGCTGATGGTCGCGCGCATCGCCGCGCGCCACGAGCTCGACGCGGCCCTGCGCTCTCGCGAGATACTCGAGACGACCAACCCCGGCGGATTCAGCGGCGAAATCTATCGCGCGCTGACGCAGGGCGCGCCGCCGCAGGCCTCGGGCGCGAGGAGCGAGCCTTCATGAAGACTTGGACGTCCATCGGCGCGCTGCTTGGCGCGCTCGCTGTGATTCTCGGCGCATTCGGCGCGCACGCGCTGAAGGAGCGCCTCGACGCGGAGCAACTCGCGTGGTGGGACACGGCGGTAACGTATCACATGGCGCATGCGCTGGCGCTCGCGCTCTTCGGGCTCGCCTGCGAGCGTGGAGTCACGAGTCGCTTCGCGGGTGCGTTCTTCACGCTCGGAGTCGTGGTCTTCAGCGGCACGCTCTACGCGATGGCGCTGGGCGCTCCGCGCTGGTTCGGCGCGATCACGCCGATCGGAGGAATCGCGCTGATCCTCGGCTGGATCTCGTTCGCGCTCGCCGCCCGTCGCGCTGGCCGCTAGGTCTCGCTCACTTCGGCTGCGGCACGGACCGCACGGTGACGAACTGTAGCAACACCCGTTCGCCCTCCGCGGGTAGCGCGAGCACGGCAGTGGCGCCGTCGGCGAGTGAGAACTCGAGCTGCGCCCGCTGTTGAGTGATCACCGGCAGCGCTACTTCGACCTCGCGTCCTGCGAGCGAGACGCGCTGCGTGCGGAGCGGCCGCTCGACGCTGGCATGTTGAACTTCGAGGGAAAGTTCGAGCTTCTCGTCCGGAAGAGGAACGACGAACGCGTCCAGCGCACTGCCGAGCGTGACCTCCATCAGGACCGGGTCGAGCACTTCGACCGGCCCCGGTTCGACGGTGTGCACCGTCCAGTCTCCGACGTAGTTCAAGGTCTCGGCGGCGATCACGTTCGCCTGCTGCAGCGGATGGACGAGCAGCTTGGGTGCGACGAGCACGGAGGCTCCGCGGCTCACGAGCGATGCGAGCAAGGCGGCGCGATCGACGTCGGACCGCAGCACCGAACTCGCGTCGACTCCTAGGTCTCGCGCGACATCGCGCGGCACGTCCACGAGCTGCGCGTCGATGGAGTATGCGCCCTCGAAGCGACGCAGATGCTCGATCATTCCGGCCAGTCGGTCCTGCTCGCCCGCGCTCGTCGCTGCCACCAGCGTGCCCGCTTCGGTCATCCGCAGTCGCTTGGGGCTTCCGAGCGTCTCGGGGTTCAGTCCCGCATGTCGCCGGAGGAGCTCTTCGAGACGTTGCAAGCCTCCTTCCAGTTGTCGCTTCGTCTCGGCGTCAACATCAGAATCGGCAACCGAAGCGTGATCGCGCGACTCGCTTTTCTCTCGCAGTTCCTTGGGTACACCGAGCAAAGGCATCGAGACTCTCGCGCCGATGCGCGTCGCGATATCTCGCGTCTCGTAGAGCTTGGTGATGGCGGCATCCTCCGCCGATTGGGCCCATGCGAGCGGTGCGAGCAATAGGAGCGCGAGCTTCTTCATCCGAGGTTTCCTTGCCGGGACTGTGGGACGGTCCGCATGGAGTCTAGCTCACGCGCTTGCCGCGGTTTCGGTTCTCGAGGCAAATCGCCGTACGGCTAGCTCCTTGAGCCCCACCCCGCCCCGCGCGCTCAAGGTCCGCGCGACATCGCAGAGCGCGAGCGTTACCTTGTTCCCGCCACGAGGCCCGCCCATGACGCTGAACCGCCCGACGAACTACTGGGACTACATCAAGGTCGAGGAGCTGCTCGCCCTCCAGAGCGGCTTGGAGGCCACGGACGCCGGCCTTGCGAACGACGAGGTGATGTTCATCACCGTGCACCAGGTGTACGAGCTGTGGTTCAAGCTCGTGCTGCGCGAGATGCGCTCCGCGCGCAACCTCTTCGCGCGCCCGCAGGTGGCGGAGCAAGAGCTCTCCGGCGCGGTCCGCAGCATGAAGCGGATGACGACGATCTTCCGCATGTGTTGCGATCACTTCGAAGTGATGGAGACGCTCACGACGCGCGAGTACCTCGCGTTCCGCGACAAGCTGATGGGGGCGTCGGGTTTCCAGAGTGCACAGCTGCGGCAGATCGAGATCTTGTTCGGACTCGACGACAACTCGCGCATTCCGCTCGGCGTGGACGGCGACTACAAGAAGGCCCTGCGTAGCTTTGCGGGCGGCGACTCGCCGGCACTCGAGCGCGTCGAACGCTCGCTCGCGGACACGCCGACGCTCAAGGTCGCCATCGAAGACTGGCTCTACCGCACGCCGATTGATGGCGTCGGGCCGGCGGAGCCGGGCGCGGACGCAGCGCTCGCGCGCTTCGCGGAGGGCTTTCTCGCCGCACACGCACGCTGTGTCGATGCAGCACGGGATCGCGCGCTCGGTCTCGACTGGGGCAGCGCGGATCGCTCCCGCCTCGCCGAGCGCTACGAGAAAGAGAAGCAGTCGACGCGCGAGTTCCTCGAGCCCGCGGACGCGCGCACGCGCCGCGTCCGCTGCGCGATGATCTTCATCGAGACGTACCGCGATCTGCCGCTCTTGGCGTGGCCGCGCGAGGTGCTCGATGCGATGGTCGAGCTCGAGCAGCTCTTCGTCATCTTCCGCCAGCGCCACGCGCGCATGGTCGAGCGCGTCATCGGCCGCCGCACGGGCACCGGTGGCTCGGCGGGCGTCGAGTACCTCGACACGACAGCCCTGCAGTACCGCATCTTCCGCGACCTTTGGGCCGTGCGGACGCTCCAAGTGCCGCAGGCGGCCGCGCCCGGGCTTGCGAATGCGGCGTTCTACGGCTTCGCGCAGGGTACGCCGTGAGCGCTTTCGAGCCGCGCGCGAACCTCGCCGCGCTTCGCAGCTCCTATGCAGAGATCGAGCGCTGGCTGGAGTTGCCGCGCGAGCGGTTGCACCGTGTCGACTCCTCCGTCTCCGGCTGGAATGCGGAGCAGCATGTCGTGCACGTCGCGCTCGCCAACGAGCTCGTCGGGCGCAACCTCAAGAACCTGCTCAAGGGCTCGGGCCTGCTCGTCGTCGACTCAGGCGAGCCTGTGGACGGTGCCTTGGAGATCCTTGCGAGCGGCCGCATTCCGCGCGGGCAGGCGCAGGCGCCGCGCATCGTGCGTCCGCCCGAGCTCGTGGAGCGCGCGTACCTGCTCGAGTGGCTCGAAGGCAACCGCCGCGACTTCGCCGAGGCGGCCGAGCGCGTCGACGAGCTTGAGCGCGCGACCAAGCGCATCCCACACCAGATCCTCGGGCCGCTCACCGCGGTCCTGTGGGTGCGCTTCGCGGCGGTGCACACCGAGCATCACCTAGCGATCGCGCGCGAGCTCGTCTGACGCGGTGGCGCGTCGGGCGCTCGGCGCGCGCCCGGATCACGGGTCCCGATCTCGAGTCCCGATCATGGGGCGAGCCAGAAGAGCACGGCGACCCAAGCGAGCCAGAAGAACGGACTGCGAAACGCGCGCTGAAGCATGGGGTGGATCCTCGCGACCAAGGGTGGGCCGCGCAGTCTCGACCTCAACCTTGGACACGGAATGTCCAAGGTTCGTTTTTTCTAGCCGCCCGCGTCGCCTCGGTGCAGCCGCGCGAGGCGTTCGGACTGCTCGCGTACGTCCGCGCGCAGGCTCGCGGGCTTGCGGACCTCGACGGTCCCGCCGTAGCGCAGCACCTGCCGCGCCACTTCGAAGAGCGTGTTCGACAGGAACGTGAGCGTCGCCGAGCCATCGCGGTGCTTGCGGACGCTCTGCTTCTTGGCCCACGCGCGTTCGTCCGCGATGTGCGCGTGCTCGGCCGCGAAGAAGAGCTCGACCGTCTCGGGCTTGCCCTGCCCGTGCATCGCGTTGAAGCCGTGCTCGAAGTACGTGTGCGCCGAGAACGACGGGTCGACCTCGTAGGGCTCGTCCGTGCGCGCGACGCGGCGGATGCGCGGCACGTAGAAGAGCGCGTAGTGACGGCCGTTCTGCGTGCGTCCGACGAGGAACCACTCGCGGTCGCGCACGACGAGCAGATACGGGTCGATGCGCCGCGCCTCGGCGCGGCCCTTGGTCGGCGTGAAGTACTCGATGTCGAGCTTGCGGCGTGCGAGGATCGAGTCGACGAGCTCGCTCCACGTCCGAGTCGGGATCGGCGTCGCGGGCAGGCCTGCGAAATGCACGGCCTGCGCGGCGAGCTCGTGCTTCGCGCGCAGGTCTTTGGGCAAGGTTCCGAGGACGCGATCGAAGGCGCCGCGTAGCTCGTCCGCCAGCGGCGTCCCCTCGTACTGCAGGACCGCGTTCTCGGTCACCATCAGCGCGAACAGGTCGCGCTCGGACAAGGCCGTCGCGGGGATCTGGAAGCCCGCCTCCGTGTAGTGAAAGCCCTTGCGGCTCGAGTCGTAGTCGATCGGAGCGCCCAACTCGCTGCGCATCGCCTCGATGTCGCGATAGATCGACTTCGCGGAGACTCCGCAGTCTTTGGCGAGCCGCGCGGCGCTCGGATAGCCGCCCTCGCGCAGGAGTGCATCGATGCGGTGAATCCGCTTCCAGCGCGAGAGATAGTCCCCCTCGGGGCCGCGATAGATCTGGGGCGCAGGCATGGGAAGTTCGCGGCGGCGAAGACCTCCCGCCACCGCTCGCGGCCAATGCTAGCAGGGCTCGCGGGCAGGGGCGGAGGCGGGCTTGGAGTGAACTCCGTCTTCGAAAGTGGGGAATTGCGGGACCCGACCGCGCTCTTGCACGCGCGGCGCGGCCCAGCATTGACGGACTTCGAGTTGCGGAGCTAGCGTCCGGGGCACAGGAGACTGCTTGGCACGTCGGCCGCCCCACAGCCGCGCCAGTTCGTCGGAGCGTGCGCTTCGCACGCCGGACGCCGCTCCGTTGCCGCTGCATCCGAAGTTCACGCTGCTCTCGCGGCCGGACGCGACGCTGCTCGGCCCCGCGCCGATCGCCGCCGTCGGCTGGGCCGGCCCGCCGGTGCCCGGCAGTGCGCGCGACTTCCTCGAGCGCGTCTGCGATGGCGACCCGCTCGGCCTCGGACCTGCAGCGCGTGCGCTGGTCGGTGCCCGCGCCTACTTGGTCGAGCCCGCCCACATCGCCGACAAGGCCGCCGCGCGCGCCGCGTTCGAGATGGCCCGCGAGCGGCGCTGGGACGACGCGCCCGCGCGCGTGCGAACGTGGCTCGATCGCGCCCTCGCGCGCGAGCTCGAGGACCAGCGCGACGCGCAGTCCGACGCCGTCCCGCCCGAGCCGGGCGACTTCCTCGGCGCCGTGGCCGAGCGTCTCGGCATCCAGCCTGCGCTGATGCACACCGCTGCAGTGGTGTTCAACGCTCTGCCCAGCCCGGTGCGCCGCGCGTTCTTTGGCGCGTTCGTGCGCGGCCAATCGCTGGCCGAGCTGTCCGCCGCGGGGCTCGGCGACGAGCCCACGGTGCGCCGCCGCCTGCGCTGCGCGCTCCTTTCGCTCTCGCGCCTCACCCCGACCGAGGTCGATCCCGCCGACGTCGACGCGCCCGACCTTGATTCCATCGAGCTCGATTCCACCGACCTCGATTCCACCGAGCAGGAGCCCGACCGTGGCTGACCTCGCCGCCGTCCACCCCGAGATCGAAGGCCTGCTGCACGAGGTGGCCGCCGATCCCGACTCCTGCCTGCTGCGGCTTCCGACCGACGGCCTACGCCGCAGCGTCCGCCGCGCCGCCCTCCCCGACGCCGCCGCCACCACCGGCCTGCGCCCCGCCGAACGCGAGCTCCTCCGCACCTGGCGCCACGAGACCGCCTACCTCCTCCTCCTCGCCTGCTACCGCCAACAAATCACGGCGCCGGAGAACAAGCACATCGTCTACGCAGTCAGCGGCGCGGGCGAGGTCGTCGACTCCCTCGACACACACTGGACGCGCCTCGCGCGGGAGTACGTGGGCCTTCCCAATGACGCCGCGTTGTTCCGTGCGCTGACCCTACTCGGACGCTGCACCTCCCACGACGGCCGCAGCTGGCCCTCCGTCTATCAGCTCGCCGCCGCCTCCGCCCGCCTCGCGCCGGGCCCCCAAGCCCGCAACTACGCCGCCCTCGACCTGATCCTCAACGGCAACGAGGGCTCCGGCGTGCGCATGCTGCATGGGGTGGAGAATGCACGACCGCAGCTTCAGTCAATGACAGCCGCTAATCGTGTCTTTGGTTATGAGCGCTTGGGGCGCTTGGATCTGGCATACGAAGCACTCGTAGCTGCGCACTGGTCAGAAGTCGGCCAACTAGCGCAGCAGTTCTTTGGTCTATGCCTGTCTGCCCAGCTCGGTCGGTCGCGCGATGCTCTGTACTGGGCACAAGGCCTAGTTGAACAAAACGATAACGCCACGAGCATCAGAAACATGATCACGGGCTTACATGCACGACGCCGAATGAACCTCTGGCAACCGTCGGCGGAATCTCAAACAACATTGAAAATGACCGCCCGAAAGCTCGGCGGCATGATCGAGGATATTCATCGTGCATATGCGTAGCCGCTTGCTCAGGGTCGTTCTCGCCTTGTTGGCATTGGGCGAAATCGTCTTTGCTCAGTCTGCCACAACGTCTCAATCGGGCGCTCAGTCTGCGCCGCCATTCACGAGCGCGCGGCAAGGACCGGCTCGAAGCCCTGCACCGCCTGTTACGCCCCGAACGCCATGAACACAAAACTCCGCGCTCTCGGCGTTGTTTTGATCGTACTCTTTTTACTACTGCTGTGGCCGCAACTCTTCAATAGGCACGACGTCCCGGTCTCGAACTCCGAGGCAGAACCCGTTCTTTCCAATGAGACAAGTCGCGCTTCCGAGAAGATAGAAGACCTGTCGACAAGCCCATCAACGGTTGCTGAACCCCGCCGCGAACCTGCTTCGTTGAGCATTATTAATGCCCAAAACAAGCGTCCAGTTCCCGACGCTCAAGTCTTCAGCGTTCCCATATCCAAGAAGCTCACCGGACTTGGGATGAGCGGATGTCCGGCTGCCAACGCTAACGTTTGCGCGACGGCAATAGCTATCTCGGATGCCACCGGCCGAGTCGCTCAATACCAACTTGATGAAGTGACGCCTGCAAAAATGCTCGTCTGTGTTGTCGCTCCCGGGTTTGAAGTTTTCGCTAAGCCAGCAACGACGATGCACCAAGTTCGCTCCATCGAATTGACCCCCAATCCAAGACCACAGCTTGTACGAGTACGGTCAGACCGCGTGGCGGAGAACTCGACGACAAAGGTAGTCCAGCACCTTGCATGGTCGTGGCGCGATGGCGACGGAGTCGACGTTGCCCAAGAGGCACATCTCTTAATATCTCATGAGGTGATAAACGAGACTCCTCTACAAATTGGATCAAGCTCCGGATTTCATTGGGTCTACGCTTCCAATGGATCGCAAACCACCGAATCGGTAGATGCGTCCGTCGGTGATGATGTAACTCTTGACCTACGTTCTTCATTTGTGGCATCTGGCACACTCAAGACGCCTGAGTCCATAGCGATCGAGGAAGCGTCTATCGAGTTCATGGTGCGCCGCGGAAGCAAGGACTATGTGGTAGCAACGACAGAAGTCAACGCATTCGGGCACTGGAAGTTCGAGCGCCTTCCAATCACGAACGGGGATCGTTTTACATTCCGTGCTATCGCTCGCAATCTCCGCGTGGTTGACGAACGTGTTGAAACGCCTGAACCCAATGAGCACATTCAAGTTTCATTCATCGCTCAACGCGGATACTCCGCAGTTTTCAAAGTACTAAATGAAGCAAGGGAGCCTATTGCTGGCGCCCTTGTTGGGGCAGTTCAGCGAGACGCGGACGGCGAACGACTCGCTTTAGAGCGACGGACGGGACAGGACGGGCTTGTACAAGTCGCAGGGCTTCCGCCAGCTGAATCCATAGTGTTTGCCGCAGCGCCCGGCTATACAACGATCGACAGAAATATTCGCATCTGGCCGCAATATGTATCTGTAGGGCCCCAAGAGATCATCATGATAAGGGCTACATCGATTTCTGGAAGAGTGCTGGATGGCGAGCGGCCGCTGGAACGATTTCAGATCTGGTACAAGCTCAAGGATAGCGAGGCGTGGAGTTACGAACGCTTTGAAGGCTCCAGAGACGGTTCGTTCACCCTGCGAGAGATTCCCATCGGGCGGATAGAAATGCTCGCACTGGCCGACGAAAAAGGTCAGAGCGAAATGGTCACCATCAACGCCTTAACAGCAGATGCACACAATTCTGAAACTGTTCTCAACATCTTGCCTTCTATGACCGGCCGCGGGCGCATTGAAGACGCCCAGACCGGCTGGGCCATACACAATGCCATCATTCAAATACTTGCGTGCGCGGGGGGCTCAGTTGTGGACTGCAGAAAAGAACTGAGCGTGCGAAGCTCATCCGGAGACTTTGAAACATCCACACTCAGCGTCGGCACGGCTCGGATTGCGGTGTCCGCGCCGGGGTATGAGGTGAAGACGGTGTCGGCGTTTGGGGCGGCGGGGGAGGTGGTGGACTTTGGGACGATTCGGCTCGAGCGGACGCAGGGGCTTCGGGTGAGGTTGGTGCCGGATGGGGCGCTGAGGTTGGATTGGTGTTCGGCGACGGTGTCGGGGGGGAGGACGTTGCCCACGCAGCTGTTCGACGAGCAGGGGTGGCTCGAGGCGGGGAATGTGGTGGCGGGCCCGTGTGTGATCGACATCGTGCGCGCGGATCGGATCGAGGAGCGCGTGTCGTTGAACTTGGCCGCCGGACGCGCGGTGGTCGAGATTCCGATCACGGTCGGGCGGGGAACGCGCGTGGTGCTCGACGAAGCCGCGGGCGATGTGTTCAGCGTGCGCCTCTTGCACACCGACAGCGAAGGCTGGGAGCGCGAGACGTCGGCCATGCTCGACGGGGCGCGCGAGGTCGAGGTGCCGGTGCCGCAGGCGGCGGTGCGCGAGGTCGAGGTGCTCGACGCGAACCTTCAGCGGCTCTTGCGTCGCGAGGTGAGCGCGGAGGAGCGCGCGACCGGCGTGGTGCGCATCGGTGCCGCTTCGGAGCTCCGCGTGCGTGTGATCGACGAGCGGCGCGAGCCCATCGACGGCGTCGCCGTACTCGTGCGGCGCGTCGGAGGCTCGACGGACATGGTGCTCGACGCGCGCACGGATGCCAGCGGCATCGCGCGAGTCGCGGGCGTCGGCTGGGACGAGGTCGAGGTGCTCGCCTTTCATCCGCAGCGCGGCGTTCTGCCGAGCGTGCGGGCGAAGATCGAGGAGCATCGCAGAGAGCCGCTCGAGCTGATCCTCGCCGCGGAGGGTCGTTGGAGCGTCCGGCTCATGGACGGCGAGCAGCCGCTCGCCGGCGTGCAGGTGCGGTTCCTCGATCCGCGCCACAACGCGGGCCGCTCGCAGAGCGACGCGGGTGGGACCGCGGTCTCGCTCCCGTTCGCGGCAGGCCGCTATCGCGCCGAGGTGGGCGAGCGCGGCTACTGGCCTACGGCGGTGGAGCTCGACCTCAAAGGCAAGGACGCCGAGACCGCGCTCCAAGTGCGGCGCACGGGCAGTCTCGAAGTCGTGCTGCAGTCCGCGAGCTCGCCGGACGTCTCGACGCTCGACGTCGAGCTCGAGCATCTCGAGTTCAAGGAGCGCGCGAGCGATTGGCTCGCCGCCGGACGCGTGAGCAGCGACAACGGCTTGCGCCCCGACAAAGAACGCCGCATCCGCGTCCACGGCTTGCCGCGGGGCAAGTACCGCTGGTTCGCGCGTCGCGCGGGCGAAGTGCTCGCGTCTGGCGAGCTCGAAGTTCCGCCTCACGCCACCGCGAAGGAGAAGCTGTTCGTGCCCTGAGCTTCGCTCGCAGGAACGGAGATTGCACCCGAAGCGATCGAGTCCCGCGAGGTCTCACCACGACATGCGGAACTGTTTCTCCACTAGCGCAGCCGCGTCACGCGCGCCGAGTCAGTGGCCCGCGAGCTCGTCGCAGTAGTGCGCGAGCGCGCCATCGAGCCAGCGCTCGTAGCCGGAATCCGCGCGCGTGAGGTAGCCCATGTGCCCGCCGTGGGGCTCGAGGTGGAGACGGATGTGGGGCGAGAGCGCGACGCGCTCGAACACACGCGAGTCGATCAGCGGGTCGTCGAGGGCGCTGAGGATCACGGTGGGGACTGCGATCGACGCCAGCTGCGGGGCGCTGGAGCAGCGCGCGTAGTAGTCGGCCGCGTCCTTGAAGCCCGACACGGGCGCGGTGAAGCGATCATCGAGGGTGCGGAGCGGATCGAGCAGACCGACGGGCGCGCGCGGCCGTACCGCACCGAGGCGCGTGACGAGCTCGATGTCGCGGCGCAGCCGCGCGACGAAGCGCAGCTCGTAGATGCGGTTGAAGCCGTGGTGCAGGAGCTCGGCGCAGCGCGCGAGGTCGGAAGGAGGATTGACCGCGATCACGGCGTCGGGCGCATGCGCGGGCTCGGCCGCGGCGAGCAGCGCGATGTTCCCGCTGATCGAGAAGCCGACCACGATGTGCCGCAGGTCGGGTCGCTCGGCGCGGCTCGCGGCGAGCACGCAGGCGAGGTCGTCGCTGCGGCCTGAGTGGTAAGGGTGACGTGCGAGGCCGCGCCCCGAGCCCGCGTTGCGCAGGTTCACGGCCCAGATGGAGTGTCCGCGCGCTGCGAGAACGCGAGCGGTGCGCCGTACGTAGTCCGAGTCGACGTCGCCGGAGAGCCCGTGAAGCAAGAGCACGCGGACGGCGCTGGAGCCGACGCGCTCGTGGACGGTCAGGTGATCGCCGTCGCGCAGTGCGATCTCGCGCCGCGGCGCGCGCGAGAGCGGCTCGCCCCCGCTCGAGAGCAGATGTCCGAGCAGGGTTTGGAGTTGGCCGTTCCCAGCCCACCAAGGCGGAGCGCAGGGCCGCTCGTAGCGGCGGATCTCGCGCCGCACGGTCAGTCTTCCTTGCCGTGGCACTTCTTGAACTTCTTGCCGCTGCCGCAGGAACAGGGATCGTTGCGCCCGAGCTTCGACGCGCCGTGCACGAAGGGATCCTGCTTCGCTGCGACGCTCGGGGTGTTGTGTCCGCTGCGGACGAGCTCGACGAGCTCGGCGCACGCGTCGGGCAGCGCGCGGCGCGCTTCGAACGCCTGCGTGAACACACTCGTTGCCGCCACGAAGTCGAGCAGCGCGTCGAGAACCTCCGCCACGTGCTCCACGCGTGCATCGCGGCGCTCGAGACGCGAGGACAGGCCTGAGATGACGAGCTCGCGCACGTCTTCGCCGTCGAGCAGGCGCGGCGCCTTGCCCAGCCCGTCGTAGCAGAGCTCGAAGAACAGCTCCGCCAGCTCGCGCGAGGTTCCCCGCGGCACGCCGCCGATCGCGCGCCCGAACGGGGAGTCGAGGAACGCGGCAAGGTCGAGGGCGATCTGCTTGTCGGCCATGCCGCGGAGTTTAGCGATGGACGCGGACCGCTCGGCGCTCGCTCGCCGCGCGGTCCGCAGCGGAGATGTCGGGAGCCGCTCTCGGGCGGCGTTCGTCTTCCGCAGCGCAGCCCGTGCCGAGCTCCGTGCGCGAGCATCTCCGCGAGCTCTCGTAGTTCCTCGAAACCCAGGCTCCGATGGGGCGGAGCGCGCAGGTTGAGAGCGACATCGGCCGCAGAGGCCGCGCGAGGCTCCACCAAGTACTGCGGGAGGTGCATCCGGGCGGAATCTCCGCCGCACCTCCCGCTGGAGAGTGGCGAGCCCTGTCGGCGTTCTGCGGCGGCTGGCGCCGCCCCAGAGGCTGTCGAGGGCTGTCCTCTCGGCATGTTCCTCTTCGACCGAGGCTCGCGCGCGCTCCATGGGCTCTTGCGCGTAGCGCGCGCAGCGGGACGCAGCGTCTCCAAAGGCGCGGGAGGTGCATTGAAGCGCATTTCGCGCTGCACCTCCCGCTAGGAATCACCGGGGCTCCTCTCGATCACCGTGGCGTGTCGCACCGCGACACGGGATCACTCGAAGGAGCATGGGGCGATCCCACTGCCCGGAACTTCGGATCCGCGCGGGGGCGCTTCGATGGGGCGTGAGCCGTAGAGCCGCACCGTGTCGATGTCGTAGGCACGGCTGCGCGTGCCGCAACCCATGGCGCATGCGATCTAGTCCGCGCACGGTCTCTCACCCCATACGAGCGACCACAGCTGGCGCAACACGATCCTGCGCGAGTGGGACACGAGCTCGACGCTCAAGCGCTCGAAGTCCGTCGCGTCTCTCCAACACTCGGCGCAAGCTCGACCGAGGCTCGCGCCCTCGCCATGAAACGCCCGCCCGCAGCGCGAGCATGTGCAGTGCGAGCGACAGCTGCGACACAGCAGCCGATGCATGCACTCCGGCTGAAAGGCTCGGTGACAACACGCACACTGTCCCGCGATCCGACGCAGCTCGCTCGCGAACGGCTCTCCGACACGTCGCTGCGAGCGCAACAGGTCCTGCTCGACGGTCTCCCTCAGGATCCACGTTCGCCCCGCGCCGCCCGAGACACCCGTCGTTCGCAGCATGACCGTTCCTCCAGTCCTACGTTCCCACGCGAACTTGGGAAGGACCCGTGGGCTACGGTGCGAAGCCGACCCCGCGCAGAGCTACCGCGCGAGCGTAGGCAATTTCTCGCAATCACTCGTCGAAGCTCACCTGCTTCAGGATCTCTTCCGCAACTTGGGCCGGGTTGTAGCCGCGCGGGAGGTTGACGCACTTCTTGCCGTACTCGTCCGACATCTGCTTGAAGCCTCCGTAAGAGTGGGAGGACCAGCGGATCAGGAGCAAGACGAGTACCGTCTCTTCCCGGGCGATCGAGGCGCGGAAGTTCTCGTTGGAGGAGTGCTCGCGCGACGCGCACCACCGCGAGTATTTGTTCCCGCGCCGGGCGACCGCCGGACTTCGTGTTCTCGTCCAGCTCTCCCAGCGCGATGGCGCGGTCGATCTCGTTCACGACGCGGTCTCGGCGCGGCGGTACCTCGCTCTCAAGCGGACGAGCCTCGACCAGCGGCAGCAGCTCTTCGCGCAGTTGCACCTCCGAGGGCTTCACCGCGAGCACGAGCAGCTCGTCGAGTGCGGCGAGGACCTTGAGCCAGTCGTCGATCGCGAGCTCGCTCATGTGCCCGCCGTCGCAAGAGTTGAGGATCCGCTTGAGGTGGTACGAGAGCCGCTCGCGCGCATTCCGCTAGCCGCTGCGGCGCGCGCGTTCGAGTCCGATCGGACAGCTAGGAGTACGTGTCGTTCTGATCGGAGCCTTCTGGCCGGCGCTGGGCCTTCAGCAGCGAGCGCACGCCGGATGGACTCTCTGCGACGACGGTCAGCACCGCGCCGGCGAGCCCCACGGCGGTTCCCTCAGTCGAGGTGGGCGCGCGCGCTGTCGCCCATCTCCACCTTGGCCGTCGGGAAGTACTCCTTCCAGCGGCGCGAGACAAGCGCAGAGGTCGTGTCGTCGGCGAAGAGTTCCAGCGGATACCACGGCTTCATGCGCGCGTCGATGGCGAGCGGGGGCGTGAAGCTCGGGTGGTTGTGCACGAGCTCGACGTTGGCCGCGCGGATGTCGCTCGCCGGATTGAAGCGCGTGAAGGTGGTCCAGAGGAAATTGACGGTGGAGCGCGTCGCGCGCTCGGCGTCGTCGGAGATCACGACGAGTGGCCAATCGGAGAAAGCGGGGTGGCGCGCGATGCGGGCAGCGGCGTCGGGCTCGTCGGCGTACTTCGGCGCGCTGACCACGAGGCAGCCCTTGCAGTAGACCCGCACGTCGCGCACCCCGGAGGGCAGCTCGCCCGTGAACTCGCTGCGCAGCGCGCGCCGCGGCTCGCCCAGCCCGAGCAGCACGCCCTTCGAGCCTTCGTCGATGCGCGGGCCCGCGTAGTCGAGCGAGTCCATCGAGAGGTTCGAGAACAGGAACAGGTCGGTGCGGAAGTCGGCGCGCGCGAGGATGTGCTCGAGCGTCGCCTTGAAGTCGCGCACGTCGACGGCGCCGTCGGTCGCGATCAGGAACTTCGTCAGCGACAGCTGGCCTTCGCCGAGGATGCGGAACGCGCTCGCCATCGCCTCGCGCTTGTAGCGGTTGCGCACGACGGCGCCCGCGAGTGCGTGATAGCCCGTCTCTCCGTAGCTCCAGAGCTGCGTCACCGCGGGCATCACGACCGGGAAGAGCGGCGAGAGCAGCTCCTGCAGGTAGTCGCCGATGAAGAAGTCCTCTTGGCGCGGCTTGCCGACGACCGTCGCGGGGAAGATCGCGTCCTTGCGGTGGAAGAGCGCCTTGCAGGTGAAGCGCGGGTAGCTGTGCGTCTCGGAGTAGTAGCCGTAGTGATCGCCGAACGGGCCCTCGTCGCGGCGATCGCCAGGGCGCACTTCACCGACGAGCGCGAACTCCGCGTCGGCGACGATCGGAAGCGGGCTCGAGCGGTGCGTGGCGAGCGGGACGCGCTTGCGCATCATCAGGCTGGTGAGCAGGAGCTCCGGCACGTTCTCCGGCAGCGGCGCGATCGCCGAGAGGATGAGCGCGGGCGGTCCGCCGACGTGGATGACCACGGGCAGCGCCTTGCCCTGCTCCTCCGCGCGCTTCAGGTGGAAGCCGCCGCCCTTGCCGATTTGCATGTGCAGGCCGGTGCTCGCGTCATCGAAGAGCTGCACGCGGTACATGCCGAGGTTCGAGCCGAGGCCATCGGGATGCTCGGTGTAGACGAGCGGGAGTGTCACGAAGCGTCCGCCGTCCCGCGCCCAAGTCTTCATCGCGGGCAGGCGCGAGAGCCGCGGCGGCGTGTCGACGACTTCGGTGATCGGTCCGCCGCTCTGCCGCTTCATTCCGACCTTGGCGAGCGACGCGAACAGCGAGCGCTTCGACCACAGCTTGCCCAAGCTCGGTGGCACGAGCTCGTGCGGCAGTCGCGCGACCTCGGCGATCAGCTCCTGTGGCCAACGCCCGAAAGCGCGCTCGACGCGCGAAGCGGTGCCGAAAAGATTGGTCACCAGCGGAAAGTCGCAGCCCTTCACGCGCTTGAAGAGGAGTGCGGGTCCGCCCGCCGCGATCACGCGTCGGTGGATCTCGGCCGCTTCGAGCTCCGGATCGACCTCGGCTTCGATCTCGACGACTTCGCCCGAGCGCCGCAGCTCGGCGAGGAGTGCGCGGAGATCGGGGGCCGGCTGGTGCATGGGCGCAGAGAGCCTAGTGCAGGCCCCCGCGCCGATCACCGGCGAAACGGCTTCCCGCGGCCGACCGAACCGCCCGTTGCGTCGTGTTGGGGGCGAGCGTGCGGGCCGCTCGGCCCAAAACGCCGCGCGTCAGGTCTGCTCTTCGAGCTTGAGGGCGCGGTAGCCGCCGATGGACTTGAAGTAGAGGAGCAGCAGCAAATAGATCGCGGCCATTGCGAGCGGAATGAACGAGTCCGCGAGCAGCGTGCGGCGATCGCCCACTTGGTTCGCGGCGACGAGCTGCTGTTGCTCTGGAGTGCGGGCCTCCCCGGCCTTCTTCCCGGCCTTCTTCGCGGCTTCGAGCTTCGCGCCGTCGACGGGCACGACCGGCTCGAACACGAGGAACTGCGAGGTCTTGTCCGCGGCCTTGGATTGCTCGTACACGGCGGGCGCGCTCTCGATGAGGGCTTGCGCGGTGTAGCGGTCTTTGGCGTAGCCGAGGCCGGGGTTGCCGATCAAGCCCGCGGAGAGCATGCCGATGCCGCCGATGATCGACATCGCCACGGCGCCCGAGCGCGGGAAGCGGTCGCCGACCACCGCGAGCATCGTGGGCCAGAAGAAGGTCTTGCCGAGCGCGTACACGCCGAGCGCGGCGAACGCGATCGCGAAGGACTCCATGCCCGAGGCGAGCCGCAGGCCGAGGATCGCGAGGATCGCGGAGACGAGGAGCAGCGCGACGGGCGAGAGGCCGAGGCGCTTCTCGATGAAGTCCGCGCAGAAGCGCAGCGCGAACATCAGGAGCGAGGTCCAGATGAGGAGGATCTTGCCCTGCGTGGGCGTGAACAGGTTGCCCGTGATGTTCTCGATCCAGCCGTCGGTGCCGAGCTCGACCGCGCCGACGAGCGCGTGCGCGACGAAGAGCGCGAACAACACGAGCGAGCCGATCGAGAAGCGCGTGATCACGCCGACCGCGACGACGAGTGCACCCGCCACGCCATAGGCGATGTTGCTCGCGATCCCCGCGTCGATCCCGAATTTCGGCAGCGTGTCCTTCAGGAAGAGCAGGATCAGACCGCACGCGACGAGCGAGCCCAAGATGCCGACGTCCTTGAACATCTCCGCGAAGCTCGCGCCCTTCCGGGAAGCCTCCGACTTGGGGAAGTGCTGGCCCATGAACATCACCGCGTAGGCCGCAGTCGGCACGAGGTAGAACGCGAGCTGGCCCTTCCAGCCCATGCCCATCACGGTGCCGAGCACGTACGAGGCGCCTGCGCCGAGCACCATGCCAAGCGGCCACGACGCGTGGAGGATGTTGAGGTAGTGCGTGCGGTTGTGCGGGAAGACCGTCGCGACCAGCGGGTTCGCCACCGCCTCGAGCGTGCCGTTGGCGTAGGCGAAGATGAACATGCCCCAGAAGAGGAAGTCGTAGGCGTTTTTCGGCGTGCTCGCCATGAACGTCACGACCGCGGACAGGATGTGGCCGAGGAGCGCGAGCGCGACGAGCTTGCCGTAGCCGAACTTGTCGACGAGGACGCCACCGATGATGATCCCGAAGCAGAAGCCCGAGAACCCCGCGCCGCCGATCGCGCCGAGCTGCGTGTCGCTGAACCCGTAGGCCTCTTTCCAAGCGCCCAAAATGCCGTTGCGGATGGCGAACCCGACGCCCGCGGCAAGGATGGCCATGAAACCGGCCCACAGAAGCCTCTTCGCGTTCGCCACTTCGTGCTCGTTCTGCATGCTCGCCCTCGTCTTTGGGGGGTAGGGGACAGCGGGACCGTGGCGCGTCTCGCAAAAGCGGAACTCGCGCGCCGTCGCAGCCTAGCCACGGTGCGCGCGAGAGTGGAGCGCGCGTGCGGATTCGGCGCGCCTACTCGGTGCGGCCGGCGGGGCGGTTTTGGGTGCCGCGGGTGGAGCGCAGGGTGTCGCCGAGCTCGCGGCGCATGTCTTGGGCGAGGCCTTCGAGCTGGGCGACGACGGTGGGGTGGAGCGGGGCGACGTCGTGGCGCTCGCTGGGGTCGGTGTCGAGGTCGAACAGCGAGAGGCCGATGGTGCGCACGGGATAGGGCGCAGGCTTGCCGCCGCTCGTGCGGGGCATCTCATCGGTGAAGCGGTGGCTGTGGGGGAAGTGCAGTTTCCAGCGGCCGTAGCGCACGGCCTGCAGCTCGTTCGTCTCGTACCAGAAGAAGAGCGGGCGTGGGGCGGGGTCGGCGCGGCGGCCTTCGAGGAGCGCGGAGATGTCGCAGCCGTCGATGGGGAGTTCGGGCAGGGCGGCGCCGATCCAGCGCGCGATCGTCGGCAAGAGGTCGATCGCCATGGCGGGTGCGTCGATCACGGAGCCGGCGGGGATCTGGCCGGGCCAGCGCGCGAGGAACGGCACGCGCACTCCACCCTCAAACACGGTGCCCTTGCTCTCGCGCAGCGGACCCGTGCTGCCGGCGTGTTCGCCGTAGGGCGTCCATGGGCCGTTGTCGGACGTGTAGAGCACGAGCGTGTCGCGCGCGAGGTCGAGCTCGTCGAGGAGCGCGAGCAAGCGGCCTGTCTCGTGATCGATCTCCTCGATCACGTCGCCGTAGGCCGTCGCGGTGCGGCCGCGGAACTCGGGCGAGGTGCCCAGCGGCACGTGGGGCAGCGGATGCGCGAGGTAGAGGAAGAAAGGACGCGCGCGGTGCTCGCGCACGAAGCGCAGTGCTTCTTCGCTGCACGCCTTCGTCCACGTTCCAGGCTCGGGGTTGAGCTCGAGCACCTCGTTACCGCGCATGCGCGGCAGGTCCTTCCACGGCTTGGGGCCATCGGGGTGGAAGGGCCACATGTCGTGCGAGTAGGGCACGCCGAACCACTCGTCGAAGCCGTGGCGCGTCGGCAGGAACGGCGGCAAGTGACCCAAGTGCCACTTGCCGAACATCGCGGTCGAGTAGGAGCGCGAGCGCGCGAGCTCGGCGAGTGTCGTCTCGCTCTCTGCGAGCCCGTGCTTCGAGGACGGCACGAGCGCCCCCGCGATTCCGACGCGATTGGGGTAACAGCCGGTCAGAATCGCCGCGCGCGAAGCGGAGCACACGGGCTGTGCTGAGTAGAAGTTCGTGAGCCGCGCCCCCTCGCGGGCGAGTCGGTCGAGATTCGGCGTCGAGAAACCCGTTGCGCCGTAGCAGCCGACATCGGCCCAGCCCTGATCGTCGGTGACGATGAGGATCACATTGGGAGTTCTCACGGGCGCCGACGAAGGCGCTTGCGCAGCGAGGGCGAGCAGCGCGGCGGCCGCGAATTGCATGGGCGCAGCTTACCGACGGACGCTCTTTCGGAGCCGGAGCTTTTCGGACGCACGCGAGCTCCCGGTCCGTCGATCGGCAGGTCCGAAAGTGAGCGCGGACGGCCGTGGTCGCGCTGCCGTCCCGCGCGATCGGCGCTAGGATTCGGCCCCATGAAGCGTTGGCTGCTCTCCGTTGTCGCGCTCGTCGCGTGCGTTCTGCCCGGCTGGTCCCAGTCTGATCCGCTGCGCGTGTTCCTGCGCGGCGGTCCGAAGACGCACGGTCCCGGCGAGCACGATCACCCGCGCTTCGTTGCGGAGTGGGTGCCGCTGCTCTCCGAGCGCGGCGTCAAGGCCGAAGGCGCGCTGACGTTCCCGACGGCGGAGCAGCTCGAGCGCACGGACGTGCTCGTGCTCTACGCAGCGGAAGGCGGCTCGATCCACGGCGACGACCGCACGAACCTCGAGCGCTTCCTCGCGCGCGGCGGCGGCATCGTCGTCTTGCACGACGCGGTGTGCGGCGACGACCCGCACTGGTTCAAGACGGTCGTCGGCGGAGCGTGGGAGCACGGCCACTCGAAGTGGCACACGGCGGACATCGACCTGTACGTCACGGAGAACCGCCACGCGATCACCGACGGGGCGATGAACTTCCGCTTCCGGGACGAGATCTACTGGGAGCTGCACATGCAGCCCGAGGCCAACGTGCTGCAGGTTGGCTTCCACTCGGTCTTCGACATCACGCCGCAGATGTGGACCTACGAAAAGGGGCCTTCGCGAGCGTTTGTTTCGCTTCAGGGGCACTTCCACGACTCGTTCGCGCACCAAGCGTGGCGCACGCTGCTCCTGCGCGGCATCGCGTGGGCGGGTCGGCGCGATGTCGACTCGCTCCTGCGGCCGGGTGAGGCGGCGGGGCTGCGCTATCCGCAAGGCGGCCCGACGCACCCCGACCACGCGCACCAGTCGCTCCGCGTGCATCCGGACTTCGACGTCTCGCTCGTCGCGGCGGAGCCCGAAATCGTGAAGCCGATCGCGATCGACTGGGATCGCCGCGGGCGACTGTGGGCGGCGCTCACGCCGGCGTATCCGATGAAGCAGGAGTTCAGCGGTGTCGCGGCGCACGATGAAATCGCGATCCTGCTCGACGACAACGCCGACGGTCGGGTCGATCAGCGCAAGACGTTCTTCCGCGGTCTCGATCTCGTCACGTCGTTCGTGTTCCACGGTGAGGGCGTCATCGCCGGCGCTGCACCGGACATTTGGTGGCTGCGCGACACGGATGGAGACGACGTAGCGGACAAGACGGAGCGCCTGTTCACGGGCTTCGGTTACGGCGACACGCACGCGACGTTCTCCAACTTGCGCTGGGGCCCTGACGGCTGGATTTACGCGACGCAGGGCTACAGCGGCGGCGGGTCGAACCACATCACCAACGCGGCGGGGCGGGACTTTGGCCGCATCGGCAACGGGCTCTTCCGCTTCCGCCCCGACGGTAGCGCGATCGAGATGGTGTCGAGCTACGGCTCGAATACGTGGGGTTGCACGTTCGACGAGGAAGGCGAGCTCTTCTTCACGATGGCGAACGGCGCGCACCTGCGGCACGTCGTGCTGCCCGAGCGCTTCTTGTCGGGCAACCGCGTCGACAACGTCGCGAGCTGGACGGACCTCCCCGACCACGACCGCGTGTTCCCCGCCGTCGTGCGCACCGAGGCGCCGTACGCCCAGATCGACTTCGTCGGCGGCTTCACGGCTGCAGCGGGCTCGGCGATCTACGACGGCGGCGCTTGGCCCGCTGCGTGGACGCGCTCGCACTTCGTGTGTGAACCGACCGTGAACCTCGTGCACCACGACGTCATCGCGCCGCGTGGCGTGACGTTCGGCGCCGCGAAGAATCGCGAAGATGAGTTCATCGGCAGCACGGACCTGTGGTTCCGTCCGGTGGACGTCCGCGTTGGGCCCGACGGCGCGCTGTACGTGCTCGACTTCTACAACCAAGCGGTCGTGCACAACGACACGCGTGGTCCCAAGCACGGCCCGACGAACGCAGCGATTCGTCCCGACCGCGATCACCAGCATGGGCGCATTTGGCGCGTGCAGCACAAGAACGCGCCCAAGACGGCCCAGCTTCCGGCGGACTGGAGATCAGCCGCAGCGCTGGCTGCCCTGCTGGAGCGCGGCGATGCCTCGACGCGCACCGCTGCGATGAACGCGATCGCGGACGGTGGCGATCCGAAGACTCTCGACGCGGTGACGGGCGTGCTCGAGCGCTCGAAGTCGCCCGCGGCGCGCATCGCGGCCGCATGGAGCCTCGCGCGCGCGGGGCGCAAGCCTCTGGCGGCGGAGCAAGCGCTGCGCGTGCCCGATCGCGAGCCCGAGCTCGCGCGCGCGGCAGCGCGAATCTTCGCGGAGTTTCCCAAGCTCGCGGACGATGCGACATCGGCTGCGCTGCTCGAGTGTCTGCGCAAGGGGGACGAGCGCGCGAAGCTGCTTGCGGCGGCCGCACTCGGCGAGTGCGCGTCGCCGCAGTTTGCTCAGGCGTCCATGCGCGAGGTCGTTGCGATCCTCGGCGCACTGAACAACGCCTGGGCTCGGTCGCTCGCGGTGCGATGGATCGGACGCAATTGCACGGCCTATGCGGTCGCGGCGCTCGCCGAGCCGCGACCTGAATCGTTGCAAATGCTCGCGCTCGCGATTCCGTCGGCGGTCTCGCGCGACGCATCGCAAACGGCATCGCTGCTCGCGGCCGTCGCCGAGGGCGGCGCTCTCGAAGCGCGGCTCGCCATTCTCGATGGTCTCGCGCGCGGCGTGAAGACGCTGGGCGAGAAGGAGACGGGTGCGGCGATGGGTTCGCTGCGGCGTCTGCTCGCGGATAGCGAAGATCGTGTCGCGTCGGCTGCGCTGCGCCTCGTGGCGACTTGGAAGCTCGATCCGCGCGCCATGGGCGAGATCGATCAAGCTTGGGCGCGCATCGTGCAGCGCGTCGGCGACGAAAGCGCGCCGTTCGATCAGCGCGTCACAGCGCTCGCGCTCGCGATGGGCTTTGGCGAGACGCGTGCGAAGAGCCTTGCGCTCAGCGGCTCGTTCTTGGCGCCGAGTCGCTCTCCGCGTGAGCAACGCGCGGCGCTCGAGGCGCTCACGACGAGCGACGACGTCGCCGTCGCGGCGTTGATCGCCGATCGCTACACCGATCTCTCCAGCGAAGCACGCGATCTCGCCTTCGAGCGCCTGCTCGCGCGCGCGAGCTGGTCGACGACGATGCTCGAGCGCGTCGAGACCGGCGCGGTGGTGCCCGCCGAGCTCGGACCTCAGAAGGTGCATCGACTGCGGACGCATCCGGACGCCGGCGTGGCCCAGCGCGCAACGAAGGCCTTCGAGCGGCTCGCTGGAGCGAGCAACGCTGGCATCGACGCGTTGATTGCGAAGCTCCTGCCCGAGGTCGATCGTCCCGGCGGCGACCGCGTGAACGGCAAGGAAGTGTTCGAGAAGAACTGCGCGAACTGTCACATGGCCTTCGGAAGCGGCGGCAAGGTTGGACCGGAGCTCACGGGTATCGGCGCACACGGCGCGGGCGATCTCTTGCCGATCATCCTCGACCCGAACCGCGCTGTCGAAGCGGCCTACGCCGAGTGGATCGTCACGACCCAAGACGAGCGCAGCTTCGCGGGCGTGCTCGTACGCGACACGGAAGATGGAGTAGTGCTGCGCTCTACTTCGGGTGATCAGAGCATCGCGCGCGACGAAATCGCGTCGATCCGCAACACCGGGCGCTCGCCGATGCCTGCAGGCCTCGAGTCGATCGGCGCGGTGGGACTGCGCGACGTCATCGCGTACCTCGCGGGCGACTACGCTTATTGGCGCGTGCTCGACATGAAGCCCGTGGTGAGCTCGAACTCGCTGCGCGGCATGTACGACTCGAAGCGCGATGCAAACCCGCTGATTCCGGCACGTTTTGGCGTCACGGCATTCGGCGGTGTGCCCTTCGAGCTGCTCGACCCCACGCGCACGGATTCGGGCAACAACGTCTTGGTGCTGAAGGGCGGGCTCGTGCCCGACTGGGAGTCGAAGCTTGCGAAGCCGCAGCGCGTGGAGCTCAAGGTGAACGCGGTCGTGCAGCGCGTGCACGTTCTCGGTGGCATCGCGGGCTGGGGCTACCCCTACATCAAGGACTCGAAGCCGATCGTGAAGTGGACGTGGCGCTTCGCCGATGGCACGAGCGAGGAGCACGTGCTGAAGAACGGCGTCGAGTTCGCGGACTGGATCGGGCACATCGACGTGCCGGGCTCGGAATACGTTGAGGGCGCGCTGGGTGCCGGCAGCTGGGGACAGATGCGTCGCTTCGCCGTCGAGCTCGCCGCGCCGCGCGCGGTCGAGCGCATCGTGCTCGAGAGCTACGACAACGAGCTCGCGCCCACGTTCGTGGCTCTGACGGCGGAGCTGCCGGGTGCGCCACAGCAGGGTGCGATCCCCGTCGCGCCGACCGATGTCCTCATCTTCGGCGGCGGATCGAGCCATGACTTCTCGCGCTGGTTCGACCGCTTCGACATGGGGCTCCTGCGTGGCGCAGGCTTCGACAGCGCGCGCTACACGGCGTCACTCAACGACACACTGCGCAGCCTCGAGCTTGCGAAGTCGCTGGTCCTCTGCACGAATCAGGCGGTCGACGGCGCGGAGTTCCGCGCAGCGCTCTCGGGGCACGTCGAGCGGGGCGGCGGTTTGCTGCTCCTGCACCCCGCGACGTGGTTCAACTGGCCGGAGTGGCCCGAATACAACGCGCGCATCGTCGGGGGTGGCTCGCGCAGCCACGAGGCACTCGGGGAGTTCGAGGTGCGCGTGGTCGACGCTTCCCACCCTCTCACGAAGGGTGTGCCGCCGACGTTCCGCATCGTCGACGAGCTTTACCGCTTCGAGCGCGCAGCGACCGACGCACCGATCCAGGTACTTGCCATGGGCAAGTCGCTCGAATCCGGCGCCGAGTTCCCGGTGCTGTGGACCGTGGAGCGTGCCGAGGGCCGCACGGTCGGATATACGCTGGGACACGACGGCCGCGCGCACGAGCACGCGGCCTTTGCCCGCATCTACCTCAACGCCATTTCGTGGATCCTCGAACGATGAAGAAGGTCGCGCACGACAACTCCCGCAAAGGCATCCTCTCGCGGTTCCGCGCTCAATTTGCGCGCGGCGAGCCGATCATCGGCGGCGGCGCGGGCACCGGCATCTCGGCGAAGAGCGAAGAGGCCGGCGGCATCGACTTGCTCATCGTCTACAACTCGGGGCGCTATCGCATGGCGGGGCGCGGCTCGACAGCGGGTTTGATGCCCTACGGCAATGCCAATCAGATCGTGAAGGAGATGGCGTTCGAGGTGTTGCCCGTGGTGAAGCACACGCCGGTTCTGGCGGGCGTTTGCGGCACGGATCCTTTCATGATGCCCAAGCTCTTTCTGCGCGAGCTGCGCGAGCTTGGCTACGCGGGCATTCAGAACTTCCCGACGGTCGGCCTGATCGAGGGCGAGCTGCGCGCGACGCTCGAAGAGACGGGCATGGGCTACGGCCTCGAAGTCGACTGCGTGAAGCTCGCGCACGAGATGGACATGCTCACGACGCCTTACGCTTTCAATCCGCAGGAGGCGATCGACATGACGCGCGCGGGCGCCGACATCGTGGTCGCGCACATGGGCTGCACCAGCGGCGGAACCATCGGTGCGAAGTCGACGAAGACGCTCGAGCGCTGCGTCGGCTTGATTCAGGAGATCGTCGACGCGGCCAAGCGCACGCGGCGCGACGTGATCTGCCTGTGCCACGGCGGTCCGATCGCGATGCCCGACGACGCGCAGTTCATCATCGACCGCGTCGAAGGCATCGACGGCTTCTACGGAGCGAGCTCGACGGAGCGCCTACCGACCGAGCTCGCGATCAAGGCCCAGATCGAGTCGTTCAAGTCGATTCGGCTGCCCAAGCGCGCCGCGCGCAAGCCTAAGAAGTAGCGGAACTTGCGCCTCAAGCGCCGCTGAGGCGGCGTGGCTGCCATTCGAGCACGTGCAGCGAGCCGTGCTCGAAACGCCACGCCATCCACTCTTGCGTCGGAACCCCGCGGGCGATGCCGAGCGCGATCTTGATGACGCCGGCGTGTGTCACGAGCGCCAAACGCTCGCTGCCCGCGGCTTGTCGTTCTTCCAAGAACTCCGCCACTCGCGCGCACATCCTTGCGACGGACTCGCCGCCCGGGATCGTGTACTCCAACGGCGCGACGGCCCAAGCGTCGAGCTCTGCGCGCGGAATCGCGTCCCACGGACGCGTCTCCCACTCTCCGAAGTCGAGCTCGCCGATGCGTGTGTCGACGATGGGGGAGGGGTGCAAGCGCTCGGCGAGTTCGCGGCAGCGGCGCAGCGGGCTCGAGTAGAGCTCCGCATCACGTGGCAGGCGCGCACGCAGCGACTCCGCGAGGCCATCGAGCTCGCGGGTCGCCTTCGAGCTGAGCTCGACGTCCGTGCGGCCGTAGCAAAGCGTCGACGGGACCGCCGTGGACGGATGACGGATCAGGAAAACCTGCACAGGAGTCCGATGTAGACGCCCAGCTCGGCAATCTGCTGCGTGGCGCCGAGGCAATCGCCCGTGTAGCCGCCGAGATGTCTTTCGAGGTACCGCTTCGCGCCGAGCGTGACGGCAACGGCGAGCGCGAGCGCGACGAGCACCTTGCGGTAGTCCACTCCGAGCCAGAGCAACGCTGCGAGAGGCGCGAGCCCGAAGAACGCGGCGCAGAGCCACTCTCCGACGCTGAGCTTGCGCGCGAGTGGCTTCGATTTCGCGAGCTCGTCCTCGCGCACGTAGTCGAGCAGGCACAAGAGCGACGTTGATGCGAGCCGCGAGATTGCGTGGCCGGCCACGAGCGCGGCGACCGTGACACTCAGCTGCGCCTGTCGGGTCAGCTCGTGCAGTGCGGCGAACTTGGTGAGCAGCGCCATCGCGATTGCAATGGCTCCAAAGCTCCCAACGCGCGAGTCTTTCATGATCTCGAGGATGCGCAGCTTCTCCCAGCCGCCCCCGAAGCCGTCGACGGAATCGGACAGGCCGTCTTCGTGGAATGCACCTGTGGCAAGAAGCGTCGCAGCCATGCCGAGCAGCACGGCGATGCTCGCAGGCAGCACTTGCGCCGCGAGCCAGGTGACGCCTCCACCGACAAGTCCAACCACGATGCCTACAAGAGTGAAGTAGCGCGCTGCATGGTTGAGCTGTTCGCTGGAGTGGCCCACCCAAGCGGGTACGGGCAAGCGCGTCAGGAACCGCAGCGCGGCGAAGAAATACTCGAGCTGCAGCTTCATCACGACTTCTCCGAGACGCCCGCGGAGTCGAAGCTCGCCATCTCGTTCAGGATCGCGCAGGCGCTGCGCAAGAACGGAATGGCGAGTGCCGCGCCCGTGCCCTCGCCGAGGCGCAGGTCCATGTCGAGCAGCGGCCGCGCCTTCAGGAACTCGAGCTGCAGCCGATGGCCCTGCTCCTGCGAGCGATGTGCGAAGACGCAGTACTCCAGCGTGGCCGGCGCGAGCGCGTGCGCGACGAGAAGCGCGCTCGTGACGATGAAGCCGTCGACCACGATCGTCATGCGTTCCTCCGCCGCGGCCAGCATCGCTCCACTGAGCATCGCGATCTCGAAGCCCCCGAAGCGCGCGAGCACATCGAGCGGTTGTGCGTTCCGCTCCGGCCAAGCGGCGAGTGCGCGGTCCAGAAGCTCCAGCTTGCGCCGCAGGCCCGCGTCATCGAGCCCCGTGCCGCGTCCGGTGCAGCGCTCGAGCGGCACGCCGGTGAGGCAGTGCATGAGGAGCGAAGCCGAGGCCGTGTTGCCGATGCCCATCTCGCCGAAGCCGATCACGTTGCAGCCCTGCGCGCGCAGGCATCGAACGACCGCGCGGCCGTGCTCCATCGCGTGCGCGCACTGCTCGGCCGTCATCGCCGCGCCCTCGAGATAGCTCGCGGTGCCCAGTGCCACCTTTGCGTCGAGCAGCCCCGCGCGCGGCCCAAACTCGTGGTGGACTCCGGCGTCCGCTACGACGAGGGAGATCGCTGCCTGCCGCGCGAGCACGTTGATCGCGGCCCCGCCCGCGAGGAAGTTCTCGACCATCTGCCACGTCACGTCCTGGGGGTAGGCCGAGATTCCATGGCGCGCCGCGCCGTGATCGCCCGCGCAGACGAGGATGTGTGCGTTCTCGACGCGCGGCGAGAGGGTGCCTTGGACGAGCCCGAGCTGCAGGGCGAGCCCTTCGAGCAAGCCCAGCGCGCCGAGCGGCTTGGTCTTGGTGTCGATCGCGCGCTGGAGCGTCGGCTGGAGGGTGCGATCGAGAGGGCGGACCGAGGCGACGAAGGGGGGGCTCATCGGGGGCGGGGAAGCATACGGAGGCGTACGCAGGCCGCGCAGTGCATCGCGCGGGGCTCCGCGACCTATCGGGCTGCCGTGGACTTGTACCCTGCCGTCGAGGCCTCGCAGGAGGCAAGATAGGTGCCGCCGGTGCCCCGCCCGAAACTCGGGCGGCCACAGCGTGTTCAGGAGATGCCATGACCGCTCGCTTCACCCTTCTCGCCGCTCTCGCGATCCCCGCCCTGCTCGCCACGGCCCGCGCTCAGGGGGAACCGACCCCTGCTGTCACGGAGGACATCGCACCGGACTTCGAGCGCATCTGGAATGCGCGCAACGTCGAGCACCTCTACAACCGCGCGGGCTTCGGCGCACGGCCCGCGGAGATCGAGTACGCGCTGCGCCAGCGCCCGGTCGTGTTCGTGAAGCAGCTGCTCGAGGGCTTCGCCCCGACGAGCGACCCGCTCTTCATCGACATCCCCGAGATGCCCGAGCGTCGCAACTACGAGGAGCGCGAGGACTTCGAGAAGGCGCAGAACGCGTTCCGTGCGGAAGAGCGACGCGTGCTGACGAGCTTCGCGGGTTGGTGGTTCGATCAGATGGTGGAGGCCAAACATCCGCTGCAGGAGCGCATGGTGCTTTTCTGGCACGGCTACTTCACCAGCTCGACGCGCGATGTGCGGCGTACGGCCGCGATGGTTGCGCAGAACGAGCTGTTCCGACGCCACGCGCTCGGCAACTTCGCCGAGCTCGTGCACGCGATCGTGCGCGACCCCGCGATGCTCGAGTACCTCGACAACAACGAGAACCGCAAGGACCGTCCGAACGAGAACTTCGCGCGCGAGCTGATGGAGCTCTTCACGCTCGGAGAGGGCAACTATTCCGAGCAAGACATCAAGGAAGGCGCGCGGGCCCTGACCGGTTGGCGCACGACCGACGACAAGACCGCGAGCTATTTCCAGCCGCGCAACCACGACGACGGCGAGAAGACGATCCTCGGCCAGACGGCGCGCTTCGATGCGAAGGGCTTCGTGGACCTCTTGCTCGCGCAGCCCGCCTGCCCGCGCTGGGTCGCGCGCAAGCTGATCGTGCACTTCGAGGGCGTCGAGCCCGACGAGGCGCGCCTCAAGGAGTACGCCGACTTCCTGCGCGCGCAGGGCTGGGAGCTCGCGCCGTTCCTACGCAAGCTCTTCCTCGACCCGCGCTTTTACCGGGAAGAAGTGCGCGCCGAGCGCATCAGCGGGCCGGTCGAGTACCTCGTCGGCTCGACGCGTCGTCTCGGTATCACCGTGCCGCCGCAGATCCTGTGGCTCGGCGCGGGGCAGCTCGGCCAGCGGCTGTTCGACCCGCCGACGGTGAAGGGCTGGGAGGGCGGCGAGGCGTGGATCACGACCTCGACGCTGCTCGGCCGCGGCAACATGGCCGGCATGCTCATCGGCGTCGTCAAGCTCGACGACGTGCTGCGCGAGGACCCGCTCGAGATCGAACCCGAAGAGGGGATGATGGGCGGCGACATGATGGGCGGGGACTCGATGGAGGCCGAAAGCCCCGCGAAAAAAGGCTCCAAGCGCAAAGTCGATCTCGGTCAGGAGATGTCGGGACTCAAGCGCTTCACGAGCGAGATGTACTTCCCGCGCATCAACCTCACCGCGCGCATGCAGCGCGCCAAGGTCGCGCGCGACATGCAAATCGTGGACGTGCTTGCCGACGAGCTGCTGCCCGTGCCGCTCACGGAGGCGAGCCGCGCCGCGTTGCTCACGTTCCTGCGCGCGGAGCGCAGCACGCTGTCTCTCGAAGACGGCAAGCTGCTCACCGCCGGCGTGAAGGGCGAAGAGGTCCTGCGTCGCCTCGCGCACCTCATCCTCTCTCTACCCGAAGCGCAGCTCGGTTGAGCGGAGCCCCACCATGAGTCTCTCGCACCTCGACCGTCGCACCCTGCTCGCCGCCAGCGGGCTCGCGGGCTTTGCGCTGCTCTCCGACCGCGCGAATGGCGCCGTGAAGCTCTGGTCTTCGCCCGCGCTCGCGCAGGCCGGTGATGGTCGCGTGTTGATCTTGCTGCAGCTTTCTGGCGGCAACGACGGCCTCGACACGGTCGTGCCCTTCGCCGATGACGCGTACCGTCGCGCGCGTCCGACGCTCGGGCTCAAGAAAGGCGAGACGCTGCCGCTCGATGACTACCGCGGCTTCCACGGCTCTCTCAAGGCGCTTCGGCGTCACTACGACGCAGGTCGCGTTGCGCTCGTCGAGGGCGTCGGCTACCCCGACCCGATCCGCTCGCACTTCAAGAGCTACGACGTGTGGCACACCGCCGACATCCGCGGACGCAACGCGGGCGACGGCTGGGTGGGGAAGTTGTGCGACGCAGCGTTCAAGGATGTTCGCAACCCCAACCTTGTCGTGCACGTCGGCGCGAACGTGCCGTATTCGCTGCACTCGACGACGCACCCCGCTGCGAGCTTCGTGAATCCGCGCGCGTATCGCTGGGCTGGCGGTGAGTCGGAGACCGAGGCCTACGAAAAGGCGGGCGGCATGGAAGCGGAGTCCGACCCGCGCGCGAAGCCGAAGAAGCGCGAGGGCGAGTCGAGTCTCGACTTCCTGCGTCGCGTCCTCGCGGACGGCCAGTCCTCGTCGGAGCAGGTGCGGCGCGCCGTCGCGGCGTACCGCACGCCGATCGAGTATCCGCCGAACGAGGCGCTCGCTCAGTCGCTCGCGGATGTCGCGGCGCTCGTCAGCGGCGGAATCGGTGCCCGCGTCATCTCGGTCGAGGCCGGCGGATACGACACCCACACCGACGAACGCAACCGCCACGACCAGCTGATGCGCACGCTCGACGCCGCGCTCGGGCCCTTCCTCGACGACCTCGGTCGCAGCGAAGCCGGCCGCAAGGCCGTGGTGCTTGTCTTCTCCGAGTTCGGGCGCCGCGTCGCGGAGAACGGCGCGCGCGGAACCGACCACGGCGTCGCGGGCCCGATGTTCGCGCTCGGCCACGACATCAAGGGCGGCCTCTACGGCAAGCATCCGTCGCTGGAGAAGCTCGACGACGGCGACCTGATCCACACGACGGACTTCCGCTCGGTGTATGCGACCGCGATCGAGCGCTGCTTCGCCGTGAAGCACGAGCGCGTGCTCGGCGCGAAGTATCCGCTCGTGCCGTACGTTTGAGCCGATGCAGGTCGACGTCTCGACGCTCTCGCCGACCGCGGCGTATCGCCTGATGATCGCGTGCCTCGTGCCGCGTCCGATCGCGTGGGTGAGCACGCTCTCCGCCGACGGAGTCGCCAACCTCGCGCCGTTCTCCTTCTTCGGCGGAGTGACCTCCGATCCGCCGATCGTGATGGTCAGCGTGGGGCGCCGCCGCGATGGCTCGCGCAAGGACACGGCGGCGAACTTGCTGGCGACGCGTGAGGCGGTGGTGCACATCCCGGATCGCGAGCGCGCGGCGGCGATGGTTTCGACGAGTGTCGAAGCCCCGCCGGAGGTCGACGAGTTCGAGCTCGCTGGGCTGGCGAAGCTCGCGTCCGTTCATGTGAAGCCGGCGCGCATCGCGGATGCGCCGATCGCGATGGAGTGCGAGCTCGAGCGCCACGACGAGCTCGGACGCGGCCCTGTCGACATGTTTCTCTTGCGCGTCGTCGGCTTTCACGTCGCGGACTTGCTGCTCGTCGATGGGCTCCCCGATCCCGCGTGTCTTCACGCCATCGGTCGCCTCGGTGGTGAGCACTACTGCGACGCGTCTGCCACATTCTCTCTTCAGCGCCCTCCGCGCCCGGCGCGTTGATGCGGGTCGTGAACGTAGAGCGGGGCGTTGGTGGAGCGAAGGCGGCTTGGTAGCCTCCGGCTCGGCGGTGGCAGTTTCTTGCGACCGCCCTAGGTCCAAAGAGAAACCGCAGGATTTCCATGCGTCGCCCTCTGCTCTTCGCGTTCTTCGCCGCGGTCCCGCTCACGAGTTCTTCGTTTGCTCAGGGCTACTTCGAGGCTCGCAACTCCGCCATGGGTGGAACGGGCGTCGCCTCGTCGCGCTACAAGGCCGCGGGCTTTGCGAATCCTGCGCTGCTCACGCGCTTCGGCGAGAGCGACGACTTCGGCATGCTCCTGCCCACGGTCGGAGCATTTGCCGACGACGAGACCGGCCTCGCGGACGATCTGCAGGACTTCACGGACGAGTTCGATCGCATCGATGCGTTGCTCGCCAATCCAGGCGCAGTGACAGAGGGCGATCTCGATGCCTTGGTGGCGAGCCTGAGCGCGCTCGATGGGCGTGAGCTAACCGCCGACGCGGGGGTTGGTCTCGCATTCGCGATGCCGTCGGACAAGTTTGCGTGGTCCCTGCACCTGCGTTCCTACGTCGATGTGACGAGCTTCGTGGATGTCGATCCGCAGGATCTCATCTACCTTGAGAACATTGATCTCAACAGCCCAAGCGCCACGCTCGAGGACTTGGATTCGGAGGGTCGTGCTCTCGGCGTGGCGATGTCGGAGGTCGGCTTCTCGATGGCCCGCGAGCTCGACTTTGGCGGCAAGAAGCTCGCGCTCGGCATCACGCCCAAGTACCAGCGCGTCGACTCGATCAACTACGGCGTCAATATCAACTCCTATGACGCCGCCGACTTCGATGCCGACCGGTACATGCAAGACGAAGGCAACTTCAACCTCGACCTCGGCGCGTCGTTCGAGCCCGGCGGCGGCTTCCTCGTCGGTCTGATGGTCCGCGACGCGCTCTCCTACGAGTACGACTCGGTGGTCACGCTCGGGGAGTCCTTTGGCTACAAGATCGGACCGGTCGCCACGGCCGGCGTCTCGTGGACCAACGACTGGTTCACGCTCGCCGCGGATGTCGACCTGAATGTACGCGAGCGTGTGGACGAGGACTCCACAAGTCTCGCTGGGTTGGGCATCAACGATGACACCCAGACGTGGCACGTCGGCGGCGAGTTCGACCTCGCCAAGTGGTTCCAGCTGCGCGCGGGCTATCGCGGCGATCTCGAGAACACGCTCGAGGATGCGGTCACGGCCGGCTTCGGCCTCTCGCCTTGGGACGTGTTCCACATCGAGGTCGCGGGCATCTATGTCGATGCCGACAGCCTCGGCGCAGTCGTTCAGCTCTCGTTCACGTTCTAGCCGCAGTCGCGGTGCTCACCACGGGGCGCGCAGGGGAGGTGATCCTCCTCGCGCGCCCTCAGGCTGCCTTGAGCAGCGAGTGCAGCCGCAGGAGCGCGGCGCGGTCCGGCTCGAGCTCAAGGGCGGGGTAGGCGTCGGTGAAGCTGGCCCAGCGGTGGGCGGCGAAGCGCCCTGAGAGGTGGAGCGCGGGGCGCTCGGGCGGCGTGCGGAACCCGTAGGTCCACTCGATGACCTCCTCGTCGCCCAGAACCCAGCGACCGGGCAGGTGCAGGTCGAGCAGGTCGGCGGGGCGGGAGATGCCGATGTCGTCGAGCACCTCGCGCCGGATCGCGGTCTCGAGCTTCTCGCCGAAGCCGATCGGGCCTTGGATCGGGCCCCAGCAGCTCTCCGATGTCGAGCCGCGCAGCAGCAGGTAGTCGGGTTCCTGCCCGCGGAAGCGGTAGACGAAGACCTTGATGCGGTGCACCAGCTCGGTCATGGTCGGGGAGCGACGGGTTGGAGCCGAGGTCGGTCGGGGAACGAACGTCGTGCGGGGCCGAGGGCGCCTCGCACGTTCCCCAAGATCGGCCGCGCGGCGCCGCGACTGAAATGCAACGTCCTGAAATTCCTGAGACCTCGAAGCCGCTGCCGATGGCGGCAGCCGTGGATCGTGCGGCGGTGTCGGCGCGCCTCGAGGGGCTCGTCGACTGGGAGCGCCGCAAGCGGGCGTCGATGCGGGTCTCGACGGACCCCGCGCGGGCGTTGCTCGCGGCCCTCGGTGAGCCGCAGCGCGGGCTGCGCGTGGTCCACGTCACGGGGAGCAAGGGCAAGGGGAGCACCAGCGCGCTCGTGGCGGCGGGGCTCGCGCGCGCGGGCCTGCGCGTCGGTCGCTACGCGTCGCCCCATGTCGAGCGCTTGAACGAGCGCGTCGTGATCGACGGCGTCGAGGCCGGGGACGAGCTGCTCTACGGCTCGCTCGCTCGCGCCCTCGACGCACGCGAAGCCCTGATCCGCGAGCGGCCCGAGGTCGACCCCACGTGGTTCGACGTGATGACGGCGGCGGCGTTCGTCTGCTTCCGGGAGGCTGGGGTCGAGTGGGTGGTCGCGGAAGTGGGGCTCGGCGGGCGGCTCGACTCGACCAACGTGCTCGACGGAGAGGTGTGCGTGATCACGAACATCGAGCTCGAACACACGGCGGTTCTGGGCGACACGCACTTCGCGATCGCCACTGAGAAAGCGGGGATCTTGAAGCTCGGCTGCACGCTGGTGACCGGCGTTCCCGCGGGCAGCGAGGCAGACCGGGCGATCGCGGCGCGTGCGGCGGAGCTCGGGGTCGCGGTGCGGCGGCCGCTGTCGGCGCCGGTCGAGCCCGACACCGTTGCCGAGCGCAACCGGCGCGTTGCCGCGGCGGTGCTCGACGAGCTCGGCACGCGCGGCGTGGTCGGGAGGGCGGGGGAGCGGCTCTCAGGGGGGCTCTTGGACCCTGCGACGGCCCTGAGAGCGGCACTTCCGGGGCGTCAGGAGCGCTTCCGCGTGGGCTCGGTGCCCGTGGTCCTCGATGGCGCCCATACCCCCGCCAGCGTGGCCGCGGCGCTGGCCGATCTGGCCCGCGACCCCGCCCTGCGAGCCCGGCCCGTGGTCGTGCTCGGTCTCGCCCGCGACAAGGACCAAGCCGGGATCCTCAAGCACCTCGCGCCGGAGGCCGAAAAGCTCGTCAGCACGTCCGTGGGAACCGAACTGCACCGCACCGCCGCCGAAATCGCGGAGGCTGCGGCGGCCGTCGGTGTGATGGCCGAGTCGGCCACCCCGCCCCGGGCGGCGCTCGAGCTGGCCTTGGAGCACGCACGCAGCCGCGGCGCGTGGGTCCTCGTCATCGGCTCGCTCTATCTCGCAGGAGCTCTTCGACCCGACCTCAGACAGGCCGCAACGTGACCACCACGACCATCGTCTCGGACCTCTTCCTCACCGACTCGTTCCTGATCAAGGGCGAGGTCGAGCGGAAGCACGCGCGCCTCTCGCAGGTGCTCGACGAGCACCGCAAGTTCTTCATCAAGGTGCGCAACGCCACGCTGGTGGATCTCAACACCTGTGACCGCATCCAGACGCCGCTCCTGCACGTCAACACCGACGAGATCCTCGTCGCGCACGAGTTTCTCGATCAGGCCGGCGACGCGCAGCTCGCGGCTCTGCATCGCGATCACAAGACGGTCAAGGTGCGCGTGTTCTTCACGGGCCACCTCAACGTCGAGGTCGGAGGCGAGTGCCGTCCGGGTGCCTACGAAGCCGACGACCGCATGACGCGCCGCTTCTTCGTGATGCGCAACCCGCAGGTGCGCGGCTTCAACGCGAAGGAAGACTCCGACCTCAAGCTGCTCTTCAAGCTGCCGTACGTGATCGTGAACAAGGCACGTCTCTCCTACGTGTACGACTTCAACGAGTAGGTCGAGAGGCCGTTCGTGCGACCACCCGCAGCGCGCTCGACGCGCTGCGCGTGTTTTGGAGGCTCCACGTGTTGCCGACTCGGCGTCGGCGTGCACAATCGGAGCGATGTCGACCGCGCGTTCCCGTCTCACGCTGCTGCACTGGGGTGTCGTGATCGCGGCAGCCTCGTGCCTCGCGGGTCTCATCGCGATGCGTGCGCTGCTCGTGCCCGACCCCGACGGCTACGGCACGCACGAGCAGCTCGGGCTCCTCGCGTGCAGCGCGCCGAAGTGGTTTGGAATTCCGTGTCCCGGCTGCGGCGTAACGACAGCGGTCACGTGGTTCGTCCATGGCGATCCGCTGCGCTCGCTCACGGTACAACCGCTCGGTTTCTCGCTCGCGCTCGTGGGTTCTCTCGCGCTGCCGGCGTCGCTCGTCGCGACGTGGAGCGGTGTCGACCTCGGAGCCTGGCTGCTGCGTGTGCCTTGGCGGCGCGTGCTCGTGCCGGCGATCGCGTTCGTCGCGCTCGCGTGGCTCTACAAGATCGCGGCGATGCGCTGAGCTGCGCGCTCAGCCGTCGGAGTCGTCGATCAGCTCGCCTTCTTCGTCGCCCGTCGGGCGCACGGCCTTGAGCTCGTCGAGCAGGTCGATGTAGCTCGCGAAGCGCGAGGCGGCGACGTCACCGCGCTCGACCGCATCGAACACGGCGCAGCCGGGCTCGTGGTCGTGGGAGCAGTCGGGGAAGCGGCAGGCGGACTGGTGGCGTGCGAACTCGGGGAACATTCCCCGCAGCGCCGCGGCGTCGGCCTTGTGCAGGCGGAAGGTGCGGATGCCCGGCGTGTCGGCGACCCAGCCGCCGAAGTCGAGGCGGTGCAGCTGCGAGAAGCTCGTGGTGTGCTTGCCGCCATCCCAGAACTTGCTGATCTTGCCGACCTTGAGCTTGAGGCCAGGCTGCAGCACGTTGAGCAGGCTCGACTTGCCAACGCCGGAGGCCCCGTAGAGCGCGGTGACCTTGTCCTTCAGGCGAGCACGAAGGTCTTCGACTCCGGCGCTGGTCGTCACGCTCGTGCGCAGCACCTCGACGCCGATGTCCTCATACGTATGCGCAATCGCCTCGACGGCGCCGTCGCGGTCGAGGTCGACCTTGTTGAGGACGAGCAGCGCGGGCACGTCGTACCAAAACGCCGCGCCGAGGATGCGATCGGTGCGATTCGACGAGAACTTGGGCTTCTCGACGGAGGCGACGATGCACAGCTGGTCGACGTTCGCGATCAAGACTTGCTCGCGCGGATCGTGGCTCGAAGCCGTGCGACCGAGGCGGTTGCGGCGCGGCAGCACCTCTTCGAGGCTCGCGGGCGTGCTCGTGGTGTCCACGCGCACGAAATCGCCGACCGCGACTGGGTTCTTCTGCTCGGTGCGCTCTTCGAACAGCTTGCCGCGCGGGACGCAGGCGACGACGCGACCGTCGATTTCGACGTGGCACACCTTGGCATCGGTGCGGATCACTCGACCGGTCTGTTGCGGTGCGTCGCTCATGCAGGGCCGCTCATGCTAGAACATCCGCGCCCCATGACGCGTAGAGAAGTACTCCGCTCCACGTCGAATCCCGCGGTGTCCCTGGTGCGCAGTGCGCTCGCGGGCCGCGAGAGGGGACTGTTGGTCCTCGAGGGCGAGCGGCTGATCGACGATGCCCTGCGGGCTGGCTGTGCGTTCGAGCTCGCCCTCGTGGCCGAGAGCCGCAGCGAGCGGGCCCGCGAGCTCGAAGCGCGCGGTATCGACGTGCGCGTCACCGACGATGCGCTGCTGGAGCGACTGAGCGCGCTCGCGACGAGTCAGGGCGCGATCGCGCTCGCCCGCGCACCGCAGCCCGCCACGCTCTCGGCTCCGCATCTCGGACCTGAAGCCCTCGTACTCGTCGTGGCGGGCGTCGCGGATCCGGGCAATCTGGGTGCGCTTGCGCGCAGCGCCGAGGCAGCCGGAGCGCAGGCGCTCGCGCTCGTCCGCGGCGGCGCGAGCCCTTGGAACTCCAAGGCGCTGCGAGGCTCGATGGGCAGTTTGCTGCGACTGCCCGTGATCCCCTTCGAGGATGCGGAGAGCGCGGCGCGTGAGCTGCATGGGCATGGCTTCCGTCAAGTGCGCGCCGCGACACGCGGGGGCAGCTCGCCCTCCGAGTTCGATTGGAGCGGGCGCATCGCGCTGTGGGTGGGCTCCGAAACCGGCGAGATTCCGGCAGCGGGCGCGAAGTTCGAAGGCGTGACGATCCCGATGCGCGGCGCAGTCGAGTCGCTCAACGTCACGGTCGCTGCATCGCTGCTTCTGTTCGCCGCGGGACGTGCCGAGGAGCCGCGGGCGTGAGCGGCGAGCTGTTCGACGATGCAGTCGAGCCCACGCGCGCAGTGCAGGCCAACGCGGGGCCGCTCGCGGAGCGCATGCGGCCTCGCACGCTCGCGGAGGTTGCAGGTCAGACGCACTTGCTCGGGCCCGAGAAGCTGCTCGCGCGGCTCTTCGAAGGCGAGCTCACGCAAAGCCTCATCCTGTGGGGGCCGCCGGGCGTCGGCAAGACCACGCTGGCGCGACTGCTCGCTTCGCGCTCGCTCCTGCGCTTCGTGCCATTTTCCGCCGTGCTCTCCGGAATCAAGGAGGTGCGCGAAGTGATGGCAGAGGCCGCGGCGACGCGGCGGCGCAGCGGAGTGCGTACGCTGCTCTTCGTCGACGAGATCCACCGCTTCAACAAAGCGCAGCAGGACGCGTTTCTCCCGTTCGTCGAGGCGGGCGACATCGTCCTGATCGGTGCGACGACGGAGAATCCGTCGTTCGAGCTCAACGGCGCGCTCCTCTCGCGAGCGCGCGTCTTGATTCTCCAGCCTCTCGCGCCGCACGAACTGGTCTCGCTGCTCTCGCGCGCGCTCGACGACGCGCGCGGGCTCGGCGGGCGCGTACGCGCAAGTGAGGACTTGCTGTTGCGCATCGCGCACGCGGCGGACGGCGACGCGCGGCGTGCGCTCAACCTGCTCGACACGGCTGCGGCGCTCGTGCGCGATGGCGGCGAGCTCGACGAAGGCACGTTGGCGCAGGCACTCCAGCGCAAGCAGCTTGCCTACGACAAGTCGGGGGAAGAGCACTACAACCTCGCGTCTGCCCTGCACAAGTCGATTCGCAACAGCGACGACAGCGCCGCGGTCTACTGGATCACGCGCATGCTCGAAGCCGGCGAGGATCGCGACTTTCTCGCGCGTCGGCTCGTGCGCATCGCCGTCGAGGACATCGGACTCGCCGACGTGTTCGCGTTGCGGATCGCGCTCGACGGCGCGGACGCGTGGAACCGGCTCGGCACGCCCGAGGGCGAGCTCGCGCTCGTGCAAGTGGCCGTGTATCTCGCGCGTGCAAAGAAGTCGAACGCGGTGTACGTCGCCTACGACGCCGCACGGGAAGATGTGCAGCGCACGGCGGCGGATCCGGTGCCGCTCCATCTGCGCAACGCGCCGACGCGGTTGATGCGCGAGGCGGGCTACGGCGCGGGCTATCGCTACGCGCACGACGATCCCGCGGCCAAGGACGAGATGAAGTGCATGCCGCCTTCGTTGGAAGAGCGGCGCTACTTCAAGAAGTAGCGCGGACCGCGCGCGCTCAGTTCATCTTCCACGCGAGTTCCGCAAAGAGCTCCGCCATGGCTTCGACGTCGTGCGCGATGCCCTCGGAGTCCGTCGCGCTCGCGGAGAGCTCGCCTGAGAGCTCCAGCTTCGCGTCGAGGGCGAACGAGTGCGCGACATCCGTGTCGAGATCCCACAGGAGCTTGCCTTCGCCGCCGAGCACAAGCTTGAGCTCCGCGGCGTCGACTTGGACTTCGATGCCTTCGAGCTCGAGCTCGCCGCCGAGCGCTTCGAGGATCGCCGTACGTCCGTCGAGCTCGCCTTCGGCGTCGAGCGTGAGCTTCACCTCCGCGCAGCGGCGGCCTTCGAGATCGCGCACGCCGACGAGCTCGCAGCGCGCCCGGAAGCTCGCGAGGATGTCCTCGAGCAGCGGATTGAGAGCGTCGTCGAACTCCTCCGCGACCGCACCGCTGTCGAGCGTATCGGTGAGAGGGCGGACTTCCATGCCGAGCATCAGCGCGGGTACGAGCGCGGTCGGTTCGAGCTCCCACTTGGCGCCTACTTCGACCTCGCCCTCGGGCAGGAGCGAACGCAGGTGCAAGTCGGCTCCGAGTGCTTCGAGCGCCTCCATGCGGCCCTCGCCGTCCTTGAACGAGAGCACGTAGGCGTCCTGAGACTTGCTCCACTCGAAGAGGATCGTCTCACCGTCGACCTCGAAGAGATCGCTGGCCTCGTCCTTCTGCTCCGCCATCGCGAAACGCGACTTCGAGTCGCTGTACGTGCGCTCGAAGCGCACGGGACGGCCGCCACGGACTTCGAGGAAGCGATCCGAAACGCTCATCGTCATCGCGAGCTCGGCAGCGAAGTCCTCGATGGGAACTTGCGCGCTCAGATCTTGACCGTCGATCGTCACCGAGAAGTCGCCGAGGCTCAGGTTGCCGCGGACCTCGTAGGTCATCGACGTGACGGCGTTGGTCGGCGGCGCGAACTCGAGCCGCTCGGCGCTGGGTGCGAGGGCGAGCAGGGCGAGCGGTGCGAAGCAGCGAGCGGCGGAAGAGAGCGTGAACATGGCGTGCCTCCCAACGGGACGCGACGAGCGTAGCCGAAGTGTGCCCCGAACGCGCGAGCCGACCTCACTCGTACTGCCGCGCTGCTTCGGCGAGACGTCTCGCGAGGCCAGAAACGCGCAGACTCGGCTCCGCGTTGTCGATCGCCATGGAGAGCGCGCGCTCGGATCCGACGAGCACGAGCAGCTTCTTGGCGCGCGTCACCGCCGTGTAGAGGAGGTTGCGCTGCAACATCAAGAAGTGCTGCGAGACGAGCGGGATCACGACGACGTCGTACTCGCTGCCCTGCGAGCGGTGCACGGTGATCGCGAACGCGCTCTGCAGGTCAGAGAGCTCGTCCGGCGCGTACAGCACCTTCTTCTCGGGGTACTTCACGCTCACCCCGCTCTCGTCGACCGCGACGATGCGCCCCATGTCGCCGTTGAAGACCTCTTTTTCGTAGTCGTTGCGCGTTTGAATGACCCGGTCCCCGATGCGCCACGAGCGGTTGCCGAGGCGATATTCCTCGACGTTCGCGCCGAGCGCGGCGCGCAAGCGCTCGTTCAGCGCATCGACGCCGCAGTCGCCCTTGTACATCGGCGCGAGCACCTGCACGCTCGTCGACCAGTCGAAGCCGAAGCTGCGCGGGATGCGCTCGGTGACGACTTCGATGACGCGGTCGGCGCAGCGGCGCGGGTCGTCCGCGGGGAAGAAGTAGAAGTCCGCGGCGCGGTCGCCCTTCTCCGGAAGTTGCGGAGGCTCGCCCGCGAGGATGCGGTGGGCGTTGGCGACGATCAGGCTGCCGCGGCCTTGTCGGTGGATCTGCGTCAGGCGGAAGGTGGGGACGCACTTCGACGCGATCAGATCGCACAGCACGTTGCCCGGCGCGACGGACGGCAGCTGGTCGGGGTCCCCGACGAGCACGACGCGCGTGTGCGGCCCCACCGCTTTGAAGAGATGGTGGGCGATCACGACGTCGAGCATCGACATCTCGTCGACGACGAGCAGGTCGCACTTCAGCGGATTCTTCGCGTCGTGCGCGAAGCCGCCGTCTTCAGGGTCGTACTGCAGCAGTCGGTGCACGGTCGAAGCGGCGCGCCCCGTAGCCTCTGCGAGGCGCTTCGCGGCGCGGCCCGTGGGGGACGCGAGCAGCACGCGCGCTCCGGCGCCTTCCGCGAGCGCCACGACGCTGCGGACGATCGTCGTCTTTCCGACGCCCGGTCCGCCGGTGAGCAGTCCGATGCCCGTCGCGAGCAGTCCGAGCACGGCATGGCGCTGATCCGAGTCGAGCTCGAGCCCGCTCTGGCGCTCGAAGCGTGCGAGCTCGACCTCACCGGCGAGCGCGTGGACGTCGTGCTCCACGGCGAGGCGCATCACGTTGGCCGCGAGGCCGCGCTCGCTCGCAGCGAGGTGGGGCAGGTAGAGCGCTCGCTCACCGGGCGCGGTCTCACCGTCGATGACGAGCTCATCCGAGTCGACGAGCTCCTGCAAAGCTCTCTCGAAGCGGGCGTCGTCGATGTCGAGCTGCACGAGGTCGCGCGCGTTCTCGCGCAGGCGGCGCTCGCCGAGCAGCGTGTGTCCGTCGTCGGCTGCACTGCGCAGCGCGTGCAGGAGCGCCGCTCGCGTGCGCTCGGGGCCGTCGAGCGCGAAGCCGAGCTCGCGTGCGATGCGATCTGCGATCGTGAAGCCGATGCCGCTCACGGCGCCCGCGAGCCGATAGGGGTTGGCGCGCACGAGCGCCTCCGCGTCGGCTCCGAGCTTGCGCAGCACCGCCGCGGACTGCCGCGGGCCGAGACCGACCCCTCGCAGGAAGGCGTTGAGCTTGTGGCGCCCGTACTCGGCCTTGACCGCCGCGATCAGCCCTTCGCGCACCGCACCGCGCAGTCCGACCACGCCGGTGAGCTTGTCGGGCTCCTTGTGGATCACCTCGATCGCGTTGGGGCCGAGCTTCTCGACGATGCGCCGCGCGAGCGTCTCGCCGATCCCGTCGAAGGCGTCCGACGACAGGTAGCGCACGGCGCCTTCGACCCCGAGCGGCGGGAGCGGCTCGCTGCTCTCGAAGCTGAACTGTCGACCGTGCGAGCGATGGCTCGTCCATTGGCCGCGCAGCCGCAGCCGCAGACCCGCGCTCGGCCGATCCATCGCACCGACGGCCGTCACGCGGGTCGATCGCCACAGGGTCTGCGCGTTCGGGTCGTCGAAGCCCTCCTCGGGCGCGACACGCAGCACCGTGTACTGCGTCTCGGGGTTGTGGAACGTCACGACCTCGACCTCGCCTTGGAGCACGGTGCCTAGGGCGGTGCTCGTCGTCGGTTCGCGGTCTTCGGACTCCTCGCTCACGGGCTTCCTTCCGCGCGAGAGGATAGGTCGCCGAACGTGCGGTCGCTCAGCGGATCGGCGCGCGGCCCGCGAGCGTTTTTCCGGAGGACGAGCGGGCCGTGAAGTGCAGCTCACCGTCGCGAGCACCCGCCGCGAGCTCCCAGCGCTCACCGTCGGGGCCGGTCGCCGAGCCGACATAGGTCGTGGGCGAGTCGGCGATGAGTACCGGGGCACTCAGACCGCTCGACGCGAGCGGGGATGTGAGCGTGGCGAGGGCCTCGGCGGCACTCGGGGCGCGGTACGTGCAGCCGACGAGCAGGGCGGCGACGAGCGCGAGCGAGGCGATGTTCAGCTTCATAAGTCGTGATCTATCAAATATTTGCGGAGATCCTCGCGGGTGTCGAGCGGGTTGCCGACGGGGGTTCGCGAGCCACCCTGGGCGGCCCACTTCCCACCCGCTCGGGTCCTCGCTATGCTCTTCCCCCCTGTCCATTTCAAGGAGCCGCAGGGCTCCAAGGTAGAGTTCGCTTGACGATCAAGGTCCTGGTTCGACAGAACGAGTCGCTCGAAGCCGCGCTGCGCCGCTTCAAGCGCCAGTGCAACTACAGCGGCGTCTTCCGCCTCGCCAAGGCGAAGACCTGGCACGAGAAGCGCTCCGACAAGCTGCGTCGCGAGCGCCGCGAGCGCCTCCGCACGATCCAGCGCGCGAGCCGTCAGGCGCGCGACCTGATCATGGGTCACCGCCCGCCGCCGAAGCGCAAGATGTTCGGTGGCCCCCGCTCGGGCGGCCCCGGTCGCGGTTGATCGCCGCGCGCCTCCCCCGAGGCGCGGCCTTCGAAACTCCACGTCGCCGTGGTGCCCACGCACCGCGGCGACGTGGTCTCATGTCCACGCCGGTGCACGATGTCGAAGCTCAGGCTGCTCAAGAAGGACCGTGACCTCTCCAAGCCGTTGGAGCAGGTCGAGCTCCTCGTGCGCGCGAGCGACCTCCAGCTCCGGCCGGAGGAGGTCGAGCTGCGCCTCGATCGCTTCCTCGGGCTGCACATGCACTGGCGCTCGCGGACTTCGATCCAAGACCTGATCAAGGACGGGTACGTCTACGTCGACGTCACCTCGCCCGACCGGCCGCAGGGAACCGGCGAGCTCGTGCAGGAGCGGCGGCCCGGCCGGCGGCTGCGCGACCGCACGCGCGTGTTGGTCGTGGTGCCGGAGGAGCTGCGCGTCGACCTCACCATGGTGGTCGACAACGACCTCGTGGTGCTCTACGAGGACGAGGACGTGCTCGCGGTCGACAAGCCGCCGATGCTGCCGGTCCATCCGAGCGGCAGGCACCTTGCGGACACGCTCATCCAGCGCGTGCACGCCCGCTACGGCGCCGACAAGCTCGAGCGCGAGTCCCGTCCGCGGCTGGCGCACCGCATCGACCGCGAGACGAGCGGCATCGTGCTCATCGGCATGCACCCGGAGGCGCACTCGGAGCTGCGGCGGCAGTTCGAGGAGCACGAGGTCGGCAAGGAGTACCTCGCGATCGTGCGCGGCGCGCCCCAACAGGACTTCGGGCGCATCGACGATCCGATCGGCTCGGCGCGCGGCAGCGCGATCGGCCTCAAGATGGCCTGTCGGCCGGACGGCGACGAGGCGCGCACCGACTGGAAGGTGTTGGAGCGCCGCCGCGACTGCTCGCTGGTGCACTGCCGCCTGTTCACAGGACGTCAGCACCAGATCCGCGTCCACTTGGAGTCGATCGGGCACCCGCTCGTCGGCGACAAGCTCTACGGCTACGGCGAGCACTACTTCCAGAAGTACAACGACGGCGAGCTGACGGCGGAGGACATGGCGGTGCTCGAGCTTCCGCGCCAGGCGCTCCACCACCACCGTCTGACGTTCACGCATCCGCGCACCGGGCAGCCGCTGCAGATCGAAAGCCCGCTGGCGGCGGACCTCGCCGAGTTCCTCGCGGGCCGCTGAGCGACTCGGGAATGGCGCCGCGTGCGACTCCATGCGCACAATGGAGTCGATGGTGCCGCGCACGGAGGGGATCGACCGTCGGGAGCTGCTCGGAGGAGCGGCGGCGCTCGGACTCGCCGCGGCGTGCGCGCCGCGTGAGAGCACGACGTCGGCGGTGCGTCCCAAGAGCGTTCTGGTGTTGCTCGCCGATGACCTCAGCGCGCGCGACTTGGGTTGCTACGGCTGCGCGGACGCGCGAACTCCGGCGATCGACCGCCTCGCGCGCGAGGGCGCGCGCTTCACACACGCCTACACCGCTGTCGGCGTGTGCCAACCTTCGCGTTCGAGCCTCTACACCGGTCTCTATCCGCATCGACACGGCGCGATGGGCTTCGGTGCCATTCGCGGCGACGTCGCGACATGGCCGGAGCTGTTGCGAGTGCGCGGCATGTTCACCGCGCTCGTCGGCAAGCTCGACGTCGACCCGCTGGAGAAGTTCCCGTTCGACCACCTGCTCAAGGCCGTCGATATGCCGAGCCGCCGCGACCCGGCGCTGTGGGAGACCCATGCGCGCGACATCTTCGCGCGCGCTGCCGGTCGGCCGTTCGCTGCGGTGCTCGGGCTCTCGGATCCGCATCGACCGTACGACGAAGATGACACGCCCCGCACGACGGATCCTGCCAGCGTCCGCGTCCCGCGCTCGCTGTGGGACACCGACGGCACGCGCGCCGAATACGCGCGCTATCTCGACTGCATCGCGCGCCTCGATCGCACGGTCGAGCGCGTGCTCGTTGCTCTGCGCGAGTCGGGGCGAGCGGACGACACGCTCGTCGTCTTCGCAGCGGACAACGGCGCTTCGTTTCCGTTCGCCAAGTCGACTCTGTACGAGCCCGGCGTGCGCATGCCGCTTCTGGTCCACGGTCCCGGCGTGCTGCCGGGTACGCGTGACGAGTTCGTCTCTCTGCTCGACGTGCTCCCGACGGCTCTCGAGCTCGCGGGCGCGAGTGGGCCAGTGCTCGACGGACGCTCGCTGGCGCCGACGTTGTTCGAAGCGCGCTCGCTCGGCCGCGCGAGCTTCGTGACGATGCAGACCGAGAACAACCGCGAGCAGGCGCGGCCCGCGCGCGCGCTGCACACGGCGCGCTTTGCGTACATCCGCAACCTCGGCCCCGAAATGGCGACCGTGAGCAACGTCGTGGGCCACTCGCAGACTTGGGAGTCGGGAAAGGTGGCCGCGCGAACCGACGCTGCGATCGCCGCCCGCATGAAGGCCTACCTGTATCGGCCGAAAGACGAGCTGTACGACCTCGACGGCGACCCCGAGCAGCTCGTGAACCTCGCCGAGGAGCCCGCGCACGCGCAGCAGACCGCGGACATGCGCGCGCAGCTGCGCCGCTGGATGGAAGAGAACGCCGATCCTCAACTCGCGGAGTTCGACGCATGACGCCGCCGCTCACGCGACGCGACTTGCTCGCAGCGGCCGCGGTCGCGCCGCTCGTCGCGAACGCCGCCTGTGAGTCGCCGGCGACAACGGCCTCGCCGACGCCCGCCAAGCCGGAGCCGCCGCGCGTGCCGCGCCACGTCGTGATTCTCGTCGCGGACGATCAGTCGCGCACGGACATGGGCTGCTACGGCAACCGAGACTGCCACACGCCCAACATCGACGCGCTCGCCGCGTCGGGAGCGCGCTTCGACTGCGGCTATGCGGTCGTCGGCGTCTGCAAGCCGTCGCGCTCGGCGATGTACACGGGCCTGTACCCGCACAACAACGGCGCCGTGGGCTTCGTTCCGGTGCGCGAGGACGTCGCGACGTGGTGCGAGCTCCTGCGCAGCGATGTGTGCGCGACGGGCATGATCGGCAAGCTCAACGTCAAGCCGCTCGCGAAGTTCCGCTTCGAGAAGTGGGTCGCGCCGAAGAAGGTCGGCGACGCGCGCGACGGCGACGAGATCGCGCTGGCCTTGCGCGAGATGATCGCGGGTTTCGAGGGGCGGCGAATGGCGCTGGTGGTGAACCTGAAAGATCCGCACCGTCCGTTCCGCGAGCCGCTGCGCGACGCGGACCCGAACACGCCGATCCCGCACGATCCGGCGCAGGTCGCGCTCCCGCCGAAGTTCGCGGACACTCCCGAGACACGCGCGGAGCTCGCGCAGTACTACGACTTCGTGTGGCGGCTCGATCGAACGGTTGGGAGCGTGCTCGCGGTGCTCGAGCAGACGGGCCTCGCTCAGGACACGCTCGTCGTTCTCACGAGCGACAACGGACAGTCGTTTCCGTTCGCGAAGACCACGCTCTACGAGCAGGGCATCAACGTGCCGTTCCTCGTGCGCTGGCCGGGAGTCGTGGCGCCGGGAACGACGAGCCGAGCGCTCGTGAGCCTGCTCGATTTCTTGCCGACGGCACTCGACGCCTTTGGCTTGGAAGCTCCGACGGCGCTCGACGGCCGCTCGCTCCTGCCGCTGCTGCGCGGCGAGGTTGCGCAAGTGCGCGAGCGCTTCGTCGGCGAGCACACCGAGCATCTCTCTGGGAAGCCGAATCCGTCGCGCTCGATCCGTGACGCACGCTTCAAGTACATCCGCAACTATCCAGCGGCCGAGGACTTCGCCAACAACGTGCTGGAGTTCAGCATGACGTGGAAGTCGTGGATTCGTGCTGCGCGCACGGATGCCGCGCTGCGAGCGCGCATGCAGAAGTTGATGCAACGTCCTCCCGAGGAGCTTTACGACCTCGATGCGGATCCGTGGGAGCAGCGCGATCTCGCGGAGCAGCCGGAGCATGCAGAGACGCTCGCGCGACTGCGCGGCGAGCTCGATCGCTGGATGCGCGAGAGCGGCGATCCGCTCAGCGCGGGCTGAGAGCGGCGCGCGAGCGACGGTCGAGCGTCCACTCGAGCGCCAGCGCGAGCGCGGCCAGTGCGATGGCGTGGAGCGGCCCCGTAACGACGCGCGAAGCGAGCACTGCGACGAGCGCGAGCACCCCCGCGATCGTTGCGAGCAGTCCGAGCCAGTCTTGGCTGACGAGGATCTCGTCGGGCGCGACCGAGAGTGGCGACATGGTCACGCAGCGACGCCATGTCACGCGCAGGACGATCACTGCCGCGACGAGCGCGGGCAGTGCGAGCTTCGCCATCAGTGTCCAGCCGCCGAGCAGGCAGCCGATCGCGAACAGCAGCACGTAGAAAGGCAACAGGAAACGCACAGCGAGCGCCTTGATCGCACCGTTTCTCACGTCGACGTCTTCGATCGGCGCCGTGTCGAGGATCCAACGCGCGCGGTGAGAGTCCGAGCCGGGCACGTGAGCCGCGAGCAGAGGGATGTACGCGCCTGGGATGAAGAGGAGGAGCGCGAGCCAGCCTTGCTTCGCCGCCGGCGACTCGCCGCTCGCGCTGATCCACAGGAATGCAGCGGGCACGGCGAGCAAGGGATAGGTGCGCAGCACGAACTCGCGCTCGCGAGGCAGCGCGTCGAACAGCCACTCGAACGTCGCGCGCTCGCGTCCGTGGACCCAAAAGCGTGCGGCGAGCGCTCGCGCGGGCGCGAGCAGTCGGCCGAGCAGCGAGGGGCCTGCGTGGCTGCGGCGTGCGTCCGGTGCGGGGAGTGCGACCAAGCACGAGAGTGCGAGCAGGACGCTCAGTGGTGCCGCGAAGCTCGCCCAGCCTTGGGCGGTGAAGGCGCCGAGCGGAGCTGCAAACCATGCTGGCGGGAAGAAGGCGAGGTTCGGCGCCTGATCCGGCGAAGTCCACTCGCGCATTCCGGGAACGAGCTTCAAGCCCGCGGACGCACCGAGCAGCACGCCTAGGAAGAGCGCGGTCTGCACCAAGACGAGCAGCGCTTGCGCACGGCCCCGCAGCAGACTCTGCACGGCGAGCAGCGCTCCAGCGAGCACGACCGACTGGCCGAGGCCGAGTGCGACGAGGGCGAGTCGAGCACCGACGCTGAAGTCCTTGGCGAGCAAGGCTGCGGGCACGAGCGCGCCGAGGCTCAGCACGCCGAGCGCGATCAGGAGGTGCGCGGTGCGCGCGAGGTGCAGCTCGATCGCTCGCACGGGCTGCGCGCGGATCCAGTCGCCGGTCTCGTCTGCGACGAGCAGCCGCGAGAGCTCGCCGAGCAACGGAATTGCGACGAGCGCCGCCGCGGTCGAGAGCGCGACGAGCGCGTAGGCGAACGGCGGGACTTCGCCGCGCACGAGCCCGCACACCACGGCGGCGACGAAACCTTGCATCAGGAGCGCGGCAGCGGGGAACGCCGCGTCGGAGCCCTGCGCAGCGAGTCGCGCGCGCAGGAGGATCAGGATTCGTCCGGCCATCGCCGCTACAGTACGTAGCCCCATGCGCTTTTTCATTCCGGGCCCGGTCGGTCGCCTCGAGGCGCTCCTGTGGCTGCCCAAGGACGGCGCAGCGCCGCGCGCGGCAGCTGTGGTGTGCCATCCGCTGCCGACCGCCGGCGGCACGATGGACAACAACGTCGTGTTCCGCGTCGCGCGCGGGCTGCAGAGCGCCGGACTTGCGGTCCTGCGCTTCAACTTCCGCAGCGCCGGCGCGAGCGAGGGCTTGCACGATGGAAAGGGCGCGGAGGAAGGCGATGTCGTCGCGGCCCTCGACCACATGGAGCGCGAGTTTCCAGCGCTGCCCCTGTGGGCCGGCGGCTTCTCGTTCGGCTCGCGCACGGTCGGCTCGCTCGCGCGCCGCGAGCCGCGCATCCGCCGCGTCGCGCTGATCGCGCCGCCCGCCAAGGCCTACGACTGCCGCTTCCTCCGCGAAATCCGCCAGCCGACGCTGGTGCTCCACGCGGAGAACGACGAGTTCGGCACGCCCGCGGACTTCGACGCATCGGTCGGCCCGCTGCCGGCGAACTTCGAACGCATCACGATTCCCGGCGTCGAGCACTTCTTCCGCGGCGCGACGCCGCAGCTCGAAGCCACGATCAAGGACTGGGCCGAGCGCTCTCTCGCACAACCATGAACGACACCAAGGTCCACGAGTATCCCAAGGACAAGCAGCCCTCGATCCGCGTCGTGATGATGCCGCGCGACACGAACGCCGTCGGCACGATCTTCGGCGGCGTGATCCTCTCGCACATCGACCTCGCGGCAGCGACCGAGGCGCACCTTCGCCATCCGGGCAAGCTCGTCACCGTGAGCTTCGACCAAGTCGAGTTCAAGCAACCCGTGTTCGTCGGCGATCTCGTGAGCTTCTTCACCGAGACGCTCCGCGTCGGTCGCACCTCGCTCACGGTCGGCGTGTCGGTGTGGGCGCAGCGCTCGCGCAAGCGCGGCGAGCTGGTGCACGTCACCGAGGGGCGCGTCACGCTCGTCGCGGTGGACGAGGACCTGAAGCCGACGCCGATCGTGCGCTGAGGCGCGGGCTCAGAGCCCGAGGACCTGCCGCGCCTTCGCCACCGGATCTTCGGCGCGCGTCACGGCGCGGAAGACCTCTTCGAGCGTCCCGTCGCGGCCCGAGCGCGCGCGCAGCTCGTCGAGCGTGCCGAGCGCCACGAGCTCGCCCTGCGCGACGATCGCCATGCGGTCGCACACGCGCTCGACCACGTCGAGCTGGTGCGAGGTGTACAGCACCGAGCCACCCTCGCGCGCCCACGCGCGCAGCACCTCCTTCACGACCGCCGTGGTCGGTGCGTCGAGTCCTTCGAGCGGCTCGTCGAGTACCCACAGCGGAGTGCGCGGCAGGATCGCGCAGGCGAGCGCGGTCTTTTGGCGCATGCCGCGCGAGAACACGCCGACCGGGTCGTCGATGCGCTCGGCGAGCTCGAGCGACTCGAGCAGACGCCGCGTCTCGGACTCGATGCGCGCTTCGTCGAGCCCGTGCAGCCGACCGACGAGCTGGAGGTGGCTGCGCGGCGAGAGATTGGCGTACATCGGCGCGCCGTCGGGCACGAAGGTCAGGAGTCGACGCGCCGCGAGCGGGTCGCGCTGGACGTCGACGCCGCCGACGCGGACCTCGCCCGAGGTCGGTGCGACGAGACCGCAGAGGATCTTGACCGCCGTCGTCTTGCCGGCGCCGTTGGGGCCGAGCAAGCCGAGCACCTCGCCCGGCCGGACCTCGAGATCGAGACCCTTGAGGGCCACGCGGCCGCCCTCGTAGGTCTTGGCGACGGCGCGGAGCTCGGCGAGCGGGCCCAAGAGTCGTGGCGGAGGGAGCGGGGCGGGAGGTGGCGGGCCTAGACCGGCTGCGCTTCGCGCGCGATCACGTGGCTTTGGATGCCGGTCTTCTCGAGCAGCTTGGCCGCGATCTCTTCGAGCTTGGCGGCGCTGACGGGCTTGACCCCGCCCTTGCCCTTGCCGGCCATCGTGAGGACGTAGACGTCCTTGGGGCGCAGCTCCTCGATCTTCTTGATCCAGGCCAGCACCTCGCGGTCGTTGGAGTTGTCGAGGGCGCCTTGGACGAAGGTCGCCTCGGCGCTCCAGCGGTCCAGAGGCTGGAAACGCTCGACGAGCGTCTTGTAGTCGAGGGTCGCCTTGGGACGGAAGGTCTCATAGGTCTTGGCGGTGCCCCACTCGAAGGTAAAGACGGCGCGGTCGTAGACGGCGCACACCGCGCGCAGCTCGGGGCAGGAGAGGGCCTCCGAGGGCGACAGCAGGTTGAGCTTGGCCTTGGGGAACCACTTGGCCTTCAGGTCCCGCAAGTTCTCGCTGATTTCCAGCAAGTTGGGGTGCATCGTGGGGTCGCCGGTCCCCGAGACGGTCACGCCCTCGATCTTCTCACCGGCCTTCTGGATCTCGATGATCCGGCGGGCGGCGTTGGTCACGATCAGTCCCGCGCTCGGCAGGATGTGGGCACGGCTGACGATCGGCACGGCCGAGGCGTAGCCGGTCTTGCAGTAGAGGCAGTCGGCGCCACAGCCCGTGCGCGGGGTCGGGGTCAGGTTGATCCCCAGGCTGATCCCAAACCGCCGGGAGCGGATCGGGCCGTAGAGGATCGAGTGATAGGGAGCGAGAGCCATGGAACCCCGCGGGTGGGTGGTTGCGATCGGCGTCCGCGTGCCGGGAAGGGGTCTTCTGAGGCGTAGACGCGGGCGAGCGAGCATTCTACGCACAATCGTCTCCGGCGGCTAGGCGGCAGGGGGGCGCGCTTCGTAAGGGATAGGCCGCGAGCGACAGCGCCAGCAACGCGAGGGCGCAGCGCAGCGGGTGGTCGGCCCACGTGCCCAGCCAGCGGGCCCAGGGACTTGATGTGCCAAATAGAATCAATTTGATGGATATTTGAACAGCTAAAGAGGATCCCGCGGCAAGGACGATCCGCACCGCGAGCCGTCGCAGGGGCGAAGCGCCGGCGGCCGCGGGCGCGGCGTCGCCTACAGGAGGCACGGGACCGAATGGCGAGGCGTCGAGGTCCGAGCGTTCGAGCTCGGCGGGGGTGGTTCCGAGGTCGTCGGTGCCGCCGTGGGGCGGTCTCGGTTGCGCCAAGCCCTCGCGCGGCTCGTCGCGTGTTCCGTCGCCCCGCGATCGCTCGGCGTCTGCCCGAATCGGAGCCGCCGCGGAGGAGCGAGGGTCGATCTCTCTTGGGCTCGAGCCGATCGGCCTCGAGTTGATCCGGCTCAAGTCGATCGGTCCACGGTCGCCGAGCCCCGAGTCGCCGTCCTCCGGCCGATGCGGGCGGACCGGTCTGGGAGGACGGAGCGGGAGCGCGGACGGCGGCGTAGGTTCGGTTGCTGCGCAGGGCGGGTACTCAGAGGCTCCCACGGGCTCTCCGTCGCTCGGGGCGGGCCAAGGTCGCGGCCAAAGTGAGGAAAATCGTCCGAGCGGAGCGCTCGGCAGGGCGCCGTGAAAACCGCTCGCGCGGAGGCGAGAGGGGGTCGAACGAAGTGCGGCCGCTCTGGTACCCTTCCCGCCCTTTCTAGACCCGCGTGGTCCAGCTCTGGCCGACCCCCTCCCCGAGGGGAGTTGGCGTCAGGCTTCCGCCGCCATGTATTTCGACTACCTCAACGTCCTCGTCTTCGCCTCGGTCGGGCTCGTGTTCGTCTTCGCGAACCTGCTCATCGCCTCCGTCCTGCGGCCCAAGCGCCTCACCGACGAGGGTCTCGACACCTACGAGTGTGGCGAGGAGACCATCGGCGGGGCCTGGGTCCAGTTCGACATCCGCTACTACACGGTGGCGCTGGTCTACGTGGTCTTCGCCGTCGAGATCGCGTTCCTCTTCCCGTGGGCGCTCGTCCTGAAGGACGCCATGGCCGACACCGGGGCCGCCAAGGGCTCGGGCGTGGGCTACTTCGCGCTCGTCGAGGGCTTCGTCTTCGTCGCGATCCTGTTCCTCGGCCTCGTGTACGTCTGGGCCAAGGGGGACCTCGACTGGGTCCTCGCCTACGAGGGCAACCGCTACCAGCCCAAGTTCGCCGACTCGCGCCTCGGGCGCGTGGCGAAGGTGCGCGACATCGAGAGCGAGCTCGAGGCGCGCGAAAAGGCCGCCAAGGCCGCTGCCCAGCCCGAACCGAACGCCGTCTGAGCCCGGCCCCGACCCCCGCACACACACCATGCTGAGCCTTCAGAATCAGTTCGAAGAGAACGTCCTGACGACCCGCGTCGACTGGCTGATCAACTGGGCGCGTCTGTCCAGCATCTGGCCGATGACCTTCGGGCTCGCCTGCTGCGCCATCGAGATGATGGCCGTCGGCGCCGCGCACCACGACATCGACCGCTTCGGCGCCGGTGCGTTCCGCGCCAGCCCGCGTCAGGCCGACCTCATGATCGTCGCGGGCACGGTCAACTTCAAAATGGCCGAGCGCGTCAAGAAGCTCTACGACCAGATGCCGAGCCCGAAGTACGTGATCGCCATGGGCGCCTGCGCCACGGGCGGCGGTCCCTACTACAAGTACGGCTACACGGTGGTGAAGGGCGTCGACCGCGTGATCCCCGTCGACGTGTACATCGCCGGCTGCCCGCCGCGCCCCGAGGCACTGCTCGAAGGCCTGATGAAGCTGCAGGAGAAGATCCGCGCCTCGTCGGTGGTCCGCAAGCCCGCGCGTCTGGCCTGAGAAGAAGCGGCGCAGCACATGGACTTCCAAGGCATCCTCGATCGACTCGTGGCGATCCGCGCCCCCGGCCTCGTCAAGGCCGATGAGCCGCGCAAGCCCGACCCCAAGGACAAGAAGGACAAGGGCCGCGCGGGCGATCCGTTCGTGATCGTCGAGCCGGCGCTGCTCGCGAGCTTCGTCGAGGCTTGCCGCGACGACGACCGCCTGCACTTCGAGCAGCTCGTCGACCTCACCGCGACCGATCCCTCGAAGGACAGCGCGGACCTGTGGATCAACGTGCAGCTCCTGAGCCTCAAGTTCCGCCATCGCCTCGCGATCAAGGCGCTCCTGCCGAAGAGCGCGGCGAAGCTGCCGAGCCTCGTGCCGGTCTACCGTGCGTCGCAGTGGCACGAGCGCGAGTGCGCCGAGATGTTCGGCATCGTGTTCGAGGGGCACCCCGACCCGCGCAACATCCTGCTGCCCGACGACTGGGTCGGCTCTCCGCTGCGCAAGGACTACGAGTTCCCGAAGGAGTACCACGGCATCTCCTGCGAGTGAGGCCGCGAACACCATGGCGAACGAAGTCACGAAGACGATGCCGCCGAGCACCCGCCTGCGCCAAACGGACGTGGGCGAGGTGACGGTCGACATCCGCACGCCCGACCTCGAGATCAACTTCGGGCCCCAGCACCCCGCGACGCACGGCGTCATGCGCGTGCTCATGCGCACGGACGGCGAGCTCGTCACCGGCGCGCAGCCCCACTTGGGCTACCTGCACCGCTGCGCGGAGAAGATCGGCGAGAACGTCGAGTGGCTGCAGTACCTGCCGTACACCGACCGCTACGACTACCTCGCGTCGATGAACAACAACCTCGGCTACTCGCTGGCCGTGGAAGCCCTGCTCGGCGTCGAGATCCCGCGCCGCGCGACCTTGATCCGCATCATCTGCGCCGAGCTGAACCGCATCGGCTCGCACTTGGTCGCGTTCGGAACCTACGGGCTCGACATCGGCGCGTTCACGCCGTTCCTCTACTGCTTCCGCGAGCGCGAGTGGATGATGGCGCTCTTCGAGAAGATCTGCGGAGCGCGCCTCACGTACAGCTACATCCGCATCGGCGGCGTGTTCAACGACGCGCCTCCGGGTTGGTTCGAGGAGGTCGCGCGCTTCTGCGACGTGTTCGAGCAGAAGTGGCCGGAGTACGTCGATCTGCTGCTCGTCAACCAGATCTACGTGAAGCGCACCGCCAACGTCGGCGTGATCTCGCGCGAGATGGCGCTCGACTTCGGCCTCACGGGCACGATGGTGCGCGGCTCGGGCATCGACTGGGACCTGCGCCGCGACATGCCCTACATGTGCTACGGCGAGATCTGGCGCGACGGCGCGTTCAAGATCCCCGTGGCCAAGGGCGAGATGGGCGCGCTCGGCGACTGCTGGGACCGCTCGTGGGTGCGCGTGATGGAGATGATGGAGTCCATCAAGATCGTGCGCTGGTGCCTCGACCACATGGTCGACGGCCCCGTGATCGGCGAGCTGCCGAAGACGCTCAAGGTGCCCGCGGGCGAAGCCTACGTCGGCATCGAGAACCCGCGCGGCGAGCTCGGACACTACGTCGTCTCCGACGGCGGCAAGGTCTCGGTGCGCACGCGCGTGCGCGGCCCGAGCTTCTGCAACTTGGCCGTGCTCGAGGACATCCTGCCGGGCGCGCTCGTCGGTGACGCGATCGCGATCATCGGCTCGACCGACATCGTCGTCGGGGAGACGGACCGGTGATGACGCCCGCTCTCGCACTCGCTCAGCAGTCCGCGGCCGTCGAAGTCGGCAGCGGCAGCAACGCGTTCCTCGAAGGCTTGGTCGCCGCGCTCGGCGCGTACCTGCCGATGTGGGCCCTGTGGCTCGGCGCCGCCGTGACGGGCGTCGCGATCGTCATGGGCCTGATCTCGCTGATCGCGATGTTCTCGGTATGGCTCGAGCGCAAGGTCGCCGGTCACATCCAGTGCCGCTACGGCCCGATGTACGTCGGCTGGCACGGCTGGCTGCAGTCGATCGCCGACGGCGTGAAGCTGCTCCTCAAGGAGGACATGATTCCGCGCGACGCGGACCGCGTGCTCTTCATGCTCGCGCCCGCGCTCGTGCTCGCGGCGATCGTGGCGGCGATGGCGGCCTATCCGCTCGCCCCCGGCGTGTTCTTCGCGGACATCGACCTCGGCGTGTTCTTCGTGATCGCCATGAGCTCGATGACGACCATCGGCGTCGTCATGGCGGGCTGGGCCTCGAACTCGAAGTGGACCGTGTTCGGCGCGATGCGCGAGGCCGCGCAGGTCGTGGCCTACGAGATTCCGCTCGGCGTGGCCTTGCTCGTGCCCGTCATGGTCGCGGGCACGCTGAACATGCGTGAAGCGAGCGAGATGCAGTCGGGCTGGTACGGCATGGGCTGGTTCATGTTCAAGAACCCGTTCATGCTCCCCGCGTTCGTGCTGTACTTCATCGCAGCGCTCGCGGAGACCAAGCGCGCGCCGTTCGACCTCCCCGAGGCGGAGAGCGAGCTCGTCGCAGGCTTCATGACGGAGTACTCAGGCATTCGCTGGTCGTTCTTCTTCATGGAGGAGTACGCCGCGATGTTCCTGATGAGCGCGCTCGCGGCGGTGTTCTTCCTCGGCGGCTTCGAGAGCCCGCTGACGTGGGCGGCCGGAGAGTTCTTCGGGCGCGAGCTGTTCGTGAAGGGTGCGAGCGGCGCGACGGAGCTGAACCTGCAGGCGATCCCATACCACGCGGTCGCGGGCCTCACGCTGCTCGTCAAGTCGTTCGCCGGCATCTTCCTGATGATGTGGCTGCGCTGGACGCTCCCGCGCGTGCGCGTCGATCAGGTCATGACGATGGGCTACAAGTACCTCACGCCGCTCGCGCTCGTGTGCGCGATCGGCGCCGCTCTCTGGGAAGCCGGCAAGCAGGCGCTTTTGGGCTAGCACCATGCAACAGACCGAAACTGCTCAGGGCTACGTCAAGAACATCTGGGACAGCGTCAAGACGACGCTGGTCGGGATGAAGATCACCTGGCGCTACATGCTCCAGAAGCCGATCACCGTCCAGTACCCCGACGAGCGCATGCCGATCCCCGATCGGTACCGCGGCATCCACTACCTCGAGCAGGAGAAGTGCATCAACTGCCTCGCCTGCGCGCGCGCTTGCCCCATCGATTGCATCGAGATGGAGGCTGTGCGCCACGGCAAGGAGCTGGAGTGGATCAGCTTCACGCTGGACTACCAGAAGTGCATGTTCTGCGAGCTCTGCGTGTATCCGTGCCCCAAGGACTGCATCCACATGGGCACCGAGTACGCGTTCGTGACCTTCGACCGCTCGGAGTTCAAGCACGACCTGCTCTCGTTCAAGGGCATGGCGCGCGAGGCGCGCATCCGCATGAAGGAAGCGGAGGCGAAGAAGGCGGCCAAGGAGGCCGCGAAGGCCGCCGGCGTCAAGGTCGAAGACTCCAAGGCTGAAGAAGGGGACGGGGAGTAGATGGACGCTACCGACAAGCTCTTCTACGGCCTCGTCGCGCTCGGCTCGCTCGCCGCACTCGGCGCGTGCACGTTCCTCGCGGGCGGCGACGGCGCAGCCTTCGCGCTGTTTGCGATCCTCGTGCTCGGCGGCTCGCTCGTGTGCATCTGGGAGCGCTCGGTCGTCCGCAGCGCGTTCTGCCTGATCGGGACGTTCGGCGGCACGGCGGGCCTGTTCCTGCTGCTCGGCTCGGACTTCCTCGCGATGAGCCAGATCCTGATCTACGTCGGCGGCATCCTCGCGCTGATTCTGTTCGGCGTGATGCTGAGCCCGCCGGACCTCACCGAGCGCAAGCTGCCGCGCGTCCTCGCAGGACTCGTCGCGGTCGGCGCGGGCGTCGCGTTCGTCGCGGCCAAGGTCGCCTCGACCGTGAACTGGGTGCAGGCGGCGACGCTCGCCGAGCCCGAGCACGCGACCGAGCGCATCGGCGTCGGCTTCCTCGCCTATGACCAGTACTCGATCGCCTTCGAGCTCGCCGCGATCGTGCTGACCGTCGCGCTCGTCGCTGCGGTGTACGTCGCGCGTCGCCGCAAGGTCGACCTGCAGGAAGAAGGAGCGCAGGGCTGATGGGTCTGGGTGCCTACATCGCGGTGTCAGCGGCGCTCTTCGCGCTCGGCATCGTCGCGATCCTCGTGCGGCGCAACGTGCTCTACGTGCTGATGGGGATCGAGATGATCCTCAACGCCGCCAACATCAACTTCGTCGCCTTCAACCGCTTCAATCAGGCGGCGGGCGCCACGAGCAGCCTCGACGGGCGCATGTTCGCGATCTTCGTGATCATCCTCGCCGCTGCGGAGGCCGCGGTCGCCCTCGCGATCGTGCTCAACGTGTTCCACCTGTTCAACTCGGTGAAGCCCGCCGAGGCCGACCTCCTGCGCGAGTGAGCGCGAACGCAGAGTCCCACGCATGACCGCGGAATCCCACTTCCTCGCGTTCGACCCGGCACAGGACTTCAAGCTCCTGTTCTTGGCGTTCGTGCTGCCGCTCGTCGGCTACGTGATCCAGATCTCGGTCGGCAAGCGCTTGCCCCGACAGGGCGACTGGCTCCTGACCGGCGGCCTCTTCGCCACCGCGAGCATCACGGTGCTGATGTTCGCCAAGTCCTTGTGGGCCGCCTATCACGGCCAAGAGTTCCGCCACCACTCCGGCGACGAGGCGGGCCTGTGGTTCCACTGGTTCTACTCGAGCGACACGATCGCCAACGGCGTGAGCAACGTCTCGGCGGCGATCTTCTACGACCCGCTCGGCGCGGCGATGCTGATGGTCGTCGGCGTCGTCAGCTTCTGCGTGCACCTGTTCTCGATCGGGTACATGCACGGCACGCCCCGCTATCACATCTTCTTCGCGAACATCTCGCTGTTCACGTTCGCGATGCTCGGGCTCGTCCTCTCGGACAACCTGCTGTTCCTGTTCATCTTCTGGGAAGTGATGGGTCTGATGAGCTACCTGCTCATCGGCCACTTCAGCCACGACCCGTCGAGCGGCTACTTCCACAAGTGGGCCACCAAGGCCTGCAAGAAGGCCTTCCTTACGACGCGCGTCGGCGACACCTGCCTGCTCGTCGGCATGGTGATCTTCTTCTGGAAGTTCGACACGTTCCGCTTCACCGAGCTGTGGCGCCTCTCGCTCGAAGAGATCGCGCGCCATCAAGCCGTGCACCCCGGCGAGTACCCGCTGTGGATGACGGTCGGCGGCCTCTTCATCTTCGGTGGCACGATCGGCAAGTCGGCGCAGTTCCCGCTGCACATCTGGCTGCCCGACGCGATGGCGGGTCCGACGCCGGTGAGCGCGATGATCCACGCGGCGACGATGGTCGCGGCCGGTGTGTTCCTGCTCGGGCGTTGCTACCCGATGTTCACGCCCGACGTGCTGAACGTCATCGCCGCCGTCGGCACGATCACGGCGATCTTTGCGGCCACGATCGGCACGACGGCCTACGACCTGAAGGCGGTGCTCGCGTGGTCCACGATCTCGCAGCTCGGCTTCATGGTCGCGGCGATCGGCCTCGGCGGCGTCGTCGCGGGCCTGTTCCACATGGTCACGCACGCGTTCTTCAAGGCGTGCCTGTTCCTCTCGGCGGGCTCCGTGATCCACGGCTGCCACCACGAGCAAGACATGCGCAACATGGGCGGCGTACGCAAGTACATGCCGATCACGTTCGCGTGCATGCTCGCGTCGACGATCGCCATCGCGGGCATCCCGTTCTTCTCGGGCTTCTACTCGAAGGACATGATCATCCTGCGCGCGTGGGAGGAGATCCTCGGCGGGCGCTTCACGGGCGCGAGCTTCTTCGCAGCGGTCGGCCTGCCGATCGCCGCGGCCTGCACCGCGTTCTACATGTTCCGCATGATCTTCATGACCTTCTCGGACAGCTACCGTCCGGGCACGGTCGAGAGCCCCTTCGCGCACCACGGCGGCGGGCATGACGATCACGGGCACGATCACGGTCACGGCGACGACCACGGGCACGCTGGGCACGGCGATCACGCTCATGGTGATCACGGGCACGAAGCGCACGGGCATGCGGATCACGGCCATGCGGCTCATGGCCATCCTGCTCCGGCGCACGCCCACGCGGCGAGCGCGCACGCGTCCCACGGGCACGAGGCTCACGCCAAGGACCACGGCGGACACGACGCGCACGGGGACCACGGCCACGCGGCCCACCCGCACGAGTCGCCGCTGCCGATGGTCGTGGCGCTCTGCATCCTCGCCTTCCTCGGCGTGTTCGGCGGCCATTTCTGGCTGGCGGACCCGGTGCACAGCCTCAAGTTCTGGGAGCACGCGCACACGTGGTTCGAGGAGAGCGTCTCGTTCCAGTCGCTCTACGGCGCGGAGATCGGCGACAAGCTCGCGGCGAAGATCGCCGTGGATGAGCACGCGGCGCACCTCGCGCACATCGTGGCGCTCTCGGTGTCGCTGACCGTCGCTTCGCTCGGGATCCTCGTGGCGTGGCTGATCTACGGCCGCGGCTGGGAACGTTCGCAGCGCGTCGCCGGCAAGATCACGCACTCGATCCACGCGATCTACGAGGTGGTCAAGGGTAAGTACTTCGTCGACGAGGCGCTCGGCACCGCGATCGTGGTCGACATGAAGCGTAAGGACGAGCCCCGCTACCAGCCCGACGCGAGCGTGATCGGCGCGTCGATGCACTTCGCGAACTTCCTCGGCTGGATCGACCGCAACGTGGTGGACGCGACCGTCAACCTCGTCGGTCGCATCGGCATGGCGTTCGGCCGCGGCTCGGCCGCCTTCGACCGTGTCGTCATCGACGGCGCGGTGAACGGCGTCGGCATGTTCACGCAGACCTTCGGGTCGGTCGTGCGTCTCTTCCAATCGGGCCGCGTGCAGCAGTACGCGACCTTCGCTGTCTTCGGCGGGCTCGCGCTCGCCGCTTGGCTCATTCTCCTCTAGTCGGATCGCAGACGTCCCACACTCCCCATGCAGTCCCAGATCCTGACCTGGATCACCTTCCTCCCGCTGATCGGAATGGCGGTGATCCTGCTGTTGCCCAAGACCTCGATGAACGCCATCAAGGGCGTGAGCCTCGCGGCCACGTTCCTCGCGATGGTGCTCGGCACGTGGCTCTACTTCTACGGCTTCGAGCAGAAGTCGCTGGCGGAGATCGAAGCCGCGCGTGCGACCGGCGACATCCTCGGCGCGCAGTTCGTGCAGCGCATCGACTGGATCGACTCGATCAAGGCCCAGTACTACGTGGGCATCGACGGGCTGTCGGTCGCGCTCGTGTGGCTCACGACCGTGCTGCTCTTCGTCGGCGTGATCGCGAGCTTCGGCATGGAGAAGGCCGGCAAGGCCTACTACGCGCTGCTCCTGATGCTCGAGGTCGGCATCCTCGGCGTGTTCGTGAGCCTCGACCTGTTCCTCTTCTATGTGTTCTGGGAGGTGATGCTCCTGCCGATGTACTTCCTGATCGGCATCTGGGGCGGTCCGCGGCGCGAGTACGCTGCGATCAAATTCTTCCTCTACACGCTGGCCGGCTCGGTCCTGATGCTCGTCGCGATCGTCGCGCTGCGCCTCGACTCGGGCACGTTCTCGATCCCGCAGCTCACCGAGCTCGCCGTCAGCGGCAAGCTGCTCGGCATGAGCCTGCCGGCGAATGGCGTGCTGCTCGGCATGGACTTCACGACGTGGGTCTTCTGGTTCCTCTTCGTGGGCTTCGCGATCAAGGTCCCCGTGTGGCCGTTCCACACGTGGCTCCCGGACGCGCACGTCGAAGCGCCGACCCCGATCTCGGTCATCCTCGCGGGCATCCTGCTCAAGCTCGGCGGCTACGGCATGCTGCGCGCGTGCTTCCCGCTGGCGCCGGACGCGTTCCACGAGTCCGCCTTCATCCTCGGCGTCCTCGGTGTGATCAGCATCGTGTACGGCGCGTTCGTCGCGCTCGGCCAGTCCGACTTCAAGAAGATGGTCGCGTACAGCTCGGTCAGCCACATGGGCTACGTGCTGCTCGGCATGGCCGCCTTCACCGTGTGGGGCATGGAAGGCGCCGTGCTCCAGATGTTCAACCACGGCACGTCGAGCGCCGCGCTGTTCCTCATCGTGGGTGTGATCTACGACCGCGCCCACCACCGCGACCTCAATGGTTTCGGCGGTCTGTCGCAGCTGATGCCGCGCTACTGGGCGCTGACGACGCTCGGTTTCTTCGCGGCGCTCGGTCTGCCGGGTCTCGCGGGCTTCGTGAGCGAGGCGATGACGCTCGTCGGCTCGTTCCAAGCGGCCGACACGCGCTTCCAAGTGCTCGTGCTCATCTCGACGCTCGGCATCGTGTTCACCGCCGCGTTCCTGCTCTACGCGATGCAGCGCGTGTTCCTCGGCAAGAAGAACGCGAAGTACGAAGGCATCGAGGAGATCAACTTCCGCGAGGTCTTCTGCCAGGCGCCGTTCCTGTTCCTGTGCGTCCTGTTCGGAATCCTGCCGTACTTGCTGCTCGACTGGATGCACCCCAGCGTGCAGAACCTGATCAACATCCTGAAGGTTCAGGGCTGAGGCCCGGCCGGAGCGCACCGTGAACAACCCCTACCTCGACGGGCTTGCGTCGATCGCGCCGGAGATCGTGCTGACGGTCACGGCGCTCGCCGCGCTCGTGTTCGACCTCGTCGTCAAGGGACGCGAGTCGGTGCGCGTCGGCTACTTGTCGCTCGCGGGTCTCGCGGCGACGGCGTGGTTCCTCTTCGGCCAGTGGGGCACCGAGAGCCACACGGCGTTCGGGATGGTCTCGATCGACCAGTTCGGGAACTTCTTCAAGCTCTTCACGGTCGCTGCGCTGGCTGTGGTCGTGCTCTACGTGATGCACGATCGCCGCGAGCGTAAGAGCGGCGTCGGCGAGTACTACTTCCTCTTGCTCGGCGCCGCGATCGGCATCTTCTTCATGGTCAGCACGAGCAATCTGCTGCTCATGGTGCTGGGCTTCGAGCTGCTCTCGCTCTCGTCGTACTCGCTCGCGGGCTTCCACAAGGGAAACCGCAAGTCCGCCGAGGCGTCGATGAAGTACGTCATCTTCGGCGGCCTCTCGACGGGCATCATGGTGTACGGCATCAGCCTGCTGTACGGCCTGACGGGCACGATCGACCTCGCGCAGATGGCGACGAGCCCGAACCTGCTCGCGCAGGTGAGCGCGAACCCGATTCCGCTCGGCATCGCGACCGTGCTGATCCTGGCGGGCTTCGCCTACAAGATCTCGCTGGCGCCGTTCCACTTCTGGACGCCGGACGTGTATGAGGGCGCACCGACGCCGGTGACCACGTTCCTCGCCGTGGCCTCGAAGGCTGCGGGCTTCGGCGCGCTGCTGCGCTTCCTCGGCGCGCTGTTCGTCGGTCAGAGCGGGAACGCGCTCGGCAGCTATGGTGAGCGCGTGACGTTGATGCTCGCGCTGCTCGCGGCGATCACGATGACGCTCGGCAACTTCGCGGCCCTGCGCCAGTCGAGCCTGAAGCGCATGCTCGCCTACTCGTCGATCGCGCACGCGGGCTACGTGATGGTCGGCATCGCGTGCATGACGCGCGAAGGGTTCTCGGCGGCGATGTACTACCTCGCCGCGTACTACTTCATGAACCTCGGGGCGTTCGGCTTCCTCGTCTACTTCGAGGGCGTCACCGGCTCGGACACGATCGACAGCCTGAAGGGCATGGGCTTCAAGGCGCCGCTCATCTCGATGGTGATGGTGGCGTTCCTCGTGAGCCTCACGGGTCTGCCGCCGACCGTCGGCTTCTACGGGAAGTACCTGCTGTTCGTCGAGGGCGTGGACGAGGGTCTGATGTGGCTCGTCGTCATCGCAGCGCTGAACAGCGTGGTGAGCCTCTTCTACTACCTGCGCGTGGCGAAGGCGCTCTTCCTGAACAAGCCCGCGGAAGCCGACGCGGCGCCCGCGCCGCTGCTCACGGGCTTCGTCACGGTGCTCGGGCTCGCGACGGTGGGTTTCGGCCTGTACGTGGCTCCGCTGGAGAGCTGGGCCAACCGCAGCCTCGACCTGCTGAAGGCCGCGTCGGGTTCCTGAGGCACGAGCGGAGGCCCCTATGGCGGCGCTCGTGATGTTCAGCCCTAAGGAGCTGCTCGTCGTGGCCCTCGCGGCGGTCTTCGCGACCGCGGTGTTCCTGCTGCGGCGCCGAGCCGGCCAAAGCTGTTGACGGTGAGGACGCGGAGCCCCGTGGGGGCTCTACGGGCGGCGCGAACCCCACGAATTTGGGGGAGCACCTAGACTGGAAGTGTCGGTCCCTCGGCCGGCTTCCCGTCATGCTGACGCTCGCGCTCCTCGCTGGCCTTGCGGTCGCGCCCCAAGTGGCGTCGACGCCGGGCAACGTGCTCCTGATCATGGCCGACGATGTCGGCTGCGACATGGTGAGCAGCTTCAGTGGGCACCCTGACGCACCACCGACGCCGACGTTGAACGCGCTCGCGGCATCGGGCGTCAGTTTTCAGGCGACGTACACCGACCCGGTGTGTTCGCCGACGCGCGCCTGTGTGCTCACGGGCCGCTACGCGTTCCGAACAGGTATCGGGAACTTCCTGTTTCCCAGTGGCGCTCCACAGGCCTCGCTCAACCCCTCGGAAGTCACGATCCCCGAGGCGCTCGACTCTTTCGCTCCGTGGACGTTCGACACTTCCGCGGTCGGCAAGTGGCACCTGACTGCGCCGCCGCTGAATGTGGCGCTCGCGCCGAACTTGCAGGGCTTCGACTGGTTCGAGGGCACCGCCGGGAATCTGTACATCGGGCAGAACTACTACAACCACACGACGATCCGAAACGGCGTCGCGCTCACGAGCACGACGTACAGCACGACAGAGCAGGTGAACGCGGCGCTCAAGCGCTCGCGCGAGATGCGCGAGCCGTGGTTCATGTACCTCGCGTTCAACGCGGCGCACGAGCCGTGGCACATTCCACCGGCGAGCCTTCACACGTACGCGCTCTCGGGCCCGCCTGCAGCGTCGCCGCCGGTTCACTATCGCGCCAGCGTCCAAGCTCTCGACAGCGAGCTCGGCCGACTGTTCGCCGCGATGGACCCCGGAGTGCGTGCGCGGACGACGGTCATCTTCATGAGCGACAACGGCTCGCCGAACGAGGTTGTCACGGCGCCGTCTACGTCGGGGCGTGCGAAGGGGACGCTCTTTGAGGGCGGCGTGCGCGTGCCGCTCATCATCTCGGGCCCGACGGTCGCGTATCCCGGCAGCCAGTGCAACGCGCTGGTGAATTCGGTGGACGTGTTTCCCACGGTGATGGAGCTCTGCGGAGTCAGCGCAGCGTCGCAGTCGACGTTGCGTCGCATCGACGGCGTCAGCTTGACGCCGTACCTCGCGCAGCCATGGCGTCCGCCGCTGCGCGACTGGGTATTCGCGACGAAGTTCCTTCCGAACGGCTTCGGGCCCTTCACCTCGCTGGGGCGAATGATCCGCAACGCGCGCTGGAAGCTCATCGAGCGGCAGGGTCAAAGCGACCAGTTCTTCGACATGGCGAGCCCGCAAGGCGAGGACCTGAATCTTGCTTTGGGCTCGCTCGACATCGCGCAGCGTGCGGCGTACGCACGTCTCGCGGCACAGCTGCGCGAGCTCGTTCCCTGAGCGCGGCTCGACGGGCGGGGTAGACTTTCGGCATCAGCCGGTCTGTCTGCATGAACTGGAAGTTTCTTCACACGCCGATACCCCGTTGCCTGCTTGCAGCGGGCATGGTCGGCCTCGCTGCCACGTGCGGTGGGGGCGGTGGAGGAACCGTGACGCCGCCGGTCGAGACGCAGCCGACCAACGTGCTCCTCGTGCTCGCGGATGACTTCGGCGTCGACATGTTCGCACCCTACGGTGCGCATCCCTCTCCGCCGCCGACGCCGAATCTCACCGCCCTCGCCGCTGAGGGCATGCTCTTCGAGTACTTCTACAGCGCACCGAGTTGCTCGCCGACGCGCGCCGCGATCCTGACCGGGCGCATGGGCTATCGGCATGGCATCGGCAAGCCGATCGACCAGTGGTTGCCAGAACACGCGCTCGCGCTCGAGGAGCGCACGCTTGCCGAGGTGCTCGACGCCGGAGTCGAAGGCGGGATCACGAGCACGGCCATCGGGAAGTGGCACTTGGGCTCGGAGTCGGTGGGGGGAGCGTCCCATCCGAATCTGCAGGGCTTCGACTGGTTCGAGGGCACGCTGGGCAACTTCATGTTCGGCAACACCTACTTCAGCCACACGAAGGTCACGAACGGTGTGAGCGAGCCGAGCACGGTGTACGCGACCAGCGAGCAAGTCGATGACGCGCTGGAGCAGATCGCGACCATGCCGCAACCGTGGTTTCTGTACCTCGGATTCAATGCGCCGCACACGCCGCTGCATGCGCCGCCCTCCGACTTGCACTCGGCGCAACTCGCAGGTGTTCCCAGCGACACGGCCAACGCGCACTACGGCGCGATGGTCGAAGCGCTCGACCGCGAGCTGGGGCGGCTCTTGGCGGGGATTCCGGAGGAGGTTCGCGCCAATACGATGATCCTGTTTCTTGGCGACAACGGCACGCCGCAGCAGGTGATGACGCCGCCGTCAGTCCCCGGCAACTCGAAGGGCACGGTCTTCGAAGGCGGTGTGCGCGTGCCGCTGATCGTCGCGGGTAAGCATGTCACGGCTCCGGGCACGCGCTGCTCCGCTCTCGTGCAGGCCGTGGACCTCTTTCCGACCGTCGTGGAGCTCATGGGAGCGGACTTGGCGCTCGGCCTCGGCGACGGCCGGCCGATCGATGGCATTTCGCTCGCGCCGTATCTCGGGAATCCGACGCGAGCGCCGCTGCGGGAGTACGTCGTTGCCGATCGCTTCAGTCCGAATGGCTTCGATCCATACGAGAGCTACGGAGCGATGATTCGAGACGCGCGTTGGAAGCTGGTGCGACGTGATGGCCAGCCCGACGCGCTCTACGACATGCAAGGCGTCGTGCTCGAAGGCGCCAACCTGAACGACGGTGACATGACCACCGAGGAAACCGCGACGCTCGCGCGCCTGCAGGCCGCGCTATCCGCCGCGATTCCCGGGCAGTGAGTGCACACCCTGCTCGAGCGCTTTGCCGAGGCGCTGGAGAGCTAGCGCTGCTTCGGGAGCGAGCTCTCCGCGCAGCAGGTTTTCCTGCTCCTCGGGGTCGCCTTGCAGGTCGTACAGCGCGCGTCGATCCTCGCCGGCTTCCGCGTCCGGCAGCTCGACCAGCTTCCAGCGCTCGTCGCGGATCGCGCGTCGCCACGTCGCAGTCGCGGGCTCGATGCCGTAGCTTGGGAACGCGTCCACGCGGAGGAACTGCCGCTCGGCGAACGTCGCGCACTCGACGCTCAGAAACTCGCTGCAAAACGGGAGCGAATCCGGCGTTCCGACTCGGTCCTTGCAGCCGCGCAGGTAGCGGACCGTGGCCCACAGGTCGACGGCGCTGACGAGTCGCTGGCTCACGCCGCGCTCGACGTCGCGACCCCAGACGAAGAGCGGCGTGTGCACGCCGACTTCCGCCAGCGAGCCCTTGCCCTCGCCGGAAGTGCCGTTGTCGCACGCGAGCAGCACGATGTAGTCGGCGCTGAGCGCGGCACGCACGAGCTGACCCAAGCGCCAATCGAGGTGGCGGAGGATGTCGCTGTAGCGGCTGCGGCCGGGATAGATGGCGCCGGGAGGCTCGTTCGCCGGCGGCGGCAGGTTGTGCGGCGCGTGCGGCGCATTGAAGCTCACGTGAACGAACTCGATGCCGCGAGCGATGTCCGCGAGTGCATCGGCTGCCGTCACGTTGGTCGCGAACTCGCGCATCTCGATCACCTGCGCGGGCTCACCGCGGACGATTCGCGCGCAGCTCCACTCGTGGTAGCTCTGCAAATTGCCCTTGGGCCCGCTGTATTCGTCGTAGCCGTCGCGCTCTTCTGTGCTCTCGACGACCAACTCAGGCCAGCTCTTCGGGCCCGCGGACAGGTGCCACTTGCCGCGCTTCGTGCGTCGGCCGGGCATCGCGTGAGTGATCCATTGGCCACTCGGACCCGGAAAGGGGCCCATGTTGTTCGATGGAACGTTGGCGCCGACAGAGTTGCCCGCGCGAAAGGACTCGAGCCCGGTGAGCACCTTGGCGCGGAAGACGCTGCACACGGGCGCGGCCCAGAAGTTTCGGTACTCCCGGGCCGAGGAGCGCAGCGCCGCGAGCTCGGGCGCGTCGCCTTGCGCGAGGCACTCTTCCAAGAACGGCCAGCCCACGTCGTCGATGTCGACAAGCAGAACCTTGCGAGGAACGAAGCTGTCGACCGCCTGACACGCGCGCAGCGTCGCACCGGCCATCGCCGCGGCGCCTGCGGTCAGCAGCTGTCGGCGATCGAGTTCCATGCGCGCTCCCTCAGCGCGGCTTCACCGCGTGCAACCACAAGAAACCGGCGCTGTGCACGTCCGACCATGTCTGCCAACTCGGATAGCACAGGCTCGGCTTGAAGCGCTCAGGCTCGCCAAGGCCGCGCGAGTCGACCACGCGTCGCGCCGCGAGCTCGACGAATCCCGCGCGCTCGAACTCGGCCTGCCACTGAGCCTCGCTCCAGCGGATCATCGGCACGCGAGTCTGCTCCGGCCAGAACGCCGTGCCCTCGTTCTCCGCGTAGTACTCGATCACGACGTCGAAGGTCCCGCCGGGCTTCATCACGCGCAAGACTTCTACGAGCGCCGCTGCCGGATCCGGCGAGTAGTAGAGAGCCTCGAGCGAGAACCCACGTTGGAAGCGCGCGTCTGGGAGGTCGAGCTTCTCGAACGCGCCGACCGCGTAGCGCGCGCGAATCGTGTTGCTGTGCAGGCGCTCCGCCTCCGCGATCATGGCGGGGGAGATGTCGATGCCTGTGGCTTGGGCGCCGGCGGCCGCCTTGGCGAGTAGGCGCGTGGACCAGCCGTTGCCGCAGCCGAGATCGAGGATCTGATCGCCGGCACGAATTCCCATGCCGGCGATCACCTGCCGCGCGACGTCGCCGTGCTCGACTTCCATCTCTGCCGCACGACCCGCCGCCGCCCAGCGATCGAAGGTCTCGGCGAGGATCTGATGATTCGAGGAGGTCGCCATGGAAGCCCCGAGGGCCCGCGGAGGATACTGTAGAGCGTCACCCGATCGCGATGGACCTTCGCCAACAACCCAAGCGCGCCGATCAGGCCGTCGTCACGGCCCGACCCGGCCTCGCGCAGCGGCTGAACGCGCTGCGCAAGCGCTCGCCGTTGAGTCCGTACTGGCTCGAGCGCCGTTGGCTGCGCCGCGCGATGGAGGGTCTCGCACAGCACGCGGCGGGCGAGATGTTGGACGTCGGCTGTGGCGAGCGGCCCTACGCCGAGTTCTTCAAGCCGAAGATCCGACGCTACTGGGGCCTCGAGTATCCGCCGGTGGCGGACAACCTGAATCCGGACGTGTGGAATCGGCCCGAGATGCTGCGCACGGTCGTCGATGTGTGGGGTGATGCACAGCGGCTGCCGTTTGCGAGCGGTCGCTTCGACACGGTGCTCGCCGCGGAGATGCTGGAGCACATCCCCGATCCGGATTCTTGTGTGCGCGAGATCGCGCGCGTCCTGCGGCCCGGCGGGAGGCTCTTGCTCACCGTGCCGTTGATCGCACCTCTGCACCAGTGGCCATTCGACTTCTATCGCTACACCCCGCGTGGCATCGAGGCGCTCGTGCAGCGCCACGGCTTCGACGTCGAGGAGATCACGCCGCGCGGGAACTTTGCATCCGCGACGGGCGCGACGCTCTCGCACTGGCTCGTGCGCTCGCTCGCCGCCTCGAAGCTGCACCACGACGGCTCGGTGGCGGTGTCGCGTTGGCGCGGGCCGCTCGTCTTGCCGCTCGTTGCGCTCGTGCAGCTCTTCTTCTGGGCCTGCGAGAGCCTCTCGAAGGATACCGGCGCGAGCCTCGGGTACTCCGTGGTCGCCCGGAGGCGCGTCAGCCCGTCTTGAAGCGCGCCATCAGCTCGTCGAGCGGCGCGAGCGCGACGTTCCAGTCGTAACGCTCCTCGACGAAGGTGCGACCGCGTGCGCCGAGCTCTCGCGCTCGCTTCGGATCGTTCAGCAGCGCGACGATCGCTTCGACTTGCGCCTCGACGGTGTCCGCGAGCACGAAGTCGCGCCCCGCTTCGCCTTCGACCCCCTGCGTTGCCGAAGTGGTGCCGACGACGGGGAGCCCCATCGCGAGCGCCTCCAAGACCTTGTTCTGAATGCCGCGGGCGATGCGCAGCGGAGCGACGGAGATGCTCGCTCGCGCGAGCCACTCGCGCGGATCTTCGACGAATCCCGTGACCTTGACGCCAGGTTGCGACGCGAGGGCGAGCACCTGCGGCGTCGGTCGCGAGCCCACGATCGTGAGCTTCGCGTTGGGCACGCGCGCGCGCACGCGCGGGAGGATCTCGCGGACGAACCACGCGCAGCCGTCGACGTTCGGCAGGTAGTCCATCACGCCGACGAACACCATGTGCGCCGCCTCGGCACGCTCGGGCTGTGGACGATAGAAGCCGAGATCGACGCCATTGCGCATCACGAGCGAATGGGCGCCAGAGATCTCGCGCTCGAAGACGCGCTGCTCCAAGGGAGTACAGAGCACGTTCTCATCGAACGACCGTGCGATGCGACGCTCGAACTCGCGCAGCGTGCGATGCTCGCGAGCGTAGACCCAGCTCATCGGCCAGCGGCTACGCTCGGCGTACTGGCGCCACTTGTCGGAGTCGAGCTCCGCAAAGTGCATCACGCGGCGGAGGCGGCTGTGCGGCTCGAGGAAGGCGCCCATCGACGACGAGTAGGCGTAACCGACGTCGCAGCTCGGAGCGAGCTCGTCGACGGCACGCTGCAGCGCGGGCGAGCCGTAGACACCGAGCGTGAGGGGCTTCGAAGTGAGCAGAAGCGGCAGCGAAAGCAGCTTGGCACGCTTCAGGTCGAGCGGAATCGCGACGGTTGGTGCGCCGCGGCGCGTGAGCTCTTCTGCGGCCTGACGATCTTCTTCATCGTGTGCGAAGGCCACAATGCGCACCTCGTGCGAGCGCAAGAGCCGCTCTACGAGCCGCCACGTTGTGATCTTGTCCCCGCGATTGGGCGGATAGGGGACACGCTGGGAGAGGAAGAGGACGCGCACGCACCGCAGAACTTAGCGCGGCCGCACGACCGCCGCGACGGGCTGTCAGAACGCGACGTCGCCTTCCTCGGGACTGATACGCGGCTGCGGCTCGATGACGCGACGCGGACCGGCGCTCGCGCCCGAGAATGGCACGTCGAGGCCACGGCGCCGAACGTCGGCGAGCATCTCCATGTGCGCCAGCGCCTCGTGCACGCACTTGTCGGTCCCCGCCGCGACGAACCGCGCCGATCCCGCGGTCCACACGTCGTCTTCGCTGCGCGCGAGGTCGGCATCGATCGGGAGCTCGCGTAGGAAGAGGCGATTGGCGCCGTGGATCAGGCGCGAGTCGAGCACGAACACCGCACCGCGGTCCGTCTCTCGGCGCATCAGGCGCCCAAAACCCTGGCGGAACTTTGCGAGCGCGCGCGGCAGATAGATGCGACGACGCTGCTCGGAGCTACCGATCGCGGCGCACTGCGCGTGGTGGTATCGGTCGGGCACGCCGTAGGGGAGCTTCGCGATGACGAGGTACTCCAGCGTCTCGCCCGGGAAGTCCGCGCCGTACCAGAAGGTGTCGACCCCGAACAGGATCGAGTCGACGCGGCTGCGGAAGAGGTCGCCGAGCTCTTCCTTGCGCACGCCCGGCATTCCTTGGAACCACAGCGGAATGCCGCGCTGGCGGAAAAACGCTGCGAGCTCTTCACCGGTGCGCCGCGCTTCATCCGCGTTGGTGAAGAGCACGAGCATCCGACCGCGCGTCCGCTCGCCGAGGTAGGCGACGAAGCGCCGGACGTAGGCTTGGAATTGGTCCCGCGCGCGCGAAGGATCCGGTGCGTCGTCGGGGACGCACACGACCACGCGCGAATAGTCGAAGGGCGCCTCCGCACGGAACGTCTCGACGATGCTGGGCTCGCGCTCCTCGTCCTCCAGTGGCGCCGCGGCGCGATCGAGGCCGAGATAGGCCCGCGAAACCTCGAAACCATCGCGCAGCCACGTCGTAGCGGAGATCAGGACGCCGCTCTCGAGCGCGGGGTAGAACATGCGCCCCAAGAGCTCCTGCGGCAGCAGCACGCGCGCAGCGAGCACGTCGTCTCCGCGCGCGTCGGTCTCGACGTCATAGAAGCGCTCGCGCACGAAAGCGGGCCGATTGTCGGCCATCGGGATCCAGTTTTGGAGAGCGCTGAGCCACTCGAGCATGTCCCCGCGCGCAACCTCGAGCTGTCGCCGCACTCGCGCCATGCCGCGCGCGCGAACGGTGTCGAGCGTCGACGCAACCTGTGCGAGTCCGGCGTCGAGCTCCGTCGCTGCTGCGGAGAGCTGCGCGTGCGCGCGCACCAGTGCTTTCGCGCCCGCCAGCGCGCGCGGGTCGAGCTCCGGCGTCGCAGAAGGCTCGATTCCCTCGACGTATTCGCGCAAGAGCGAGTGCTCGTCCTTGCTGTCGCGCTTCCGGCGTTGCTCTTCGCGCCAGACCTTGAAGGTCTCGACCGCGACCTCGAGCGCGTCGAGCGCGCCGTTCGCCGCGCTCCACTGGGTGCGGAGGCTCTCCATCGCGGGCCATGCGGGGTCGCCCTCGAGCACGAGCTTGTCGAGACGGTCGAGCGGCGCGCGCGAGTTCGGCCGCGAAGGCTGGCGCAGCATCCCAAGGAACTCGCGCACCTCGCGCAGGGTCACGCTCCAGCTCCATGCATTGCCTGCTTGGTCGTGCAGGTGTTCGCACTCGTCGAACACGACATGCTTGAAGTAGGTCGGGCGAATCAGCGCGAAAGCATGGTTCGTGATGAGCACGTGGCAGCGCTCGGCGCGCACACGCGCCGTCTCGGCGCCGCACGTCTCGCGGTCATCTTTTGCGCGGCAGCAGCCGGTCTGCGAGCGCACGGCTCGCACGAGCGAGTCGAGCTCGCGCTGAAAGGCGCTCTGGGCATCGGTCGCGAGCGCAGGCCGCATCGGAAAGCGATCGAGGTCGCCATCGTCGTCCGTCCACGCGAACAGCAGCACGCTGGTCCACGCCAGCCACGCTTCGCCACCGTCTCCGTCGCTCGGGACATGGAGCTTGAATGCGCGCCAGCACAGGTAATTCGCACGTCCTTTCAGCACGGCGACGCGCGGGAGCGTCGTCACTCCCGCACGCGCGAGCGCCGCCAGCGCGCGGGGCACTTCATGGTCGACAGCCTGCTCTTGCAGTGCACGCGTGTATGTCGAGACGGCCACGCGCAGGTTGTTGCGGATCGACCAGAGCATCGAAGGCACGAGGTACGCGAGCGTCTTGCCTGTACCGGTGGGCGCGTGCACCAAGAGCAGCTTGCGTTGTCCGAGCGTGCGCGCGACCTGGGCAGCGACATCGTGCTGACCCTTGCGATACGTCGAAGATTCGTCGTTCGTGCGGAACGCCTGCGGAAGGTGCACCGTGAATACGTCGTCGACGAGACCGAGGTCCGCGTCGCCAAGCGGCGTCGGCTCGTCGAGCGAGACGGGCACCGTGCCTTCGAGCTTCCACTCCGCGGCGACTTGCGCGCAGCGGGGGCGCACGCGGTCGACATCCGCGCGTACGAAGTCCTCGGCATCTTGCGCGTCTCTCCGCGCGTCTTCCGTGAGGGCTCCGTCGCCGAGGGTTGCGAAGAGCTCACCGGAAGCCGCGCTCCAGCGACGTGGCGCGTCGACCAGCCGCAGTGCACGCGCCAGTCGGCCAGCCGCCGCCGTGTCGCTGCTCGCAAGTCGATCGTGCGCGACGGTCCACGCGGCTGCCGCGAGCGCACGGGCGTCGCGGGGGAGCTCGACGAAGCGTGCGACGAGCTCGACGAGCGCTCTCGCGACGTCGGCGCTCTCGCGCGGTGCCCGCGTTCGTCCTGCGCGTGCACGCGCAGGCACGAGTAGCCGCGCAACCTCGTCGAGGCCGAGGATCGTGAAAGGGAGCTCGCCTGCGGCAAGGTGCAGGGCCCAAGGCGTGAAGGACTCCGCAGAGCTGACCACGACGTCGGCTCCAGCGAGGAACCGCGCGAGCTCACGCCATGCGTCCTCCGCACGCGGCGCTGTCGCAAGCTCCTCGCTAGAGAGTTCGTACTCGCGTGCCATGCGGGCCGATGCGAGCGGGTCCGCGCCGCGCGTCGCGGGCTTGCACAGTCTCTCGAAGCGCTCCCAGCGTCCCTGCTTCTGACGCACGGCCTCGAGCCGCAGCACGCTGTCGAGCGCCGTATCGGAGCCCGTGGCCCACAGGGTCGCGAAGGCCACGTCCGGGGCGTTCTCGATCTCCCAGGGGAGCGCTCGCTCCGCGTCTGCTCCGAAGCTTGAGAACACCATCGCAGCACCCATTCGACCCGCGCCGGCGACGGGGCGCAATCGCGGCGCCGCGTCTCGCCGCGAAGTCCGCCGAAAAAGTGAGGCGCGCCGTGCGGGCTGACGGACCCGCACGGCGCGCTCGTAGTCGACGCCTCAGGCGCTCACGAGCGGCGGCCGCGCTTCTTCTTCACCGGACCGGCTGCTCGACGCTGCGCGAGCAACGCGGCGGCACGCTCGAGCGAGATCGCCTTGGGGTCCTCGCCCTTGGGGATCGTGGCATTGGTCTCGCCGTCGGTGACGTAGGGACCGTACTTGCCGGGCTTCACGAGCACGAGACGCTGCGAGGCCGGATCGGGTCCGAGCGTCGCGAGCGGCTCGCTCGGTGCCGCGTTGCGCCGTCCGAAGGTGCGCGCGGGGCGCTCGGCCGCGAAGAGCTCGCTCGCCTGCTGCAGCGTGACCGTCAGGAGCTCGCCCTCGCTGCCCAAGCGGCGGTACTCGGGCTTCTCGGCCTCCGGCGCCTTCTCCTTCTCGAGGTACGGGCCGAAGCGCCCGTTGCGCGCGGTGATCTTGCGCCCGTCGCGAGGATCGGGGCCGAGCTCACGCGGCAGGGAGAGCAGCGCGAGCGCCTCGTCGAGCGTCAGCGACTCGGGCTTCATGCCCTTGAAGAGCGACGCACGCTTGGGCTTCTCGACCGCCGGCGCTTCGGCGGCCGCGGGCGCCTCCGCGCCCTTTTTCTTCGTCGTGCGCTTCTTCTTCGGCTTCTCCTCGCTCGCGGGCGGATCGTCCCCGAGCTGCACGAAGTACCCGAAGCGGCCGTTGCGCACGTACACGGGCTTGCCTTCCGCGGAGAAGCCGAGCGGCGCCGCGGCCTTCTGTGAGGTCTCTACGAGCTCGATCGCGCGCGCGAGAGTGAGCTCGTCCGGCGCAAGGCCCGTCGGCACGGTCGCGCGGCGGTCCTTGTGCTGGATGTAGGGCCCGTAGCGCCCGACGCGCAGGGTGACCGCTTCGCCTTCGAGCTCGCCGAGGCGTTGCGCACCGACCTCGCGCGGGTCGATCCCCTCGATGCGCGTGGTGAGGACGCGCCCGAGGCCCGGCTTCTGGCCGGTCCAAAAATCCTTCAGGAACGCGAGGTAGTCGAGCTCGCCTTCCGCGATGCGGTCGAGCTCCTGTTCCATGTTCGCGGTGAAGGCGTAGTCGACGATGATCGGCTCGAGCAGCTCGAGTGCGTGCACGACAGCGAAACCGAGCCACGTCGGCACCAGCGTCTTGTCGCGCGCCGTCGCGTACTCGCGGTACGTGATCGTCTCGATGATGCTCGCGTAGGTCGACGGACGGCCGATGCCGAGCTCTTCGAGCCGCTTGACCAGCAGCGCTTCCGTGAAGCGCGAGGGCGGAGTCGTGCGGTGACCCGAGGCCTTCGCTTCGTGAACCTTGGCGCGATCGCCGTGGTCGAGCGGCGGCAGCACGCTCTCGCGCTCGTCGAGGGCCTTCTCGACGTCATCCGAGCCCTCGACGTAGGCACGTCGATAGCCGGCGAACTCCGTTGTGCGCCCCTTGGCCTGTGCGACCACCTTGCCGTGACCCGCGACGTCGCCCGCGAGCGTCGCCGTGACCACCGTGAAGCGCTCGTCGACCATCTGGCACGCGACGGTGCGCTTCCAGATCAAGTCGTACACGCGCGCCTCGATCTCGGAGACCTCGCGTGCGACCTCTTCGGGCATGCGGAAGCGCGAGCCCGCGGGGCGGATCGCCTCGTGAGCCTCTTGCGCGCCCTTGGCCTTCTGATTGCCGTAAAAACGCGGCTTCGGCGGCAGGTTGTCGTCGCCGTAGCGCTCGGACACCAGCGTGCGCGCCGCTTGGATGGCCTCGCCCGAGAGCGCGGTCGAGTCCGTACGCATGTAGGTGATGAAACCGCCTTCGTACAGGCGCTGGGCGATGCGCATCGCCTCTTGCGCGCGCAGCCCGAGCTTGCGGCCCGCATCCTGTTGGAAGGTGGAGGTCGTGAACGGTCCGCGCGGCGAGCTGGTCTTCGACTCGCGCTTGACGTCCTCGACTTGGAAGTTCGACTTGGCGAGCTCGCCCGCGAGCCGCTGCGCCGCCGCCTCGTCGAGAACGAGCGCGTCCTTCGGCTTGAGCTGGCCTTTCTCGGTGAAATCCGCGCCGCGCGCGAGCTTGCGGCCCCCGATCGACAGGAGCGTTGCCTCGAAGGCGCTGCCTTCCTTCTCGAGCTTCACGTCGACGTCCCACCAGCTCGCGGAGACGAACGCCATGCGCTCCTTCTCACGCTCGACGAGCAGCTTGGTCGCGACCGATTGCACGCGGCCCGCGGAGAGTCCCTGCGAGATCTTGCGCCACAGCACGGGCGAGACCTCGTAGCCATAGAGGCGGTCGAGGATGCGCCGCGCCTCTTGCGCGCGCACGAGCTTCAGGTCGACTTCGCGTGCGTTGGCGACCGCTTTGAGGATCGCGTCCTTCGTGATCTCGTTGAACACCATCCGCGAGACGGGGACCTTGGGCTTGAGCACCTCCATCAGGTGCCAAGCGATCGCCTCACCCTCGCGGTCTTCGTCGGTTGCGAGATAGACGTGGTCGGCCTCGGCGCACAGCTTGCGCAGCTTCGCCACGTGGGCCTTCTTCTCCGATGGCACCACGTAGTAGGCCGTGAAGTCGTTGGCGATGTCGATTGCCAGCCGCGCCCAAGGCTCCTTGCGGACCTTCTCAGGCAGCTCGCTGGTCTTGTCCGGCAGGTCACGGATATGACCAAGGCTCGCCTCGACGACGTAGTCGCGACCGAGGTAGTCCTTGATCTTCTTCGCCTTGGTCGGCGACTCGACGATCACCAAGTGCTTCATGCGTGGGCAGGGGAGTAACAGCCCGTGAGGCCGGGCCGCAAGGGTCGCGCGGTGGAAACCCGTTTTCGGACCCGTGGGGCCGATCCCTGTGCCCCGTGGCCGTGGGAGAGCCCTGCGAGGCTCGCGGATGGCCCTGGCGACCCCGCGGAAGGGGTTGGGGTGGTCCCCCGGCGGCTTGCTTCGTATCCTCCTCGCCCTTCGTTCGGTAGCTAGGCGCTACCGCCCCCGTTCCCCCGCTCGCCCCCGCACCTATGCAGATCTCCGAGATCCGAGTCGACGGCTATGAGAAGGTCGTCCGCTGCCTGGATGCCGCCACCGGCCTGCACGCTCTGATCGCCGTGCACGACACGACCCTCGGTCCGTCGCTCGGCGGCATGCGCATGCTGCACTATGCGAACGAGGAGGAGGCCTTGTTCGACGTCCTGCGCCTCTCCAAGGGCATGACCTACAAGTCCGCGGTGGCGGACACGGGCCTCGGCGGGGGCAAGTCGGTCGTCCTCGGCGACCCCAAGAACAAGAGCGAGGCCCTCTTCGCCGCGATGGGGCGCTTCGTCGACTCGCTCGGCGGCAAGTACATCACCGCCGAAGACATGAACATCGGCATCGGTGACCTGCTGCAGGTCCGCAAGGCGACGAAGTGGGTCACGGGCCTCTCGCGCGAGCAGGGCGGCTCCGGCAACCCGAGCCCGTACACCGCCCACGGCGCCTTCCACGGCATGCGTGCGGTGCTCGAAGAGCGCTTCGGCGGCCCGAGTTTCGCCGGCAAGCGCGTCCTCATTCAGGGCGTCGGCGCCGTCGGCGGTCGGCTCGCGGAGCTGCTCAAGGGCGCCGGCGCGCACGTGACCATCTGCGACATCAACGAAGCGCGCGTGCAGGAACTCTGCAACAAGCACGGCTACGAAGGCGTCGCGGACTCGAAGCACCTCGAGGTCGCGTGCGACGTGTACGCGCCTTGCGCGCGCGGCGCGACGATCAACGACCACACCCTGCCCAAGCTCAAGTGCAAGGCGATCGCGGGCGTCGCGAACAACCAGCTGCTCGAGCCGCGCCATGGCGACGCGCTGCGCGAGAAGGGCATCCTGTACGCGCCCGACTACGTCATCAACGCCGGCGGCATCATCAACGTCTCGTTCGAGCTGCTCCCCGGCGGCTACGACGAGGCCCGCGCGGTCGCCAAGATCGAGCGCATCTACGACAATCTCAAGCAGGTCTTCGCCATCGCGCGCGAGCAGAAGGTCTCGACGCACATCGCCGCCGACCGTCTCGCCGAGCAGCGCATCGCCGCGGGTCGCAAGCACGCCAAGGTCTGAGCCCGAGCGGAGTCTCGAAAACCACAGAGCGCGTCCAGCCTCGCGGGCCGGACGCGCTCTCTGTTTTCAGCTACTGCGGCGCGGGTCAGTCGCGCCGCAATCGACCTTGAACGCGGCGCGGATCAATCGCGCCGCAATCGACTTGGACCGCGGCGCGGGTCAATCGCGCCGCAGTCGACCTTGAACGCGGCGCGGGTCAGTCGCGCCGCAATCGACTTGGACCGCGGCGCGGATCAATCGCGCCGCAGGAAGTCGACGAGGTCGGCTTCGAGCTCGGCGAGGCCGTAGTCCATCACCGTCAGGGAGCGGTAGATGATCTTGGCGAGGGGCTCGGGCGTGTTCGGGTTGAGGTCGCGCGGCGGGGGGTAGGAGAGGAAGTACGAGAGCGACAGGCGCTCGACTTCGCCGCCCTGCTCGCGGCCTGCGTACTGCCACGGGACCTCGTCGAAGGGCAGCACGCCCGTGAGGATCTCGTACAGCATCACGCCGATGCCCATGACGTCGGCCTTTTGGTCGCGCAGGAGCAGCGGGTTGTAGTGCGGGGTCGTCGTGATGACGTTGCGCTCGTCGCCGCGCATCGCCGGGTCGATCATCACGACCGCACCGGAGGGCTTGACGAGGATGTTCTCGGGCTTGAGGTCGCCGTGGTACGCGAGCTCGCCGGCCTTGGCCATCTTCTGCAGCGCGCGCACGATCGTCAGGAACCAGTTGAGGCGGATGCCCTCGAGCGCACGGATCTTCTCGCGCAGCGTCTTGCCGCGCACGTAGTCGAGCGCGAGCACGTTGCGGCCTTCGTGCTGGAACACTTCGCGCACGCCGATCAGGTTCTGGTGACGCGAGCGGCGCAGCAGGTCGCCTTCGGTCTTCACCATCGCGTCGATCTCCTGCGCGTCGAGGAAGTCGATGCGCGCGCCGTCCTTGCGGAAAAAGATCGCCTCGGCGGGGGTTTCGTCGGGCGAGATGCCTTCGGGGCGACGCTCGCTCGTCACGTCCATGAAGCGCGTCACGTAGCGGCCGCCGCCGGCGATGTCGCCGAGCTTGAGCGCCACGAGCTCGCCCTTCGGGTCGGTCGCGAGGTACACGAGGCCGAAGCCGCCGCGCGCGAGGAACTCTCGCACCTGGTAGTTGCCAATCTGTTCACCAGCAGCCAGCTTGATCATGGTTCGTAGGAGCGCAGCGGAGTGTGGAACGGCGATCGTGAGTGGGGTTTGCGACAGGGGTTTTGTCGCCCGCTCGCGGGTGGAGCCTGAGCCTCCGCGCGGGCCGTCCCGCGGGAGCGCCGGATGCGGGAATGGGCTCCCGAGGCGTCAGCGAACGCGCTCGACGAGCTCGACCGCGGCGTCGCAGCGCAGGATCGCGCGCGCGCCCTCGGCGACCGTCCCGCTCGCGACCCACGCCGGCTCACTCTCGAACAGCTCGTGACGCCACGCGCGCCCGAGCCCGTCGATGCGGCCGAGTTCCTGACCGAGCGTGTTTCTCACGGAAAAACAGCGCGCTTGCGGTGCGCTGCCGACCGCCTCGGCGACGAGCTCGAGCACGACGCCGCGCTCGCTTCCGCCGCAGAAGACGCTCCACGTGCGGCCCGCGTCCAAGCGCACCGGCTGCGCCTGCGACAGTCCCGCCGGAGTCTCCTCGCGGGTCACGCGGCAGGCGACGCCAGCGAGGACGACCAGCCCGAGCGCGACGGTCTCGACGATTCCGGGGCTTCGCACGACGCGCCTGATCGGCCGCGCGCGCCCGCGGACCTGAGCGCACCCGGAAAGTCCTTCCCACCTCCGCGTCGGCGTGCATTGCCGCCCTAGGACGACCCCCGTATCCTCACTCGCCGCATGATCGACCCGAAGGACAAGGTGGCCCTCGACAGCTTCCGCAAGGCCGGCCGCATCGCCGCCGAGTGCCGCCAGTGGGCCTCGCAGAACATCAAGCCGGGCGTCGAGATCCGCCACATCCTCGAGTCGGTGGAGGACATCATCCGCCAGCGCGGCGCCCAGCCCGGCTTCCCCGCGCAGTCGTCGCGCAACTCGATCGCGGCGCACTACTGCACCGGCTGGGAGGACCCGACGCGCTACGAGGAAGGCGACTGCGTCAAGGTGGACATCGGCGTGCACGTCGACGGCTACGTCGCGGACACCGCACTCACCGTCGACCTCAGCAAGGACGGCCGCTGGCAGAAGCTGATCAAGGCCTCGTCCGACGCGCTCGCTGCGGCGATCGCGACGGTCGCCGACGGCATTCCGGTGGGTGAGGTCGGCGCAGCGATCGAGCGCACGATCCTCGCCGCGGGCTACCAGCCCGTGCGCAACCTCACGGGCCACGGGCTCGGCCGCTGGAAGGTCCACACGCCGCCGCAGATTCCCAACCAAGCCGAAGCCGGCGGCGGCCGCCTCAAGCAGGGCATGGTGTTCGCGATCGAGCCGTTCGCCTGCACGGGCAAGGGCTACATCGTCGAGCGCGGCAAGGCCGAGGTGTTCATGATGGTGCGCCCGCCGATGAAGGCGAAGGGCCTCGACAAGGACGTGCTGCGCGACATCGAGTCGTGGCGCGGCCTGCCGATCGCGCGGCGTTACTTCCGCCATCGCGACCCCGAGGTCGTCGAGGACACGCTCGCCAAGCTGGCGCGGCAGGGCTCGCTCATGCGCTATCCGCCGCTCGTCGAAGCCGACGGCGTGATGGTCGCGCAGACTGAGCATTCGCTCTATCTCGGGCCGGACGGCGTCGAGATTCTCACCGCGGGCGCGTGAAGCTCGCGCTGGTCACGGTCCCTTGGGAAGCGCCGGGCGAGCATGCGGCGCTGGTCCGTGCGCTCGGGCGCGAGTTGTGGGACCACGCCGAAGTGACGGTGTTCGTCGAGCGCGGGCGCGAAGGCCGCGACTGGTTCGGCACTCCGACGCAGTCCGCGAGCGCGCTGGTCCCGCGCCACTTCGACAACGTGCTCTACTGCATCGACGACGCGCCCGAGCACGCGTTCATGGCGCCGCTCGTGCGCGACCTCGGCGGCAGCGTCGCGCTGCACTCGTGGAGCCTGCGCCGACTCGCCCACGCCACTGCGCCCGCGCTCGCGCAGGGCGGCTGGCGCGGGCTGCGCGCGGGCTTTGACGCAGGCGGCATCGACGGCGCGCGCGAAGGTTGGTCGCGAACCGCAGGCGCATCGCCGCTCAATCGCAGCATCGTGCGCCTCGCCGACGCCTTCTTCGTGCGCGACGAGCCGTTGCGCGCCGCGCTGCTCGCCGACCGCAACGCGCCCACGCCGATCGCCGTCCTCCCGTGGCCCGCGACGCCCGAGGGCGACTGGTCCGCCGTCGCGACCGGCCTCTTCCGCGCCTTCGAGCGCTTCCCCGCCCCGCGCAGCGCCCGCAAGGGCCTCATCTCGCTTCAAGTCCGCGAGCGGCTGCGCGAACGCAGCGAGCTTCCGCGCCGCTGAGCGACAGGGTCGCTGACCGAGTTCCGTTCACCGCTTCGGTCTTCGAGCGTCTACGAAAAAGCTCGGGAGACGCCGAGGCATCTCCCGAGCTGGACCCCTAGCGGGCAGAGCCCGCTCGCGGCGCACTTGCGTGGTCGCAGGGCTCGGCGGCTCGCCTACGGAACGAAGGTGAGCTCGACTCCGTTGGACAGGTTGGTGGTCTTCGGGGCCGGCGGATCGCGGTACCACGCCTGCGCATACACCTTGTTGCCCGTCGCGAACGGCTGGCCCAAAGAGCCGGGGTTCGCGAGCAGGAAGGCCCCAAAGTCGAGCAGCATCGAGCCGTCGCAGAGGCCGGCGACGCCGCCCGTGGGCTGCGTGACGGTGCGTTGGGTGGGCGCCTTGACGCACAGGAAGCTCGTGCTCGTGCCCCAGGTCTGGGGCACGAAGCCGGAGTTGTCGATGCCGTAGAAGATGAGTCCGGTCTTCTGGCCTTCGAGGTTCGCGACGGACAGCAAGCAGTTGTTGCTGAGCGCCGTGTTCGGGTTCACGCTCGCAGTCAGGAGCGGAACGCATCCGCTGGTGCTCGTGCCCGAGGTGCAGAAGTTCACGGGAGGCGGCACGGATTCGACGATCTGAATGCCGTTGAGCGAACCGAAGCCGAGGTTGGGGGCGCCAGCGGTGACGAAGATGTCGAGCGGAGTTCCTGCCGTCACCAGAACGGTGTGCTTGGCGTAGGTCTCGAGGTACGTGTGACCCGCCGCAGGCCAGTCGAGCGCGCCGACGGTCTGAATGCCGTCGGGCGAGCCCACCACCTGAACGTTCGTCAACCACGGCGAGCCGCCGTTGCCGGGCAGGTAGTTGTCGGGAGCGAAGCTGTAGGTGTAGATGTCGTAGAGCTTGCTGGGCAGGCCGTTGATGCGCACCCGCACTTGGGAGAGCGGGCCCGTCGGGTAGCCACCTCCCACATCGACGATGTCGTCCATCAGCGCTTCATCGTCACCGGTGGTCGCGGGGTTGTTCCAAGTCCAGTTGTTGAAGCCGTTGTAGGCCGGCGTGAAGGCACCGCCAGCTTGCAGTCTCAGGCCGACGCTGGTCGCTGCGCCGTTCACATCGACGAGCGGCGTGGGAGTCACAGCGCCGAGTGTCACGACGGCAGGAATCGCGTTCCAGACTCCGGGTTGGGCAGCGGCGGCGCCATAGGCCGCCGAGGGACTCCCAGAGGCAGTATGGAAGTCGATGTTGAATTCCTGCGCATTCGAGAGCGACGCGAGCGCGAGCGCTACGGGCAGGCATGCAAGGCGGGCGAGCATGAGGGCGATCCTTCCGTGGAAGAGGGACGGGGGCTTGGGAGGGAGTGGCTTACGAGATCCTCTCCCTCGCGGCCCACGCTAGCAGGGGTTTCAAGAATTGCGGGCCCGAAGGCTCCCGCACCCCGAAAACCACCGTCCCCGCCACGGACAGGCCTCGTTTTCAGATCCCACGTTTTTCCCGCGACCCGCGCGCACGCCGAGCGACGAGGGGGCGTGCGGGAGGCGCGGCGGGCCACGGAGGCGCGCGGCGCAGGGCTCTCGCCGGAGAAGAAGACGAGAATGGCCATGCGAATGGGTTTGCAGATCGGTGGATGGGCCGCGAGCGCGGTCCTCATGACCTTGGGTGTGTCGGCGGCGCACGCGCAGTCGACAGCGATGCAGCCGAGCGCGGATGCGCTGGCGGACGCGGCGTGGGAAGATCGGCTCGAGCCGCTCGCTCACGAGCTTGCGGGCACGGTCGAGCCCGCGTTCGAGCTGCAGCTCGGCGCGAGCCCCACGCAACGCGGCTTCGCGCTCGAGCTCCGCGGCGGCGAGCCGTTGGGCTGGGCACTCCTGTCGTTCGAGGGGCCGCACGGTCCTTCCGCGCGACAGCTGGTGCGACTCGACGAGCACGGGGCGGCACGCGTCCTGCGCCGCGACTGGCGTGCGGTGAAGCCTGTGCGCGCCAAGTGCGTGCTTCAGCGCAAGGGCGGCGGCCGCGCACGCCTCGGTCTCACGATCCCTGAGTCGAGCTCGTTCCCCACGCCGCCGCTGGCGCTCACGAGCGCGAGCCCGCTCGTCATCACGGAGATCATGAAAGATCCCACGGCGGTGTCGGACTCTGCGGGCGAGTGGTTCGAGGTGCGCAACGTCACTTCGCAGCCGGTCGACATCACGGGCTGGCTGCTGACCGACGGCGTCAGCAACAACCACGTGATCGCTTCGACGAACGGGCCCGTGGTTGTGCCTTCCCGTTCGTACTTCGTGCTCGGCATCAACGCCAACGCGACCACGAACGGCGGGATCGCCGTCGACTACAAGTACTCCAGCTTCACGCTGGGCAACGGCGCGGACTCGGTGCAGCTTTTCAATCCGTCCGGCATGTTGGTGGACGCGGTGAGCTACGACGACGGCATCTTCTGGCCGGACACGCCGGGCAAGTCCTTGTCGCTCGATCGCGCTCTCGTCGATGTCGTCTCGAACGACGACGGCATGCACTGGTGCGACGCGATCGTGCCCGTCCATGCGAGCGGCACCGACTGCGCGACGCCGCGTCGAGCCAACACGGTGTGTCCGTAGCGTTACGGGCCACGTGTCAGGCCGTCCGCGCTCCGCTTGCGGGGTGCGGACGGCTCTGCGGCGCTCTCGTCAGCGAGTCGCGCGTCGGGCGCGCCGCTCGGCGAGCTCGCGTGCGATCGACTCTTGACGGCGCCACTGCCCGAACAGGGCCCCTGAGCCTTCGTAGGACTCGATGCGCGTGCGCGCCTCGGGTGCGACCGTACCGGCGGCCTCGCGTCGGAACGGGGTGCCGGGGAGCGGCATGAACGTGTGTGCGTGCGCTTTCGCGCCGAGCGTCGTCAGGCGCTCGACCAAGGCGAGCGTGGCGGCGACGTCCTCGGGTTCCTCGCCGGGTAGGCCGAGCAGGAAGTCGACGTTCGCCTTCCAGCCGTTCTCTGCGCAGATGCGGACAGCGCGCTCGATGGACTCGACGTCGTGACCGCGGTGCGTCGAGCGCAGGATGCGCTCGCTGCCCGACTGGCCGCCGATCACGAGGTTGTCGTTGTCGACGAAACGGCGCAGCAGGGCGAGCGCCTCGGGCGTCACGTGCTCGGGACGAACTTCGCTCGGGAACGTGCCGAAGAACATGCGTCCGTTCGAGCCGATGGCCTCGCGGACGCGGCCGAGCAGGTCCTCGATTGCGGCGAGGTTCACGCTCTCATCGGGTGAGCCATAGGAGAGCGAGGTGGGGGAGACGAAGCGCACATCGCGCAGTCCAGCGCGCGCGATCTCGCCAGCCCAATGGGCGACGTTGGCGGGCGTGCGGTGGCGAAAGCGCGCCTTGGCGAGAAACGGCGTCTGGCAGAACTTGCAGGCGTAGATGCAGCCGCGGGTGATCTCGATCGGCCCGAAGAGGCGGCGCGCGGGGACGAACGGCGCGAAGGCGTCGAGCTCGGCGATGGGCTCGCCGCGACCGGGACTCACGACGCGGCCATCGACGAGGCGCGCGAGCCCGCGGAGGGAAGCGAGCGCGCTGCGGAGCGCGGCATCGTTGTTCGCAGCGCGCAGTGCGTGCGCGATGGCTGTGATCGTGTGCTCGCCTTCGCCGACGGCGACGAAGTCGAAGCCCGCTTCCAGCGTTTCCTGCGGCTCGGCTGTCGCATGGACTCCGCCTGCGAGCGAGGTCCAGCCGCTGGGGAACTGTTCGCGCAGCGCTCGTTGCTCCTCGGCGCACTCGACAAAGCTCGGTGAATAGAAGCTCCACGCGACGAGCGCGGGTTCGTCCGCATCCAGCGCGCGCGAGAGGGCGTCGGAAAGCTCGCGCGGCGTGCGAGCGAGCTCCAGCGTGAAGCCGCCGCGGGCGAGCTCCGGCTCGAGCGTTCCCGCGAGCACGTTGAAGGCGTAGCGACCGGGGTTGCGGTAGCTGAAGACGAGGCGCGCCATGCGCCTCACCGCTCGTCGAGCATGGCGCGCAGACGCTGCAGCTCGTTGAGCGCCTGAATCGGCGTCAGCTGGTCGGGGTCGAGCCGTCCGAGCGCCTGTTCGACACGCGACGGCGGAGCGGCGAAGAGCGAGAGCTGGCCCGACGACGCCTTCGCGCCAGCAGCGTGGGACGAGATGCGCGGGACGAGGTCCTCGTTGTCCGCTTCGAGGTCGCGCAGGATCGAGCGGGCGCGCTCGAGCAGGTCGGCCGGAACTCCGGCGAGGCGCGCGACATGGATGCCGTAGGAGCGGTCGGTTCCGCCGTCGACGATCTTGTGCAGGAACACGATCTCGTCTTGGTACTCGCGCACCGCGACGCTCTTGTTGCACACGCCGGAGAGGCGCTTCGAGAGCTCGGTGAGCTGGTGGTAGTGCGTCGCGAACAGCGTGCGGCAGCCGACCTTTTCGTGGATGTGCTCGACGATCGACCACGCCAAGGCGAGACCGTCGAACGTGCTCGTGCCGCGCCCGACCTCGTCGAGCACGACCAGCGAGCGCGCGCTCGCGTTGTTCAGGATGTTGGCGACTTCGACCATCTCCACCATGAACGTCGATGCGTTGCGGCTGATGTCGTCCGCGGCGCCGACGCGCGTGAAGATGCGGTCGACGACGCCGATCTTCGCCTTGCGCGCGGGGACGAACGAGCCGATCTGCGCGAGCAGCACGATCAGCGCCGTCTGGCGGATGTAGGTCGACTTACCGGCCATGTTCGGGCCGGTGAGGATCGTCACGCGCCGCGCGTCGCGGTCGAGCACGCTGTCGTTGGGCACGAAGCTCGATCCGCCACCCATGCGCTCGATCACCGGGTGGCGACCATCTTCGATCGAGAGCAGGTCGCCGTTGTCGAGCTGCGGCGCGACGTAGCGATTTTCGACCGCGCGCTGCGCGAGCGCGGCGAGCACGTCGACCGAGGCCAGCGCATCGGCCGTATCGAGGATGCGCCCGACGTGGCGCGCGACCTCGTCGCGCAAGTCGCTGAAGATCTGGTACTCGAGGTCGCGCGAGCGCTCCTCCGCCTTGAGCACCTTGCCCTCGAACTCCTTGAGTTCGGGCGTGATGTAGCGCTCGGCGTTCTTGACCGTCTGCTTGCGGATGTAGCTCTCGGGCACGCGGTCGACTTGGCCGCGCGGCACTTCGAGGTAGTAGCCGAAGACCGAGTTGAAGCCGACCTTCAGACCGGCCATGCCCGTGCGCGCGATCTCGTCGGCTTGGAAGCGCGCCATCCACGTCTTGCCGTCGCCCGCGATCTGGACGAGCTCGTCGAGCTCGGCCGAGAAGCCCGGCCGCACGATGCCGCCGTCCTTCAGCGAGAGCGGCGGCGCGTCGACCAAAGTGTGCTGGATGCGCTCGGTGACGTCGTGCAGCGGGTCGAGGCGCGCGAGCAAGTCGCCGAGGACCTTCGAGTACACGCTTTCGAGCTTGCTGCGCAGCTGCGGCACGACCGCGAGCGAGTTGGCGAGCCCGACCAAGTCGCGCGCGTTCGCGCGGCCGGTCGAAACCTTGGCAACGAGGCGCTCGATGTCGAGCACGCTGCGCAGGAGTTCGCGCACGTCTTCGCGCAGGAACGGCCCATCGACGAGCTCTGCGATGCCGCGCTGGCGGTGGAGGATGGCTTCGGGCTGGCGCAGCGGCGCGAGCAGCCACGCGCGCAGCAAGCGGCCGCCCATCGGCGTGAGCGTCGCGTCGATCGCTTCGAGCAGCGTGCCGTCGGTGCGACCTTCGCGCTGTGTGACGACGAGCTCGAGGCACGAGCGCGTCGCGCGATCGAGCACGAGGAAGTCCGACGTCTCGACCTTCTCGATGCGCCGCACGTGCTCGCAGGCCGAGCGCTGCGTCTCTTCGAGGTATTCGATCAGCGCACCCGCCGCAGGAACGGCGAGCGAGTCCTCTTCGAGGCCGAAGCCCTCGACGGTCTGCACCTTGAAGTGCCGCGACAGGGCGCGCAGCGCAGTCGCGCGCTCGAAGCGCCACTCTTCGCGCTCGCTCCGGCACAGCCCCTGCATGCGGCCGAGCGCCTCGTCGATGGCCGGAGCGCGCTCGGCCAACGTCACGGCGCACAGCACCTCGGCCGGCCCGATGCGCGCGAGCTCGCCTTCGACGTCGCGTGCGGGCACTTCGCTCACGAGGAAGCGCCCCGTCGATACGTCGACCCACGCCAGCCCGGCCTTGTTTCCGTGGACGTGCAGCGCGGCGAGGAAGTTGTTGGCGCGCGCGTCGAGCGCCTCTTCCTCGGTGATCGTGCCCGCGGTGACGACGCGCACGATGGCGCGGTCGACGATGCCCTTCGCGGTGCGCGGGTCCTCCATCTGCTCGCAGATGGCGACCTTGAAGCCCTTGCGGACGAGGCGCATCAGGTACGCCTCGTGGGCCTTGATCGGCACGCCTGCCATCGGGAGTGCGTGGGTGCCCTTGTCGCGCGAGGTGAGCGTGATGCCGAGCTCGCGGCTGGCGGTCACCGCGTCGTCGCCAAAGAGCTCGTAGAAGTCGCCCATCCGGAAGAAGAGCAGGGCGTCCGGCTGCTCCTTCTTGGCCCGCAGGTACTGGGCCATCATCGGAGTCGTCGCGCCGCTCTTGGGGCCGTCGTCGATCAGGGGCGGCTGGTGCATGGGGGGCGGGGGGCTGCGGGGCGGTCCTACGCAGCTTTTCCGGCCTCCGAGACGGGCATGGAGAAGCGCGCGCGCGGTGTGCAGTCTATAGAGGACACGCGTCCCCGCCGAGGGGCGCGCGAGCCCCTCCGCGACCCCGCCACAGGCTCCCGCACCCTTGGCACTCGGCTTGCCCAGACCTGCCTCGCTCGGCACCACCCTCGACCCGCTCCCGTGACTCTTCGCCTTCGTCCCAGCGCCCCCGCGCTCCGCCTGCGCACGCTGCTCCTCGGCCTCGTCTGGCTGGGCGCGAGCTGCATCTCGACCACCGCGCGCCATGTCGCCGCCGTGGGGGACTTCGAGGCGGGGCGCTTCGACGAGGCGCGCACGGGCTTCGCCAACCCCGACACGATCGAGTCGCCGTTCCTGCGCGGGGCCGAGCTCGGCATGGTCGAGCTGACGGCAGGCCGCTTCGACGCGGCGCAGGCGGCCTTCGACGGCGCGGTGGACGCCGTGCGAGAGCTCGAGGAGCGCGCGTTGATCGGGCCCGCGAACTTGGGCGAGCAGATCGGCTCGCTCGTGATCAACGAGGGTGTGAAGGACTATCAAGGCGAAGGCTACGAGCGTGTGCAGGTCCACAACGCGCTCGCGCTCACCTACCTCGCGCGCGGCAACCTCGACGGCGTGTACGTCGAGACGCGGCGCGCGGACAAGCTCCTCGAGACCGAGGAGACGCTCTACCAAAAGAAGTACGCGGCCGGTGGCTTCGCGCACCTGATCTCCGCGGTGAGCTACGAGCTGCAGGGGCGCCTCGACGAGGCGTACATCGACTACAAGCGCATGGCGGAGAAGGGCGTCGGGCTCGAGCTCGCCGGTCGCGCGTTGGTGCGCATCGCGTCGCGCCTGCGCTACGACGACGAGCTGCCCGCGCTCGTCGAGAAGCATGGCCAGCCCTCGCAGTTGCCGCAGGACGCGGCCTCGATCGTGGTGCTCGGCGGCCTCGGGCTCGGGCCCTACAAGGTCGAGGACACGGCTGCGCTGATGACGCCCGCGGGCTTGGCGCAGTTTTCGATCCCGCGCTTCGTCCCGCGCGCCCAGTACCTTTCGCCGCTCGACCTCGTCGTCGACGGCGGCACTCCCCTGCGCACTTCGCAGGTCGAGAACGTCAACGACGTCGCCGCGATCAACCTGCAGGACCGCATGGGCTGGCTCGCGGCCCGCTCGGCGCTGCGTGGTGCGATGAAGCTGATCGCGACGAACGCGGTGGCGCAGAGCGTGCGTCGCGAGCACGGCGACGCCGCCGGAATCGCGGCCTTGCTCGTGGGCTCGCTGCTCACGGCCGCGACCGAGCGCGCCGATACGCGCTGCTGGTTCACGCTGCCCGCCGAGTGGCACGCCGCGCGCCTGTGGGTCGCGCCCGGCGAGCGCGACGTCGAGCTGCGCTACGGCAGCGAGCGCGTTTCGCTGGGCAAGCTGCGCCTTGAGCGCGGCGAGACGCTCGTGATCCTCGTGCGCAGTCTCGGCTCGCGCCTCTACGTCCACTCCATCGGCGGCGAGACGATCGCGGCCGTGCCTACGTCTCCTCAATCGTGAGAAACGCCATGAAAACAAGTCTTTTCCTCGCTTCGCTCGCGCTCCTCTCTCTCGCCGCATGTCGCGTCACGCCGCAGGGCTCCGTCAACCGCACCGATGGCAAGAGCACCGAGGTCGGCAACTCGTTGCTCAACGCGGCGCTCGAGATGCGCAACATCGTCAACGCCGAGAAGAATGGCCTGATGGTCGTGCAGCTCGAGCTCCGCAACCGCCGCACGAGCCCGCTCGCGTTCCAGTGGACCGTCGAGTGGTACGACCGCGCGGGGCTCAAGCTCAGCTACGTTCCGCAGCACTGGGAGCCCGAGCGCCTCGCCGGCTCCGCATCGAAGACGATTCAAATGGTCGCGCCGAGCCCCGAAGCCGTCAGCTGGCAGCTGCAGGTCGGCTCGCGCGACGAAGTCCAGTGAACCCTCTCCCTCCTCTCCGCCTCCCAAACTCCATGAAGAAGCTCCTCGTCGCGTTCGCGCTCTCCACGCTCGCCCTCGGTTCCTGCTCGTCGATCCAGTACGACGATCCGAACAAGGTCGAGACCGTCAACATGAAGTTCGGCTCGACCGACCTGCAGTCGATGGCCGACGCCATGGTGCAGTCGCTGCTCACGAGCCCGAACCTGCAGTACATCGACCACTCGGGCAAGGGCGACGACAAGCGCGTCGTGCTGCTCACGGGCAACGTCAACAACCGCACCAGCGAGCACATCGACACCTCGAGCATCACCGACTCGATCCGCACCGCGATCCTGAAGTCCGGCCGCTTCCGCCTCGCCGCGTCGAATCAGGGCCAAGACGAGCTCGGCAGCCAAGTCCGCTTCCAGATGGAGTCGGGCCGCGTCGATCCGAACCTGATTCGTCAGTTCGGCAAGCAGATCGGTGCCGACGCGGTCATGTACGGCAACCTGCGCTCGATCGAGAAGTCGCGCGAGCGCAGCGTCGAGGACGCCGGCCGCAAGACCGACGACGTCTACTACAAGCTGACGCTCGAAGTCGTGAACATCGAGACCGGCGAGGTGATCTGGATCGAAGAGAAGGAGATCCGCAAGTCGAAGAAGACGGGCCTCTTCGGAGCCTGATCCTCGCGCGCCGCATTCGCGGGCCCCGCAGCGCAGCCGCGCTGCGGGGCCCGCGCTTGTTCGGGGTGGTTCGCAACGCGCAGTTGCCCCGCGGGGCGTGGAATACGAAGCTCTGCGTCAAGTCCATGGGAGCTCCCACTTCGCTGCGCGACGCCGACGTGCTCGTGGCCAACCTGAGCCGCGGCTATGCCGGCGTGGCGGCGACCATGCGCGCGCTCGTTCCGCTGCAGCAGCGCGAGCGCGCTGTCGCCTTCCTCGATCGCGCGGGGATGGGGATCGTCGGCACGCTCTCGCTCGGTGAGGTCGTGCGCGGCGGCTGGAGCACGCCTCCCAATGGCTCGGCGCGCATCTGGCACTCGCGGCGCGCGCCCGAGCAGATGTTCGGAGTCTTCTTGCGCGACGTGCTGCGCCAACGCTGGAAGCTCGTGTACACGAGCCCGACGCCACGGCGCCATGGCGCGTTCTGGCGCTTCTTCGTGAATCGCTCGGACGCGGTCATCGCGGTCACGCCGCGCGCCGCGGAGTTCCTCGACTGGCACTCGGCCGTCGTGCCGCACGGCGTCGATGTCGAGGAGTTCAAGCCGCCCGAAGACCGCGCGGCGGCGTGGCGCGAAGCCGGACTCCCCGGCGAGTTCGGCATCGGCATCTTCGGCCGCATTCGCCCGAGCAAGGGAACGGACCTCTTCATCGAAGCGGTGTGCGAGGTGCTGCCGTGCCACCCACGCTTCACCGCAGTCCTCACGGGCCTGTGCCAGCCGGGCGAGGAGCGCTGGCGCGACGCGCTCGTCGAGAGAGTGCGCGCGGCGGGGCTCGAACGTCGCGTCGTCTTCCTCGGCGACCTTCCCTTCGCGCAGATCCGTCGCTGGTACCAGCGCGTGAGCCTGTGCGTCGCCGTCCCGCGCTCCGAAGGCTTCGGACTCACGCCGCTCGAAGCGATGGCGAGCGGTGCCGCCGCGCTCACCTCCCGCGAAGGCTGCTTCCCCGAGCTCATCGTCCCCGGCCACAACGGCGACATCGTGTCCACGGGTGACGCCCGCGCACTCGCCGCCGCGCTCGACCGACTGCTCTCCGATCCCTCCGCGCTCACCGCCATGGGCCAGCGCGCCCGCGCGCACGTCGTCGAGCACTGGTCCATCGCCCGCGAAGTCGCCGGCATCCACGCGCTCTACGACGCCACCCTGACCGGCACCGCGCCACGCACGGTGCACGGAAGTTGAGAGCGAGGCCGAGCACCGCGTTGACCCGCTCCTCTCGTGGTTCGAGATGGGCTCGTTCCGGTGCCTGAAGCTGCGGAGCGTGCCTGCCTTCGAGGTCTCCATGCGGTCCGCCGCGCCCAACCGCCCCTCGACCATCGGGTCCAGCCGCCTTGCATGGAACGAGTCCGCAGCGGGCCGTCTCGGGGTTCACCACGGTCGCGGAGATCGCCAAGAGGGAGAGCTCTTGTTGGATCTCTCGACTTCCCTCGAATTCGAAACGGAAATAACGACACCGAAAAAAGACGAACGGACAGCCGAATGCGCGATTTCTGCTTGGAGCAAAGCAGAAGAGAACTGCGGCTTGTGGGGAGGGGTAGCGTGTCAGCGTCCGTCTCGCTCCAACGCCGTGCGCGCCTCGGAATCAACCGTTTCGCAGCGCAATGGCATTTCGAAATCACTCGGTCGATCCGGCGGCGCCTGCACGGAGCCGCGCGGAGCGCCACAGAGACCTTCTTGGCAAGTTGGCGACGATGCCGCGGGTCATTTCCCCGCGCAGTGAGACGCGTTGCGCGCGATCACGGCGTCCGCGCGGCGCGGAAGCTCACCCTGTCGACGAGGCGGGCGGGGTAGCGCAGCGATGCTCGGCAGAAGCCTCCATCGAAGTCGAAATAGCTGCCGCGCAAGATGCGTTGTTGGCCAGAGGCCGGGCCTGCGGGATCGACCTGAGCCTGTCGCGTGTAGTCGGCATACCAATCGCCCACCACTTCCCACGCGTTGCCGATCATGTCGTGGAATCCCAGTCCGTTGGCGGCCTTTCCTCCGACGGGATTCAGGCGGGCGGGCGAGTTGCCGCGGTGCCAAGCGATCTCGTCGAGCGGCCCCGAGCGCGGCTGGTCCACTCCTGCGCGGCAGGCGTACTCCCATTCCGCTTCGGTGGGCAGGCGCAAGCCGGTGCTTCGCGCGAACATCTCGATCTGATTCCACGACGTCACGATCGGCGCATCGGGCGCCGTCGGGCGCGAGTCGCGTTCCCTGTCGGGGCCGCCCGCGGTGGTGGTGATGGTGAACGTGCCATCTTCACCGCGGGTGGTCGTCGAGCTGCTCACGACGATGTTGCCCTGTTGGTCGCGCAGCTCCGTTCGTCCCACGAGGACCAAACCGCCGCCGAGAGGCGCCGACGTGTCTTGGGCGGGCTGCTCGCGCTTGCCCGCGAACGCTGCTTCGGAGCGCGCTCGGTCCATCACTTGGCTCCATTGAGCTTGGGTGACCTCGTAGCGGCCGAGGTAGTAGGGCCGAGAGATCGTCACCGGGTGCGCGGGCACTTCATTGGCCCGCGCGTCTTCGTCCCCGGGGGACTTGCCCATCATGAACGAGCCAGACGGAACGAGGAGCATTTCGATGCCCGAAGAGCGGTCCTTCACGCGCCACGGCAGGCCCGTCGCGGAGAGCGCGGCGCGCAGGGCGGGGTCGGTCACCACCTTGGGATCGACGGCCTGCTCCAGCACTTCGCACCACGACAGATCGACGTCCTCTGTTCTGCGTTCAACGGGCGTGATCGTCGCAGGAACCGCCTGCGCAGGAGTTGCGGGCGCGACCACTCCGACCACGGGCTCGACGCGCGGCCGAGCCTCGCCGCCAGTCGAGTCGCCGTAGAGCGATGTGGCCGCAGGACTGTTCTTCAGGAACGATGCGAACCACACACGATCCAAGTCGTCGATGCGGGCACGCAGCCGCGCGCGCAGCTCGGCAGGGTCATTCAGGTCACCCGGCAAGATCATCATGCCGTTGCGGTTCACCGGCAGAACATCCTCGAGCAAGCGCAGGCCGAAGCGATACATCGTGAGCGCCCCACGCTCATCCAGCTCACGCGCTTCGTCCAGCATGTCCGCCAACGCGTACGTCGCGTTGTACTCCGCTTCCTTCGCCGCAGACAGCTCCTTGACGTCGCGCTCCTTGTAAGCCTGAGATCCGAGGAACTTGTTCTCCAAGAGCGGGGGAAGCATCACGCGGTCGACGACATGGACCAAGCTGCCTCCGACGGGGATGTCACCGGCGATGATGCGAGCCTTGAACGGCTCTTCGGACTCGCGGTCCCACGAGGTGCGCAGCGTGTAGACGAACACCATGCCGTTGCAGAGCACGTCGAGCACGAATCGGTCGCCCTCGTTCGAGATCATCGCCGGCGCCAGCTCGCGGTCGTTCAAGAGGAAGCCGAAGGGCTTGAGCTCCGGCACGGCATGCCAATCGAGCAGCGCACGCAAGGCTTCGCGGTTCGTCGGATCGAGCAGACGCGTCAAGTCCTTCGGGTCGATGCGCGCAAAAGCGGCGTTCGTCGGCACGAACACGGTCCAATTGCTCATGGGCTCGGGCTGCGCCCAATCTTGATCGGCGCCGCTGGCCTCGACTGCGGCAAGGAAGGTCGAGTAGCGGCCATCTGGTGCGGCGCGCAAGGCCGCGAGCAGGCTCGCGGGGGCCGCCTCCTTCATGGCCATTTTCATGCTGTTTTCCGTGTACGCCTTGGCGGGCAGCAAGACGCGATCGATCGCGTGAATCCAACCGTTCTTGCACCGCAGGTCGGCTGCCACCACCGTGGCCTCGCCGATCTTGAAGCCGCTCCGGTTGGCGCTCACCGCCAGACGCTCTCCGCTCGACATGCGCGCCATTTGCGGCGCGTCGATGTTGCCGACCTCGTACGACACGAGCCGACCCTGCACGACGTGGAGCGCGAGGATGGCGCGCAACTTCGCCTTGTTCTCCGGCCGCAGTAATTCCTGCAGCGTGCCCGTCGGCAACGAAGCGAAGGCCTCGTCGCTCGGAGCGAACACCGTCATCGGCCCGTCACCTTGGAGGAGTTCGACCATGTCGGCAGCTTCGAGCGCCGCCACCAGCGTGCGGAAGCCCGCTCGCTTGGCGGTTTCTACGATGTCTTCGACGGAAGTCGCCTGACCGCGCTGCACCGGCGGGCTCGCCACGAATCGGACATTCGACTGCGCCGCGAGCGAAGGCGCGAGGAGCGCGGTCCCAAGAAAGGCCGTTGCGAGGGCGAGGGGCAAGCGTCGGAACATGACGGGACTCGGGGGGATCGTTGGCTTTTTGACCGAAGGCGGCCTCGATGGCCACCACGCGAAGTCATACGCCCCGATACCCACGCTCGGATGCATGCGCCTCCAGCATGGCCGTGGCTTTCCGACCGCGGCTTCCGACCCGCTGCCCCCCCTGCCGGCGCCTGCGCTCCAGCCCGGCAAGCCCATCGCCGTTGCTCGGAAGCCCGCTCTTCACGGCCGAACGACGCGAGTGTTCGACGCGGCACCTAGACCTCGCCCTCCTCGCGGTGGAGCTCCTAGAGATTCGAAGGCGCGTTCGTCGTCCGCCTTGCCGCACACGACCGATGACGTGGCGATCCAAGCTGCATCGTCATCGCGCGCCTCGCCGGACGCGGCAACGTGCGGTGGTACGAGATCTAGCTCGGGCTCGAGTCCGCGCTCTTCAGTCCCACGCCGCGCCAACTTCCATGCCTCTCCTCCGTGCGTGTCCGCATGGTCGCAATCGGTCTCAGCACCGACTGCGTCGACGGCGGCAGCGTCACGGTCCGACGAGAAACTCGAGCGCGCCCGTCAGGTGCGTCGTCTTGGGGCTCGGCGGATCGCGGTACCAGCCTTGCGTTTGCACCAGCTCGCCCACGGTGAGCGCGGCCCCGAGCGCGGAGGGATTGGCGGCGCGGTACGCGAGCCAGTCGAACACGAGGAAGCCGTTGCACGAGCCTGCGGTGCCCGCGGTCGTGAGCGCGATGCAACGCTGGGTCGGCGCCTTGACGCACAGGAAGCTCGAGCTGGCGCCCCAAGCCGTCACCTGTCGGCCGGCGAGCCCGTAGAAGAAGAGCCCCGTCTTCTGACCTTCGAGGCCGCTCGTCGTGAGCTGGAATCCCGACGTGGCCGAAGCGCGCGGTTCACCGCTCCATCCGATCACGGGCACGCAGCCGTTCGAGCTCGTGCCCGCGGTGCAGTAGCGCGCAACCCAAGGCGTGCCCGAGTAGACGATGACGCGCCCGTTGTTGTTGAGCCCCGGCCCGTCGAAGAACGGCTCGCCCACGGCGAAGTCGCGCACGCCGTCGTTGTTGAGATCGCCCGCGTCGGCGACCGCGGCGCCGAGCCCGTTGTTGATCGACGTCCCGTAGATGGTGATCAAGAGCTCGTCATTCGTGGGGTCGTAGACGCGCGCGAGCCCGAGCGCGGAGCTTCCGACGAGGATCTCCCGACCGACGAGATTGTCGATGTTTCCGAGCACCGCCACGCTGTTCCCAAGGTGCTCTCCCGCCGACAGTCCGCGCGCCGTGAAGACCGGCAAGCCGTTGGTGCCGCGCAGCGCCCGCACGAGGCCGGAATCCGTGGCCCCGACCGAATCCGCCCCGCGCGCGCCGACGAGCACGTCGCTCGTGCCGTCGTTGTCGACGTCGAGCTGACCGGCGAGCGCGCAGCCGAATTCGTCTCCGACCGTGTCCCCTGACGCCGTCCACAGTTGCGTCACCGATGCCGTGGTCGAGAGACCGCTGAAGGCGCGCACCGCGCCGTCACCGCCCTCGCCGGGAGCGCCGACGACGAAGTCGCGCTGGCCATCGCCATTCAGGTCGCCCACTCCCGCGACGGCATAGCCAAGATTGTCGAAGCCGCCGGTGCCAAAGCGCCGCAGGAGCAACCCACCGTTGATGCCCGAGTAGGTGGAGAAGTATCCGGCATCGATGAGCACGCCGTTGTCGCCGTCGGGAGCGCCGACGATCACGTCCCCGAAGCCGTCGCCGTTCGTGTCGAACCCGCCGTCGACGGAATTGCCGAAGCGATCGCCGGCGGCGATTCCATAGAACGTGTGGAGGTTCGCGCCCGTCGCGCCGGAGAACACACGCGCCATCCCGGTCTGCAAGCCGCCTCCGTTGATCGCGAGCGGAGCTCCGACGATCACGTCGCGCACTCCGTCGTTGTCGACGTCCCCGCCGATCGCGACGGCCTGTCCGAACTGATCACCGGAGTTGTCGCCCGCCTTCTGCTGCAGCACGCCGCCGGTCCGCCCCGAGATCACCTGCACCACGCCGTTGTCGGTCTTCCCTGCCGTGTCGGCCCGCGGCGTGCCGATCACGAGGTCGTCGAAGCCGTCGCCATCGAAGTCGTAGCCGCCGGCGACCGAGGCACCGCGCGAGACGTCGGAGTTGGGAGCTTCGTTGGAGAGAATCTCGGTCTGAGCCGCGGCCGAAGCCGCGAGCGACAGCGCCGCGAGCACGATCGTGAGGGACTTGGAGGTCATGGGGGGCGAGCGCGAAGCCTGGGGAAGAGTCGAGAGACGCCCCGAAACGGCGGGATTGCCGCTCTGAGCCTTCGAAGTCCCGATGCTAGCGACCCGCGCCGAAACCGGGCCCCCCCTCCCGCCGAGTGCCTCAGGCCCGAGCCCGCCGCGGATCCGGCGCTCAGCGCTCGAAACCCATCGGAGGCGGACAGAAACTCCAAGCGGAGGATTTCCGCCGGATGCGGTCGTCGTCGACCGCGCCCGCAGGCTGGGTGCGGGGCTGCTCCGTCAAGTCGGGCCGTCGCAGTCCGCCTTGGACCTCGATGGGCGGCTCGGCGAGCCGAGCGAGGCGCGCTCAGGCCGTGAATCGAGCGCCTTGGGAACGAGCGGGCCGACTCGACGGCGCTGTTGGCGGGCGAGGAGTGTGCTCGAAGGAGCAACGACAGCGGCTATGGCGAAGTCGGGCACATCGCGCGCGCGCGCGGCGGGAAGGCTCGGTGGGCAGCCCGAGATGCGCGAGCATCTTGCGCGCGACGACGGGGTCGGAGGTTCTTCGTGGCGATTCAGTCCCGGGCCGCGCTGCGCTCGCGTCCGGTGGCGCGTGTCGAGGTCGACCGCCTAGACTCGAGTGCGCATGGCGTTCCCCGAAGCGAATGTCGAATGGCTCAAGGTTCGCGCCGGACGAGTCTCTGTCGTCGCTGGACTCGTGCTCGCGGGTTGCGGCGCGGCTCCAAAGGCCGAGCGGACGGCGTATTCCGAGTCCGACGTGCTCGCTGGCGCGACGATGCTCGAGAAGCTGAGCCGCGTGTCGCAGCTCGACCAGCTGGAGGACACGGACGACGATGCGGCGCGTTGTGGGTGCGCGGCGGCGCTCAACGCGTTTCTCGCGAGCGGTGGCACGTGGGAAGAGCTGGCGGAGCGCCTCGGGCTGGCGAAGGAGCCGACGCAGGAGAGCGTGCATCGGCTGCAGGAGCGGCTCTACGACGAGGCGAACGTCGACGGCGAGCCCGGGATCTACGGCGGCTGCAGGCCGCTGTACGACGCGGCGCGCAATGTCGTCGGGTGGGAGCGCAAGGAAGGCGACGAGGCGCAACGCATGTTCGAGGCCGTCGGGCTCGAGACGTGGGCACTCTTCGGTCGCAGCGAGGCCACGCTCAACGATCGCCGCGAGGCCGTGCTCGCCTACTTCCGCGATCGACCGCTCGGCGCGCTGATCGTCGGCGTGAACGAGGACATGGACTCCGGTCGCAGCCTGCCCGTCGCGCCGGGCACGTTCGCGAACCACTACATCGTCGTGCTCCAGCGCGACGGCGCCTTCCTGCGCCTCGACACCTGGGCCGAGCTCGGAGCCAAGACGCTGCATCCGATGACGGACACCGAAGTGCGCGAGCTCGTCTTCGAGACACCGATCACGCTGCTCGCGACCGCGCTCGCGCAGCGCTGACCGCACCCCGCCCGGAAATCCCGCTGCGCGAATCGAGTCCACGCACCAGCTCCGCGTCGCCTCCTCGTCGCCTCTCTCCGCGCACGATGCGCAGCGGAACCACGACCGTCGGAATCTCTCAGACAGAAGCCCCGGTCCGAGCGTGCCGAGAGTCGATCGACCCGCGCCCTGCGACGTCTTCGTCGATGTCCCCTGCGGATAGAAACTCCAAGCGGAGGACTTCCGCCGGAGGCGGTCATCTTCGACCGCGCAGGCAGGTTTGGTGCGGCGCGATTCCGGCACATGGTGTCGCCGGAGTCCGCCTTGGGCCTCGGTGGACGGGCTGGCGAGCCGAGCAATGTGCGTTCACGCCGTGGCTTTGGCGCTTTGGGAACGCGGTCACGAGCTCGCCGGCGCGGGAGGAGGACGAGGAGCGCGTTTGAAGGAGCAAGGAAAAAAGCTCAGGCGAAGTCGAGCAGATCGCGCAAGCGCGCCGGCGCGGGCCGCTTTCGTCAAGGACAGGTGAGGCGCGGTGAAGCACGACCCGGCACGTGCGAGCGGTGCCTAACCCGGCGCGCGGGCCACACTTCGCGCGAGTTCACGCGCCCAGCAGGGCCTCGCGCACCAGCGCCGTATCGATCGGTACAAACGTGCCCCGTGCCTGCCACAGCCGCGCGGATTGGGGCAGGTGCAGGTACACGGACCGTGCCACCGACAATGTCCGCTCCGGTTCGTGGGGCCAGTCGCACTCCGATGCGGCATCGCGCAGCCCCTTCGCCTCGTCGTCCTGGCGGCGACGCCAGCGCGTCAGGTGGTCGGCCGCCGCCAGGTAGTGGCGCTTGTCGTTGTTGCAGCCGTGGTGCGCCAGCACCAGATTGGCCAGGCTGTCGTCTGGATAGCGCGCCCACGGGATGAAGTGGTCCACTTCGGTCTTCGCGCCCGTGAGCGAAAGACGGCAGTAGAAGCACGCACCTGACTGCAGCTCGTGCAGTGCCCTGCGAATCGGGGCGGCGGGCGTGCGCTGCGTGTCGAACAGGAAGGCCTCGATGCCGGGGTCGGACAGCACGCTGCGGTTGTAGCGCAGGATCCGATCCGCGAAGTGCCGACGCAGCAAGGGTCGCAGGAGCGGCCCGAACTGCACGAGGTGCTCGGCGGCGCCGTCTAGGATGAGGATGCGGTTGTCGAAGCCACGACCCGTGCGCTGATAGTCGCGGACGGCGCCCTGCGTGATGTGCTCGTCCCAGGCGATGCGGTAGATGAACGGCTCGTCTGTGTTCCCGAGGCGCTGCAGTCGAGGCAGCGGCATCTCGATCAGCTTCCATTCCACCTTCTCCACCAAGCGCTCGTACGCACTGGCATCAGCCGCGCGTGCCTGGTGCAGGCTGGCCGTGGCGGCATCCAAATGTCGCTCGCGGAACTTGCGCACCAGCGACACGATCTCGGCCTGCCCGGTATTGCTCTGTCGCAGCACCAGCGACGCATTGCCTTCTACAAACTCGCGGGTCTGGGGCCAGTAGATCTGCACCACCTTGTCGGCGAGCTGCCGCGTGGTCAGCATCGTCGTCGGCGCGCCCGATGCCTCGGCCGTCTCGATGCACAGGTCCAGCAACCCAAGCACCACAGCGAACTTGTACGTGGTGCTGTAGCTGGCCTCGTCGAGCAGCGTGAGCAGCCGCTCCGCGAAAGCTACAGCGCCAGTATCGGCCGCCGCGCTCACGCGTCCTCCCAGTAGCGTGCCCGCTCGGGGATTACGCTGCGCACCCCGCCGCGTGGGTCCGGCACGTCGCCCACGTAGCGCGGAATCACGTGCAGATGCAGGTGCAGAACCGTCTGCCCCGCCGCCACGCCGTCGTTGATGCCGATGTTGTAGCCGTTGGGCGCGTGGTCCTGCTCGATCTGCTGCCGCGCCAAAGCGATGCAGCGAGTGAGTGCCTCCCGCTCCTGTTCGGTGGCCTCCGTCCACCCCGCTACATGCCGCCTAGGCACGATCAGCGCGTGTCCCGGACTCAAGGGAAACCTGTCCCACAAGGCGAGCACGAGGTCATTCGTGAATATCACGCGTTCAGGGCCGACGGTGCAGAACGGACAATGTTCGGAAGTGGATTCGGAAGTCACGTTCGGCACCGGAACACGACCATCATGCCACTGACCTCAATGCCGAAGCCACCGTCGAAGTGTGCCGAGTGGGAACCGCCGAGCCGCGACTCGCATGCGCGCATCGGGGCGGCGGATTTTGCGCAACTGGGGGGGTCGTGGCTGGTTGGTGGGGATGGGAGACTGGGCATCGCTATGAAGATGATGGTCGCGTTGGTGCTGGGTTGGATGTTGCAGGCGGAGGCGCCGCGCTTTTTGGAGCCGGAGCTTGCGCCGTGCGAGGCTCCGGCGCAGGCGGCGTTGGAGCGGGCGGCGGCGTACAGCGAGGAGTACGCGGGGCGAGCGGTGCTCGTGATGAAGGATGGGGCGGTGATCTTCGAGCGCTATGCGAACGGCTGGAGCGCGGAGCGGCCCCATGCGTTGGCGAGCGGTACGAAGAGCTTTGCGGGCATCGTCGCGGCGGCGGCGGTGAGCGACGGGTTGGTGAAGCTCGACGAGCTCGTCGTCGACACGCTCGTCGAATGGAAAGACGATCCGCGCGCGGCGCGCATGACCGTGCGCAACTTGCTCGATCTCTCGTCGGGGCTGGAGCCCGAGAGCGAGCTGCTCGGGCGCTCGGGCTACGGCGTCAAGGACCTCGGTCCGCTGAATGACATCGCGGGCCGACTGCGCGGCGGCGCGCGCGAGAAGGCGCCGGAGGATTGGTACGGCGCGGTGCTCGGCGTTCCGATCTCGCGCGAGCCGGGCACGGTCTTTCGCTATGGACCGTCGCACTTCTACGCGTGGGGCGCGCTGCTCTCGCGCAAGCTCGCGGCGTCCGAGCGCGCGGAGAAAACCTATTGGGACTACATGCGGGCTCGCGTGCTGCTTCCCGCGCAGGTCGACATTCCGAAGTCGCGCTTCGTGCTCGATCAAAAGGGTCAGCCGAACTTGCCGGGCGGCGCGCACCTCACCGCGCGCGAGTGGGCGCGCTTTGGCGAGTTTGTGCGTCAGGCTTGCACGGTCGAGCGCGCGGGCAAGGACGGAGCGAGCGAGCGCGTCGCGCTCGTCGATCGCAACGTGCTCGAGCTGTGCTTTGCGCCAAGCAAAGCCAACGCGCAGTACGGCCTGACGTGGTGGCTGCTCAACGGCGCGAGTGGCACGGGCGCGCAAGTCGCCGACGGTCCGCTGACGCGGCAGGCCGCGCAGCTCGACGCGATTCGCGATGCGGACGGCAAGATCCTTCCGATCGCCATGGCGGCGGGTGCTGGCAAGCAGCGGCTGTATCTGCTGCCGAAGCACGGGCTCGTGATCGTGCGCCTTGCGGAGATGTCGCGCGGTGGCACGGACTTCGACGACACGCGCTTCGTCACCACGTTGCTCGCGCTCGATGCAAAGAAGAGTGCGCAGCCCCCGAGTACCGCGAGTGCGATCTCATGGACCACGCCGGTCGCGCGCGGCCCGCGCATCGACTATCGCACGTTCGAGAGCGCTGCCGCGAAGGCGACCGTGAGCTACCACGTGTACACGCCGCCGCAGTACGACACGGAGCGCGAGCGGCGTTTTCCGACGGTGTATTGGCTGCACGGCAGCGGTGGCGGCGGCGCCGGAGTCTCGCAGGCGGCGCGCGCATTCGGCGAGGCGATTGCGGCAGGGCGAATGCCGCCGACGATCGTGGTGTTCCCCAACGGACTCCCCGAGGGCATGTGGTGCGACTCGCACGATGGACGCACGCCCGTTGAGACCGTGGTCGTGAAAGAGCTGCTCCCAGAGGTCGACCGCGTCTACCGGACGATCGCCTCGCGCGAGGGGCGGATCGTCGAGGGCTTCAGCATGGGTGGCTATGGCGCGGCACGGCTCGGCTTCGCGCACCCCCAGGTGTTCGGCGCGATCTCGATGCTCGCCGGTGGGCCGCTGCACCCCGACTTCGAGGTGCGGCGCGCTTCGCCCACGAGCCGCGACGAGCTGCTCGCCCGCGTGTGGGGCGACCTCGAGCGCTACCGCGCGGCCAGTCCGTGGCGGTTGGCGGAGCAGCACCTCGAGACGGCGCGCAGCCAGCCGCTGCGGATCGTCGTGGGGGAGCGGGACGAGACCTTCGAGTTCAACCGCGACTTCCACGAGCGGCTCCTCGCGCTGGGGCTCCCGCACGAGTACGTCCCGCTCCCGGGCGTCGCCCATGACCCCTTGGCCCTGCTCGCCGCCATGGGGGACCGCTTCTGGACCTTCCACCAGCGCGTCTTCACCCCGCCCGAAGGCCGCTGACAGGGTTCTGGGATTTTTTGCGACATCCCGTTCGGTCGGGCGCGACCCGCGGCTCTTCACCGTGTCGCCCGACCCGAGCTTCCAAGATGGGGGTGGCCCGAGCGGGACGACGACAGAGGCTTTGATTCTCCTAGGGATGGAAACGATCTGACTGCGACGTTGGTTGCTCTTCTTCTCCTGACGCGGGCCCGCCGGTAACGACGGGCCCGAGTCGTTTTCTGTCCCTGTCGTATTTATCCAGCTTCCGAGCCCGGCGGACGGTGCCGTGGGGCGGGCGGCGGAGGTGGGCTCCAGAGCCGCGCTCGGGGGGGCCGATGGACGGGGCCTTCGGCGTTCTGGCCGGAGTAGGATCCTCGGCACCCTTCCATGGCCCACTACCTCGTCACCGGCGGCGCCGGATTCATTGGCTCGCACATCGCGAGCGGGCTCGTCGAGCGCGGCCACCGCGTGCGCGTCTTCGACAACCTCTCGACGGGGCTGCGCGAGAACCTCGCGCACCTGCCGAGTGGAGACGCGGGCAGCGGAGCGCAGGTCGAGCTGTGGGTCGGGGATCTGTGCGATGAGCGCGCGGTGAGCGCGGCCTGCGCGGGCGTCGACGGGGTCTTCCACGAAGCCGCGCAGGTCTCGGTGCCGCAGAGCGTCGCGCAGCCGATTCGCTCCTACGAAGTGAACGTGATGGGCACGCTGCGGCTGCTCGAAGGCTGCCGCACGCAGGGTGTGAAGCGCGTCGTCTTCGCCGCGTCTTCGGCGGCCTATGGCGATACGCCGACGCTCCCCAAGGTCGAGACGATGCCGCCTTCGCCGCTTTCTCCGTATGCGGCCGGCAAGGTGGCGGGCGAGCACTTGCTCGCGGCCTATGCGCACGTGCACGGGATGCACACGGTCGCGCTGCGCTACTTCAACGTCTTCGGCCCGCGCCAGCGCGACGACAGCCCGTACACCGGCGTGATCGCGATCTTCGCGCGCGCGCTGCTCGAAGGCCGCGCGCCGACGATCTTCGGCGACGGGCTGCAGACGCGCGACTTCAACTTCGTCGGGAACGTCGTGCACGCCAACCTGCTCGCCATGGAGCGCGACGTGCCGCCCGGCAGCGTGATCAACATCGGCGCAGGCGAGTCGATCTCGCTGCTCGAGCTCTATCGCACGATGGCGGCCGAGCTCGGCGTCACGCTCGAGCCGCGTTTTGCGCCGCCGCGCGAGGGCGACGTGCGCGACTCACTCGCGTCGCTGGAGCGTGCGCGCGCGCTGCTCGGGTACGAGCCCGAGGTTCGCTGGCGAGAGGGTCTCTCGCGCACGCTCGCGTGGTACGCGCGGCAATCGGTCGGCCGCGCGTGAGTCCGGTGCTCAGCCCGCTTGGCGGGTGAAGCGGAAGAGGTCCGGCCAGCTCCACTTGCGGGCGCTGAAGCCCTCGTCGCGGGTGAGGACGAGGACGTAGTCGCAGTAGGGCTCGGGGCAGGCGAGCAAGAGCGCCGTCGCGCCTTCCTCGGGGCGACCTTGGGTCGGGCGCAGCGGCTGGTAGCAGCGGGGGCAGGCGTGGACGGTTTCGGCGGCGGGGGTCATGGCTTGGGGGCGTCTCGGTCGGAGGGAGGCGCTCCCGTGGGCTCGGATCCCCGGGGTGTGCGGGGGAGTGGCTCCGTGGACCCAGACTTGGCGCTCGGCGTCGACCTGCGACGGCTTCGGCACTTTCGTCGAGGCCCCTGAAGACGCCGTGAAGATGGGCTCAAAGTCGGTCCCAAAGCGGGGTTGGGGCGGTGAGCCGGCGGGGGGATCCCGCAGGGCCGTCGGCGTGGTGTACGCTGTGGCGCTCAATATCCAGCCCGCAAGTCCTCGCGGCTCCTTCCGTGAGGCCGAAGCGGCGCCAACCACCACTACGCCATGACGACCACGACCCAGGCCCCGCAGGCCGACTTCAAGGCCGAGCTCGAGAAGCTCTTCGGGCTCAAGAGCGTCTCCTACAAGTACAACCTCTCGAAGGACGAGCTGTTCCACGAGGCGATCGCGAACGACCGCGGCCGCGTGAAGAAGGACGGCCCGAGCAACGCCCAGAAGGCGTTCGCGACCAAGCTCGGGACCAAGGGTCCGCTGGTCTACTACACCGACCCCGACTGCACGGGTCGCCGCGTCAAGGACACCTACGCGGTCTGCTGGCCCGAGGTCGAGGGCGAGATCTGGTGGAAGGACGACGTCCAGCGCTACGACCCGGCCAAGTACGAGGCCCTGCTCGCCCGCGTCGTCGCGCACCTCAACGACAAGAAGGCGAACCTGTACGTCAAGGACGTCTTCATGGGCGCGGACCCCGAGTTCGCGGTGCCCTACCGTTTCGTCGGCGAATACGCGACGCACGCGATGTTCGCCCACAACATGTTCCCCAAGGATCTGCCGGGCGTGAAGGACGTCGCGGCGCGCCGCTGGACGATGCTGAACGTGCCGTCCTTCGTGTGCGTGCCGGAGCGCGACGGCTGCCGCGCCGAGTGCGCGGTCATCATCGACATCAAGAACAAGATCTGCCTCGTCGCGGGCCGCATGGACTACTGCGGCGTCGTGAAGAAGACGATCTTCACGGTCGGCAACTACCTGCTGCCCAAGCAGGGCCGCCTCTCGATGCACTGCTCGGCCAACGTCGGTCCGCGCGGTGACGGTGCGATCCTGTTCGGCCTCTCGGGCACGGGCAAGACGACGCTCTCGGCCGACCCCGACCGCCGCCTCATCGGCGACGACGAGACGATCTGGAGCGACAACGGCCTCTGCAACCTCGAAGACGGCTGCTACGCCAAGCTGATCGACCTCAGCAAGGAAGCGGAGCCCGTGATCGCCGCCGCGCTCTCCAAGCCGGGCACGATCATCGAGAACGTCCCGCCGCTGCCGGGCAAGACGATGGCCGAGTGCGACCCGCAGGAGCTCGACCTGACCGACAAGTCGATCACCGAGAACACGCGCTTCAGCTACCCGCTGTCCGCCAACCCCAACGTGATGCCGGGCTCGCGCGGCCCGCACCCGGAGACGATCGTGCTGCTCACGGCCGATGCGTTCGGCGTGCTGCCGCCGGTGGCGATCCTCGACGCGGAGCAGGTCATGTACCACTTCGTCTCGGGCTTCACCGCCAAGCTCGCGGGCACCGAGATGGGCGTCACCGAGCCGAAGGCGGCCTTCTCGGCCTGCTTCGGCGCGCCGTTCATGAGCCACAAGCCGCCGGTCTACGCCAAGCTGCTCGCCGAGAAGATGCAAAAGCACAAGGCGCGCTGCATCCTGCTCAACACGGGCTGGAGCGGCGGTCCCTTCGGCGTCGGCAAGCGCATGTCGATCCAGCACACGCGCGCGCTGCTCAACGCGGCGCTCGCGGGTCAGCTCGACAACGTGCCGACCGAGCTGCACCCCGTGTTCAACCTGAAGATGCCGAAGTCCTGCCCCGGCGTTCCGGCCGAGGTCCTGAACCCGCGCAACACGTGGACGGACAAGGCGGCGTACGACGCCGCGGCCACCAAGCTGCGCGACATGTTCAAGAAGAACTTCGACGACAAGGGCTTCGCTTCGCTCGGCATCAAGCCGGCGATGTGATCCGCTCCGGCCGGGCGCAAGCTCGGCTCGGAGCTCGATTCTCCCCGCGGGGGCGCGTGATGAACGCGCCCCCGCGGTCGTTGGGGAGCGTGGCGCTCGGTCTTCGCCGCGACCTGCTGTCCGTGGGTTGCGGGATTTCAGCGCTGTGAGAGGATTTGTCGTGTAACGCGGCCATCGGACCTCGGATGAAACGGGGGCCGACTCTCGTTCCCAGCCCTCTGAAGCCCTGCCCCGACTGGGGGAGGTTTGCTCCGGCGGGCGCAACTACCCGACTTGAGGCCCTCCGATGTCTTTCCTCTTCGCTGCCGTGCTGCTCGTTCAGTCGCCCGCTGCCCCGCTCGAGCTTCCCCGCGTCGCGGACGAACGCGATGCCGTGATCGGCGAGGCGCGCTTCGTTCCGGTCTCGCTCGACGACTCGATCCCGCTCCCCACGCGCGCGGTGTACGCGCCGGGAGACGCTGGGGACACGCTGCAGACCAAGGCGAGCGGGGATCCGTACTTCCTAGGCTTCGCGGCCGGCAAGCACTATCCGCCGTCGGAGGAGCGCATCGATCCGCGCCTCAGTGACATCGTCGCGAACCTGCCTGTGGATGGCCGCGGCGCGGCGCGCACGTACGCGTTCGTGATGTTCCAAAAGCGCATGACCGAGCCGCGTGTGCGCGCGCTCGAAGCGCTCGGCGCGAAGGTGATCGAGTTCCACCCCTTCTACACGCTGAAGGTGAGCTTCGACCCCGCGCAGCTGCAGGCGCTCGCAGACCTCGACTTCGTGCGCTGGGTCGGCAGCGTCCAGCCGTGGCAGAAGCTGCACCCCGACACGACGGCGCTCTTCAGCAAGGCGCAGCCGGGCGAGAAGCTCGCGCTGCACATCAACGTGTTCGAGAGCGACCTGTGCGCGGCTTCGACGCGCGTGCTCGTCGCTCCGGCGATGGAGAGCGATCCCGAGGGCAACAAGCGTCGCGGCAACCCGGCCCACGATGCCTATGACACCTTTGCCAACGGCTGGCAGCAGCGCGCGCTCGAGCAGCTCGGCATTGAGGTCGGACCGTGGACGGAGTCGATCCGCGCCTTCGACGCGCGCGTGCCGAAGGAGCGGCTCGAAGAGCTGCTCGCGCTCGATTTCGTGCAGTTCCTCGATCCGGTGACGGAGGCCGACTACGACCACGACGAGGGCATGCCGATGTCGAACGCGGACCGCGTCCGCGCCTCGTACAACGGCGGCACCAGCGGCAACTGTCAAGCTGGCTACATCGACAGCGGTTACTACGCCGCGCACACGGCGCTCGATGCGTGGGTCGTCGGCTGGGACTACTCCGGCGCGGGCGATCCGTTCGACGACACGAACGGCCACGGCTCGCACGTCGCAGGCACGATCCTCGGCAACAACGACGTCGACGACAGCTACCAAGGCGGTGCACCGGGCTTGGGGCTCACGACGTCTCGGCGCTTCTTCGTCATCCGCAACGGCAGCGGCGCTTCCTTTGCGACGCGCCTCTCGAAGATGAACTCGAGCTACGACGACGGCACGAACATCTCGTCGGCGCCGATGGTCGTCAGCAACTCGTACAGCACGAACGTCGTCACCACCGCGTACATCGGCAGCGAGTCGGAGTCCCGCACGATCGACGCGAACGCCTTCGACAACGACCAGCTCTGGATCTGGTCGGCGAGCAACGAAGGTCCGACTTCCGGAACGCTCGGCAAGGAATCGGTCGCCAAGAACGCGTTGACGGTCGGCAACTCGCTCAAGTGGCGCGACGCGTCGGTGGGGGATCCGGGCACGATCTGGACGGGCTCGAGCCGCGGTCCCTGCGGCGACGGACGCTGGAAGCCCAACCTCTCGGCGGTCGGTCAGGGCCTGCTCTCCGTTCAAGCCGGCACGACCACGGGCTACGCCCTCAGGGGCGGCACGAGCATGTCGACACCGCTCGTGTCGAGCATCGCCGCGCAGCTCTGCGACCACTACTCGTTCCTGCGCTACAACCCCTCCGCGCTGTCGGCGGTGCTCATGGCGGGCACGCTCTCGTGGGCGGATCAAGTAATCGACTCGCCGACCACCGACGCTTCGCACCTCAACTCCTACGGCGTCGGCCGCCTCGATTCCTACAAGGCGAACTGGGCCTCGTCGCAGCAGGACCTGTACTTCTGGAGCTTCGATCAGGGCTGGCTCGCCGGCGGAGTCGAGCTCGACTTCACGGTCGACGCCGGCGCGACGCGACTGACGGTGGTGTACCACTACAAGGAGGCCGCGGCTTCGGCGGGTGCATCGCAGGCGCTCGTGAATGACATCGACATGTACCTCGACGCATCGCCGTTCACGGGCAACACGAGCTCGGGCGACTACACGGCCCAGCAGTCGTCGATCGACAACACCGAAGTGCGCATGCTCAACAGTCCGACGCCGACGGCTTGGAAGGTCAAGCTGCACCCGTCGGCGATCCAGCCCTTTCAAACGACGCGCGGCGGCGTGTGCGTGATCATCACATACGGAGATACGACTCCGACGCCGACGCTCAACCTCACTTCGAGTGCAACCTACGTGAACACGCTCGAAGACGTGACGTTCGCGGCGACCTACTCGAACCCCGCGAGCTTCGCTTCGAGCGTCTACTTCGACTCCACCTCGTCTGGCGACACTCTGCAGGCTTCCTACAACACCATGCTCGACGGCTCGACCGCCGACTTGATGGCCAATGTCACGGGCGGCCGTGACGTCACGATGGGCAATGTGATCCACAACTCCAGCCGCACGCACCGCTGGACGACGCGCTGGTCCATCGAGGGGGTCAAGACGTTCCAAGTCAGCGCTCGCTCGGATAACGCGGCCGACGTCTCGGACACGGTCACGGTCTACGTCGACAACACCCCTCCGCCGCTGCCCACCGGCCTGCAGTCGACGACCCACACTCCGAACGTTTGGACCAACGACACCACGATTTCGTTCTCGTGGACTCAGCCTGGCGATGGGGTCTCGGGCGTCGATGGTTACGGCTTGTTCTTGAGCACGGGTTCGCCCGGCTCGCCCTCGACCGTCAAGGACATCGAGCAGGTGCTCACGTACTCGACGACCCTCACGCAGGGTTCTTGGTACTTCAACCTGCGGCCGGTGGACAACTCTGGCAACTGGAACGCGAGCTACGCCAACGTCGGTCCGTTCCGCATCGACACGACCGCGCCTGCGGCGGCCACGGGCCTCAGCTCATCGACGCACCAAGTCAACGTGCAGAACTGCGGCACGAACGTGGTGATGAGCTGGATTGCGGCGGTCGACACGGGCGGTGCAGGAATCGCGGGCTACCGCGGTGTGTGGGATACGAGCCCTGCGACCGTGCCCTCGGGCGCCGCCAACATCTTGAGCAGTGCCACGAGCTTCACGCAGAACATCGGCTCGTCGAGCACCGCGCGCTATTTCCACCTGCGCTCGCTCGACAACGCCGGCAACTGGGGCGCGACGGCGCACTTCGGACCGATCTTCGCGAACGCCGCGACGGTCATCACGTACTGCGCGGGCAAGGTGAACTCGCTCGGCTGCGTGCCCGCGATCGGCACGAACTCGGTGCAGCCTTCGAAGAGCGCGGGGAACTTCAGCGTGACCTGCTCGAACACGCTCAACCAAAAGTTCGGCCTCCTCTTCTTCGGCGCCAGCGCGCTCGCGAACCCCTTCCAAGGCGGAACGCTGTGCGTCGGCTCGCCGACGATCCGCACCGTGAACCAGAACTCGGGCGGCAGCGCGACCGGCAACTCGTGCACGGGCGCCTACAGCTTCACCTTCACGACGGCCACGATGAACACCTACGGTCTCGACCCCGGCGAGACGGTCTACGCCCAGTGGTGGATGCGCGACCCCGCGAGCCCCTCGACCACGGGCCTCTCCAACGCGGTCCGCTTCACGGTCTGCCAGTAGCCCGCACAGCTCTCCCCGAGCGAAACGCGCCGCCACGTCCCCAACGGGCTTGGCGGCGCCGAGCTTCTCGTCGGCGGCCGGAAGGCCCACGTCCTTGCTCGCCATTCCTGTGGTGCGGCTCCGCGTGAGCCGTTTCAGCCGCGGGCTCTAGAGCGATTCGAGCTTCGACAGTGCGGCCGTGGCGAGTGGCTTGAGCTTGAGGCCCTTGCCGTTGGTGAGCACGACGACAGCGGCGGGCGGTGAGGTCGAGAAGACGACGTAGCTCGAGAAGCCGGGTGTCCCGCCGCTCTTGGAGTACACGGTGACGCCGTCGAGCTGCTCGACCGCTACTTGAAGGCCGAGTTGTGCGTTGGCGATTCCCATCGGGCGGCGCGGTTCGAGCACCTGCTGCCATGCTGCCTTCAATTCGGGCGAGCTCGCTTGGAACGAAGATTCGAGGAAGCTCAGCACGTCGAGCGCTGTCGCGCGCAGGGCGCCGCTGCCCGCGAGGGGCTCCCCGATTCGGATCGACGGAGCGGGCCGTCCATTCGCATAGCCCAGCGCGCAGCGGGGTTGCAGGGCATCAGACAGCGCGATGCGCGTGTCGGAGAGCTCGAGCGGCGTCAGGATCTTCTGAGAGACGAGGGACTCGAAGCTCGCGGCGCTCGCCTTCTTGCAGAGGATGTAGCCGAGTACGCCCGAGCCGAGGTTGGAGTACTGAGCTCTCGCTCCGGGCGCGAACTCCAGCGGACAGCCGCCCGCCATGCAGGTGAACAGGTCCTGCTCCGAGTAGTTCGCGCCGGGAGCCTGCGGGACGCCCGAGGAATATCCCGGGTCGTAGTCCGGCAGGCCGGAGTGGTGCGTCGCGAGATCGAGCAGCGTGATCGACTTGCCATCCTTCTTCGGCGCACCCTTCGGAAAGTACGCATCGATCGTCGCGTCGAGCGCGAGGTCGCCGCTGGCGAGCGCGAGCCCGAGCAGGACGCCGGTGTAGACCTTGGTCACAGAGCCGAGTTCGAAGATCGTGGTGCCATCCGGCTTCGCTCCGCCGACTTGGGTCACGCCGTAGCCGAAGACATGGCGCAGCTTCGGAGCCGCGACGCCGATCACCACGCACGTCCCCTTGCCCGGCGCTCCCGCGACGTCGAAGAGCGGAGCCACCTGCGGCGTGAGCCACGCGTCGAGCTTGCTCGCAGGGCTGGGCTTCTCCTCATTCTTCGCCTGCGGCTTTTCGGCGGCGAGGCGCGACGAGTCCAAGTTCATCGCTGCGGAGTGTGAGTGCCGTGGATCGGCCCGAAGCGTCCCGAGTGAGCCCACGAGCGCCGTGGTCGCCAGAGCGAGGCGCAGAGACCTCGTGAAGTCGAGTGTGGGGCGTTGGCTCAGCACGGCGGAGCGACATGCTACTTGAGGCGTGACCGGTGGCGATCCACGAAGCCGGCGTCGTCGAGCCGCACGGCGGAGCGTGACTTGCGCCGCAGCTACGGCTCCGACGTGGCCACAAGGCTTCAGCCGCGCTATTCGTGCTCTCCTTGGCGACTTCGAGGAGACTTCGACGCACATGGGCACTCACTTCAAGTTCAATGACACGATCAAGCTGCCGCGCGAGCGAATGCCGAAGACGCTCTGCGTCGGCGGCGAGTTCACCTTCGAGCTCGACGGCGCGCGCATCTTCCACCTCGCGCCGACGCGCGCGTACTTGGTCGAGACGGTGGACGGCAAGTGGAACCACCTCGGCCAAGTCGAAGTGCTCCGCTTCACCGTGGACGCCGAGACGGACAAGACCACCGGCGTCTACCGCGTGAAAGCCCTGC
>CAIYPP010000104.1 GCA_903928115.1 uncultured Planctomycetota bacterium
CAACTCCACAGCGTTCGAGAGGTTGGTGGTCCGGCACGCCGTGGGGTCGCGGAAGGTAAGCCTGTCTTTTCTGGCCGCTGCCTTGTTTCTCCTGCGGCCAGAAAAGCTCGGGAGACGCCTTGGCGTCTCCCGAGAAGGATGCCCCCGAGGGCGAGCGAAGCGAGCCCGCTGGCTGAAGGTGGTTCCGCGACCGGCCTTAACTCACGGCTGGTAGGTCAACTCCACAGCATTCGACAGGTTGGTGGTCCGGCACGCCGTCGGGTCGCGGAACCACGCCTGCAAATCCACCTTGTTCCCCGCCGAGAACGGAGCGCCGATCAGGCCGCTGCCGGCGAGCTGGTACGCGCTCCAGTCGAGCGTCATCGCACCGTCGCAGCCGTTCGTGGTGCCCGCAGTGTCCTGAACCGCAGTGCGCTGAGTCGGCGACTTCACGCACAGGAAGCTCGTCCCGCCGCTCGAGCACCACGACGCCTGATGACGGCTGAGGCCGTAGTAGATGAGTCCCGCCTTTTGGCCTTCGGCGCCCGAGACCGAGATCGTGACCGCGTTGCTGTGGTCGATCTTCGGGTTTGCGTTGGCCGTGATGGACGCAACGCAGCCGTTGGTCGTCGTGCCGGCCGTGCAGTAGGACTGCGGCAGAGCGGTCGGCGGGTAGTCGACGATCACGATCGCGGACGTGGCGTCGGCGAAGTTGATGCGCGTCGCGATCTTGCCGCTGTCGGTGAAGCTGAGCGGGCGACCGTCGCAGTTGTTGAACTGGATGCCACCCTGGCTCGAGACCGGCTTGAAGACGCCGGGCTGCACCTCGAGCGACTCGCCCGCGGCCGAGAAGAGCTTCAGGCCGGTGGCCGGGTCGTAGAGCCAAGTCGTGCTCGTCGGCGCACCCGTGCCCGTCATCGAGTTGACGAACAGAATCTGACCCGCGCCGTTCATCAGCGTCGACTGGCCGAGGGGCGAGCCGAACTGCCACGTGGTTCCGGGGGCCGTATCGCCTTCGCGCATGACCATCCGGTAGTTGCCCGGGGTGCCCGTGAACATCGCCGAGTCATCCGCGGTCGTCACGTTGCCGACCAGAACCGAGGTGAAGCAAATCGTCTCGGAGTTGTTGATCAGGCAGTTGCTGTTGTTGAACACGCCGAGCGTCAGGCCCGCGAGTCCCGGTGCAGCATCGCCCTCGCGCACGAACACCTTGTCCGTCGTGGCGCTGAACAGCACCAACGCCGTGTCGTTGTCCGTGCTCGTCACGCCCGCGCCGGAGAGGTTCGTCGCAGAGAGGGCCTTGCCCGAGTTGAGGAAGTTGCTCGAAGCGAACGAGAACGGCGCCGAGGAGCCGGTGCCGTTCAGGTACACGCAGTTGGGGTAGTCCGTGCAGACGTCTCCCTCGCGGGCGAGCTCGACCGAGCCTTGACCGGGCGTGTGGATCCAGATCGCGCGGTCGTTGGTGGCCGACGCCGCCGGGCTGCCGGTGCCCGTCTGGTACGTGACGTCGAAGTAGAACTGACCCGAGGCGTTGATCTGGCCGATGAAGCCCGAGTACAGGCCGCTGATCACCTCTCCGTTCGGACCGCTCGCACCCTTGCGCACCACGAGGCTGAGGTTGCCGGGCGTGCCGAGGTACATCGCCGAGTTGTTGGTCGTGCCCGAGACGTCCCCGCCAGCGAGGGTGGCGAGGAACCAGCTCTGGCCGAGCGCATTGATGCCGGACTGCTGGGACGACATCGAGCCGAAGCTCGTCGTGATGGTGGCCCCCACGGTTCCCGGCGCCTGATCCCCCTCGCGCACGAGGAACTGGAAGTTGCCCGGGGTGCCGAGGACGAGCGCCGTGTCGTTGGCGCTCACCAGCCCGCCGCCGCTCATCGTGACGCCGAACAGCATTCGGCCGTCGGAGCTCAGGCGGAAGCCGCTCGAGAGGCCGGGCAGGGTCGCGGTGTTCAGGGTCGCGCCCGGAATGGTCCCGGTCGGCTCGGGGCTGCCCGCGCGCAGCGCCAGCTGCAGGTTGGACCGGCTGGTGCCGTAGAAGTAGGCGCGGTCGTTCGTCGCGCTGGCCGTGCCGCCGACAAGGCGCCCGCGGAAGAGGACGGTGCCGTTGTCCGCGAGCACGCCCGAGTCGAAGGTGCCCGAACCGCCGAACACCTCGCCGCCGAGGCCGGGGGCGACGTCGCCGTTGGTGGCAACCACGGAGCCGTGGGTGATCGAGAGGCTCTGCGCGGACGCGGTCGCGAGCAGGGCGGAAGCGGCCGCGAGGATGGCGGCGGAGCGAACCAGAGAGGTGGAGTTCATGAGGGGGGGAGCCATGCGCGACGGGGTCCTGAGCAAACCCCGCCCGCACGCTGGGCGGAGTTCGTCCCGACGTGTTGACACGCGCAGGAAAGGGAGCAGAGCGCCGTTCCCAGACGGCCGTTCCCGAACTTCCCGAATTCGGCACCCGCCGCAGAGGAACAGATCGCCCTAAACGACTTCCCATCTGCGACTTACACCCGCCAGCCCCGCGCCCGCCCTCAAGAAGCCGGGCCCCAAGAAGCCGAACCCCCGCTCCACCGAGAGGGGGAGCGGGGGCTCGGAAGTACGGCCAGAGGCTCCGACCCGCCTAGTTCAGGAACGGGTCGACGACCTTGCGCAGGTTCGGGGTGCGCAGCTTGCCGAGCGCGCGAACCTGGATTTGGCGCACGCGCTCCAAGCTGACGCCGAGCTCGTCGGCGACCTCGGCGAGCGTGTGCTCGCGCGGCTGGTTGATGCCGAAGCGGCGCTCGATGACCAGACGCTCGCGCTCGGAGAGGCCCGCGAGGGCGTCTTCGATGCTGCCGGCCAAGGTGTGCTCCTCCAGCGCGGGGCTGTAGGGGCCTTCCTCCGCCTGCGGAGCGGGGAGGAAGTCGCGCAGGCGACCGCCCTCCTCGTCCTCGAAGCCTGCATCGAGCGAGCGGATCGAGCGCACCGCGCCCATCGCCGACTCGACCAAGTGCTCGTTCATGCCCGCTTGGTCCGCGATCGCGGCCGAGCCGGCGTTCTGGTCGCCGAGCGACGCCTTGGCGTCGTTGACGTGCTTGAGCGCCTTCTGCAGGTAGACCGGCACGCGCACGGTGTTCGAGAAGTTGTACAGGTAGCTGCGGAACGCCTGATTCAGCCAGTGGACCGCATAGGTGCGGAAGAGGAGGCCGCGGCGCCAGTCGAAGCCGTCGACCGCGCGGAAGAGCGCGGCCGAGCCCTCTTGGATCAGGTCGGCCTGACTGGCCGAGGTGTGCGAGTAGCGCTCGACGTTGACGCCGACGAGCCACAGGTTGCGCTCGACCATCTCGGTGCGCAGCGCGTGCAGCTCGAACCAGCGTCGGCAGACGCGAGCGGGCAGCGAGCAGCTTCCCATCGCGTCCGGCGAGCCGAGGCTCACGCCGCCAACCCGCTTGGGCAGGCGCTCGGGGGACACGCCAGTCTCCTCCAGCGCCTTCTCCAGCCGGATCCGCGCGAACTCGATGCGGCGCGCGAGGCGCTGCTCGGCGTCGCGGTCGAGAGGCACGATCGAATCGACCTCGGCGCGGAACTGTTGGCGCAGCGGCAGGCGCTGGCTGGCGCTGCCCGGCTTCAACGGCGTGCGCCAGCTCTGGGGGTCGGAGACCTCCAGCGCGGTGCCGCGGCGGTCGAGCACCGCCGCGAGCTGCCGAGCGTCCTTGGCGAAGGTGTCGGGCGCCTGCTCGGCGTAGGCCACGAGGGCCTTGTCCGCCAGGCGGTCGAGCTTCGCGTCGAGTTGGGCGTGGGTCAGGATCTTGGTCATGGCTCCTCTGCCTTTCTGCTCAGGACGGGCTTCGCAGGGCCGGGAGGCACCTGTCGAAGCCGGGAGGGCGTCTTCAAGCGTTCGTGACAAGGGCGCAAACGTTGGTTGCCTTCGTGTTCAGCCTTGTCGGGCCTCCCCACCCCCTAGAGAGGGCGGGGCCGTCCCCACAAGAACGCCTACGCACAGCCTCACGTTCACGTTAGTCACCCCAGACACCTTTCGGTGGCCGGAGAAACGTCCTATGCACGTTTCGGGCCAACCTTCGCTTCGGATCCGCGCGAGGCGCAGGAATCCATTTAGTGCTCTATTCGAAAGGCACTTACGTCAGAAACGGCGAATCGTCCACAGGCGCCATAAAACGTCCACGGCAAGGGTGAAAGCCGTTTTCATGCCAAAAGGGTCCTTGTGGTGCCAAAATGGCCACTTTTCTACTGTGAAACATTTCCGTTGGCGCGCGTTTTCGCCTACGGAAAGAGAGCCGCCCCGCCGACTCGCTGGAGCCGACGGGGCGGTTTGCCCTCGGGACGCGCGGCACGGGCCGCGGCAGGCGCTCAGACCTTGGCGGGGATGCCCTGCTGGGTCTCGGCGGTGATCGTCCCGCCGTTGTCGTAGGTCTGCTGGACCTCGCCGGGGATGTACGGCACGAGGTGAGCGAGGTCGTTCACTTCCTTCACGAGGTTGCGCGCGATGACCATGCGCTGGACCTGATTGGTGCCCTCGTAGATCTGGAGGATCTTGGCGTCGCGGAAGCACTTGGCGATCGGGTAGTCCTCCATGAAGCCGTAGCCGCCGAAGATCTGCACCGCGTCGGTGGCGACCTCCATGGCGGTGTCCGTGGCGAAGCACTTGGACATCGCCGCCATCTTGGTCGTGTCCTTGCGGCCCGCGTCGACGGCTGCCGCCGTGGCGTAGACCAGCCAGCGCGCGGCCTCGGTCTTCATCGCCATGTCCGCGAGCATCTTCTGGACCATCTGGAAGCTCGAGATCGGCGCGTCGAACTGGCGCCGACGGCTGGCGTAGACCAGCGCGAGGTCGAGCGCGCCCTGAGCCGCGCCGACGGCCTGCGCCGCGACGCCCGGACGCGCGCAGTCCAGCGTCTGCATCGCGTGGGTGAAGCCCATGCCCGGGCGCCCGCCGATCAGGTTGAACTTCGGAACGCGCACGTTGTCGAAGTGCGTCTCGACCACGGGCACCGTGCGGATGCCCATCTTGTCCTCGACCTTCTTCACCGAGAAGCCGGGGGTGCCCTTCTCGACCACGATCGCGCTGATGCGGCGCGACTTGGAAGTCGGATCCGTCACGCAGAACACCGAGTAAATGTCGGCGACGCCGCCGTTGGTGGTCCACTTCTTCTCCCCGCGGATCACGTAGTGGTCGCCGTCTTCGACCGCCGTCACCGCGAGTCCGCTCGCGTCGGAGCCCGCGAACTTCTCGCTCAGGCAGAACGCGACGAACTTCTCGCCGCGCGCGATCTGCGGCAGCCACTTCTGCTTCTGCTCTTCGGTGCCACCCAAGATGATCGGGAACGAGCCGAGCGCGTTCACCGCGAAGGCCACACCGAAGCCCGAGTCCGCCTTGGCGAGCTCTTCCGTCACCATCGCCAGCGCGAGGATGCCCGCGCCGTGGCCGCCGTACTGCTTGGGGATGAAGGTCTTGAAGAGCCCCGCGTCCGCGACCGCGCGCGCCGCGTCGTAGTTGTACTGCTGCAGCTTGTCGTACTTGGCCGCGTTGGGGCGGACGTGCTTCTCCGCGATCTCGCGTGCCTTGGCCGCCAGTTCCTTGGCCTGTTCGCTGAAGACAATGTTCTCGCGCATGGCAACTCCAGGGGTGTGGGACAGACTTGAAGGGCGGAGAGTATAGCCACGCGCCCCCCGCCCGAGTTCCCATGGCGGCGACGGGCCGGATCCGCCAGCATTTCCCCATGGTCCCGCCCCCGCCGATTCCTCGCGCTCGAAGGGTGCTTCGCGCCTTCGGGCTCGGCCTAGCGGCGCTGCTCGCGCTCGACTTCGCGGTCGGGCCGTGGCTCTTAGCCGAGGGCGAGCTCTTCGGGCGCGCGCTACCGCCCCATGCGACCACGCTGTCGCCGAAGCAGTGGGCGGACGTACGGTTTTGGAGCGAGGAACTGCGCCGCAAGGGCGAAGGCATCGCAACGCCATTCGATTCCGAGCTCGGCTGGCGCAACTTGCCCGTTCCGGCGGGCGAGCAGCGCCGCGCCTTCAACTCGATCGGCGCCCGCGGCTCGCGCGACTACCCGCCGCAGCCCGCGCCGGGAACGCTGCGCATCACGAGCTTCGGCGATTCGTTCACCTACTGCGCCGAGGTCGAGTGGGACGCGAGCTGGCAGGCGCAGCTCGAGATGCTCGAACCGTCGTTCGAGGCCATCAACTTCGGCATCAACGGCTACGGCGCGGATCAGGCGCTGCTGCTCTTCCGCCGCGTCGGCCCGCCGCTCGACGCGGACGTCGTGTGCATCGGACTGATGCTCGAGAACATCGGCCGCCACGTGAACCGCTATCGACCGTGCTTCGCCACGCTCGCGGGCACGCCCTCCGCGAAGCCGCGCCTGCGGCTCGTCGACAACACGCTGCAGGTGGTGCCGCTCGGCTTCGAGCGCGAGAGCGAGCTCTTCGACGCGATCCTCGACCACAGCATCGGCGAGCGACTTCGCGAGCACGAATACTGGGCCGACCCGGCGCTCCCCGCATGGTTGTGGCGCTCCAGCATCGTGCGTCTCGGCGTGCTCGCAGCGGAGAGCGGCCGCCGCAACCACCGCACACTCTGGCTCGATGCGGAGGGCGAGCCACGCCAGCTCACGCTCGCGATTCTCGAGTCGTTCCACCGCGAAGCGCTCGCGAGCGGCGCACGCGCCGCGCCCGTGCTCATTTGGCCCTCCAAGCCCGACCTCACCGGCTGGCTCGCGCGCGGCGACGCCTACTGGCGCGCACCGCTCGTCGAGGCGCTCACCGCGCGCGGCATCCCGTGCATCGACCTCTCCGTGGCGCTCGGCGCCGCCGCCGACTCCGACCCGCGCCGCGTCGATCCGCTCTACCAAGGCATGCACCTCTCGCGCGAAGGCAACGCGGTCGTCGCGCGCGAAGTGCAGCGCTGGCTCGCCGAGCGTGGCATCGCGCCGCGCTGACGCGCTCAATCGCGCGTGACGACGAGCAAGAGCCGCGGCGCGCTGTCGCCCGCAGGCTCTTCGGCGAAGCCCCCGTGGACTTCGCGCACGCCGAGGCCGTGCGCGGCGAGCTTCGTGCGCAGCTCCGCGAGCTCGTAGAGCCGCACGTCCTCGCGCCAGCGACGCGACTCGCCGTGCCGCACGAGCTCGACGTCCTTCACGACGCGCCGACCGCCGTCGACGAGCGCGCGCCGCTCGCGCAGGAGGAAGTCCTCGCCTTCGCGGCGCGTCTCGTCGCGCAAGTTCGCGCGCACGAACGCGGGGTTCATCAGATCGAGCAACGCGAGCCCGCCCGGCCGCAGCACGCGACCGATCTCGGCGAGCACGCGCTCGTCGCCGAGCTCGCCGAAGTAGCCAAACGACGAGAACAGGTTGACGAGCGACGCGAAGCTCGCGCTCGCAAACGGCAGCTCGCGCGCATCGCCACGCACGAGACGTCCGGCGAGCAGGCGCTCCGCGTCCGGCAGCGTTCGCGCCGCGGCGAGCAGATCCTCCGACAAATCGAGGCCGAACACGTCGACGCCCTGCTCGCGCAGAAGCAGCGTGTGTCGTGCGAAGCCGCAGCAGAGATCCAGCGTCCGCCCGCGCACACCGTGCGCGACGAGCCAGCGCGCCTCCGGCCGCGCGGCCTCGAGGTCGCGATGCGGGTACACCGCGCGATAATCGGCGCGGAACGCTTCCTCAAACCAAGCGGCGCTCACGGCGTGCCGAGCTCCATGCGAATGGCGAGGTCCCCGCGACGCGCCGGCGCGCTCGCTCGAACCTGACCTTCCTTGCTGTCGATGTCGCCGTCAGGGTCGTAGAGCGCCGCGAGCTCGAACGCGGTGTCGTACGGCAGCGGCGCGCCGATCAAGGTCGTGTCGCGGTCGAGCGTGAAGTGGAGCGCACGCGAGCCGTCGTCGCGCCGCACGAGTCCGTTGCGCTCGGCCGCAGGGTCGCGCAGATCGACGAAGTACGCCCACAGCGGCGCCGTCTGCCCGACCGCGCGCAGCATGACGAGCACCGACCCGCGCTCGACGCGTGCGAGCTCGCCGCCGAGCTCGATCGTGCCTCCGAAGCGGCTGGGGTCGTCGATCACGGGGCGCGGGCGACCGGCGGCGCTCCGCACAGCGCTGGACGCGGGCGGCGCAGGCTCGGCCGAGCATGCCGCGGCGAGCGCGAACGCGCCGAGGGCCGCGACGAGGCCTCGAATCGTGCTGGAGTGGGGGGACACGCTCGCGCATCCTAAGCTCCCGCGCGGCACTTCTCCCTACCGCCGACGAACGCCCTCGCCCGCCACCCCGCTCCCCCACTTCCGTCATGCTCGAACTGCTCGACCGCCACGCCAAAGAAGCACGCGAGGACCGCGAGCTCGCGCCGTGGGCGCTGAAGTCCGCCGGCTCGAAGGGCCGCAAGTACCCGGAGGAAGAGGACGACCTGCGCACGGTCTGGGAGCGCGACCGCGACCGCATCATCCACTGCACCGGCTTCCGACGGCTGATGTACAAGACGCAGGTCTTCGTCAACCGCGAAGGCGATCACTACCGCACGCGCCTCACCCACTCGCTCGAAGTCGCGCAGGTCGCGCGCTCGATCGGCCGTGCGCTGCGCTTGAACGAGCCCTTTTGCGAAGGTCTCGCGCTCTGCCACGACATCGGCCACCCGCCCTTCGGCCACCGCGGCGAGTGGGCGCTCGACGAGCTGATGAAGTCGCACGGCGGCTTCCGCCACAACTTCCAAGTGCTGCGCGTCGTCGACCTGCTCGAGCGCCGCAGCCCCGAGTATCCCGGCCTCAACCTGACGCGCGAGCTGCGCGAGTCGCTGCTCAAGCACGAGAAGGACGAGGACTGGCCCGACGAGTTCCGCCCGCGCCCGCAGAAGGCCTACCTCGAAGCGCAGGTCGTCGACCTCGCCGACTCCACGGCCTACGACATGCACGACGTCGAGGACGGGCTCGCCGCCGGGATCTTCCGCGAGGAAGAGCTCCGCGAAGCGAGCGCCCTGTGGCGCGGCGCCCGCGAGCAGGTCGACCTACGCCACCCCGGCTTCCTCGACGCCTCCGCCGACCAGCGCCTGCGCGTGAAGCGCGTCGCCAACGAGATGCTCAAGATCTGCATCAACGACCTGATCCACGCCTCGGCCGAGCGCCTCGCCGCCGCCAAGCTCACCTGCGCCGACGACGCCCGCGCGCACCGCACGATGCTGATCGGCCACTCCAAGGAGCTGAAGAAGGAGGTCGCCGAGCTCGAGCGCTTCCTCGACAAGCGCTTCTACAAGCACCCCCACCTCCAAGAGCTCACCCGCCACGCCGCCACCACCCTGCGCGAGCTCTTCCACGCCTACCTCGCCCGCCCCCAAGAGATGGCCCCCTGGTACCGCCAGTGGGCCGACAAGGTCACCCTCCCCCGCGCCGTCTGCGACTACCTCGCCGGCATGACCGACCGCTTCGCCGAACACGAAGCCACCCGCCTGCGCCAGCTCGACTGAAGCACCGCGAGCCCGAGCCCCGCCATGCGGAGCTCGAGCTCGGATCTCAGCGGCCGTCGGTCAGGGATAGAAGCCCAGCACGCGGAGGCCGCCGGAGAGGCCGACGGTGAAGGGGTCGGCGGGGTCGCGGAACCACCATTGGAAGTAGCGGTTGGTGCCGATGGTGGCGGGCGTGACGGGGAAGGCGACCGAGGCGAAGGAGTTGGCGTCGGTCGAGGAGGTCGGGCCGCGCAGGATGCCCGAGGAGGAGACGCAGAGCTTGCCGCCGTTGAAGGACAGGTTGCTCGGCGTGAAGTTGGAGAAGTAGAGGCAGTTCTTGTTGGGCAGCGCGTTCGAGAGCGTGATGGCGAAGTCGCCGGTCGAGGTGCTCGGGGAGCCAGTGAAGCCGATGACGGGGAGCGTGCTGGCGCTCGTCAGCTTCGACTGGCAGTAGTTCGAGACGATCGGCGCGTTGAAGGTGAAGGCGCCGGTGAGGGTGGAAGTGAGCACGCCCTGCGAGATCGTCACGTCGGTGAGGCCGGGCGTGGCGAGCGTGGTGCGGAAGCTCACGGTCTGCGAGGAGCCAGAGCCCGTCACGGTGCCGACCAAGGTCGTCCCGCCGAGCTGTACCTGCGCGGGGATCGTGGCGTCGAAGCCGCTCGTCTGCGCGACGACTTGCGTGCCGCCTTCGCGGGGGCCGGAAGAGGGCGAGACGCCGGTG